>JBFWUN010000024.1:0-32468 GCA_050247235.1 Gammaproteobacteria bacterium
TGCCGTCGATCGTCAGATCCGCCAGCACGATGTCCATGTTCGAGTTGTAGTCCCACGTCTCGCCGGGCGTGGTCTGGTAGTGCCACGCGTATTCGCCGGTGTCCGCATCGAGCGCGACGATCGAACACAGGAACAGGTTGTCGCCGCCGTCCGGGCTGCGCAGCTTGCGGTTCCACGGCGAGCCGTTGCCGGTGCCGATGTAGACCCGGTCGAACTCGGGATCGTAGGTCCAGCCGTGCCACGAGTTGCCACCGCCGCCGTGTTTCCACCACTCGCCGGTCCAGGTCTTGGCGGCCATCTCCTGCGCCGCGTCTTCGAAACCGTCGGCCGGGTTGCCGGGCACGAGGTAGAAGCGCCAGGCCTGCTTGCCGGTTGCCGTGTCGTACGCCGTGACGTAGCCGCGGGCGGCGCCGACCTCGGTGCCGCCATTGCCGATCAGCACCTTGTCCTTGAACACCTTCGGCGCGCCGTTGATGTACAGCGGCAGCCTGGGATCCGTGGTCTGCGCGCTCCAGACCTCCTGCCCGGTCTTCGCGTCCACCGCGATGAGGCGTCCGTCACCGGTGGCGACGAACACCCTGCCTTTCCAGTACGCGACACCGCGATTCGAATCCCAGAAGATGCGCGCGCGTTCGCCGGCGTGGTCGAGCACCTTGGGATCGTAGGTCCACAGGATCTGGTGCGTGCGCGAGTCGACCGCGTACGTGCGGCTGTAGCTGCCGGTGAAGTACAGGATGCCGTCCACCACGAGGGGGGTTGCGAGCAGCGAGCGTTCGCCGGGGATTTCCAGGATCTTCGCGAGCCCGAGGCGCTGCACGTTGCTCGCATCGATGCCGGTGAGCGGGCTGAAGCGCTGCTCCGAGTACGTCCGGCCGAATGCCAGCCAGTCGGCGGCGCGTGTCTCGTCGGCGAGTGCCGCACCATCGATCTCGGCCGCGGACGCGGCGTGCAGGACGGCACACAGCGTGACGCACCAACCCCAGGACTTCAGAGACATCCGACCCCCTCGTACACCCATGAACGTGTGCGCGAGGATAGCCGCGCGCGCGGCGCAGCATCCATGCACCGGGGTGTCACCACTACTCGAGGTAGGCGTAGCCCGCGAGCTCGGTTTCGTAGAAGCGCTTCAGCGCCTGGCTCTCGGCGACGGTCATGCGGCCGTCGCGGATCGCCCGTTCGCAGTCGCGCGCGAGCGCGGGGGCAAGTGCGGCGACGTCGTACTCGAGATACCCCAGCACCTGCGCGGCGGTGTCGCCCTTGACGATCTCCTCGATCCACCAGCCGCCTTCGGCATGCAGGCGCACGTGCACCACGTGGGTGTCGCCGAACAGGTTGTGCAGATCGCCGAGCGTCTCCTGGTACGCGCCGACGAGAAACGCGGCCAGGTAGTACGGCTGGCCCGGTGTGAGCGCATGCAGTTCCAGCGTGCGCTTGGTGTCGCGGCGGGACACGAAGTGATCGATCTTGCCGTCCGAGTCGCAGGTGATGTCGGCCAGCACGCCGCGGCGGGTCGGACGTTCGTCCAGCCGGTGGATCGGCATGATCGGAAACAGCTGGTCGATCGCCCAGCTGTCGGGCAGCGACTGGAACACCGAGAAATTGCAGTAGTAGATGTCCGACAGCAGCGCGTCGAGCTCCGCGAGCTCCTCCGGCGGCCGCGGCATCCGCGCCGCCACTTCGCGCAGGCGCGCGCAGGTCGTCCAGAACAGGCGTTCGGCGAGTCCGCGCTCGACGAGCCCGAGCACGCCCAGCCGGAACATCTGCAGCACCTGTTCACGCGCGGTCAGCGCGTCGTGATAACACTCGGTGAGGCGACGCTCGCCGATCTCGTCGAGCGCCGCGACGAGATCCCGCAGCGGCGGCGCGAGCCCGGCCACCGCGTCCGGGGGCGGCGGCGTCGCGTGGAAGCCGTCGAACACCGTCGCGCCGAGCGCGTTGAACACCAGCACGCTGTGATGCGCAGCGACCGCGCGCCCGGATTCGCTGACGATCACCGGGTGTTCGATCCCGCGTGCGTCGCACACGCTCGCGATCCGGTGCACCACGTCGCGTGCGTATTCCTGCACGGTGTAGTTCATCGACGAACTGAAGTTGGTGCCGCTGCCGTCGTAATCCACGCCGAGACCGCCGCCGATGTCGAGATAGCGCAGGCCTGCCCCCAGCGACTTCAGTTCCGCGTAGATGTGCGCAAGCTCGTTGATCGCCCCGGTCACGCGGCGGATGTCCTGCAGCTGGCTGCCCGGATGGCAGTGCACCAGTTCGAGACAGTCGAGCATGTCGTGCTCGCGCAGGATGCGCAGTGCCTCCAGGATCTCGCTGACGAAGAGACCGAACTTGGACTTGTCCCCGGCCGAGCCGCGCCAGCGGCCCGAGCCCTCGGCCGCGAGCTTCGCGCGGATCCCGATGTGCGGGCGCACGCCATGCGCTGCCGCGTGCTTCAGGATGAGGCCGAGTTCGTCGAAGTTCTCCACCACCGGCACGATGCGCCGGCCGAGCTTGGTGGCGAGGATCACGGCCTCGATGTAGCTGTCGTCCTTGAAGCCGTTGCACACGATGAGCCGATCGTCGGCGTTCTCGCTCATCGCGAGCACCGCGAGCAGCTCCGGCTTGGAGCCCGCTTCCAGCCCGAATCCGTACGCCGCACCGTAGCGGAACACCTCCTCGACGACGAGACGCTGCTGGTTGACCTTGATCGGATAAACCGCGACGTAATGATTGCGATAGTCGCTTTCGGCGATGGCCTGCGCGAATGCCTCGTGCAGCACGCGCAGCCGGTGCGCGAGGATGTCGGAGAAGCGGATCACGAGCGGCGCGGTCAGGTCGCGCTCGGCAAGTCCCTGGACCAGTTCGAGGAGATCGATCTCGCGCGCGTCGGCCGCCGGGCGCACCACCACGTGCCCGCGCGGATTGATCGAGAAGTAATCCCGCCCCCACGCGTGGATGTCGTACAGGTCGATCGCATCGGTCACCCGCCAGCCGTCGCGGGTGCGGCCGGGCGAATCGGGCAGGGGATGGTCCGTCATGACGTCACTCTAGCAGGCCACCGCGCCGTGCGTGGGTGGACTGCACCTCGAGCAGGCGGCGCCGGTCGCGGCCGGTGATCGTGGTCTGCACCACCGCGGTCTGGCGGCCCCGGTACGTGACACGCGCGCGGGCGCGCAGCACGCGCCCCTCGCCGGGCCGGACGAAGCACGCGGCCAGGCCGGACAGCATCCAGTCCCCCGGCAGCGCGGCGCGGGCGGCCGCGGCCGCGAGCCCGACCTGGAGTCCGCCCTGCACGTGTCCCACGCGGTTGCCGACGTGCGGCCCGTTGACGAGCGTGGCAGTCGCGCCGTCGGTGCCGGCGACCACGGCGTGTCCCCACAACCGCTGCAGGAAACCGCGGGGTTCGCCGCCCGCGGCCGCGGTGACTCGCGCCAGGATCCGGCGCTCCTCGGGCGACAGCGCCGCCTCCCTGAGCGGCGTGATGCGCGCGTGGTCCGCGTTCATCACGGGGTGCATCGTCACCCCCGGCGGGGGGTCGAGCACCATGAACGACCCGGTGGCGAACGCCGCCGGGCGCGCGTCGGCCGTGAGCGTCGCGCGGCTCAAGCCCTGGCGGCCGTGCGCGCCGGCGAGAAACCCGCCGAAGCGACCCTCCCCGGTCAGCGCGCCCGTCAGCGGCGCGCCGGTGAGCTGCAGGTGGAGCGAAACGGTGGCGAGGCGCTGGGCGGGGTGCAGGTTGGCACGGACCACGCTCGCCAGCGCGACGTCCGCGAGCAGGCAGACCGCGCTGAAGTCGTGCCAGCCATTGGCATCCTCGCCCCACGGGCCGGTGTCGATCCGGACCGTCGCGTGGTCGGGCGCGATCTCGTCGAACTGCACGCCAAGGAAGTTGCCGATGAAGTGGAAGCCGGGTGTGCGGTTCAGCGCCAGCGCGGTGAGCGCGCGCGTGCGGATGGCGCAGGGCGCAGTGGCGCCGTCATTCATCGCGCACCGCCGCGGCCGCGGGCGGCCGCACGAGATCGGCGAGCCGCGCCTCGCGCATTGACTGCAGGCGCAGCAGCACCGCATCAGCGGTGTACCCCAGCGCTTCCAGCACGTGGCCGCTCAACTGCAGCGCGGCCTCCAAGGTCTCCGGCACGACCCGTTGCACACCGAATTCCTGCAGCCGCATCGCGTGCCGTTCATCGCGCGCGCGGGCAAGCACCAGTACCGAGGGCGCGCGGGCGCGGAGATGCGTGGCGATGCGCGCGGTGGCCTCCGGCTCGTCCAAGGTGATCACCACTGCGAGCGCGCCGTCGACCAGGGTGCCGGGCAGGAGGTCCGGATGCTCGGCATCGCCGAAGTAGACCGGCGCGCCAGCGGCGTGCAGGCGCACCACGCGCTCGGCGTCCCGGTCGATCGCGAGGTACTGGATGCCTTCGCGATCGAGGATCTCGCCGAGCAGCTGGCCCACGCGGCCAAACCCCGCGATGACGACATGGTCGCGCAAGGTCGGCATGACCGCCGCGGGCGGCAGCGCGGGCGTGCCGGCGGACGCGGCGAACCGGCCGAGCGTGCGGCCGAGCCGTGCGAACGGCGGCGCGAGCAGCATGCTGAAACCGACGACGATCAGCATGAACTGCCCGACCTCCGGCGGCAGCAGTGCCTCCGTCATCGCCATGCCGATCACGATGAACGCGAATTCGCCGCCCTGACCGAGCAGGCACCCGGCCTCGATCGCGATCGGCCAGGCCAGTCCGAATCCCCGGATCGCGACGGTCGCCACCACGGACTTGAGCACGAACAGGCCACCGACCGACAGCGGGATCCACAGGGGTTCGGCGCCGAGCGTGCGCAGGTCAATCCCCATGCCGACGGACAGGAAGAACACCCCGATGAACAGCCCCCTGAACGGCTCGATCGTCAGTGCGATCTGGTGCCGGTAGGTGGTCTCGCCGAGCAGCAGCCCCGCAAGGAACGCGCCGAGCGCGAACGACAGCCCGCTCGCCCACGTGAGCGCCGCGGTGCCCAGCGTGACCAGCAGGGTCAGCGCCATGAACGCGTCCGCCTGGTGGGTCTGCGCCACGCGGTGAAACAGCGGCTGCACCACGCGGCGACCGACGAGCGCGATCGCGCCGACCGCGACCGCCGCCTTGCCGAGCGCAAGGAGGAGCGCCGGCCCCAGGGCCGTGGCATGACCGCCGAGATGTCCCACCAGCACCAGCAGGGGCACCACCATCAGGTCCTGCATCAGCAGGATCGCAAACGCGACGCGGCCGACTTCGGTCCCGAGCGCGTGCCGCTCGGCGAGCAGCTGCATCACGATGGCCGTGGAGGAGAGCGCGAGCGCGAGGCCGAGCACGACGGCCGCGGCCGGCGGATTGTCGAAATGCCACGCCAGCGCGGCGATGATCGCGGCGGTGACGAGGATCTGTACGTTGCCGAGCCCGAATACCCAGCGGCGCAGCGCCCACAGCCGCTCGACCGACATCTCGAGCCCGAGCGTGAACAGCAGGAACACCACGCCGAACTCCGCGATCTGGCGGGCGCCGCCGAGATCCGTGATCGTGAAATGGCGCCACGGGGAGGTCGCCGAGACCGCGCCGCCGAGCCCGTACGGGCCAAGCAGCGCACCGACGACCAGGAACGCGAGCACCTGGCTGAAATGCAGCCGCCGCACGATTGGGATCAGCACCCCGGCGATCGCGCAGAACAGCAGCAGTTCACCGAGCAGCGGCAGGGCGGCGTGGGGGGTGTGGGGCATCGGGCGGTGGACGATCGTCGGGGCGACACGGGATCCCGTGGGCACAATGCCAGTCCGCCGCCGCGCTGTCGATGCGGCGGCGCCGCGCCGTTTCGTTGCAATTCGCTACGAACTCTGTGACCGCGCTCACATCGACACGCCGCGGCGCCGACTACAGTTCATTCCACGGGGCCCGCGGAGGCCACCCCCTCCTCCCCCAATGCGTCTGGCTCTCCCCCACGCTGCCAGATTCTCCTCCGCGGGCCCCGTCTTTCTTCCCCTCAAGTCCCACCGAAGTTCCGCCGCTAGACCCGTGTCGGCCACCCAGGCCCATGCCCAATAGGGACCTGCACGGATGCGCGCGCGCAACAACGGTTTCACGCTCATCGAACTCATGCTCGGCATTTCGGTCGCGGGAATCCTGCTGACGGTGGCGATGAACAGCTACGAACAGCATGTGAAAGACGCCCGGATCAAGGCGACGACCACCGAGATGACGCGCATCGAGGCCGCAATCCAGCGCTACGTGTTCGATCACGGCGAACTGCCGGCGAGTCTCGGCGAGATCTTCAACCCGGTGCCGCGTGATGCATGGGATCGCCCGTTCCAGTATCTCCGGCTGGTACCCGCCTCCAAGGGCTCCAAGGGCAAGGCGCGCAAGGACCATCACCTGGTCCCGATCAATTCCGATTACGACCTGTACTCCAGCGGTGCGGACGGCAAGTCAGTGCCGCCGCTGACCGGCAAGGCCAGCCGGGACGACATCGTCCGCGGCAACAGTGGCGGCTACATCGGGCCGGCCGCGGACTATTGAGGATCGTCTGATGGACGTACCCGGCGTCCGTTCCCTCGGACTGTCCACCGGCGCATTGCGCTCCCCGCTGGCGCGGCGGCTGTTCGCGCTGTTCGGGCTGGCCGCGCTTGCCCCCGCGCTGTTGCTCGGCGTGATTTCCTTTCGCGAAGTGCACACCGAAACCGAGTCCCTGAACCGGCGCAACCGCTTCGAGTTCACGAAGTCGGCCGCGATGTACCTGCGCTGGTGGCTCGACAAGCGGGCCCTCGACATGTCGCACTGGGCGGGTCGGCAATCCGATCGGCGCGGAGACGAGCAAAGCGGGCAGTACCCGGACGGCCGGATTTTCGTCGTCGAGGACATTCGCGCGCTGGCACTGAGCGCGGATGAGCGTGCCACGTTGCGTGCCGGCGGGCGCCTGGTGCGGACACAGGCGCTGGGACCGGACCGCGCGCGCATCACGCTGTTCCAGCGGATCGAGATCCGGCACACGCCGGTGCTGGTCGCCTACGCGCTTGGCGTGCCCCCGCCGCTCAGTGCGGTCCTGCCGGCGGAATATGCGTTCTGCATACTGAACGAGCGGATGGAATACGTAGCCTGCTCCGCGCCGCCCCCCCGGGACTGGCAGTCTGCCGTCCGTGGGGTCACGCGCCGCGGCGGATTCATGGAAGCGCGTGTCCAGACCCCCGCAGGGCCGTTGGCGCTGACCACGTGGAATCTCTTCATGGACGAAGGGTACGGGGTTGGCGACTGGCGCGTGATGACCTGGCAGAGCGACGACTTCGTACCCTACTCGGCCACCGATTTCATGCGTTCGCAGTTCGTCGTCATCGGCCTCGGCGCGGGCGGCGCGCTGTTGCTGACGGTTTTCGCCCTGCGGCGTTCACTGGAACCCCTGCAGCGGCTCACCGGCTTCGCCCAGGCGCTGACCGGCGGGCGCTTCGATGCCCGGATTGACCTCCATACCGGGGACGAACTCGAACAGGTGGGGCAGGCGTTCAACACGATGGCCGCGCGGCTCGCCGGCCACATTCGCCGCCTGGAACGGCATTCGGACCTGGAGCAGACCATCCTCGCGAACGCGGACACGCGCGAGATCGTCAATATCATCCTGGATTACCTGCGCGAGACGAGCGCGGGCGCGCCCCGCGCGGTGGCGCTGCGGCTCGATGACACCGCGGCGCTTGGCCTGTGCAGCGGCGACGCGCCGGTGGAGTTCCCGCCGTTCGAGAAGCTCGACGGCATCTTCGACGGCACGCGCGAAGGGGCCCTGGTGACCCTCGGTGCCTGGGCCGGCGTGTTCGCGCATGCCGGCGACCTCCGCACCCTGGTCCGCTCGCCACGGCCATCGACGGCCATCGCGCTCGTGCTCACCGGGGATACCGCGACCGCGGAAGACGAGGAACGCCAACTGCAGGACCTGCTCGACCGGGTCGCGCTGGCGCTCGACAACCGGGCCACGCAGCGCAAGCTGCTGTATCGCAGCTTCCATCATCCGCTGACCAACCTGCCGAACCGCGAATCCCTGATCGCGGCGCTGCCGGCGGCGCTGATGCAGGCGGCGCACGCGAGCCAGGGGGTGGCGTTGCTGCTGGTCGACGTGGACGACTTCCGCAGCGTCAACGATACCTTCGGCTACGAAGGCGGGGATGCGGTGCTCAACGAACTCGCGCAGCGGCTGCGCAACCTCGCGCGCGCCGGGCAGCGCGTGATGCACGTGCGCACGGACGTGTTCGCGCTGCTCGTCGCAGACCTGCCGCTGGGAGCCGACGAGGCGCTCGCGACATTGCGCACCCTGATCCAGGCCGTGCAGCTTGAACTGACACGGCCGATCGAGCGGATGACCGACAGCGTGCGCCTGAGCATGAGTTTTGGTGGCGCGATGTTTCCGCGGGACGCCGCGACCGGCGAAGAACTGCTGTCCCGCGCGGAACAGGCGGTGGAACGCGCCAAGCAGGAAGTCATCCACCGCCGCGTGCACTTCTACGGCGAGGAACTCACCAAGCGCACGGCGCGCTCGCTGTCCCTGCGCAATGAACTGGAACGGGCGATCGAGGACCGCGCGTTCGTCGTGCACTACCAGCCGAAGATCGCGATCGCGACCGGCCGCGTGGTGGGCGCGGAAGCGCTCGTGCGCTGGCAGCACCCGCAGCAGGGCCTGGTGATGCCGGGCGGCTTCATCGTGGAAGCGGAACAGAGCGGTCTCATCCTCGAGATTGGCCAGATCGTGATGGAACAGGCGTGCGCGCAGCTGCAGGACTGGCGGATGCGGTTCGACCTGGAGGATTTCAAGCTCAGCGTGAACCTCGCCGCGCGCCAGTTCGAAGCGCCCGACCTGGACGCGCGGGTGCTGAGATGCCTGAGCCGCGCCCAGCTGCCGGCGCATGCGCTGGAGCTCGAGGTCACGGAGACCGTGGCCTGCGCCGACATGCGACGCACTATCCAGTTCCTCGAGCGGCTGCGTGCGATCGGCGTGTCCCTGTCGCTCGACGACTTCGGCACCGGCCATTCGTCGCTGCGCTACCTCCAGCAGATGCCGATCGACGTGCTCAAGGTCGATCGTTCATTCGTGATGGGGATTGGCGCGGGCGCGAAGGCGGAGGCCGTGATCGACGCCGTGCTCGCGCTGTGCCGGCGGCTCGGGCTCGTATCCGTCGCCGAAGGCGTGGAGACACAGGCGCAGGCCGATTACCTGCGCGAACACGGGTGCGACGTCATCCAGGGTTACCTGTACGGCAAGCCGTGCCCGCCGTCGGAATTCGAGCGGTTCGTGCGGCCGGTGTCCGAACGTGAATCGACCTCACCGGTCCGCGCGCGGCGCGCCTGAAGCGTCGGTTCACGTCTGAATTCGCGGAGCAAGCCTGAAACCTCGGCTTCCGGGCCAACCACGGGCCGGACCGAATCAGTGCGCGGGCGGGAGTGACTGGCGCGTGTCGAGACACGCTGTGAATACATCCTTGTACGCTCGCGCGCCGCGTCCCTGCGGCGCGACGGTCTCGACACGCGCCAGTCACTCCCGCCCGGGACACGCCCGTGGCCGGCCCGGAAGCCGAGGTTACAGGCGCGATCCGAGGATTCAGGCGTCCGTTTCCTGCGCGAGCAGCCAGTCGACAATGGTCTCCGCGGCCTGCTCGGCCGTCAGCGTCGCGGTGTCGATGCGGATCTCAGGCGCTTCCGGCGGTTCATAGGGCGAGTCGATGCCGGTGAAGTTCTTCAGCTCGCCGGCGCGCGCCTTGCGATAGAGCCCCTTCACGTCACGCCGCTCGGCTTCCGCGAGCGGGGTGTCCACGTGGATCTCGACGAACTCGCCCGGCGGCAGCATGTCGCGCACCAGCGTACGCTCGGCGCGGAACGGCGAAATGAACGCCGTCAGCACGATGAGCCCGGCGTCGGTCATCAGCCGTGCGACCTCGCCGACCCGGCGGATGTTCTCGATGCGGTCGGCCTCGGTGAAGCCGAGATCCTTGTTGAGTCCGTGCCGCACGTTGTCGCCGTCGAGCAGGAAGCTGTGCCGGCCGAGCGCGTACAGCCGCTTCTCCACGAGATTGGCGATGGTCGACTTGCCCGCACCCGACAGGCCCGTGAACCACAGCAGCCGCGGCTGCTGATGCTTCTGCGCGGCATGCGCCTCGCGCGTGATTTCGAGCGCCTGCCAGTGCACGTTGTGGCTGCGGCGGAGCGCGAAGTGCAGCATGCCGGCCGCGATCGTGCCGTTGGTGAACTTGTCGATCAGGATGAAGCCGCCGAGATCGCGGTTCTGCGTGTACGGCTCGAACACGATGGGTTTGTCGGTGGACAGGTTGACGACGCCGATGGCGTTCAATTCGAGCGTCCGCGCCGCCAGGTGTTCCAGCGTGTTCACGTTGACCTGGTACTTCGGCGCCTGCACCTGTGCGGTCACCACCTGCGTGCCGAGCTTCAGCCAGTACGGCCGGCCCGGCAGCATCGCTTCGTCGGACATCCACACGAGGGTGGCTTCGAACTGGTTCGCGACTTCCGGCGGGTCGTCAGCGGTGGCGATCACGTCGCCGCGCGAACAGTCGATTTCGTCCGCCAAGGTCACGGTGATGGACTGGCCCGCAACCGCTTCGGGCAGGTCGCCGTCGAACGTCACGACGCGCGCCACGGTGGACGTGCGGCCGGACGGCAGTACGCGCACCCGGTCACCGGGCTTCACGCGGCCGGTCGCGATGAGCCCGGCAAAGCCGCGGAAGTCGAGGTTGGGCCGGCTGACCCACTGCACGGGCAGACGGAAGGTCCGGGCCTGCGCGGCGGTGACGTCGAGCTCCACGCTTTCGAGGTACTCGATCAGCGGCGGACCGGCGTACCACGGCATGTGGTCCGAACGCGTGGTGACGTTGTCGCCCACGTAGCCGGAGATCGGCATCGGGGTGAAGTCTTCGATGCCGATGGTCGCGGCAAATTCGCGGTAGTCGTCGACGATGGCCTGGTACTTCGCGCGGTCGTACCCGATGAGATCCATCTTGTTCACGGCGAGCACGATGTGCCGGATCCCGATGAGATGCGCGAGGTAGCTGTGGCGGCGCGTCTGCGTCAGCACGCCCTTGCGCGCGTCGATCAGGATCACCGCGAGATCCGCGGTGCTCGCGCCGGTCACCATGTTGCGCGTGTACTGCTCGTGACCCGGCGTGTCGGCAACGATGAACTTGCGCTTGTCGGTGGCGAAGAAGCGGTACGCGACGTCGATCGTGATGCCCTGTTCGCGTTCGGCCGCGAGCCCGTCCACCAGCAGCGCGAAATCGATGTTCTGGCCCTGGGTGCCGACGCGCTTCGAGTCCGCTTCCAGCGCCGCGAGCTGGTCCTCGAAGATCATCTTGGAGTCGTACAGCAGGCGGCCGATGAGCGTGGACTTGCCGTCGTCCACCGAGCCGCAGGTGATGAAGCGCAGCAGCGACTTGTGCTGGTGCTGGACGAGGTAGGCCTCGATGTCCTCGGCGATGAGATCGTGGGCCTTGTAGGAGGACTCGGCGCGGGACATCAGAAATAGCCCTCCTGCTTCTTTTTCTCCATGCTCGCGGCCTGGTCGTGATCGATCGCGCGGCCCTGGCGCTCGGAGGTCGTGGTCAGCAGGGTTTCCTGGATGACCTGGGTCAACGTGGACGCGGTGCTCTCGATGGCGCCGGTCAGCGGGTAGCAGCCGAGCGTGCGGAAGCGCACCGAGCGTTCCACCGGCACTTCGCCCGGTTTCAGCGGGAAACGCTCGTCGTCGACCATCAGCAGCAGGCCGTCGCGCCACACGGTCGGCCGGGGTGCGGCGAAGTACAGCGGCACGATGGGAATGTTCTCCAGGTGGATGTACTGCCAGATGTCGAGCTCGGTCCAGTTGGAGATCGGGAACACCCGGATGCTCTCGCCCTTCATCTTCCTCGCGTTGTACAGCCGCCAGAGTTCCGGTCGCTGGTTCTTCGGATCCCAGCGGTGGTTCGCTGAGCGGAACGAGAAGATGCGCTCCTTCGCGCGGCTCTTTTCCTCGTCACGGCGGGCACCGCCGAAGGCGGCATCGAAACCGTGCAGGTCCAGTGCCTGCTTCAGGCCCTCGGTTTTCCACATGTCTGTGTGCAGCGGTCCATGGTCGAACGGGTTGATGCCGCGCGCCTTGGCCTCCGGGTTCTGGTGGACGAGCAGCTGCATGCCGGACTCGCGCGCCATGCGTTCGCGCAGTTCGTACATCGCCCGGAACTTCCACGTGGTATCCACGTGCAGCAGCGGGAACGGCGGCACTGCCGGGAAGAACGCCTTGCGCGCGAGATGCAGCATCACGGCCGAATCCTTGCCGATGGAGTAGAGCATCACCGGCTTTTCAACTTCGGAGACCACCTCGCGCAGGATGTGGATGCTCTCGGCCTCGAGCCGCTGCAGATGGGTCAGGACGGTCATGGGTTGGGCAGTCGCCAAGGGCGGCTCTCCTGTCGGGGTCGGCAGAATCTTACGTCAACGCGCAGGCCTGCGGGTTCGCTTTATCCGCGCGCCTCGTCAGTTTCGGACGAAGGACGGAACTCCTTGAGCGGAGCGCAGGGTGCACGGTGGAAACGAGCGGTTCAAGCGACGCAGTTCGCGTCCCCGCCGATCCGCGTGACGGCGTGGTCAACGATCGTGTCCTGCTGCCAGTGCGCCTGACCCGGCCACGCAGTCACGCCGACGAGCCGGGTGAGCGCGGCGGCGAACGCCACCGGGTCTCCGGTGGTCACGAAGCGTCGCTGTCCCGGTCCCGTGCACGGATTGAGCAGCGCGTGCGCCTGCAGGCGGTGCCGCAGGTGGCGCGCGATGGCCGCGGCCGGGTCGATGACGGTGCAGCCGGGACCGACGATGGCCGCGATCGCTTCACGCAGGAACGGGTAGTGCGTGCAGGCGAGCACCAGCACGTCCGCTTCCGCCGCCAGGATGGGCGCGAGATGGGCCCGCAGTGCGGCCAGCGTGTCCGGGTCGTCGAGGTGGCCGTGCTCGATGCGCGCCGCGAGCCCCTCGCAGGCTTCGGCAACGATGCGCACGCCCTGTGCGTGGCGCCGCGCGGTTTCCTGGAACAGGCGCCCGGCGAAGGTGGCGGGCGTCGCCAGCACACCGATCACGCCGCGCCGCGTGCTGGCGGCGGCTGGCTTGACCGCTGGCTCCATGCCGATGATATCCAACCCTGGATGGGCTTCGCGCAGGCTCTTCAGTGCCGCGGCGGACGCGGTGTTGCAGGCGACGACGATCGCCTTGCAGCCGGCGTCGACGAGGTAGCGTGTGAGGCCGTGCGCAAAGCGCGCGATCTCGTCCGGCGGCCGCACGCCGTAGGGCACGTGCGCCTGGTCCGCGACGTAGATGAGGTCTTCACCGGGCAAGGCGATTGCGAGTTCGCGCCAGACGGACAACCCGCCGACGCCGGAATCGAACACGCCGATCGGCGCGTCGGTGGCGCGGGCAGGGACGGACCTGAGGACAGACGTGTTCAAGCGGGCGCGGGGTGTTTCGACGATCAGGGCCGACAGTCTAAGCGAGACGCGCACGGGAAATCGGGAAATTGGGGTCAGGGAAATTGGGGTCAGAGTACGATTTCAATGAAATCGTACTCTGACCCCAATTTCCCTGACCCCAATTTCCCGATTTCCTGATTTCCCGTGCAGGCGGGCGCGTCACCGAATTCAGTACACTGTCGACTGGCCCGTCGGTCCGGCGGACTCACCGATCCCGATTCCGAGGAAGCTTCATGAACGAAGATATCCTGCTCGTCACGCGCCGGGACGCTGTCGTCACGGTCGCCCTCAACCGTCCGGAGAGTCTCAATGCGCTGAGCCGCGAACTGCGCCAGCGGCTGGTCGATCTCTTCAGGACACTCGCCGAGGATGTCAGTGCACGCGTTGTGATACTGACCGGCGCGGGCCGGGCGTTCTGCGCGGGGGTCGATCTCAAGGAGCTCGGCGCCGGCGGCGCGCGACCCGAAGTCCGCGACCCGGCGCACGACCCGACCGCCGCGATCGCCGCGTTCAAGGGCCCGGTGATCGGCGCCGTGAACGGCGCGGCCGTGACCGGCGGCCTGGAGCTCGCGCTCGCGTGCGATTTCCTGATCGCCTCGCCGGCCGCGCGCTTCGCCGACACCCACGCAAGGGTCGGCCTGTACCCGGGCTGGGGATTGAGCCAGCGATTGCCGCGCCTGATCGGTATCACACGCGCGAAGGAGATGAGCTTCACGGGCAACTTCGTCGATGCCGCCACCGCCGAGCGCTGGGGCCTGGTCAACCGGGTGGTCGACGCGGACGCGCTGCTGCCCACCTGCCAGCGCCTCGCGGCGGACATGGCGAGCGCGGATCCGGCGATGCTCGTTGCCTACAAGCGCCTCATCGATGAAGGCTACGCGATGCCGTTCGGGCCCGCGCTCGAGTTCGAGGGGCGCACCGCGGCGTCCCACAACTCGGCGGTGAACCCGGCGGAGGTGGAAGCGCGACGACGCGCGGTGCTGGAACGCGGGCGCGCGCAGTCCACGCCCTGAAGCGCGCTGCCCGTCGGGCGGGATGACGGCCGGCATTCAACCGGAAAGGAGCAGATGATGGATCTCAAGCGTCACGGAGTTTTCCTGTTCAGCGAAGGCATGACCGCGCGGGAGCTCGCGGACAGCGCCCAGCGCATCGAGCGCCTGGGGTACGGCGCGGTATGGTTTCCGGAGGCGATCGGACGCGAACCGATGCTGGCCGCGAGTTTCGTGCTCGCGAACACCACGTCGCTCGTCGCGGCCACCGGGATCCTCAACATCTACTCGCGCGATCCGATGGCGACCGCCATGGGACAGCAGACGTTGACCGAACAGTCCGGCGGCCGCTTCCTGCTCGGGCTCGGCGTCTCGCACAGCGTGCTCGTGAACATGCGCGGCCATGATTACGGCAAACCGCTCGCGGCGATGCGTGACTACGTCGCCGGGCTGCGGACATGCCATAAGACCATCGGGATCAGGTCCAACCTGCTGGTGGAGGGAATGACCGAACAGCCTCTTGGCACTGGCGCGCGCGGCGCCCTGACCGCGGCCGTCGGCGAGATGCCCATCATCATCGCGGCGCTCGGCCCCAAGATGACCGCGCTGTCCGGCGAGATCGCGCAGGGCTCCCACCCTGCGAACAGCACGCCGGAACACACGGCGAAGGCGCGCGAGATCCTGGGCCCGGGCCCATGGCTCGCCCCGATGCAGCGCGTCTGCCTGACGCGCGATGCCTCGGTGGCACGCGCGGTGGGACGACAGTTGATCGGCTTCTACCTGGAACTGCCGAACTACCGCAACCTGTGGCTGGACCTGGGCTTCACGGAGGCCGATTTCGCGCACGGCGGCAGCGATCGCCTGGTCGACGCGATGCTGGCGTGGGGTGACGAGAAGACGCTCTGCGCCCGCGTGCAGGCGCATCTCGACGCGGGCGCCGACCATGTGCCGATCTTCCCCGTCGACCCGGCGGATCCGGCGAAGCTGTGCTGGAGGCGCTGGCCGGCTGATCGCCGCGGCAGACCCGATTGCTCACCTCGCCTGGCGCGCCCGCCGCACGCCTTCTGCGGAACACGTCCGGCCGGTTCAGGCGAGGCCGTACAGCTCCGCGACATTGTCATGCAGCAGCCAGTCGCGCTGCTGCTCGGTGAGGTGCGCGGTGTGCTCGGCGAGCAGTGTCTGCGAATGCGGCCACGTCGAATCGCTGTGCGGGAAGTCGTTCGCCCACATCAGGCGACGCGGGTTGCAGAGGTCCAGCATCTTGAACGCGACCCAGTCGTCCTGGAACGTCACGTAGATGTTCTCGCGGAAGTACTCGCTCGGCGCCTTCGACAGCTGCTCGGCCTTGAGCCAGTAACGATGACGCTCGTAGCCGTGGTCCATGCGGTACATGTAATGCGGGACCCAGCCGGCATCCGCCTCCACGCAGACGATCTTGAGTTTCGGGTGCCGCTCGAACACGCCACCCAGGATCATCATGCCCATGATGTCCTGGCAGCCGCGGATGATCGTCATGAAGCCGTTCAGCTTGGCGGAGCCGCGGGTCTGGAAGTTCAGGCCGTCCCTGTTGGTCAGGATGTGGAAGCTGAGCGGCAGGTTCATCTCGATCGCGGCGTCCCAGAACTCGTCGTACATCGGGTCGTCGTAATCGGCCTGTACGGGGAAGCCCGGCATCATCACGCCGCGCAGGCCGAGCCGCCTGATTTCCTGCAGATCGCGGATGCCTTCCTCGGGACTGCGCATCGCGGTCTGGCCGAGTCCGAGCAGCCGGTCGCGGTGCGGATCGCAGTACTCGGAGATCCACAGGTTGTAGGCGTCGAAGCAGGCCTTTTTGTAGTCGCCGTCCGGGTGATTGCAGAGCACCATGCCCACGCTCGGGTAGATGATCTCCGCACTCACCCCGTCGCGATCCTGCTCCGCGAGCCGCGCGTGCGGATCCCAGCCGCCACGGTGCAGGTCCTCGAACTTCGCGGTGGTCGCGGCCTGCGCGAGTTCGCGCGCGCTCTTGCCTGCGGCGGCCACGAGCCCCATCGGGATGGTGTCCTTCATGCCGGGGACGACATAGATGTCGCCGCGTTCCGGATGGTGTTCCACGCGCGGCGCGGTATCGCGGTACGCGTGCGCGATGCGATCCACGTACGTGCCGGGCGGCTCCATCACGTGCGAATCGGAGGAGATGATCGGCTTGCGGGTCAGCGCGTTCTGCAGGGCCATGGGAGCCTCCGTGGGGGGCGGCGCAGGGCCGCCCTGTCGGGTTGATCGGCGTGTGTCGGTGCCAGCCTGTCCGTCCGTTCAGCAGTGGCCGCCGCGCAGCACCACCCCCGGGCGGGCGCCGGTGTCGCGTCCGTGCTCGAACAGCGGCGTGCCGTTGACGATGGTGTACTCCACCCCGCGCGACGGCATCACCAGCCGCCGTCCGCCGCCTGGCAGGTCCGTGCGCATTTCCCCGCGCTTGTTCGAGCCGATGCGCGCGAGATCGAAGATCGCGAAATCCGCCGCGAGGCCCGGCGCGATACGGCCGCGCTGCGTGATGCCGAACAGCGCCGCCGGCTCCGAGGTGATACGCCGCACCGCGTGCTCCAGCGACATCACGGCCTTGTCCCGCACCCACGTGCCGATGAGGTAGGTGCAGTAACCGGCGTCGCAGAACATGTCGACGTGGGCACCGCCATCCGACAGGCCGATCATCGTGCGCGGGTCCTTGATCAGCTCCGGGATGCGGCTTTCGTCTGAGTTGAACGCCTCGTAGGTGAACTGCATCGCGAGATTGTCTTCGAGCGCGAGGTCGAGGAAGGTGTCGATCGGATCCTTGCCGCGTTCGCGCGCGATTGCCTCCACGCTCCTGTCGAGCAGCGGACGCAGCGCCGGGTTCTCCACCTCGTGCACGACCGCGCGGTTCCAGTCACCGGAGAAGATCATCGGGGTCTTCAGCGCCTCGCGGAATGCCGCGCGGAACTGCGGATCGCGATAGATCGCGGCCTGTTCCTCCACCGTGCGGTTGAACACCGGGTTCCAGCACGCCATGTTCGCAAACAGGAACGGCTTGCGGAGATCCACCTGCACGATCAGCGGCCGGCACGTGACCTGCGGCACGGCACCGCGTTTCAGCAGGTCGTCCGTCGCGCGCAAGGTGTTCTGCGCAGCTTCCGGGTTGTCGGTGCGGTTCAGCAGCGCGAGCCACGTGACGGGACGGCCGGATTCGGTGAGCAGCAGGTCGAGCAGTTCGCGTTCGGCCTCGCTCACCACCGAGACCTCGTTGGTCAGCGCGAGCTCGATGGTGCCGCGCCCCACGTCGCGCAGCACGTGCGCGTACGCGACGTGTTCGTCGCGGTTCGCCAGCCGGCACGCGAGCGGCCGGCCCTGGTAGCCGATGTGCTGGCCGGCGAACGTCGTCGTGAAGCCCATTGCCCCAGCCTGCATCGCTTCACGCAGCAGCTGCGCGATGCGCGCGGTCTCTTCGCCGGACGCGGCGCGCTCCATGGATTCTTCGCCCAGCACGTAGTGGCGGAACGGGGTCAGCGCGCACAGGAATCCGAGGTTGAGGCCCGAGCCGCGGCGCCCCGCGGCGTTCATGTAGTCCGGAAAGGATTCCCAGTCCCACGTGACGCCCTTGCTCAGCACGTCGAACGGGATGGCTTCCACGTTCACGAGATCCCACGCCGCAATCTCGCGTGTTTCCGGCCGGCAGGGCGCGAGACCCACGCCGCAGTTGCCCATCACGACCGATGTCACGCCGTGCCAGCAGGACGGCGACGTGATGTCGTCCCAGCAGATCTGCGCGTCGTAGTGCGTGTGCGGATCGACGAAGCCCGGCGCGACGATCAGGTCGGAGGCGTCGAGGGTCCGCTGCGCGGAACCGGAGACTTTGCCGACATCGACGATGAGCCCGTCCTTCACGCCGATGTCGCCGTGGAAACGATCGGCACCGGTGCCGTCGACGATCGTGCCGTTCTTGATGACCAGGTCGTATGTCATGGCGCGCCTCTCGTGCGGAAGGAAGGAATCGGCCCATTACTATACGCGCGGCGCGCGACTGCGCGCCCCTGCCGGATGACCTGTCGCGCCGCACCATCCCGCGCGCGTGCGGCGTCGGATTCCTCCGCCTGATCTTTGGACGGCGAGTCGTTACGCTTGCGAATCCCCACGTCCCGCCCACGTTCAACCGTTCCGCGAGGGAGGTCACGATGATCAAAGGTTATGCGCTCGCTGCCAGGAAGCCGGGCATGCCGGAAGACGAATTCCACCGTTACTGGCGCGACGTGCACGGGCCGCTCGCGCTGCGCATCAGCACGTTGCGACGCTACGTGCAGGCCCACAAGCTGCCGCAACCGCTGCCCGGCTTCGACCACGTGCCGTATGACGGCGCGGCCGAGCTCTGGTTCGACACCTACGCCGACATGCAGGCGATGCCGGCCAACCCGGAGTACCTCGACGGCGCGCGCGCCGACGAGCCGAACTTCGTCGACATGTCCAGGCTCGCGTTCATCGCGACCACCGAGAAGGTGGTCATCGACAGCGCACCGCTGACGCGCGACACGCGCTGAATCAAGGCGATGTTCCTGCTGAAGCGGCGACCGGACCTCACGGTCGCCCAGTTCCAGGACTACTGGCTGACGGGGCACGGTCCGCAGATCCCGCGCGATGCCGGTGTGCAGCGCTACGTGCAGTCCCACGTGCTGCCGGAGACCTACACGTCCGGCACCCCCGCGTACGACGGGGTGGCGGAGCTGTGGTTCGCCGATCACGCGGCGTTCCTCGACTACTGGATGAGCCCGCGCATCCAGCAGATCTTCGGCGACGACGCACCGCGCTTCCTGGACGGGGCGAACTGCACCGGTTTCCTGGCGGAGGAATATCGCGTCCGCTGGCCGTGAACCGACGCCGGCGACGGCGTGTGTGCAGTGCAAGATTGATCTGCCGGGAGCGGCTGCCTATAGTGAAGCCGTATACGGGTGGGGGTATGTGAAAGGCGGCCGCCGATGACCGCCGACCCATCCCGGGAGCCGCTTCATGAGCCATGAGCCCCCCCGCGGCCGGCTGCTGCCGGCGCCGGCGCTGACCCTCGCCGAAGCCGCGCGTTCGCGCCGAGGATTCCTGCGGGACGTGGCCGGTGCGGGTGCCGCGCTCGCCGCCGCACCGGCGCTCGCTGCCGGCCCCCTGCCGGTGCCGGAGAGTGCACGCGTGCTGGGCAAGCCCGTCGCCGCGGATCCGTACGGCACCCCGGCGCGCTTCGAAGCAAACGTCATCCGCCGCCAGAGCCCGGGCCTGACCCGCACCAACGAATCCTCCATCGCGTTCGCGCCGCTGCAGAACCTGTTCGGCATCATCACGCCCAACGGGCTGCACTTCGAACGCGATCACGCGGGCCGGCCGGAGGTCGATCCCACCCGGCATCGGCTGGCCATTCACGGGCTGGTCGCCAAGCCGAAGATCTACACGTTGGACGACGTCATGCGGATGCCGTCCGTCTCGCGCATTCATTTCATCGAATGCGGCGCCAACACCGGCATGGAATGGGGCAACGCCGCCGTGCCCACGGTGCAGTTCACACACGGCATGCTGTCCTGTGCCGAGTACACCGGCGTGCTGCTGTCCACCTTGCTCGAAGACGTGGGCGTGGACGTCAAGCGCGCGCGCTTCCTGCTCGCCGAAGGCGCCGACGGCGCAGCGCTGACCCGCACGATCCCGCTCGCGATGGCGCTGGACGACGTGCTCGTCGCGTACGGCCAGAACGGCGAGATGCTGCGCCCGGAGAACGGCTACCCGCTGCGCCTGGTGGTACCGGGGGTGCAGGGCGTGTCCAGCGTGAAGTGGCTGCGCCGGATCGAGGTGGGCGACCAGCCGTGGCACACGCGCGAGGAGACGCTCCACTACAGCGACCTGATGCCGGACGGCAGGAGCCGGCAGTTCACGTGGATCCAGGAGGCGAAGTCCGTGATCACGTCGCCGTCGGGCGGTATGACCCTGCTCGACAAGGGCGGCTACTACGAGATCACGGGGCTCGCGTGGTCGGGCCGCGGGCGCATCAGACGCGTGGACGTCTCCGCTGATGGCGGGCGCAGCTGGCGCACCGCCAGCCTTCAGGAGCCGGTGCTGTCCAAGGCGCTCACCCGCTTCCGTGCCGACTGGGTGTGGGACGGCGCGCGTGCGCTGCTGCAGAGCCGTTGCCTGGACGACACGGGTTACGTGCAGCCGACCCTCCGCCAGCTGCGCGACGTGCGCGGCACCCGCTCCATCTACCACAACAACGCGATCCAGACATGGCAGGTGCTGCCGACCGGCGAGGTGCGCAATGTGCAGGTATGAGGCGGCCGTGCTGGTGATGACCTTGCTGGCGAACGCGTCGCCGGCGATCGCGGGATCCCCGTGGCATGCGCTGGGCAGGCCGGTCACGGACGCGGAACTCGCGAGCTGGGACATCGACGTGCGGCCCGACGGTACCGGCCTGCCGCCGGGATCGGGATCGGTGGCGGACGGTCAGCCGATCTACGATGAACAGTGTGCGAGCTGCCACGGCACGTTCGGCGAGAGCAACGATTACCTCGCGCTGACCGGTGGCATCGGCAGCCTGGCGAGCGACAGCCCGCAGCGCACGGTCGGCAGCAAGCTCGACTACGCAACCACGTTGTGGGACTACATCAACCGCGCAATGCCGTTCCCGCGTGCCAAGACCCTGACCCCGGACCAGGTGTACGCGGTGACCGCGTACGTGCTGAATCTCAATGACATCGTGCCCGCCGACGCGGTGCTTGACGCAAAGACCCTGCCGGAAGTGAAGATGCCGAACCGCGAGGGGTATATGCGCGAGCACGGGTTCGCCTCGGTGGACGGCAAGCCGGACGTGCACAACGAAGCCTGCATGCAGGACTGCGGCCCGGCGGAAGTGACCGTGACGTCCACCTTGCCGGAGGGCTTTGCCGCGCAGATGTACGGTGAGCTGGCGACGCATTTCCGATCGTTCCACGCGGCGGCCGCGCTGCCGGCCGCCGCGGCGCCCGCGGCCGTGGCGGCGGGCGAGACGCTCGCGCAGAACCACGGGTGCCTGGCCTGCCACGCGCTCGATGCGCCGCGCGTCGGCCCGGCGTTCAAGGCGGTCGCGGAACGCTATGCCGGCGATTCAGCCGCCGTGCAGACGTTGACCGCCAAAGTGCGCGCGGGCGGCACCGGGACCTGGGGCAGTGCGCTGATGCCGCCGCAGACCACGATCGCCGAGGCGGACCTGGTGAAGGTCCTGGACTGGATACTCGGGAGTGCGGGCGCCCGCTGAGTTCGCCCGCCCGGCGGTGACCGCCGGTTCGATGACGTCGCAATTTCCTGGAAGGAGTGGATGCAGATGCCTACCCGTCGTTCATTCATGACCCAAGTGGCGCGCGCGGGAGTCTCCGCGTGGGCGCTGGCGGCCGGCCTGCTGCCGCGCGCGGTATTTGCCGGCGACCCGCGTCCGGCGTTCGACGCCACCGCGATCACCGAGGCGCTGAAGGCCATCGGCGCCGAAGGCGCCAAGGAGTCCACCGAGATCGCGTTCAAGGCGCCGGACATCGCGGAGAACGGCGCGGTGGTGCCGGTGGAGATCGAAAGCAAGCTGCCGAACACGCGCGGCATCGCCATCCTGGTGGAGAAGAACCCGCACGTGATGTCTGCCGAGTTCGCGTTTCCGGACGGGACCGAACCGTTCGTCGCGACGCGCGTGAAGGTGGCGGAGAGCTCGCTGATCCACGCCGTGGTCAAGACCGACGCCGGCGCGTTCTACACCACCAAGCTCGTCAAGGTCACGCTCGGCGGCTGCGGCGGCTGAAGCAAACGGAGAGATTCACATGGCTGATCCAATGCGCATCCGCGCCGTGATGATGGGCGACAAGGTGGACGTGAAGATCCTGATGTCGCACGTGATGGAAACCGGGCAACGCAAGGACGCGGACGGCAACGTGGTGCCCGCGCACTACATCGTGAAGGTGACCGCCGAATGCAACGGGCGCGCGGTGTTCAGCGCCGACTGGGGCCCCTCGGTGTCCAAGAATCCGTACCTGTCGTTCCGCTTCAAGGGCGCCGCGAAAGGCGACAAGCTGAAGATCACGTGGACGGACACCGCCGGCGACACGCGCACGGACGAAGTGGCGATCGGATGATCGATCGGCGCGCCCTGCTCGGACTGGTGGCGCTCGGCCTCGGCGCGGCTCACGTCGTGCTGGCGGCCGATCCCGCGCCGGTGCGCGTGGTCTACCACGTGGCGGACGGCCTGCCGCAGGCGACGCGCGCGCTGCGCCAGCTGAAGAACCACCGCCGCGCGGACCCCGCGGTGCAGATCGTCGTCGTGGCGCTCAGTGATGGTATCGACTTCCTGCTGCAGGACGCGGTGGACGACGGCAACTATCCCTACGCGCTGCTGGTGGAACCGCTCGCTGCGGAGGGCGTGCAGTTTCGCGTGTGTCGCAATACCTTGGATGCGCGCCTGATCGAACGATCACGCGTGCTGGACGGCGTGGAGATCGTGCCGTCCGGCATCGCGGAGATCGCGCGGCTGCAGGCGCACGAAGGCTACGTGTACGTGAGGCCCTGACGGGAGATGCCGGACATGAAAAGAATGCTGCGGATCCTGGGTGCCTGCCTGCTCACCGCGCTGGGCGGCGCGACGCTGGCGGAACAGACCACCGAGGAAGCGATTGCGGAGTACCACGACATGTTCGGTGACGAGAATCCCGCCGAACTGTGGGAACTGCGCGGCCAGGAACTGTGGACGCAGAAGCGTGGCCCGAAGAACGCCGACCTCACCGCGTGCGACCTGGGGCGCGGCCCCGGCGTGATCGAAGGGGCGTACGCGGCGCTGCCGCGCTGGTTCGAGGACACGGGCCGCGTGCAGGACCTGGAGACGCGGCTGGTGACATGCATGACCACGGTGCAGGGGTTCACCGAGGACGAGGTGCTGAAGGTGAAGTTCGGCGACGGCGCGAAGAAGTCCGATCTCGAGGCGCTCGTCGCGTACGTCGTGAAGGCGTCCAAGGGTCATCCCCTCACGATCCCGATGACGCACCCCGCCGAACAGCGCGCGTACGCGCTGGGCCACGGCGTCTTCTATTACCGCGCGGGCCCGCATGATTTTGCGTGCGCCACCTGTCACGGCGACGAAGGCAAGCGGATCCGGCTGCAGGCGCTGCCCAAGCTGACCGAGCCCGCAGGCGCGCGCGAAGCGTACACGCGCTGGCCGGCATACCGCGTCTCGCAGGGGGAGCTGCGCACGATGGAATGGCGGCTGCAGGACTGCTTCCGGCAGCAGCGACTGCCGCAGCTGAAGTTCGGCTCGGACGTCGCCATCGGGCTGACCATGTTCCTGGCCAAGACGGCCGAGGGCGGCGAGATGGCCGCACCTTCCATCAAGCGTTAGGAGAACGTCCATGACGTCACGGAGATTGCGGGCCGGCCTGTGCGGGACACTCCTGGTCGGAGTCACCACGGCGATGGCGGCGGATCGCGCCGCGCTGGACGCGGTGTCGGCCGCGATGCGCGCGGCCTTCGAGACGAAGAAGCAGGCCACGATGGACCGGCTCGAACAGGACGAGACGCAGCAGGTGTGCACCGAGCACGCCGGCCAGCCGCCCGCGGACGCGGCGACCCGCGTGCTCGAATTGAACCGCGCGACGATCAGACCTCCGGCGGACGGGCAGTACCTGGGCGACTTCAGACAAGGCGCGGTGATCGCGCAGACCGGCACCGGCCTGCAGTTCAGTGACGACCCGGCCAAGCCGAACGGCGGCAACTGCTACGCGTGCCACGAGCTCTCGCCCACGGAACTGGCGTACGGGACCATCGGCCCCAGCCTCAAGCATTACGGCAAGCTGCGCGGGAACTCGCCGCAGGTGCTGGAGTACACCTGGGGCAAGCTCTACAACTCGCAGGCCACGATGCCGTGTTCCAACATGCCGCGCTTCGGACATCGCGGCATCCTGACCGAGCAGCAGCTGAAGGACGTGATGGCCTACCTGTTCGACGCGCAATCGCCGGTGAACCAATGAACCGCCGCGAATTCTGGCAGCTGCTGGCAGTGGCGGCCGCGGCCGGGTTCGATCTGCGCCACCGGCGGGCGCTCGCGGAAGGCGACGGCACGGATTTCTACGCGCTGCCGCCGTTCGGCAACGTGAGCCTGCTGCATTACACGGATGCGCACGCGCAGCTGAACCCCGTGTGGTTTCGCGAGCCGTCGGTGAACCTGGGCCTCGGCGACTGGCGCGGCCGGCCGCCGCACCTGGTGGGCGAGGCGCTGCTGAAGCGTTTCGGGATCGCGCCCGGCAGCCGCGAAGCGCACGCGTTCAGCTGCGTGGACTTCGAGGCCGCCGCGCGCATGTACGGCAAGGTGGGCGGTTACGCCCACCTGTCCACCCTGGTGAAACAGCTTCGCGCTTCGCGACCCGGTGCGCTGCTGCTGGACGGCGGCGACACCTGGCAGGGCTCCGGCACGGCGCTGTGGACACAAGCCGCGGACATGGTGGCCGCGCAGCTCGCGCTGGGTGTGGACATCATGACCGGGCACTGGGAGTTCACGTACGGCATGGCGCGCGTGCAGGAACTCGTCGAAGGTCCGATGAAGGACCGGATCGCGTTCGTCGCGCACAACGTGGTGACGGCCGACTTCGGCGATCCCGTGTTCGCGCCGTTCACCTTGCGCGACGTCAACGGGGTCAAGGTCGCGGTGATCGGCCAGGCATTCCCGTACACGCCGATTGCCAACCCGCGCCATCTCGTCGCCGACTGGACGTTCGGGATCCAGGAAGAACAGGTGCAGACCCTGGTGAACGACGCGCGCGCACAGGGCGCGCAGATCGTCGTGCTGCTGTCCCACAACGGGATGGATGTCGATCTCAAGCTCGCCTCGCGCGTGACGGGGCTGGACGCGATCCTGGGCGGCCACACGCACGACGGCGTGCCCAGGCCCGTGGAAGTGAAGAACGCCGGCGGCCTGACCCTGGTGACGAACGCCGGCAGCAACACCAAGTTCCTGGGCGTGCTGGATCTCGACGTGCGTGACGGCCGGCTGCGCGACTGGCGCTACCGGCTGCTGCCGGTGTTCGCCAACCTGCTGCCCGCCGATCCGGCGATGACGGAGGTCATCACCGCGCAGCGCGCGCCGTACGCGGAGAAGCTCGCAGAGAAACTCGCCGTCAGCGAGGGACTGCTGTACCGCCGCGGCAATTTCAACGGATCGTTCGACCAGGTGATCCTGGACGCGCTGATGCAGGTGCAAGGCGCGGAGATCGCGTTCTCGCCGGGTTTCCGCTGGGGCACCAGCCTGCTGCCGGGCGAGACCATCACGCTGGAGGCGCTGCTCGACCAGACCGCCATCACGTACCCCGCGGTGACGGTCAACGAGTTCACCGGCGAGCGCATCAAGGCGATCCTGGAGGACGTGGCGGACAACCTGTTCAACCCGGATCCGTATTACCAGCAGGGCGGCGACATGGTGCGCGTGGGCGGCCTGCGCTACGCGTGCGATCCCACCGCCGCGAGCGGCGCGCGCATCTCTGACCTGCGGCTGGGCGACACGCCGCTCGATCCCGCGAAAACCTACAAGGTGGCGGGCTGGGCGTCCGTGGCGGAGAACGCGGAAGGCCCGCCCGTGTGGGACGTGGTGGCGCAGTACCTGCGCGCGCAGGGCACGTTACGCGCGCCCACGTTGAACCTGCCGGTGCTGCGCGGCGTGGACGGCAACCCGGGGATCGCGTGATCCGCCGCGCGCTCGGCGCGTGTCTCGCCTGGGGCCTGGCCTGCGGTCTGTCGTTCGGCGCGTTGGCCGGCGACTGGGTACCGGCCACGGTGCCGTTGCCCGTGAAGCAGGTGGGACCGCACAGCTGGTACGTGGAAGGCGTGCTGGAAGACGCCTCCCGCGAGAACCAGGGCTTCATGTCCAACGCCGGGTTCGTGGTGACGTCGGACGGCGTGGTGGTGTTCGATACCTTGGGGTCCCCGGCGCTCGCCGAGCGGCTGCTCACCGAGATCCGGCGGCACACCGCGCTGCCGGTGAAGCGCGTGATCGTGAGTCACTACCACGCGGATCATTTCTATGGCATCCCCGCGTTCCGCGCGGCGGGCGCCGAGACCTGGGCGCCGGCGGGTGCGCAACAGTACCTCCACAGCGAGGCCGCCGCGCGGCGGATCGCGGAGCGGCGTGACACGCTGGGCCCGTGGCTCGGCAGCGAATTCGAGATGCCGCGGCCGGACCGCTGGATCGCGGAGAACACCGCGTTCGAACTGGGCGGCGTGCGGTTCGCGCTGACGCACATCGGTCCGGGTCATGCGCCGGAGGACTGGGTGATGAAGGTGGACCCGGACGGCGTGCTGTTCGCGGGCGACACGGTGTACGCCGCGCGGGTGCCGTTCGTGGGGGAGGCGGACACCGCCGCGTGGCTCAAGGCGATCGAACGCCTGCTCGCGATCCCGGCGCGGGTGCTGGTGCCGGGCCACGGCCCGGCATCCACCCGGCCGCGCGAGGATCTGCAGCTGACGCACGATTACCTGACGTTCCTGCGCGAGGAAATGCGGCGCGCAGTGGCGGATTTCCTCACGTTCGACGAGGCCTACGCGCGCATCGACTGGAGCCGTTTCGCCGCGCTGCCGACATTTGATGCGGCCAATCGCGGCAACGCGTATAACGTGTTCCTCCAGATGGAACAGGAAGCGCTGGGCACCTCTGCACCGCCACCGGCGGGCGACACACGATGACAGGAGAACGAGATGGCGGATTCCGGTAGTTCCGATACGGCACTGGCTTCCCACAAGCGCAGCATGATCACGCGCCTGCGGAGGATCGAAGGCCAGTTGCGCGGCATCCAGGGCATGATCGAAGCGGATGCCGAATGCGAAGCCGTGGCCCAGCAGGTGGCAGCCGCACGCCGCGCGCTGGACCGCGCGTTCTACGAGATCGTGGCCTGCACGATGGAATCCGAACTGGAAGGCGCCGGCGACCTGACCAGCGCAAAAGCCGCCGGCGCGCACGTGGCGAAGATCCTCGCGAAGTACGGCTGACAGCGGTCTCCACGCCTCGTCGGCCGCGAGTTCCGTCGGCCCGACGCCTCGTCAGTCCCGAGTCCCGCCATCCCTTTATCTTCGTCACCCCGGCGAATGCGGGGGCCACGGGGCCTCGCCGGACGCTCCCTCCGCGTTCGACAAGTCCTGCACGAAACCACGCCCGTACCCGCAGCACCCCCGCGAGCCCCCTGCTAGAATCCGCGCGTCCCGACACCCCGCACGCCCACGCCCGGAAAGACGCCGCTTGCTCGCAAAGGACAGGGTTGACCGCATTCTCGGCCTGGCGCTGCCGGTCATCGCCGGCATGGTGTCGCAGAACATCCTGAACCTGGTGGACACCGCGATGGTGAGCCGCCTGCCGCACAGTGACGCGGCACTCGCCGCGGTAGGCTACGGCGGCTTCGCGCTGTTCGTGGCGCAGTCGATCATCCTGGGCCTCTCCACCGGCGTGCTCGCCGCCGCCGCCCGCCGCAAGGGTGAAGGCCGGCACGGCGAGACCGCGTATTTCCTGAACGCGGCACTGGTGATCATCGCGGTGGCTGCGCCGCTGATCACGCTCCTGCTGTCACTCGCGATCCCGCACGTCTACCACCACATCAATGACGATCCGGACGTGATGGCGCTGGGCATTCCATACCTGCAGATCCGCGCGGTGGGGATCATCTTCGTCGCGACCAATTTCGCGTTCCGCGGGTACTGGAACGCGATCGACCTGACGCGGCTGTACATGTTCACCCTGATCCTGATGCACACGCTGAACATCTTTCTCAATTACGTGCTGATCTTCGGCCACTTCGGCGCGCCCGCGCTGGGCGTGCAGGGCGCAGCGATTGCCTCCGTGATTTCACTCGGCTTCGGCAGCGCGCTGTACTTAGTATTCGGCTGGCGGTACGCACGCGAATTCGGTTTTTTCCGCCGCCTCCCGCCGCGCGCGGACGTCAAGCGGCTGGTGCAGGTATCGCTGCCCAGCGGCATCCAGCAGATGTTCTTCTCCGCCGGCTGGCTGGGCATGTTCTGGATCATCGGCCAGGTGGGCACCGCGGAAGTGGCGGCCGCGAACGTGCTGATCAACCTGATGCTGGTGGCGCTGCTGCCCGGCATGGGGCTGGGCCTGGCAGCGGCCACGTTGGTGGGGCAGGCGCTCGGCCGCAAGGATGCAGACGAGGCCGCGCGCTGGGGCTGGGACGTGGTGAAGATCGCCGTGCTCGGCCTGACATTGCTGGGCCTGCCGATGGTGCTGGCCCCGCGCTGGATCCTGACCTCGATCTACACCTTGCACCCGGACACCCTGGAGCTCGCGCTGTGGCCGCTCCGCCTGGCAGGCCTGAGCATGCTTTTCGAAGCCGTGGGCACCATCCTGCAGAACGCACTGCTGGGCGCCGGCGACACGCGCCGCGTGATGAAGGTCGCGATCTTCAACCAGTGGTGCGTGTTCATGCCGCTGGCGTACCTCGTGGGGCCGGTGCTGGGGTACGGGCTGACGGGGATCTGGCTGCTGCAGGTGGGGTACCGAGTACTGCAGGCGGGGATTTTCAGTCTGTTCTGGGTCAGGCGGGGGTGGGCGAGGGTGGTGTTGTGAAGCGAATCATTCGTAGGTACGGGGCACTGCCCGCGGATGCGGGCCTGTCAGACGGGTCGAGAGATTCGAATCGGTTCGCGGGTGGCTTGTCTCCCGTATCGGCATATCATCAGGCACCTCACTGACACGTTGACACCAACCGCAAGGGGAGAAGTCCGATGACATGCCAGGTCGTGCTTGAGTTCAAAGTGAAACCTGACTGTATCGAGAAGCTCCGCATCTACGGAACGGAGATACTTCCCGGCACACGTGGCTACGACGGTTGCGTCTCGCTCGTCGTGGTACAGAACCAGGACGATCCCACTTCCTTCATGCTCGTTGAGCAGTGGGACAGTCGCGCAAAGTACGAGAAGTATCTTGCCTGGCGCACGGAAACCGGTGTCGTGGACGAACTTGTGGCACTTATGGAGGGGCCGCCGTCTTTCAGGTTCTTCAATTACTTCGGCATATAGGAAGTCGCACCCCAACGCCACCATGAGCACGGGAAATACCATCGCGATCCTCTTGCCACTGGTCGCCATGGCTGCGCTTACGGCGCTGGTGCAGCTGCTGATTCCCTTTGCCAGGGTTGGATCTGTGCATCGAGGTGAAGTCACGATTGATGACTTCGCGTTGGGAGAGTCCGCGAAAGTACCGCCTCGGGTCAGCATTCCGAACCGGAATTACATGAACCTGCTCGAGTTTCCGGTGTTGCTTTTTCCGGCCTGCCTGATTGCCTTCGTGGCCACGGAAGTGACGAGTGCCATGGTGGCACTGGCATGGACGTTCGTGGCACTGCGAACGATGCACAGCGCCATTCATCTCACCTACAACCGCGTCTCCCACCGAGTGGTGGCGTTTGGTCTGAGCAATATCTGCATGGTTTGTCTATGGGTGCTGATCACCATGGCGCTCCTCAGGAACGGCAGCGTCTGACGTCACGATGGAGACCGCGAGGTAATTCCTGTCGGTCAGGTGGAGTCGGCAACATTACCCGGACCGCAAAGGTGGATAAGTCGGTCGCTTACCAGTCGCTGCAGGTCATGGATCGTCGTTTCAGCCCGGCTGACGTTCAGGTCGATGGCGCTCCCCGTCCGCGGAGTACTGGCCCGACCTTCTGGATGTCCGGGCGGGTTCCCTCTTTCCAGCGTGCGCCTTGAGGCGCACGCTCCTAAAGGTGACAACGCGACGCGACCGTCAGGTACACTCCGGGGTGTCCAGAATCTGGAGACCCCCCCATGTCCCTAGCCGAAAAACTCACCGCCATCCGCAATGGCGCCAAGTCGCGCATTCCGCCGGAGAAGCTCGCCATCATGGAGCGCGCGACGGTCGCGTTGCGGAATTCCGGCATCCTCAACGGCGTCATCAAGGTCGGACAGCCGTTGCCGGCGTTCGTGCTCACCGGCGCGCGCGGTCAGACGGTGCGCTCGGCGGACCTGCTGGCCACCGGCCCGCTGGTGATCACGGTATTCCGAGGGCAGTGGTGACCGTACTGTAATGTGGAGCTGTATGCTTTACAGAACATTGTTCCGGCACTGCGTGAACACCACACGACCCTGGTGGCGCTTTCTCCTCAACAGCCTGCGCACAGCCTGAAGATGATCGAGTCCCACAAGCTCGATTTCGACATCCTGAGCGATCCGGGCAATGCGTACGCGGCCTCGCTCGGGCTGCGGTTCGATCTGCCGGCGGAACTGCAGGAGATCTACCGCGGTTTCGGCATTGACCTCGCGGCCTTCAGCGGTGAGTCCAGCTGGACCTTGCCGATGCCGGGGCGCATCGTCGTGGATCGGCACGGGATCGTGCGCGCGACGGACGTGGACCCGGATTACACGGTACGGCCGGAGCCGGAGGCGACGTTGCGGGAGGTGGAACGGTTGGGAACGTGAACCCCTTCCGGTGTTCGAGGGATCCCGGACAGCCGCTTCGCGGCTTCCGGGATGACGACCGGATCTGCGGTTGCCGCGATGGCGGTTTGTCTCCGGCTCAGGACGCCGACATCCCGCCGTCGATCGGGAACACCGTGCCGGTGGTGTAGCTGCTCTCGTCGCTCGCGAGGTACAGCACCAGCCTCGCCACTTCCTCCGGCTTACCGTACCGGCGCAGCGGCACCGCAGCGGCAAACCGCGCCTGGGCCTTGTCCGTCGCGCCCGGCGCGAAGCCTTCTTCGATCGCCGCGATCATGCGCGTGGCGATCGGCGACGGGTTGATCGTGTTCACACGGATGTTGAGCGGCGCGCATTCCAGCGCGGCCGTGCGCATGATGCCCACCACGGCGTGTTTGGCCGCGATGTACGGCGACATCCGTGGCATACCCTTCAGGCCGCCGAGCGAGGATGTGATGACGATACTGCCGCCGCCGGTCTTCGCCATCACCGGGATCACGGCCTTCAATCCCAGCCACACGCCGCGGACGTTCACGGCCATCACGCGGTCGAACACGTCCAGCGGGTAGTCCACCAGGCGGCTGACCACGCCTTCGATCCCGGCGTTGCTGAAGAAGACATCGATGCGGCCGTAGCGATCCACGGCCGCCTTCACGAAGGCCTCGGTCTGCGCGGGATCGCTGACATCCGCGACGCAGGCGCTCGCGCGCTCCGCGCCGAGTTCGGCCACGGCGGCATCGAGCGCCGCCTGTTGCACGTCCACCAGCAGCACGCGGGCGCCCTCCGCCACGAACAGGCGCGCGGTGGCGAGGCCGATGCCGGCCGCGCCGCCGGTGATGACGGCGATCTTGTTGGCGAGACGAGACATAAAGTACTCCGTGGTTTTCGGGAAGACGCCGCACGAATCGATCCCGGATCCGTCAACGCGAGATCGGCGGGAAGCGGGGTCTTGCGACCCGCCGCGCGACCGGGCTCAGCGTTCGTCGTTCATCCGCAGTGCGACTTTCAGGTGCTGGTACTTCCACTGGCCGTTGATCTTCACGTACTCGTCGTCATAGCGCAGCGCGAACCAGCGCTTGCCGCTGCCGTCGGTCGCATCCCACGGCCCCATGATGTACCAGACGCCGGTGGCGCGGTTGCCGTTGACCTCGATCAGCGGGTTCATCATGTTGTGCTGCGAGAAGCTGAACATCTGCTGGAACTTCCGGAACAGCGCGCGGATCTCCGCGTGGCCCACCGCGCGCCCGAAGTCCGCGCTTTCCCAGATGCCGTCCTCCGCGAACACGGACGCGATGGTGTCCGGGTTGTGCATGTCATCGCAGATGTGGGAGTAGCGGACCTTGAGCTGCTTGATGGCCTCGATGTCCTCGAGCCGGGTGATGCGCTTTTCGAGTTCGGACATGTCCATGACGGGTTCTCCGTGGAAGGGTTGGATGGGGACGACTTTGCCCGGGACGTCACGGGAACGGCCCGGGCGCTTAGCGCATCCGGAATCTGCCACCGACGCGTCCCGCGTGGAAGCGGTGAAGAGGTTTGGAGACCGTCAC
>JBFWUN010000024.1:32568-61051 GCA_050247235.1 Gammaproteobacteria bacterium
TTCGGCAGCGCCTCCCCGAGCGGCGGCGCCACCGCCACCTGCGCGCCCAGGTGCAGATGGAAGTAGCTGAACGTCACGTCATCGCATTCCAGGAACGTCGCCGCGGGCAGCACCACGTCCGCGTAGCGCGCGGTGTCCGTCATGAACGGATCGATGACGACCGTGAAGAGATCCTCCCGCGCGAGCGCGGCGCGGAGCCGCGCCTGGTCCGCGGCAGACGCGAGCGGGTTGGTGTTCCACACGAAGAACTGTCGGAACTCGTCGCTGGCCAGTCGCCCGGCGAGCGACATGTGACTGATCTTGGGCGGTGCTTCCTTCGCAAGCGCGGCACCCGACAGCCAGCCCAGGTCGATCCCGCCGAATGCGGGTGTCAGGTTCAGGTAATAAAACCCGGCGCCCGGCTTGCCGATGTTGCCGGTCAGCGCCGGCAGCAGGCCCACCGCGCGCATGATGTTGCCGCCGCGCGCCTGGCGCTGCAGCGACTGCCCGCACCACAGCAGGGAGGGCCCTGCCCCGTACCACGCGGCCGCCTGTTCAATCTGCGCGACCGGCACGCCCGTGATCGCTTCCGTCCAGTCCGGGGTGGCGCGCGCGATGTCGGCCTCGATCTCCGGGTAGCCGAGCGTGTGCGCATCGATGTACGCACGGTCGAAGTGCCCGTCGCGCTGCAGGCAGTGCAGCAGGCCGAACGCGAGCGCGGCATCGGTGCCCGGCCGCGGTTGCAGGTGCAGATCCGCCGCCGCCGCGGTGTTCGTGCGCAGCGGATCGATCACGATGACCTTGGCACCGCTCTCGGGCAGCCAGTGCTCGTGCGCGTGCGGCGCCGAGTGCGAGGGATTGGCGCCCCAGACGAGGATGCAGCGCGCATCGCGCGCAGTGCGCGGATCGAAGCCGCGGACGGAGGTGCCGAACAGCAGGGTCCATGCGACATGGCCGGCGGCATTGCAGATGGTGTCCGGGTCCACCTCCGTGGCACCGAGGGCGTTGAAGAACCGGCTCGGAAAGAGATAACCGATGAGTCCCAGGGTGCCGGAATAATGCGTGTGCAGGATAGCGGGCGCACCGTGGGCGGCCAGCGTCTCCTGCGTGCGTGCGGCCACCAGCGACAGTGCCTCCGGCCAGGAGACCGGCGTGAACTCGCCGCTGCCCTTGGGTCCGCTGCGGCGCAGGGGATGGAGCACCCGCGCGGCGGGATCCTGCCACACGCCGTTGTACGCGACCGCGCACTTGCTGCAGAGCTTGCCGCGGGAGACCGGGTGATCGGGATCCCCCAGCACGCGGTGCGGGCCGTCCGTGCGGACCTCCACGAGGATCCCGCAGCCGTCGTAACAGTCCCGGGGGCAGTTGGTGCGAATCGTCGTCGTCATCGGCTATCTCCCGCGTGGTGACTGCGAGCATGGCCCGCGGAACGCGTGGGCGCCACCAGATTTCGGCAGGCCAGCGGCATGTCGCGCGAAGTGCGGCGCCGAGGGTCTGCGCGGCAGCCGGATGTCCGCTCGGGGGCTCAGGTCGCGGCCGCCCGGCATAGGGCGGCCGTTTCTTCATCCGCCGGGAACAGGGTCTCGATGCGCAGCTCGTCGGTGGTGACGTCCTGCGCGGTGCCGAAGGTCGCGATGACCGTGAAGAAAGAAAGCGTGAGCCCGTCCTTCGCGAGCGTGATCGGCAGCACCGGCAGCAGGGGTGTATCCGCCGGCAGCCGCAGGGTCTCCGGGGTCTGCGCGGGGGCGAGTTCGGCGAGCAGCGCGCGCATGTCGTCGCCGCCGAGCATCTCCGCCTCGCGCTGCGCGCGATGCCACAACAGCGGCGCGACGGCCGCCCAGTTGGCCACCCACGGCCGCAGTCCCTGCGGGTGGAACGTCAGCCGCATCAGGTTGCGCGTCGGGCCGCCGACGCGGGACCACAGGTCGGCGCCGAGCAGGCCGACCGTCCGTTCGAACGCTGCATTGGCGAGCCGGATGTTCCATGCGCGGTCGATCGCGAGCGCGGGGAACGGTTCGTGGTTGGTCAGCATCAGGCGCACCACGCCGAGCACCTGCGCCATCTCCGGATCGTCCAGTGCGCGCGCGCGGAACACGGGCGCGAAGCCCGCGGCCAGCAACCAGTCGTTGCGTTCCCGTAACGGGACATCCAGCGTTTCCGCGAGCTGCAGGATCATCGGCCGGCTCGGGCGTGAGCGGCCGGACTCCAGGTAGCTCAGGTGGCGCTGCGACACCCCGGAGGCGAGGGCGAGCTCGAGCTGCGACAGCCGGCGTCGCCGCCGCCAGGTGCGCAGCAGATCGGGGAAAGTCTGCGCGGGGAGTTCCCGCGCCGCCGGGATCGGAGGATTCATCGGGTCAACTTTCGGCCGCACCGCACATGCCGGCGATTCTCGGCGCCCGTCGTCACCCGTTCAATGACGCGCCACGTTATTGATCGCGTACCGGCGGCGCGCGGACGCTGGGCACCGTTGCCATTCCTTCAAGGAGAAATCCCATGACGATTCGATTCTGGTGGCTGCTCGGCGTGATCGCCGCGTTCGGGGTGCTGACGTTCATCGCGCTGGCGGACGTCGGCTACCTGGGCATCGTGCTGCCGCACTTCCAGAGCTGGGGCGCGGGGCAGGTGTTCGCGGATCTGGTGATCCTCGCTTTGCTGGCGTGCGCGTGGATGGTTGCTGACGCGCGCCGACATGGCCTCGCCGCGTGGCCATTCGTGTGCGTGACGTTGCTGGCGGGATCGTTCGGTCCGCTGGGCTACCTTGCGTGGCGCGAGTGGAAACGGCTTCCGCGCACACGATGAGCCGGTCGTGTCCGCCTGCGGGCGCCGTCCGTCCGGGTCCCGCGCGCGGTACCGGCCGTCGTCCCCCGCGCCCGGGTTCGCGGGGCGTCATCCACCGGCAGTCGATACGAATCCCGGCGGATCGAGGATCGCCGGTCACGTCGATCCGGCGGATCCCGTGACCCGCGCTACTTGTCGAGCGACACGCGGCGATGGGTGTAGCGCCACTCGCCGCCGACCTTGCGCAAGGTGTCGTGGTAGCTGCCGGTGAGCAGGAATTCGCTCTTGCCGTCGTGCACCTTGAAATAGATGAGGTTGCAGGTACCGGTGGCGGTGTCACCGTCGATGTCGAAGCTGACGTTGACCATCATGTGGCGCACGCCGCCGCCCGCCCAGGATTCATGGTACTGGCGGGTGAAGCGCCGCAGTTCCTCGTGGCCGGTGAAATTGCCCATCACGGGACTTTCGAACGTGCCGTCGGCGGTGAAGCAGTTCACCCACTCGTCGAAGCGGGAATTGTCCACGTAGATCGCATAGCGCGCGTAGAGCTCGCGGATCTGCTCGCGATCTTCGAAGGTGCCGGTGATCCTGGGCATGGGCTTCTCCTCGGGGGGTGGGCCTGCAGTGTAGCGAGGATCGCGGCGGCGGCAACGGTGCGCGGACGACGGGCCGAAGGGCATCCCGCGCGCGGCGCCGGGCGCCGCGCTATCGAAGCCGACGCGGCAGGGCGCTGGTTCCGGGACTTCCCGCGCCGACCGTGCGCGCACAGGACGTGCGCGCTCGAGCGATACAGGGACGTACTCGAGCGAGTCGGCGCAGGAAGTCCCGGAACCAGCGCCCGGGGCTGGCACCCACATGTTGACCGGTATTCAGCCGGCCGTTCAGCGGTCAGGTACCGCGCGTGCCGCGTCCTCGCGCGCGACGGCGCGGTAACCGATGTCGCGTCGGCAGTGCATGTCCTGCCACTGGATGCGATCCACGCGTGCATACGCGGCCGCCTGCGCGGCGCGCACCGTGTTGCCGAGGCCGACCACGCACAGCACGCGACCGCCGGTCGTGACCACGCGATCCCCTGCATGGGCGGTCCCCGCGTGGAACACCCTGGTGTCCGGCAGCTCGACGTCGAGCCCGGTGATCGGATGTCCCTTCGCGAACTCCCCCGGGTACCCGCCGGACGCCAGCACCACGCCGACGGCCGCGCGCGCGTCGAACTTCAGCCGGACACGGCGACCACGGCCGGTGAGGAGCGCGAGGCATGCGGCCGGCAGGTTCGACTGCAGTCGCATCATCATCGGCTGCGTTTCCGGATCGCCGAACCGGCAGTTGTATTCGAGCACCTTGGGTTCCCCGTCCGGCGTGACCATCAGGCCCGCATACAGGAACCCGCGGTACGGGCGACCCTCCGCCGCCATGCCGCGCAACGTCGGGCGGATGACCTCGCGGATGACGCGCGCGTGCAAGGTCGCATCCACCAGCGGCGCCGGGGAGTAAGCTCCCATGCCGCCGGTGTTCGGACCCTGGTCGCCGTCATTGACGGCCTTGTGATCCTGCGCGGACGCGAACGGCACGATGGTCTCGCCGTCGGTCATCACGATGAAACTCGCTTCCTCTCCGTGCAGGAATTCCTCCACCACGATTTCCCGTCCGGCGTCGCCGAACGCGTCCCCGGACAGCATCTCGCGCGCGGCGGCAAGCGCCTCGTCCAGCGTCTGCGCGATGACCACGCCCTTGCCCGCGGCGAGGCCGGAGGCCTTCACGACCACCGGCAGCGGATGCGTGCGCAGGCAGGCGGCCGCGGCTTCGAAATCGGTGAACACCTGGTATCCGGCGGTGGGGATGGCGTGGCGACGGAAAAAGTCCTTCGTGAACGCCTTCGAGGCTTCGAGGACCGCCGCGTTCGCCCGTGGGCCGAAGCAGCGCAAGCCGGCACGTTCGAAAGCGTCCACAACACCCGCGACGAGCGGAGCTTCAGGGCCGATGATCGTCAGGTCCACCTGCTGGCGACGGGCGAACGCGACCAGCGACGGAATGTCCTCCGCCGGGATCGCCACGTTGCGCACCCTGGGTTCGCCCGCGGTGCCGGCGTTGCCGGGGGCGCAGTACACGCGGCGGACCTCAGGTGCCTGTGCGCATTTCCATGCGAGTGCGTGCTCACGGCCACCCCCGCCGACGATCAGGACCTTCATGCGCGCGCGTCCTTTCACCGGCGGTCAGTGCCGGAAATGGCGCATGCCGGTGAACACCATCGCCATGCCGGCAGCGTCCGCCGCGGCGATGACTTCCGCGTCGCGCACCGAGCCGCCGGGCTGGATGACGGCCGTGATGCCGGCGTCGGCCGCGGCATCGATACCGTCGCGGAACGGGAAGAAGGCATCCGACGCCATCACGGATCCGGCCACGGTGAGCCCTTCGTCCGCGGCCTTGATGCCGGCGATGCGGGCGCTGTAGACCCGGCTCATCTGGCCCGCGCCGATGCCGAGGGTGCGCCGGTCGCGCGCGTAGACAATCGCGTTGGACTTCACGCACTTGACGACACGCCACGCGAACAGGAGATCCACGAGCTCGCCCGGGGTGGGCGCGCGGCGGGTGACGACCTTCAGGTCCGCGGCGGTCACCGCGCAGGCGGTCGCATCCCGGTCCTGGACCAGCAGCCCGCCCGTGACCCGCTTGTAATCGAGCGCCGGTGCGTCCGGCGCAAACGACCCGACGACCAGCAGCCGCAGGTCCTTCTTACGCAGGCACACTTCCCGCGCCGCGTCGCTGACGGCTGGCGCGACGATCACCTCCACGAACTGGCGTTCGACGATCCGCGTGGCAGTCTCGGCATCGAGCGGCCGGTTGAACGCGATGATGCCGCCGAACGCCGAGGTCGGATCGCACTGGAACGCGAGATCGTAGGCCTGCGCAATGTCCGCCGCCTCCGCGACACCGCAGGGATTGGCGTGCTTGACGATGCAGCAGGCCGGCTCCGCGAACGCGGCCACGCAGACCAGTGCCGCGTCCGTGTCCGCGATGTTGTTGAACGACAAGGCCTTTCCGTGCAACTGACGGGCGGTGGAAATCGAGCCGGACGGCGGCGCCGGCTCCACGTAGAAGGCCGCGGCCTGGTGCGGATTCTCGCCGTAACGCAGGTCCTGGCGCTTCTCGAAGTGCAGGTCGACAGATGCGCCGAACCGCGATGCTGCGCCGTCCTGCTGCGCGGCAAGGTATGCAGCAATCGCCCCATCGTAGGTGCTGGTATGCGCGAAAGTCTTGGCCGCGAGCCGGAAGCGGGTGGCGGCGGAGAGTGCGCCCCGCTGCGCGTTCAGCTCCTGCGTGAGCGCCGGGTAGTCAGCCGGGTCCACCACCACCGCCACGTGGGCGTGGTTTTTCGCGGCGCCGCGCAGCATCGCGGGGCCGCCCACGTCGATATTCTCCACCGCGGTCGCGAGATCGCAGCCCGGTGTCGCGATCGTCTGTCGGAACGGGTACAGGTTCACCACGAGCAGGTCGATCGGGTGGATGCCGTGCTGCGCCATCACGTCGTCATCGATGCCGCGACGGCCGAGCAGGCCGCCGTGCACCTTGGGATGCAGGGTCTTCACGCGGCCGTCCATCATTTCCGGAAAGCCCGTGTAATCCGCCACTTCGACAACGTCGATGCCAGCATCCCTGAGGAGCCGCGCAGTGCCGCCCGTGGACAGGATCTCGACCCCCAGGGCGGTCAGCGACCGCACGAAGGGCAACAGCCCGTCCTTGTCCGAGACGCTGACGAGCGCGCGTCGAATCTTCACCATCGGCAACGCGCTTACTGGTTCAGGCCATAGCGGGCGAGCTTCTTGCGCAACGTGGCGCGGTTCAGCCCCAGGTATTGCGCGGCCTTTGAGATGTTGCCGCGCGTGCGCTTCATGACGACTTCGAGCAACGGTCGCTCGACTTCGCCGAGCACGAAATCGTAGAGCCCTCCGGGCGTGTGCCCGTTCAACTGCACAAAGTACCTTTCCATGGCTTGTTTCACGTGGAATGACAACGGTTCGGCCGGCGCCTCCCGTTCGGGGGAGACCATCTTCACGACCTGCGCCGCAGCGCCAGCCGCAGGCTTAAGGGCTCCGCTCATGCTGCTTCTCCGAGCTGAATCTCTGTGGGGTTGTCGATGAATTCGAGTTGGGCCTCGGCGTGCGATATCGCGTTGAACCGCGCGCGCAGGATCGCGCCGCGCGCGAACCAGCGCGTGAAGTACCAGCCCGCATGCTTGCGTGCGATCCGCACGCCGAGTGATTCGCCGTACCACGCATGCAGCCCGGCGACGTGTTCGTGCATCGTCGCGCGCACCTCGGCGAGACTCGGCGGCGCGAGTTCGCGGCCGGCGAGGCCGGCGGCGATGCGCGCGAAGATCCACGGGTCGCCCTGCGCGGCGCGACCGATCATCAGGCCATCGGCACGCGTGTGGGCGAGTACCGCGCGCGCCTTCTCCACGTCCGTGATGTCTCCGTTGGCAATCACGGGAATCGTCACCGCCGCCTTCACCTCGGCGAGCGTGTCGTGTTCCGCATCGCCCTGGTAGCCGCACGCGCGCGTGCGGCCGTGCAACGTCAGCGCGCGGATGCCGACGGACTCCGCGAGCCGTGCGATGCGCACCGCGTTGCGTGACGCGCGATCCCAGCCGGTGCGCGTCTTCAAGGTGACCGGCACCGGCACCGCGTTCACGACAGCGGAGAGTATTGCCGCGACCAGCGGCTCGTCCTTCAACAGCGCGGAGCCGGCCAGTCGATGACAGACGCGCTTGGCCGGGCAGCCCATGTTGATGTCGATGATCTCGGCACCTTCTGCTGCCGCAGCGCGCGCCGCGGCTGCCATTTCGCCCGGGTCGGCGCCCGCGATCTGCACGATGCGCGGTGATGCATCACCGTCGAGATCGCGACGTCGCCGCGTCTGCACGGTGTCGCGCAGCGCGGGATTCGCGGCAGTCATCTCGGACGGTGCGTAGTGTGCGCCGCGCGCGCGACAGATGCCGCGGAACACGCGATCGGAAACGCCTGCCATGGGCGCAAGGATGATGGGCGTATCGAAACTGTAAGGGCCGAGCTGCATCTTTATGTTCGTTATGTTCGTCGCCGATCCGCTCGCGGGCGCGAGCCGGGCTGGCGCGGATTCAGATGCTGAGTCTCTCCGATCGGCACTGTGAACCGTGGGCGCGGTTCACCGCGGCGTGACCACCCGATCGGAGTGGAGTGGTCACGAGCGGGCGATGATATCGGGAAAGTTCCGAGGGTGAAAGGATCGCGCGAAAGTTTTTTGAGCCGATCGGTGCGCGCGCCTCAGTGGATCACAGGAACGTGAATTCGAAGCTGTCCGCGTCGTCGCTCGCGTCTGCGATCTCGAGCACCACGTACAGCGCGCGACCCGCGGGCATTCCACGCGCGATGTCAATACTGCCGTCGAGATATTCCGTCGGCGCGAAGCGTCGCACGCCGACGAGCGCGCCGTTGCGATCGAACATGCCGAGCTGGATCACGGGATAGGCGATCGCATGCGCGCCGCGATTCGCGAGCGTCGCATTCACGAGCAGCGCGTGCGCGTACTGCGGGTGCTCGCGCACGTCGCGCGCGACGAGTTCGATTCCCTTGACTTCCGATGCAGGATCGAGATCGCAGCCGATCTTCGCGCACCATGCCTGCGCATGCGGCACGAGATCGGGATAGCGTGCACTCCACCAGGTGCGCGTGTGCCATGTGATCTGCATCGCGAGCGCCAGCGCACCGATCAGCGCGAACAGCGTCCACACGCCGCCGAGTCCCAGTCGACGCCGACGGTGCATGCGCGCCACGTCCTCGCGCAGGACTTCGGGAACGTCGTCGAGTGTGAACGCCTCATCGTCGTGCGCGGCGCTCTCACGGCGCACATCCACCGGCATCTCGACGCGCAGCGCGATCGGCGGCTCGTCGCCGGGCAGCGCAGGATCGTTCGCGTGTGTCACCGGCGGCGTGTCGTCGGCAATGCCGGGGGCGATCACCTCCGTCATCACGGGCGGCGGCGCGGGCACCGGCGGCGGCTCGTCGGCGAGACGTTCCAGCGCGTTGAATACCGTGGCGCATTCGCCGCAGGTCACCTGGCCACCCGCGGCCATGAGCTGGCGCGCGAGGATGCGGTACACGGTGGAACACTGCGGGCACTGCGTCAGCATCGGCGCACCCCCGTCAGGAGCGCCCATTCGTCGCGCAGCACCGCCGGCGCCAGCACGAATGCCGGCGCGTATGCCGCGACGACGCGTGGCACCTGGTCGGCCATCAGGCCCGACAGCGCAAGCTGCCCGCCGGGCGGCAGACGCCGGGCGAACTCGTCGACGAGGGCGAGCACGGGCTGCAGCAGGAGGTTGGCGACGAGCACATCGAACTCGCCCGCGCGCAGGTCGCCTGGCAGGCCGATCGCGATTCCGGTGCAGGCGTTGCGGGCCGCGTTCTCGCGCGCAACCTCACAGGCCAGCGGGTCGAGATCGACGGCGGCGATCTCCCGGGCGCCGAGCAGCGCCGCGCCGATCGCGAGAATGCCGGAGCCGCAGCCGTAGTCGAGCACGCGACGGCGCGCGACGGACGCCTGCGTTGCGAGCCACTCCAGGCACATGGCCGTGGTGGGATGGGTGCCGGTGCCGAACGCCATGCCCGGATCGAGCCGCATCACGAGTCGGGCCGCGGGTGGGGGCGTGTGCCAGCCGGGCACGACCCACAGGGGGCCGAACGCGCGCGGACCGAAGTGGGCGCGAAACGCGCCCTGCCAGTCCTGGTCGGCGACGCTTGCGCGGCGGGCGCCGAGGGTCGGCAGCCCGGCGCCGGCAAGCGCGGCGAGCACGGCGTCCAGGTCGACATCGGCGGGGAACAGCGCTTCCACGGTGCACTGGGTCCACAGCGCCGGCTCACTGCCATCCAGAGTGTCGAACAGCGGCCGCTCGTCTCCCGCTTCGATCGTCACTGCCAGCGCGCCCTGGGCATCGAGCGCGGCCTCGAGCCCCGCGACGTCGGCGTCGCGCGCCGGCAGCCGCAGGGTGCACCACGCGTCCGCGCTCATGCGTGCCGGGCGCGCGGCACCGCGATCAGCCCGAGTGCCGGCGGTGCGCCGGGTCGCGTGTGCGTCCCTGGACATCGCCGGCGGACTGCGATGACTGCTGCACGGCGGATCAGTCGAGCTTGAGCTTGCGCTCGAGGTAGTGGATGTCGGTCCCGCCGGCCGCGAACGCGGCGTCCTGCACCAGTTCCCGGTGCAGCGGGATATTGGTGTCGATGCCGTCCACCACCATTTCGTTCAGCGCGTTCGCCATGCGCACGAGCGCGGTGGCGCGGTGGGGGCCGTGCGTGATGAGTTTGCCGACCAGTGAATCGTAATGGGGCGGCACGAAGTAGCCGTCATACAGGTGCGAGTCCACGCGCACCCCGGGTCCCCCCGGCGCGTGGAACGTCCTGACCCGGCCCGGGGACGGCCGGAACGTGCGGGGGTCTTCGGCATTGATCCGGCACTCCACGGCGTGGCCACGCAGCACCACGTCCTCCTGGCGGATCGACAGCTTTTCGCCGGCGGCCACCGCCAGCTGCTCCTTGACGATGTCCACGCCGGTCACCATCTCGGTGACCGGATGTTCCACCTGCACGCGCGTGTTCATCTCGATGAAGTAGAACTCGCCGTTCTCGTACAGGAATTCGAAGGTGCCGGCGCCGCGGTAGCCGATCTGCTGGCAGGCTTCGACGCAGCGTCGGCCCATGCGGGCGCGCGTCTCGGCATCGAGGCCGGGCGCGGGGGATTCCTCGATGATTTTCTGGTGGCGCCGCTGCATCGAGCAGTCGCGCTCGCCGAGATGCACGCAGTTCCCGTGGTGATCCGCCAGCACCTGGAACTCGATGTGGCGCGGGTGTTCGAGGAACTTCTCCATGTATACCGCATCGTTCTGGAACGCGGCGAGTGCCTCCGTCTTCGTCAGCTGGATGGCGTTCCGGAGCGCCGCTTCGGCGTGCACCACGCGCATGCCGCGCCCGCCGCCGCCGCCCGCCGCCTTGATGATGATCGGATAGCCGATCTCGCGGGCGATGCGTGCGTTCTCCACCATGTCGTCGCCGAGCGGCTTGCCCGATCCCGGGACGCACGGCACGCCGGCGGCTTTCATCGCGGTGATCGCAGAGACCTTGTCGCCCATCAGCCGGATGGTCTCGGAACGCGGGCCGATGAACACGAACCCGCTCTGCTCGACCCGCTCCGCGAAGTCCGCGTTCTCCGACAGGAAGCCGTAGCCCGGGTGGATCGCCACCGCGTCGGTCACGGCGGCGGCGCTGATCACGGCCGGGATGTTCAGGTACGAGAGCACGGGCTGCGGCGGACCGATGCACACCGACTCGTCCGCGAGCCGCACGTGCTTGAGGTCGCGGTCCACGGTGGAATGCACCGCCACGGTCCGGATGCCGAGCTCGCGGCAGGCGCGCAGGATCCGCAACGCGATCTCGCCGCGGTTCGCAATCACGATCTTGTCGAACATGGGCGGCGGATCAGGCGATGACGAACAGCGGTTGTTCGAACTCCACGGGTTGGCCGTTCTCGGCCATGATGGAGACGATGGTGCCGGCGCGGTCGGCTTCGATCGGATTCATGATCTTCATCGCTTCGATGATGCACAGCGGGTCGCCCTGCCGCACCGTCTGGCCCACCTTCACGAACGGTGGCGCCCCGGGGGCCGCGGACGCGTAGTACGTGCCGACCATCGGCGATGTGATCACGTGACCGTCCGGCGCGGCCGGAACCACCGCGGCCGGGGTGGCCGCCGGCGCGGCCACCGGCAGTGGCGCCGCCGGGCTGACGAGCGGGGCCGTATGGGGTGCGCCCCCGCGGCTGATGCGCACGGACGCGTCGCCCTCCCTGATTTCGATTTCCGTGACGCCGGACTCTTCGATGAGTTCGATCAGTTTCTTGATTTTGCGTAGATCCATTGGTTTCGTGGGTGCGTCAGACGATCGGTGGATGGTTCAGGGTGCAGCGAGCCGGCCGGCGGCCGCGCTGATCGCGAATTCGTAACCCTGGCCGCCGAGCCCCGAGATCACGCCGACCGCGCAGTCGGAGAGATACGAGTGGCGGCGGAATGCCTCGCGCGCGTGCACGTTGGACAGGTGCACCTCGATGAACGGGATGGCGACCCCGAGCAAGGCATCGCGCAGCGCGATGCTCGTGTGGGTGTACGCGCCGGGATTGATCACGATGAACGCCACCCCGTCGGCGCGCGCGGTGTGGATACGTTCGATCAGCGCGTGCTCGGCGTTGCTCTGGAAGCACTGGAGGGTATGGCCGAGCGTCCTGGCATGCGCGGTGGCCCGCTGCTCCAGCTCGGCGAGTGTCGCGTGGCCGTACTTGTCGGGCTCGCGCGTCCCGAGCAGGTTCAGGTTCGGTCCATTGATCAGGAGCAATGTGGCCAAGCGTGCGTCTCGTGACCGCGGAAGGCGGCGCGCAAGGTAGCACAGGCCCTCCAGGCGATGCGAGCGAAACGAATCGTTGGACGCGCGTTCGTCGAAAATCCCGGCGGGTAATGGCGGGTTTCGCGAACATTCGGGACAGCGCACGTCACCCGGCGACATCCGCGAGTCGCACCGCGTCGGGGGTTGGGGGCGTGGCGCAGCGGACAGTGGCGGATCGGCCATCGGCGGGCGGGGCCCGGGGGGGTCGGCCAGCCCAGGCGAGGTCTTCAGCGGGCCGTGAGCAGCGGTTCCAGGACTGCCCGCGCGGCGGCGGTCTTCCATTCTCCCTGCTGAACATGCACAACCTGCCCGGCACGATCGAACACCACTGTGTACGGCAGTCCCCCGATGCGGTTGCCGAGCACGCGCATCAGGTCGGTCACGACATCCTCGCCGACCAGCACCGGGTAGTTGACGCCCTTGTCGGTGACGAACGCGGCGACCGCCGCGGGGTCATCAAGCGCGATGCCGACGAACTGGAGATCCCGTTCACCCCATTCCTGCTGCAGGTGCACGAATTCGGGGATCTCGACGACGCAGGGCGGACACCAGGTCCCCCAGAAGTTGACGACCAGTATTTTTCCGCGCCATTCGGAGAGTGAACGCTCGCGGCCGTCGAGATCGGCGATGCGCAGTGCGAACGGGTCGACCGCCGGCGCAGCGGCCATGGCAGGCGACACCGCGGTCGCGCCGGTGCCGGCGGGTGCCCGCGCCAGGCTCAGGCGGTAGCCGGCATACGCGGACAGCGCGGCCACCGCGAATGCCAGCGCGCCGACGAAGAGCCGCCGCACCTCACTCGCCCCCGTAAGCGGCGGTCAGCAGGTCCGCGAACCCTGCCGGACCTAGATAGCCGACCAGCCGGTGCGCGCGCAGTTCGGCGCCGTTGCCGTCGAAAAACAGCACCGCCGGCGGCCCCTGCAGATCGAACTGCCGCAGCAGCGCCTGGTCGGCAGGGTCCCCCGCGGTCAGGTCGGCACGCAGCAGCACCACGCCCGCGAGCCGCGCACGGACGGCCGGATCGGCGAACGTGTTGCGTTCCAGCCGTTTGCATTCCACGCACCAGTCCGCGTAGAAGTCGACCAGCACCGGGCGGCCGGCCGCCTGCGCCACGGCCGCGGCGAGCCCCTGCGTGCCCTTGATGGCCTGGAAGTCCGTGCCCGGCGTGTCGGCGCGGGCCGTTCCGCGCGCCGCGAGCGGCGCGAGCGGCCGCAACGGATCATCGGCGCCCGCCGCGGCACCCACGATCAGCACCACGCCGTAGCACAGCATCACGAGCCCGATGCCTTTCCAGAAACGCTGCCAGCCGGATGCCGCGTCTCGCAACGGTTCGAGCGCGCCGAGATAGATTGCCGAACCAATCAGCAACGTGGCCATCAGCGCGAGCGTCGCGGCCGGCGGCAGCAGGCGCTCCAGGAACCAGATCGCGAGCGCAAGGAACACCACGCCGAAGCCGTGCTTGACGGTTTCCATCCAGGCCCCGGTGCGCGGGAGCAGGCGGCCGGCCGACGCCCCGAGTACGAGCAGCGGTGCCCCCATGCCCAGGCCGAGCGCGAACAGGGCCGCGCCGCCGACCAGCGGGCTGCCCTGATGACCGAGGTAGAGCAGCGCCGCTGCCAGCGGGGGGGCGACGCAGGGACCGACAATCACCGCCGACAGCGCCCCCATGATCGCGACCCCGACGAGGCTGCCTCCCTGCTGGCGGCGGCTTGCTGCCTCGAGGCGGCGCTGCAGCACCGCCGGGACCTGGAGGTGGAAGAACCCGAACATCGACAGTGCGAGGACGACGAACGTCAGGCTGAACGCGATCAGCACCGCGGGATGCTGGAACGCCGCCTGCAGGTTGCGCCCGAACAGGCCCGCGACGAGCCCGACGGCCGCATAGGTGGCCGCCATGGCGACGACGTAGACGAGCGCGAGCACGAAGCTGTGACCGGCGGTGAGGGGGTGGCGCTGACCGACGATGATGCCGGAGAGGATCGGCACCATCGGGAACACGCAGGGGGTGAGCGCGAGCGCCAGCCCCGCGACGAAGAACCAGGCGACGACGCCGCCCAGCGAACGGCTGGCGAGATCGGCGGCCATGCGGTCGGTAAGCGCGACGCCGGCCGGGGATGTCGGCGCGGCCGCGGGAACCTCTGCCGGCGCGGCGGCGAGGCCGGCACCCAGTGCCAGCGTCTTGCGGATGGGCGGGTAGCAGATGCCGTCCTCGGCGCACCCCTGGTAGGTCACGCGCACAGCGGGCGCCGCTTCCCCCCCGGCCGTCACCGTGACGGGGACCCGGACCTGCACCGTCTCGCGGTAGATCGCGACCCGCCCGAACTCGGGGTCGTCCTTCGGTTCGCCCGCGGGAAGTTCGGCGGTGCCGACATCGACTCCGGGGCCCGCGGCTTCCACCTTCATCTTGTCGCGGTACAGGTAGTAGTCCGGCGCGATCTCGAACGTCAGCGCGAGGATCCCGCCCGCCTCGGCGGGGACCAGGCGGAAGGCTTCGTCCGGCGGCAGGAACTCGCGCAACGGCGCCCGCGGCGTGCCGCCGAGACCATCGAGACGATCGAGCAGCGCATTCGCGAGCGCGCCAGGCAGCCAGGCGCACAGCAGGATCCCGGCCACGAACGAACGGGGGATCACGAAACGGCGTCGCGCAGCCATGACAGGTACCGAGGAAAACCAGTGGTGACAGGGACCGCGACGATCTCCGGGAGTTCATACGGGTGTCGCCGCACGAGCAGGTCTTCCAGCCGCGGATAAGCGGCGGACGTCGTCTTCATGCAGAGCAGCACCTCGGTGTCTTCCTGGACGTCACCTTCCCAGCGGTACACCGACGTCACCCCCGGCAGCACGTTCACGCAGGCCGCCACGCGTGCCTCGACCAGCGCGTGCGCGAGTTCACGGGCCACCTCCAGGCTCGGGCAGGTGCAGAGGCAGACCAGGGCTGTGGACATTTCGCGCGAACTCCCGGGGCAAACCCGTCGACCGGACCCGCATTGTAGGCGCGGGATCGCACGACTCCTACCCATCCCGCTACAGCGCGGCGAGCCGTGCCGCGCCCTGCTGCAGGGTCGCATCCTCCTTGCAGAAACAGAAGCGCACGTAGCGCCCGGGCGGCGGGGTTTCGTAGAACACGGACAGCGGGATCGCGGCGACGCCTTGCTCGATCGTCAGCCAGCGCACGAACTCCACGTCCGGCAGGTCACTGACCGCACTGTAGTCGGCAAGCTGAAAGAAGGTGCCGGCCGACGGCGTGGTACGGAACCGCGAGCCCGCGAGCGCGGCGATGAAGAGATCGCGCTTGCGCTGGTAGAACGCGGGCAGGCCGTCGAGATGCTCGGGGTGGTCGCGCATGAAATCGGCGAGCGCCCACTGGATCGGCGTGATGCCGACGAACGTGACGAACTGGTGCACGCGCCGCAGTTCCTGCGTGAGCGCCGGCGGCGCGACGCAGTAGCCGGTCTTCCAGCCGGTCACGTGGTAGGTCTTGCCGAACGAGAACACCGCGAACGCGCGCGCCGCGAGGCCCGGATGCCGCAGCACGCTGGCGTGACGCGCGCCGTCGAACACGAGGTGTTCGTAGACCTCGTCCGAGACCACGAGCAGGTCGTGCCGCTCGGCGAGCTGCGCGAGCTCGCCGAGATCCTCCGCTGTCAGCACGGTGCCGGTCGGGTTGTGGGGCGAGTTCACCACCACCATCCGCGTGCGCGGCGTGATCGCGTCGGCGACGCGCTGCCAGTCGATGCGATAAGCCGGCGGCACGAGCGGCAGACGCACCGGGCGTGCGCCGCACAGGGTCACCGCGGGCTCGTAGCTGTCGTACGCCGGATCGAACAGGATCACCTCGTCGCCGGCGCGGCACACCGCGGTGATCGCGCAGTAGATGGCTTCAGTCGCCCCTGGCGTCACCGTGATCTCGGTCTCGGGTGATACCGTCACGCCGTACCAGCGCGCGACCTTCGCCGCGATCGCCTCACGCAGCGGCAGCACGCCGGCCATCGGCGGATACTGGTTGAAGCCCCGGTCGAGGTAATGCTTCACCCGTTCCTTGAGCGCCGGCGGACCGTCGTAATCCGGGAATCCCTGCGACAGGTTGATCGCGCGATGTTCGGCCGCGAGCGCCGACATGACGGTAAAGATGGTGGTCCCGACGTGCGGGAGCTTGCTGGTAAGATGAAGGCTCATGGACGCATTATCGTGAATGTCCCGCCCGCCCCAAAGCCGTCCGTCACCGCCGCCCGCCGTGCCCGCTGAGGCGCTGTTTCCACGCCCCGCGCTGACCTTGCCGGCCGCGCTCGCCGCCGAGCTGGAGCGCGCACTCGCCTGCCACGCGGACGCCGCTGTCGCGGCGGGTGTCGCACCGATCCCGCCGTCCCTGCTCACCCCCTGGTTCGCCGCCAGTCCGTTCGTCGCAGCGTACGCCATCCGCGAGCCGCGCGCGTTCGCCGCGCTGCTGGAGGAACCCGGGTTCAGCCGCCTGCACAGTCCCGACGACTACCGCGCCCGCGTCACCGCGGCGCTCGCCGATGCGCCCGACGAGGACACCGTGCGCGCGATCCTGCGCCGGCTGCGCAACGCGGAACTGGTGCGCATCGCGTGTCGCGATCTCGCAGGTGTGGCCGCCTTGGAGGACGTGCTCGCGGAACTGTCGGCGCTGGCGGACGCGCTGGTCGGGCGCGCCGCGGCGTGGCTCACGCGCAGCCTGGCCGCGCGCTTCGGCACGCCGACCGACGACCAGGGCGACCCGGTCGACCTCGTGATCGTCGCGATGGGCAAGCTCGGCGGAGAGGAACTCAATTTCTCTTCGGACATCGATCTCGTGTTCCTGTACCGGGCCCAGGGCGAGACGCGCGGAGGCACGCGGGCGCTCGCCAACCAGGAGTTCTTCGATCGCCTCGGCAAGAAGCTCATCCCGTTGCTGAACGACACCACGCACGACGGGTTCGTCTACCGCGTGGACATGCGCCTGCGGCCGTTCGGCGACAGCGGCGCGCTGTCGATGAACTTCACGGCGCTCGAACATTACTACCAGGTGCATGGCCGCGACTGGGAACGCTATGCGCTGATCAAGGGCCGCGTGATCGACGGCGAACCCCGCGACCTCCAGGCGCTGGAAGCCATCACGCGGCCCTTCGTGTTCCGCCGTTACCTCGACTTCGGGGCACTGGAGGCGGTACGCGACATGAAGGCGCTGATCAACGCGGAAGTTGCCCGCTACGGGCTCGAGGACGACGTGAAGCGGGGCGCCGGCGGCATCCGCGAGATCGAATTCATCGGGCAGATGTTCCAGCTCATCCGCGGCGGCCGGGAACCGCGGTTGCGTCAGCGCAGCATCGTCGCCGTGCTGCGCGTCTGCGCGGATCTCGGCCTCATCGCGCCGGACGACGTGGCGCACCTCGTCGCCGCGTACCGCTTCCTGCGCGTGACGGAACATCGTCTGCAGCAGGTCCGTGACGAGCAGACACAGGCGCTGCCGACGAGCGCCGAGGAGCGCGCGCGGCTCGCTTACGGCATGGGATTCGAACGGTGGGCGGATTTCGCGGCGGCGCTCGCCGCGCATCGCGAACACGTGCGGCAGAGCTTCGCGGCGCTGCTCGCGCCGGGCGAGGAAACGGCGCCGGCCTCGCCGGAGAGCGACCTGCTGTGGCGGCACGGACTGGATCTCGATCGCACGCAGGAGATGCTGTCGCTCGCGGGCTTCGCGGACCTGGCCGCAGCCTCCAAGGTGCTCGGGGAACTCAAGGATCCGCGCTTCCTCGGCCGGCTCAGCGTCGAGGCGCGGAACCGGCTGGACCGCCTGATGCCGGCACTGGTCGGCGCGTGCGCGCGGCATCGCGACGCCGCCACCACGCTCGCGCGGCTGGGCGAGCTGGTGCGCGCGATCGCGCGCCGCTCGGTCTACATCGCACTGCTCGCCGACAACCCGGCGGCGTTGCAGCGGCTGGTGGACCTGTGCGGGGCGAGTGCGTGGATTGCGCGCCAGCTGACCACCAATCCGATCCTGCTCGACGAACTCCTCGACGATCGCGTGCTGTTCGCACCGCCGCTGCGGACCGTGCTCGAGAACCAGCTTGACGAGGCGCTGGCGAATTCCGCCGAGGACGGCCTGGAGCGTGTCATGGAAGTGCTGCGCGTGTTCAAGCACCAGCAGGTGCTGAGAGTCGCGGCCAGTGACCTGATGGCGGCGTTCCCGATCGCCGCGGTCAGCAATCACCTGACCTGGGTCGCGGAAGTGCTGATCGACCGCGCGCGCGCGGTCGCATGGCAGGAGCTGACCGCGCGGCATGGCCGGCCGACAGTGCACCGCGGCGCGCGGACCGCCACGGCGGGTTTCGCGATCATCGCGTACGGCAAACTCGGCGGGCTCGAACTCGGCTACGGCTCGGACCTGGATCTCGTGTTCATCCACGACGGCGACGGCCAGGGTCGGCAGACGGACGGACCGAAGCCCATCGCGAACGACGTGTTCTTCACGCGCCTCGCCCAGCGGATCATCCATCTGCTCGCCACCCGCACGCCGGCCGGCACGGCCTACGAACTGGACGTCAGGCTGCGGCCGAGCGGCGCCGCCGGCCTGCTCGTGACCTCGCTCGCGGCGTTCGCCGAGTACCAGGACACGGAGGCGTGGACGTGGGAGCACCAGGCCCTGGTCCGGGCCCGTACCGTCGCCGGTCATCCGCGCACGCGGGAGCGGTTCGAGGCGCTGCGGCGCGGGATCCTGCGCAAGCCGCGCGACCCGGAAACCTTGCGCCACGAGATCGTGGAAATGCGTGAACGCATGCGCCGGCAGGTCGATCGATCCAACGCCGCGCACTTCGATCTGAAGCACGGCGCGGGCGGTATTACCGACATAGAATTTATGGTGCAATATGCCGTGCTGCGCTGGGCCCCGCGTTTCCAGGCGCTCGGCGTCTACACCGACAACCTGCGCCTGCTCGATCTGATCGCCGATCTCGGTCTCATCCCGCGCGCCGACAGCGACCTGTTGCGGGAGGCGTATTTCGCGTACCGCGCCGAAGTCCACCGCTGCGCGCTGCAGGAGATCGACGGCCTGGTCGATCATGCGCTTTTCGGCCACGAACGCGCCGCCGTGTCGGCCGTGTGGTCACGCGTGATGCAGGTCCCGGGTTCGCGGACCGCTTGAGGAGAGGACTATGAGCTACGCCGATCGTGACGGCGTCATCTGGATGGACGGGGCGATGGTGGACTGGCGGGCAGCCAACACCCACGTCCTCACACACTCGCTGCATTACGCGGTCGGGGCATTCGAGGGGGTCCGCGCATACCAGACGCCGCGCGGAACCGCGATCTTCCGCCTCGACGAACACATCCGGCGCCTGTTCGAGACCACCCACATCCTCGGCATGAAGGTGCCCTACGACCAGGCGACGGTGCGCCAGGCGTGCATCGACTGTGTGCGGCAGAACAAGCTCGAGACGGCCTACCTGCGACCGCTGGCCTATTACGGTTCCGAGGGCATGGGGCTGCACGCGTCCAACCTGTCGGTACACGTGATAATCGCCGCGTGGTACTGGGGCGCCTACCTCGGCGGCGAGGCGCTCGAGAAGGGCATCCGCATCAAGACCTCGTCGTTCACGCGCAATCACGTCAACAGCGTACTGTCCAAGGCCAAGGCCACCGGCAACTACCTGAACTCCATCATGGCGCTGCAGGAAGTGGCGCAGGACGGCTACGACGAGGCACTGCTGCTCGATCACGACGGCATGGTCGCCGAGGGCAGCGGGGAAAACATCTTCATCGTGCGTCATGGCGTGCTGTACACCCCGGACCCGGTGTGCGCACTCGAAGGGATCACGCGGGACACGGTCATGCGGCTCGCGCGCGAAGAGGGTATCCCGGTGGTCGAGAAGCGCATCACCCGTGACGAGTTCTACATCGCCGACGAAGCTTTCTTCACCGGCACGGCGGCGGAGGTCACGCCCATCCGCGAACTCGACAACCGCACGATCGGCACCGGCCGGCCCGGGCCGATCACCGCCACCCTGCAGCGCGCGTACCTCGACACGGTGCAGGGCCGGCGCCCGTGCCCGGACGGCTGGCTCACGCTCTGCGCCTGATCCCGCCTCTTCCATGTGAACAGTCCGCTCGAGGTCTGGCGTTTTCGTGACGGCAAGCCCGGACACGAACGCCAGACCGCCGGCCTCATCGCGGCGCTCGCGCGCCGTCGCTCCCTGAACGTCCACGACATCCCGGTGGACGGCGCGGCACGCGCCGGGTGGCATTGGCTCACGCGGCGTGCGCCACGTCCGGACGGTGGGTCGGCGCCGGCGCTGCTCATCGGCGCCGGGCGCGCGTGCCAGTGGCCGCTGCTCGCCGCCCGGCGGACCTATGGCGGGCGCGCGGTGTACTGCATGAAGCCCGGTCTGCCGACCCGCTGGTTCGATCTCTGCCTGGTGCCGCAGCATGACGCGGCACGCCGCGGTCCGCATGTCGAGCCCACGTTCGGCGTGCTGAACGACGTGGCGCCCGGCGCGCGCGATCGCGCGCTGACCCTGGTACTGATCGGCGGACCGTCGCGCCATCACCGCTGGGACGAGACGCAGGTTCTCGATCAGATCCGCGGGGTGCTCGCGCACCGTGACGGGGAAATCATCATCACCGATTCGCGGCGCACACCGCCGTCCACCCGCGCGGCACTGGCGGCGCTCACCGCCGCGGGCGTGACGTACCAGCCGGCGGCCGATTGCGCGCCGGCGTGGCTCACCGACATGCTCGCGGCGGCGCAGACCGCGTGGGTGACCGCCGACAGCGTATCGATGATCTTCGAAGCGCTGACGGCCGGGCTCGGTGTCGGACTGCTCGACGTGCCGGTCAGGCGACGCGATCGGCTCGCGCGGCTCGCCGAATCGCTCGTGCGCACGGGCCACGTGACGGCTTTCAGCGCGTGGCAGCGCGGGGAACACCTCGCACCCGCCGTACCCCCGATCGACGAAGCCGCGCGCTGCGCCGACCTGCTGCTCGCGCGCTGGACCTGGGCCTGATGACCCGGCCCTTGACCGTGATGCAGCTGCTGCCCGATCTCGAGGTCGGCGGTGTTGAACAGGGCACGCTCGAGATCGCCGAAGCGCTCGTCGCCGCCGGTCATCGTGCGATCGTCGTCTCCGCGGGCGGACGGCTGGTGCCGGCGCTCGAACGGGTCGGCGCGACGCACCTGGAACTGCCGATCGGCCGCAAACGCCCGACCACCCTGCGCCTCGCGCCCGTGCTGCGCGCGGCGATGCGTGCCGAACGGGTGGACGTGGTGCACGCGCGCTCGCGCCTGCCGGCCTGGATCGGCCGGCTGGCGTGGCGGGGCCTGCCGGCGGCGGAACGCCCCCACTGGGTGACGACCGTGCACGGACCGTACACGGTCAACCGCTACAGCCGCATCATGGTCAGCGGCGAACGCGTGATCGCGATCTCGGCGTTCATCCGCGACTACATCCTGGCGAGCTACCCGGACGTGCCGGCGGCGCGCATCGCGCTGGTGCCGCGCGGTATCGATCCGCACCGGTACCCGTGGGGTTACCGGCCGGATCCCGCGTGGCTCGCGGCGTGGCAGTCGGAGCACCCCCGGCTCGCGGGCCGCCGCGTGCTGTGCCTGCCCGCACGGCTGACGCGGTGGAAAGGCCAGCTCGACTTCATCGAGATGACGGCGCGCCTGATCGCGGCAGGCCAGCCCGTGCACGGTCTCATCGTCGGCGGTCCGCATCCGCGCAAGCGCGAGTACGAGGCCGAACTGCACGCACGGGTGCAGGCGCTCGGGCTCGCGGGACACGTGACGTTCCTCGGCCAGCGCAGCGACTTGCGGGAGATCCTGGCGGTGACGGATTGCGTGTACTCGCTGACGCGCGAACCCGAGGCGTTCGGTCGCACCACGGTCGAGGCCCTGGGTCTCGGACGGCCGGTGATCGGTTACGACCACGGCGGCACCGGCGAGATCCTGCGGGAGGTGTTTCCCGCGGGGCGCGTGCCCACCGGCGACATCGCGGCGGCGGCGCAGCGCACGGTGGAACTGCTCGCGGCGTGCCCCGAGGTGCCGCGCACGCAACCGTTCACCCTGGCGCGGATGCAGACGGGCACGCTCGCGGTGTACGCGGCGCTCGCGGCGGATTCAGCGCCGCGCGAATAGCGCGATTTTCGCGGACCGACCGAGCGGCACGAGGCCGAGATCCGTCAGCGCCTGTTCGTGGATGCGCTTGCGGCGCACGAACACGAAGCGCGCGTCCTCCGGCAGCGCGGCGGCCGTTGCGGGCATCAGGATCACGGCCGGGGTCAGGCCGAAGTAGTAATACACGCTGTCCGGCATCGGATCGTTGCGCCGGGGCGCGCCGGGGGGCCGCAAGGTATCCACGATTACCGTGCTGTTGGCGCTGGTGATCCGGCCGCTCGCCGCGAGCGCGCGCAGGCGTTCGAGGCCGCGCGCATCCTCCAGGCCCCGCAATGAGACCTGCACGGCGAGCGCGATGGCGAGCACCGCGAGGGCGTGCGCACTCCACGCCACCGCGCGCGGCAGCCGGCCGCCGGTCCAGCGGCTGAACAGGCCACCGCAGAAAATCGCGACCAGCGGCAGCGACGGGTACAGGTAACGCACGTCAGGATCGGGCTTCACCACCGCAATGCCGTAGTTCAGCAGGAACAGCCCGAGCAGCAGCGCGAGATCGGCCCGCGGCAGGCGCGTCGTGCGACGCGCCAGGCAGGTCATCCCGGCGTACACGACGGCGAGCACCATGAACGGCAGCCACGGCCACAGCCGGCGCAGCGGCTTGAAAAGATATTCCAGCAGCGCCGAATCGCGCGCCGACAGTCCGATCGCGGTGTCGCCGCGCCAGAAATCGTAGTTGAGCTGCGCCGCGAGCTCGGACCCGTGCACGAGGTACAGGTACGCGTACCACGCCGCGGGCGGCAGCAGCAGGACGGCCCAGGCGAGGAATCCACGGCCGATGCGGTGCCGCCACCCGGTGGCCCAGGCATGCGGCAGGAACACCAGCAGCATCGCGAAAATCATCGGTCCCTTGGTGAGCGCGGACACCGCGATGCCGCCGAAGAACGCCGCCGCGCCCCGCGCGCGTTGCGGGTTGAAGTACCCCCACAAGGTCAGCAGCGCGCCGAAGGTCATCAGCGAATCCATCCGGAAGTTCGTCGTGAACTGGATGTAGATCCCGTTGGTCGCGAGCACGAGCGCCGCGAACCAGCCAGCCGTCGGCCCGTAGAGGCGACGGGCGAGCACCCAGGTCAGCGCCACGCAGCCGAGACCGGCGAGGCGTGACGGCAGGGTCATCGCGAAATCGTTGATGCCGAGGACGGCCGACGTCAGCGCGCTCGACCAGAACGCGAGCGGGGGCTTCAGCAGGTAGGCCTGCGCGCCGTGGAACGGCGCGAGCGGGTCGCCCCTGTCCAGCATCTCGCGCGCAAGCGCCGCGTAGAACGCCGCGGTCCCGTGCAGCTCCTGGACGAGCACATCGCCGAAGGTCACCAGGAAGACGACGATCGCGAGTGCGAGCGTGGCCGCGCGCCTGTGAGGTTCCGCGATCGCGTGCTGCATGGAGACGTTCGGTTGTCCGGCGGGAAGTGGCGGGCGCGGGCAGGATAATGGAAATGCCTGGGGGTCGCCATCGAGGCCGCGCTGCGAAAGCCGTGGACGACTTTTGCCGAGTTTCCTTAACATGGAATCCCGTCACCCAGCGCTGTGCACGTTTGTCTTCCGTTCCGGCCACGCCGCCCGAAACCATCGCTCCGCGTGCCGCGTACGCCCTCGTGCCGATGATGCTCGTTGCGCCGCCGCTGATGGCGGTGAGCCCGGCCACGGTGGGTGTCGCGGTGCCGTTGTATGCGCTCGCGTGGATCGCGTGCGTACCCCGGGGTATCGCGTGGCGCGCGCCGGCCGCGTGGTTCATGCTGGCCGTTGCCGCGTGGGGCGTGATCAGCGCGCAATGGGCGCTGGACGGTGAACTCGCGCGCGACAAGGCCATCAGGTTCGCGCTCGTGGCCACGCCGATCGCGTGGTGGATGTCGACCTTCGCGGCTGGACCGCCGCGGGCAATCGTCCTCCGCGCGGTGCTGGCGGGCGGCGCACTCGCGGCGCTGTTGCTCGCGGTACAGACCTTCGGCGACTTCGTGCTGCGCAGTGTCGTCACCGGCCCGCTCGCGGTGCCCGCGGCCCTGAAGACGAACGTGCCGGCCGCGGCGCTCGTGGTCTTCGCCTGGATCCTGCCCGCCGTCGCCACGCGCGTCACGGGGAGGCTGCGCGCGCTCGCATTCGTGACCTGGGTGCTCGTCGGCCTGTGCGCGTGGGCGGGAGACGGGATTGCGCCTCGCCTGGCGTTCGGGGCCGGCGTTGGTGTGTTCCTCCTCGCGTGGCGCTGGCCGCGCGCGTGCGCGGTGCTGCTCGTTGCGATGCTGGCCGCCTCGCACGTCGCCGCGCCGAGGCTGCTCGCGCACGGATTCGCCGGGTTCACCCGGGATCATTCGTTGTGGCACCGGATGGAAGTGTGGGCGTTCACGGGCGAGACGATGGCGGCGCGCCCGTGGTTCGGTGTCGGCTTCGCGAACAGCCGGGCCGTTCCGGCCGGTGACGGCACGTTTCCGCTGACCGGCGCACGACGCGAGATCCCGATGTATCCGCACAACGCGCTGCTGCAGGCGCAGCTGGAGCTGGGCGTCGTGGGCGTGGTGCTGTGTTACGGCGCGCTGATCGCGCTGCTGCGACTCTCGCTCGCCGCCGCCCGCGTGCCGCGCGCTGCCGCGCTCGCAGGAATCGCCGCCGCGCTCGCGGTGTGGAGCGTGGGGTATCCCCTGTGGCGCAGCACCTGGCTCGCATGGCTGTGGGTGGCCGCGATCAGCTGGCGGATCGCGGCAGCGCGTGCGGATGGCGCGACATGTCACGCATCCTGATCATCAAGCTCGGCGCACTGGGGGATTTCTTCATGGCGCAGCCGGCGCTGCGCACGCTGCGCGCGCATCACCGCCACGACGAACTCGTGCTGCTGACGATCCCGGCGCTCGAATCGCTTGCCGTCATGAGCGGACTGTTCGACGAGGTATGGTGCGATCCGCGTGGCCGCTGGCCATCGGGCCACTGGCGCATGGCGCGCCGACTCGCCGGCGGTGGTTTCGCGCGCATCTACGATCTGCAGGGCACCCGGCGGACCGCGTGGTATTTCCGCCTGATGTGGCCGCGGCGCGCGCCGTGGGCGGGACCCGTCGCCGGCTGCACGTGGCCGCGGCCCCCGCGGCCGGCGGGTGCGCATCGCGCGGACTGGTACGCCGCGCAGCTCGCGGCGCTCGGGATCACGGTCGGCGCGGTCACGGATCCGGACTGGCTGGCAGGAGATCTCGCGGGATTCGCGCTGCCGCCGCGCTACGCGCTCATCGCGGCCGGCGGCTCGGCGCATCGCCCGGGCAAGCGCTGGCCGCCCGCGGGCTACGGCTCGCTCGCGCGCGAACTGTGCGCGCGCGACATCGTGCCGGTACTCATCGGGACCGGGATCGACGCGGCGGCGAACGACACCATCGCCGCGCAGGTCCCCGCCGCGATCGACCTGACCGCGCGCACGACCATTCCGCAGCTCGCGAGTCTCGCCCGGCGTGCGGTGGGCGCGGTGGGCAATGACACGGGACCGATGCACGTGATTGCGGCGACCGGCTGTCCGGCAGTGGTGCTCTATTCCGCCGAATCCGATCCGGGGTTCGTGGCGCCGCTGGGCGCACGCGTGACCTGCGTGCAACGGCCGCGGCTCGAATCGCTGGCAGCGCCCGACGTGTTCGACGCCGTGCGTGCGCGCTGGGAGATCTGAATGCACGTACTGATGCTGACGAGCGAGTTCCCGCCGCGCATCGGCGGCATTGCGAGCCACGTGGCGGAGCTCGCCTTGGCGCTGCGCGCTGCCGGCGTCCGCGTCACCGTGGTCGCCCCGGCGGATCCCCCGGCACGGGGACCCGAGCCCGACGTGCTGCGGCACTCGCCGCTGCTGCGCGCGCAGCCGTTCGCCGACTGGCTGCTTGGACGCTGGTGCAGGCGGTGGCTGCGCGCCAACCCCTGCGATCTCGTCCACGTGCACGGACTGCGCCCGCTCCGCGCGGCGCTCGCCACGGAACTGCCGGTGGTTTTCACCAACCACACGTCGGGCTTCCTCCAGACCGTTGCGGCGGGGGGACGGCGGTTGCGCCGGGTGGGCCGCGTGCTCGCGCGCTGCGGGCATGTGCTCGCGCCGAGCGAGGAACTCGTCGACGCCGCGCGGGCGGCCGGGTACACCGGACCCGCGACGTACGTGCCGAACGGGGTCGATGCGACGCGCTTCACCCCCGGTGAGGCGCGGGCGCGCCGTGCCGCGTGGGGGATCCCGGAGAATGCCGTCGCGGTGGTGATCGCGCGCCGGCTGGTGGCCAAGAACGGCGTAATCGACGCGGCCCGCGCGCTCACCCGCACGCTTGCGCACGTGCACTTCGTGTTCGTGGGCGACGGCCCGGAACGCGGCGCCATCGAAGCCGTGGCGCGCGACGCCGGCTGCGCGGCGCGCGCGCATCTCGTCGGCGCGGTGCCGAATACCGCGATGCCGGAGATCTACCGTGCGGCGGACCTGTGCCTGCTGCCGTCGCTGATGGAGGCCACGAGCATCGCCGGGCTGGAGGCGATGGCGACCGGGCGCGCGCTGGTCGGCACCCGCGTGGGCGGCATTCCCGCGCTCATCGAGGACGGGGTCAATGGCCTCCTGGTGCCGGTGCGTGACCCGGACGCGATCGCGGCGGCGGTGAATACGCTGGCGCGTGATCCCGCGCGGGTGCGCGCGATGGGCGACGCGGCGCGCGCGCGCGTGGAAGCGGAATTCGCCTGGCCCCGGATCGCCGCGCGTACACTCGCGGTGTATAGCGGTCTTCTGCAGGAGACGCCGCGATGATCGAACTCGTGCACTACTTCGACTACAAGAGCCCCTACGCCTACCTCGCGCAGGCCGCGAACGATGCGCTGGAGGCGCGTTACGCAATCAACCTCGTGCGCGTGCCGTACACGCTCCACATTCCGTCGTATCTCGGTGCTGCCGAACTGGACGAGACCGGCCGCGACCGACTCGGCACGCGCAACGCGCACCAGTGGCGGCGCGTGCGTTACAGCTACATGGACTGTCGCCGGGAGGCGAACCGGCGCGGACTCGTCATCCGCGGCCCGCGGAAGATCTTCGACAGTACGCTCGCGCACATCGGGTTCCTGTACGCAGCCGCGCGGCAACAGTTCCGGGACTACCACGCGCGGGTGTTCGAACGCTTCTGGCGTCGCGAGCTCGATCTCGAGGATCCGGCGGCGATTGCCGCGGTGCTCGTCGAGTCGGGCGTCGACCTCGATGCGTTCGCCGATTTCGCCCGCGGCGAGGGGCGCGCGATGCTGACCCAGCTGCAGCAGGACGCCGAGGAAGCGGGTGTCTTCGGGGTGCCGAGCTGGATCCTCGGCGGCGAGTTGTTCTGGGGCGCGGAGCGCCTGCCGTACGTGGAGGAAATGCTCGCGCCCTACGCGCGCTGAGGTCATGCGTCGGCGCTCAGCGCCGGCGCGGATCGCTGCCTGGAACGCGGCAGCTGAAGCCCCGCGCGCGCAGGAATTTCACCTCGACCACCTCCGCGTCGTCCGGCAGGGCAGCCGTGACGTGCCGCACCGTCTGCACGGTGATCTCGCGCGTGTGCGCGACGCCTTCCAGCAGGAACGTGACCCGGTAGTCGTTCATCCGCCGGGCACGCCGGTGCGGCGGACCTGCGAGAAGAACATTTTCTGGTGATAGATCTTGGCCAGGACCTGGTTGATCTCGGCCGCGGTCTCCTGGTGCGTGGGATCGAACGTCTCGGACAGCGCGTGACCCGCGTGGCGGGTCAGCTCACTGCGCAGCGCGTTTTCAATGATCTCGATGTCTCGCGGCTGGAGACTGAATGTCTTGCGATACTTCGCCATGTCGGCACCCCTCGTAACGGCAGTTAACCTGGCATCTCGTTAAACCGTTGCGCGGATCATATCGCAAAGCAGCATCCGGATCGGTGCACACCCTGGGGCCTCAGCCCGCTTGGTTGACGTTGCTCAACAACGCGCGGACGGCGGCTTCGGCATCCTGCGCCGTCAGGGTGGTCAGGTCCCGCCGCGGCGCGATCAGCACGCGTGCGCGCGGTCCCCACGGCCGGTACCGTTCCGGCCGGCCAGGCCCGAACAAGGTCAACGTGGGGATGCCGCGGGCCGCCGCGAGGTGGCCAAGTCCCGAATCGTTGCCGACGAAGCCCGCCACCCGATCGCACACGGCCGC
>JBFWUN010000025.1:0-60686 GCA_050247235.1 Gammaproteobacteria bacterium
ACAGGATGTTCACGATGATCATCAGGCTGTAGGCGCCGAACACGGTGCCAAGACAGCCGCCCCGCCCGCCTCCGAGCATCGTGCCGCCGACGACCACCGCGGTGAATACCTGGAGCAACATCGGATTGCCGACCAGAGGGTCGGCCGAACCGGTTTGCGAACTGATGAACGCACCAGCCGCGCCGTAAAAGCAGCCGGCCAGGGTATAGGCTGAGAAAAGAGTGAGCCGGACACGAACGCCGCTCGATGCCGCCGCGTCGCGATCGCTGCCGACGGCATAGAGCGCAACGCCGAAACGGCTATGCTTCAGCAGCCTCCAGAGCAGCAACGCGACCAGGAGCACGATGATCGGGGCAGGAAGCACGTCGGGGATCGCGGTACCGTTCAGGAAGGATATAAACCCGCCGGGTATGTAGCCGCCGGGTTTGTCCATGATCAGCAGCGTCGCGCCCTGAATGATGAACATGGTGGAAAGCGTCACCACGATCGCCTGCATGCGCAGAAACGCGACGAAGAAACCGTTGAAGGCACCAACCAGCCCGCCAATCGCCAGCGCTGCAAAGCCGAAGCCGATCTGGGAGCCAATGCTGTCCCCCATGCCCGACGCCAGGATCACATTGACGAACGAGATCACGGCACCGACGCTGAGGTCGAAGCCACCGCTCAGAATGACGATGGTCTGGCCCATCGCCGCCAAGGCCAGCGTCGCGCCGCCTCCCGACTGGTAGCTGAAGTCGAAGAAGGTGTAGCCGCTCGGCGAGATGAGGTTTTGCGCCCCGAACAGCACGGCGAAAACCAGCACGGCAAACATCAAGCCACGGTGCCGCTCGAAGACGAAACGCATCGGGTGCGAGGCAACGGTCGATAGTGCTGTCGTGGTCACGCCCGCCCCCCGATGGCAACCTGTGCCACAGCGTCCTTGGGCAGCTCGCCCAGAGCGGCCCGCATGATGGCGGTCTCGCTGATTTCGCCAGCTGCGCTGTCGAGCTCGCGGACGGTGCGGCCGGCATACATCACCAGAACGCGATGACTGAGATTGACCAGCTCGGCGATCTCCGTGGAATAGAGCAGAACGGCGCCGCCGCCATCGACATAGTCGCGTATCAACAAATACAGCTCATGCTTGGTGCCCACATCGACCCCTCTGGTCGGATCGAACATGAGCAACACGCGGCTCCGCGCAAGGAGCCACTTTGCGATGGCAATTTTCTGCTGATTGCCGCCACTGAAGGCGCCGGTCCTCGTATAGAGTGCGCGTCGGTCGACCTGTATCCGTTCGAAGACGGCCGTAACCGCTCGCGTTTCCGATTTGCCATCGATCAGGCCATAGCGCGTGAAGCGGCCTATTACCGGGATGGAGGCGTTACGGCAGCCGTCGAGATGAAGGAATAGCGCTTCCGTTTTTCGCTCTTCTGGAACCAAGCTGATGCCGAGTTGGGCATGAATGGCATCCCTGGGCGACGAGAGTATCGTTGGCTTGCCGGCCACCTCTATCTGGCCGTGCACCAAGGGCATTGCGCCGAACAAAGTGAGAAAGAGTTCTTGCTGACCCATTCCCTGAAGTCCGGCGACGCCTAGCACCTCGCCTGGACGAAGCTCGAAGCTGACATCCGTGAGCCGCTCGCCGGTAGCGAGATGATGCCCCTTCAATACTGGGCGCACCTGCCTTTGCAATGGCGGCATCGGCGGAAAGGTGGCCGTCAACGAGCGCCCGATGATCAACTCAATGACCTGCTCGTCCGATACCTCCGAGACAGTGAAGGTGCCTGTGTCCTTACCGTTTCGGAGTACGGTGAGGCGGTCGCAGAACGCCCGGACCTCCGGGATGCGGTGCGAGATGAAGACGATCGTAACGCCTTCCGACTTCAGCTTTGCGATCAGCTCGCCAAGCCAATCGATGTCGCGGCCTGAGAGGCTTGAAGTCGGCTCGTCGAGCAGCAGGATCTTGGGGCGCCGGAAAATGGCCCGCGCGATTTCGATCTTTTGGCGCAGGTTTAGGTTGAGGTCACGCATCACGCGTTGCGGATCGACATCGCGGAGATCGAGCGCTGCGAGGTGCGCCGCGACGAGTTCGGCGCTCTGGCGATCCTTGAGCTGGCCAGCGAATCCCGTTGGCTGATACGGCAACAGCATGTTCTGCGTCACCGTGAGATCAGGGACCAGCGTCAACTCCTGAAACGCGGTCTGCAACCCCAAGCGGTGGGCGTCGCGCGGGCTCGAGAGATTGACCGCCTTTCCTTGGATGACAAGCCGACCTGCATCCGGGCGGACCAACCCGCTCAACATCTTCACCAGGGTCGACTTGCCTGCGCCGTTCTCTCCAAGGAGGGCATGCACCTCGGCATCCTTGACCCTGAAGCTTGCATCATTGAGCGCCACCGTGGCCCCAAAGGCCTTGCGGACGTTCTCGACGGCGATGGCGGGTACGTCGGCGATCGTTTGGGGTGGTTCGATCATGGCTGAAGCCTACACGGGAAGGCGCACCCGCATGCCGGCACCCTGGCCGGATCATCGCCACGCGCGCTCGGCCGGCGCCTGCGCTTGTGGCGACCTGCTCGTGCTGAAATCAGGTGATCCACGGCATCTCGAGCAGCGCGCTTCGACCCGAAGCGAAGAGCAGCCTTGGCATGCCGATATGGCGGAGGCCAGAGCGCCTGCTGCGGCGAGGCGAGGTTGCACGCAACCTGCCCGCATCCATCGTTCCGCCCCTTTTTCCGGTCACCCCGGAGAGACCTTTGCCACAAGGTGCACCTGTGCCGCCGAATCGTTTCTCAACCGGACCCGCGAATATCCGGGCGGCAAGAGCCGCCCGGATACTCCGCAGAGGTTCAGGATTCCGGCTCGCCAACCAAGGCGGCGCGCAAGCCGACTTCGGGCGTGTCGGCCGAGTAGATCGACGCGAACCAGCCTGGGTTGGAAATGATCGCCGGCTGAAACACGTTGCAGCCTTCGCTCATCTCCTTCCACGTGCCCTCCTTGCAGAGCTTGATCTGATCGCTGGTATAGAGCGGCAGCGGCAGGCTGGTTAGCTTCGGAATGTCCTTGCCGTCCAGCTTGGCAACAGCGTTCTTGAGCGCAAGCGCGCCCGAGTAGGGCGGTGAAGCATAGGAGATGCTCGGGTAACCCATCGGACGATAGGTACCGTTGGCGCCCTCGATCCCTTCGTCGCTCTTGAGCATCTGGATGCGATGCCCGTTCGAGCCCTCGCCGGCACACGGTTTCTTGTCGGCGTCGGCAATCCCCGCTTCATCCTGCATCGACGCAGCGGTATAGCAGCCCGCTTGCATCCAAAGCCCGTCGATGTCCTTCCATGGATGGGTGGCGACGATCTTCGACAATTCGCTACGCGCCACCGCCTGGCTCCACATCCCGTTGCCTTCGGCGATGATCTTGATGTCGGGATACTTGGCGAACGTCTCGCGCGCAGCCTTCGTCCGCTCGGTATCGACCGACGTACCCGGCACGCCGGTGATTATGACGATGTTGCCCTTGCCGCCGAGCTGCTTGGCGAGCCATTCAGCCGGCTGCGCGCCGGCCGCATACTGATCGATCGTGGTGTTGTACGCGCATGGCTCGGTGATGATCGAATCATAGGCGAAGATGAGAACGCCCTTGTCGCACGCGTTCTTCACGGCCTGATTGAGCGCCGTTGGGGAAATCGGATACACGATGATGGCATCAGCGCCCGCCTGCACCATGGCGTTGATCTGCTGGATTTGACGCTGCGCATTCGGTCCCGCGACCTGAACCTCGAGCGTCACCTTGTCCTTCATCGACTTATGCGCGGCCATCGCCTTGACCATATTGGCGGCTTCTGCCTGCCAGTCATTGCCGATGTAACTCATACTCAGATAAATCTTGTATGGCTTCGCGTCGGCTGCGTGAGGTTGTGCGATCAAGGCCGCCACCATGAGCGCGGGAATGATCAAAAGCTTCGCCAGGTGCTTTTTCATTGCCATCTCCCAATGACGTGTGGTGTTGCGTCTGCCTCCGAAGGTCCTAACCCGAGAACTTCAGCACCGACTGCAGCCATCGGCACTGCCATACGTCGCGCACCAGCTCCTCCTCGCCGGCGTGACGTCGACATTCGACCAGCCTCCCGTCGCCTATCGCGATCTTCATTCTTACGATCACCAAATAGTGCGATCGCTGTCTCTGCGTCAAATTTTTTCTAGCATAGATGCGGGAGCGTTGGCGCCCCTTCGAGCTGCGAGAGCTTCTTGTGTTGCAGCACTCGCAGCACGACTGTTGGAGCGTATCATCGCCAACCTGGCGAATGTGCGCTGCAACAGCGCCGCGCCACATTGCCGTATCATGTTTGGGCTCGAGCGCGACCCGACAGCGCTATGCAGCGTCTATGAGGCCCGAAATCCGTGGCCTATAGCCGGCTACAAGAACGCGCGAGACGACGGATGTTTCGCCGCGTTGGCTGCCCCGGACCAACGCGGCTGGCCGACGCTGGCACAGAGGGCGCACGAAACGGCACTTGATCGGGTTGTCTAAACCTGAGTAGCTTTCCTTCCGAGGAGAAATCAGGTGACCTGCCGTTTGACCTAAGCTCTCAATGGCGGGAGGGCGAGGTTGCGTCGAGATTTTAGCCCTTGCGGCGGCGGCACCGCATAAGCCGTGGGGAGGCGCCGATGAAAGTGACGAAACTCGCGGACGGGCTGGGCTTTCCGGAGGGACCGTTTCCTCTCGGCGACGGCCGGCTGATCTTCGTCGAAACCTACCGCAGCCAGGTCTCGGTGTGGTCGCCAGACGGCAAGGTTTCGCAGTTCGCCTATGTCGGAGGCGGGCCGAACGCGGCCATCATGGGATCGGACGGCTGCTGCTATGTGACCCAGAACGGCGGCGTGATCGGCCCTTGGCGCGCCGCCGACAAGCGCCCGCCCTCGCTCCAGCGCGTCACGCCGGAAGGCAAGGTCGAGGTGATCGCCACCGAGGTGGACGGCCTGACGCTGCGCGCACCGAACGACCTGGTCTTCGGCCCGGATGGCCGGCTTTACTTCACCGATCCGGGCGGCGCGTTCGACCCGGTCAATCGCCCCGACCCGGGTCGCATCTTCGCGCTGAACCCCGACGGTACGGGCGAGCTGATCCTCGAGCTCGAGCCGACCTATCCGAACGGCATCGTCATCGAAGCGAACGGCGATCTGGCTTGGGTGGAGACCTACACGAACAGGCTGTACCGGCGCTCGCGCGACGGCACGGTGAGGAAGCTGTGCGACCTTCCATCCAAAGGCCTGCCGGACGGATTCAAGGTGGCGAAGGACGGGAATTTCTATATCGCAGGCCTGATCTCGGAGGGCGTGATCATCATCAGCGCGGACGGCAGCGAGGCCGGCTTCATCAAGGTCGGCAAAACCCCGACCAACTGCGTGTTCGACGGGAACATGCTCTACGTTACGGATGGGGGCCATCTGGGCATGACCACGGAGGCGCCGATGGTCGGTATGCTATGGGCGGTCGAGCTCGATGGCGTCGAGGGCCAGCCGCCGTTTCCGGGTGGAATCGCGCGCGGGATCTCGGCGGGCTGAGGCAGTCCAACGGGCCAGGATCGGCCTGGCGCCGCCTGAGCGGACTATCCCAGCGCCTCTGCCTGCTGTATCAGGCGTGTTGATGACTTTCAATTTGCACCGTGCTTCCGAGCACGAAAGCGCCTGTCGCAGGCATGCGGCCGCTCGATCGGCAAGGCCGCTAACACCGTCGGGAATATGGGAGACCGGAAGTTCTGATGCCGACTTCACCTTGGAAAAAACTGGAAGACCGCGAGAAGGACCGCGAAAAGAAGCGGGACGCGGTGCTGCGCATGGCGGCGCGATTCTTCAACGAGAAGGGATATCACGCGACGTCCCTGGATGACGTCGCTGCCCGTCTCAACGTGACCAAGCCGACGCTCTACTACTACGTGAAGAACAAGGAGGAGATCCTGTTCGAATGCGTCCGCATCGGCCTGCAGATGATCGATGCAGCCGCCAAGGACGCTGACCAGCGCGGGGGCTCGGCCGTCGAGAAGCTGGTCGCGGTGGCGCACAAATATGCCGAGATCGTCACCGAAGATTTCGGCATGTGCGTGATTCGGGTCGGTGAAGACCCGCTGCCACCGGCTTCGAGGAAGAAATTGCGCCGTCTGAAGGCGCGCATCGATCGGCGCTTTCGCAGCCTGATCGAACAAGGCATCGCCGAGGGCGACCTGGCGCCGATGGATCCCAAGCTGGCGGCCTTCACGTTGGCCGGCGCGATCAGCTGGATCGCGCGGTGGTATCGCCCGGACGGCCCCCTCGATCCGGAGGAGATCGCAACCCAGTGCATTGACATCCTGATGAACGGCCTCGCGCGGCAGCCAAGTGCGCGACGGCGCCTCGCCAGCAAGGTGGCCGCGGCGCGGCTGTCGCTCAGCGCAGTGGCGAACGAGTGAATGGCCAACGCGGTTCAAGCGACACGAGGCGCCACCAAGGTGGCGCGCCCATGATCGATCACCACCCGTTCGTCGGCCCGGGCACGGAAGCTGAGCACGTCACCGTCGCGCCAAATTTCGGTGCGGATGACATCGCCGGGAAAGACGGGCGCCGTGAAGCGCGCCTGCATGCTGCGCAGCGGGGCAGGATCGTAACCGCAGGCTGAACGCAACAGGGCGTGACAGACCACGCCGAAGGTCGACAGGCCGTGGAGAATGGGACGCGCGTATCCGGCATGTCGCGCCGCAGCGGACTCGACGTGGAGTGGATTGGGATCGCCGCTTAGCCGGTAGATCAACGCGGCCTGCGGCGAGGTGGGAAGAGCGCAGGTCAGATCCGCGGCACGCTCGGGAATGATATGAGGCTTCGGCGCCTCGCGCGGCGGGCCGCCGAAACCGCCGTCGCCGCGGCAAAAGGCGGTCTGCGTCACCGTGGCGAGCGGGGCGCCGTTGGATTTGTCGAAAATCGTCCGCTCGCTGATGACCAGCGCACCTCGTCCCGGCCCCTTGTCGATCACGTCGAGCACGCGCGTGCGTGCTGCCACGGTGGCCGCGGCCGGCAGCGGTGCGTGCAGGACGAGGCTTTCTTCGCCGTGGACGATGCGCGTGTAGTCCAGGCCCGTGTCCATCTCGCGATACCAGACGCCGGGATTGGCCAGTACGACGGCCATAGACGGCAAGCTGCGCAAGCCGGCTTCGTAGACGAAGCGGAGCTGATTCTCATCCAAAGGGTCGAGGCCGAGGCCGCAACCGAGCGCGTAGAGAATCGTATCGCGCTCCGTGTAGCGGTGCTCGACCTGCGGGAAGCGCAAACCGAGAAGGTGATCATAGTCTATGGGCATGAGCGCATGTGATCAGGGCAGGATGACGACTTTGCCGACCGTGTGGCGCCCGGCCATCGCCGCCAGTGCCTTGTCGGCTTCGGCCAGACGGAAGGTGCCGCGGATCATGAGCGTGTCCAGAAAGTTCATGCCGGCGGCCTCGACGCGAATCACGCACTGGCCTGCTTGTGGCATGGGTATAGGCATATCGGCGAAGCGGACTTCGCCTTCGGGTGCTAATCGCTCGACGATCCAGGCATGCACGATCTCATCTCCTGCATTCTCTGTCGGTACGCGCATCATTTCGGCGCGCATGGCGCGTCGCCGTCAAGACATACCAAGGCGACCGCTCAGCTTCGTGCAGCGGCCGGTCGTGCGCCGCCTCGTGCAAAGGTGCCCCGACATGCCCTGGGGCCATGTCTCGAGATCGGCACATGTACGAATGCTCATGCGAGCACGCGGTCGGTGACCTCTATAGCCAGGCCCCATATCGGTGCCCGTCAAATTTTCTTTGACGGCTTACTTGGCAGTCACTAACCTGCGAACCGGTAGATTTTCGGGCTTACAATAACGGCAGCAAGCCAAGACAGAGCCCGCAAGGCTGACGTTCGCAACAGCGAACCGCCGGCACGCCGCTTGAAACAGGGAGGAGTGCAATCGATGTCCGTCTGGAAGACTCTAGCTACGGCCGCCGCCGCGGCGAGCGTGGCGTTAGGGCTTGGTTTCTCTGCGTCCACAGGCCATGCCGCCACCGACGGCAAGAAATACAAGATCTTCCTCAGCATGAGCTATATCGGCAATGACTGGCAGGCCGAGGCCGCCAACATGGTGAAGGCCATGGCGGCGCACAAGTCGATGCGCGACAAGGTCGACTTGGAAATTCAAGTGGCCGGGCCCAACGCCCAGCGCCAGATTCAGCAGCTCAACGCCATGGTGCAGGCTGGCGCCGATGCGATCGTCGTCTATCCGATTTCGCCGACCGCGTTGAACCAGGTGGTCAAGAATGCCTGCGACAAGGGCGTCGTCGTGGTCGCCTATGACAGCGTGATCGAGGAACCCTGCGCGTACAATACCCATATCGACCAGCACGCCTGGGGCACGATGACCGCCGAGTGGTTAGCCAAGCAGCTCAACGGCAAAGGCAGCATCGTCACGATCACCGGCGTGGCCGGCACTTCGGTCGACAGCCTGCGCAACCAGGGCTTGAAAGAGGTGCTGGCGAAGTATCCTGACATCAAGGTGATCGCCGAGGCCAACGGCATGTGGAGCCAAGCCATCGCGCGCACCGAGCTGTCGAAGATCGTCGCCACCCATCCGTGGGAGACGATCGATGGCCTGTGGATGCAGGCGGGCTGCTACACCGCCAATTCCATGCAGATCGAAGCTGGTGTGCCGGAGGACAAGCTGAGGCCGTGCGCCGGCGAGGGCTCGAATGGAGGGCGCATCCAGATGCTGCCTGCGGGCACCGAAGTCGAAGGCGCCAACGGCACCTATAAGCCCATGGGCGCGCCGCGCATCTCCGCCAGCTCGCAGGTCTATCCGGGCGCGATGGCGCTCAAGATGGCGGTCGATGTGCTGGACGGCAAGGAAGTCCCCAAGCTGAAGCTGCTATCCCCCTATCCGATCACCAACGCCGAGGTGAAGCTGTGCGAGACCGGCAGCTGGCAGGAGATGAAGGACGGCTGCAATACCTTCTCGCCGGCGCTCGTGCCGAACCCCGGCTGGTTTGCCTCGATCTATTCCCCCGACCTGCCGGAGGTCGGCTTCCATGCCGCCTTGGTCGGCGAGCCCGAGGAGTAAGCATCCCGCGACGAACCGTCTTCGAGCCGGGACCGGCGGCCGCCCGATGTTGCAGCAACGGGTGGCCGCCGGCGGTACCTTCTTCCATGGTCTGAAGCGCCGATCGGCTTGGGCATGCGTGGCGGCGCCTCAGACCTGACCGGCATGTGCGATTGAGGAGTGTGCGCCATGGTTGAAGTTCGCCTTCTCGTGGATTCAAGGAATCATTTGGGCGAAGGGCCGCTATGGGATGTCGAAGAGCAGCGTCTCTATTGGATCGACAGCTCCGGCGCTGAAATCTGGAGCTGCACCGAAGACGGCGGAGACGTTCGCAAGTATTTCGTGCCCAGCCATATCGGCTCGATGGCCTTACGCGAGAAGGGCGGCGCCGTGCTCGCCCTGCAGAACGGCTTCAGCCTCTACGACTTCGAGTCCCAGCGGCTGACCCATATCGGCGACCCCGAGGCCGACGAACCGGAGAACCGCCTGAACGACGGCAAGGTTGACCGCCGCGGCCGTTTCATCGCGGGTTACATGGCATTCGACCATGACCGGGAAGACGCGTCGCGTGGGCAGCGCCCGGTGCGCAATTCGACGCTCTACCGCCTCGATCCGGACCTCAGCATCCACCGCATCGAATCGGGCATCAAATGCTCGAACGGGCCGTGCTGGAGCCCGGACGACAAGATCTTCTATTTCTGCGACTCATACGACAATGTGATGTACGCCTACGACTACGACATCGAGACGGGAACCTTGAGCAACCGGCGCGAGTTTACGCACACGCGCGACCTGCCCGGCACGTTCGACGGCTCGACCGTAGATGCCGACGGTTATATCTGGAACGCCCATGTTTTTGGCGGACGCGTCATCCGCTACGCCCCTGACGGTTCGATCGACCGTATTGTTCCGTTCCCGGTGCGCAACCTGACCAGCGTCATGTTTGGCGGCAGGAACCTGGACATCCTCTACGTCACGAGCATGGGCCGGCCGATGAAGGGCGTGCCCCAAAAGGAGCCCGATGCCGGCGGCCTGTTCGCGATCCATGGACTGGGCGTGAAGGGCCTGCCCGAGCCGCGCTTCGCCGGCTGATCGCGCTGCCAAGGGACGCCCGAGCGCCGCACGGTTCTCGCGAGATTGAACTGGGCCCATGCCGAAGATCAGGCACGAAGTCCACTATGGCGGCCGAATGGTGCCGGCCTTCGCGGACCGGCCGGCGCAGATCGACGCGATGTTCCGAGGCGCCGTCGCGCGCGATCCCGCCGGGATTGCCGTGGTCGATGGCAAGCGCCGCATGAGTTACGCCGAGCTGGACGACACGGTCGATCGGGTCGCCGGGAATCTGGCCGAGCTCGGCGTCGGCAAGGGCGACCGGCTCGCCATCCTGCTCGGCAACCGCACCGCCTTCGTCGAGACCTGCCTCGCCTGCGCGAGGCTGGGCGCCGTGCAGGTGCCGATCAACATCCGCCAGCGCAAGCCGGAGAACGAGTATGTGCTAGCGCATTGCGGTGCCGTGGCTGCGATCTACGAAGCCGATCTGGCGCCTCAGATTCCTGACGCGAAGAGCGTCCCTGCCATGCGCCTGCGTTTTGCAGTGGGCGGCGCTGCGCCTGACGCTGCACCTTATGAGACGCTGTTGCAGCCGGCGCCTCCGCCGCCCGCGCTATCAATTGGCGAGGATGAGCCTTTCTCCATCCTCTACACGTCGGGCACGACGGGCCGGCCCAAGGGCGCGATCCTGACGCATTTCAGCGTCATCCATTCCTGCCTCAACTATCAGTACGGGATGGGATTGCGGGAGGGCGACCGCTCCATACTGGCAGTGCCGGCCTCGCACGTGACGGGTTTGGTCGCGATCATTCTCAGCATGATCCGGATCAATGGCTGCACGATCATGATGCCGGCCTTCAAGGCGCGCACTTTCCTCGAACTGGCAGCGGCCGAGCGCATGACCCACAGCCTGATCGTGCCGGCCATGTACAATCTGTGCCTCTTGGAGCCGGACTTTAGCCGTTTCGATCTGGCGGCCTGGCGGGTGGGCGGCTATGGCGGTGCGCCCATGCCGGAAGCCACCATCCGCCGGCTGGCCGAAGAACTATCCGGGCTCACCCTGTTCAACGTCTATGGCGCCACGGAGACGACCAGCCCGGTCACCATGATGCCGCCCGGCGAGGGCGTCGCTCATATCGACACGGTAGGCAAGATTCTGCCTTGCTGCGACATCCGCATCATGGACGATGACGGCCGCGAGGTCGGGCCAGGCCAACCGGGTGAGCTTTGGATCGCCGGCGCCATGGTGGTGCCCGGCTACTGGGACAATCCGGACGCCAATGCTGCCAATTTCACGCACGGCTATTGGCGCTCGGGCGACATAGGTTCGATCGATACCGATGGCTTCGTCCGCGTTTTCGACCGCAAGAAAGACATGATCAACCGCGCCGGCTACAAGGTCTATTCAGCCGAGGTCGAAAACGTGCTCACACACCATCCAATCGTAGTAGAGGCGGCCGTGATTGGCCGGCCTGACCCTGTGCTCGGCGAGAAGGTGGAAGCCTTTATCGTCGCCCGCGAGGCTGGCGCTTCAGCGGCGGACATCCGAGCCTTCTGCGCCGAACGATTGTCAGACTATAAGGTTCCCGACCATGTGACCTTTCTCAGCGAACCGCTGCCTCGTAACGCCAACGGCAAAGTGCTGAAGGGCGAGCTGCGCGACCGGATCGCGGCGGAATCGGCCTCATCCAGCATCAGGAGCTCCCAAGCTGGTGGTGCATGACCCAGGCAAGCTTTGTCCTGGTTTTGGTTCAAATTCAACATGCCCGAAGAGTTGCGGAAACAAGCGGGAACCGCCGGAGCCTTGTAGACGAAATCACGCTCACGCTGAGCGCAGGGCGTCTGAGAGCCGAGCCGAAGGATGATCTGGCCCGGCCATCCTGGGAAACGTGCCACCGGAAAGGAAGACGCCCCGATGCGGCTGCAACGGGGTGTCAAGCATCGGTGGTTGCGGGGGGAGGGGGAGCGCAGCCGGCCGAACAGAGCGACTGCAATGTCGCGATAGGCGGCACCGGCGAGCCAACCATCGAGCGCCCGCAAGACAATGCGAAAGGTTTTGTGGGAATCCCTCGGCTAGCTGCCGGCCAGTGGTGATCGCGACAGGATGTCAGAGCCGGTTCAGTATCGTGCGACGCCGCTCACCAAGCGCCTAGATGCTGCTGATGTCCGGGATAACCTCGTACTCAATAGCTTCGACGATTCGGATCGTGTTGTCATACGAGGCCGGATCTCCACCATACTGGGAAGGCGCTGCACTCACCGTCCGTCCAGATGCGCGGCTGGGCGCTTGGCCCGGACCAGGCGGCAATTCGGCCGGATGATCGGGCGGGCACGCCAGCACCGAGTGCAGGGAAGGAGGCTGCCTGGCACGACGCGCATGCCCGATCGGCGTCACGTGCCGATACCAAAGGCCTACCCAGGCTTTTCACATGGCTGCTCTGCTGCGATCCTCCCCGCCACCGCAATGAACATGGGGACGGCATCGGGGATATCGCACCGTTCGATTCGGAGTGATCAATAAACCACCCGACCCAGCCCCACCACGATCTGCCCTTCAGCGCCACAACTGTATCGACTGGCTCGGCGTGGAGCGCATTCCGCCAGTCACGCTTGGAACTGAGGTCAAGAGATTCCCTGATCAATCGGAGTTTTCCCTGCTCCGCGACAAGAATTCCCTGTTCCGCGGCGTAGGGAATTTGACCGCTAGCCCGCCGTGGCTCTGGCCTTGCGGGCGCCTAGATCGGCTACAGGACCCAGAATCAGAAGAAATTCCCTGTACTTTCCCTGCTTAACAGGGAATCGAGCCCAGAGACCGGTTCGCTTCGGATTGCGCACACCGGCATTCCGAGCAGAGCGATCCGGTCCGTCGGCGAGGTCTGCGAGGCAGCGCAGCTTGGAGAGCGAGGCGTTGCGTGCAGCATGCAGCATCCGGCAGCTGGAACAGTGCGCTATCTGGCCAGTGCAGTGCGCTTCGACGACCATCCGCCTCCCGAGGCCAGCAGGCCGCCGTTGCTGGGTGAGCATACACGCGAGATCCTGACTGAGTGGCTCTCGATGGACGAGGCGGAAATCACGCGCTTTGCCGAGTGTGGCGCCTTCGGTGCGTGGGCTTTCGAAAGCAAGGCAAACGCATGAGCGACACGCCAGCCCTATGGGCCGCCGCCGGAGCCAGGATGCTGGAACGGGCCACGAGCGACGGCCGTCAGGAGTTCAACTCCTTCTTCCTGTCCAGGCTACTCGGCTTCGAGGTCTCCTATCCAGACAACCGGTGTGTCGTTGAATTCGAGGCGATCCCACCCCTGTTCAACCCGCAGGGCACGCTGCATGGCGGAGTTCTGGCCACCGCCATGGATATTTCGATGGGCCATCTCCTCCACCATAGCGCGAGTACGGGAGCGACCCTGGAGATGAAGATTCAATATATCGCCCTTATCAAGGAAGGGCTTGTGACGTGCCGCGCTTCGTTTCTGCGCCAGGGCCGAAGCATCTCCTACCTGCAATCGCACGCTTTCAGGAGCAACGGCGAGCTGGTCGCGCACGCTACGGCAACATGGAAATTACTCAGAGCTGACTGATCGGCTCGATTACACCGATTGAACGGTGACGCCGCTACACGCAACTCGACTAGCTGGCATACAGTTTGTCGCCCTACCTGGAGGCCGAGGACGAAGGGAAGGCGGAGCAGCTCCTTCGTTTCTTTGCCGACTTGCTGGATGATGAGGCAAACGTGGCAGCCCTCATCGCGTGTGCGCAACAAATTGCCTCTGCGAGGCCGCCGTGCGGCGGCAGCCGCTCGAGCTGGTCCTCGAACCAAGGCTTGGGGCTTCGACCGCGGGCCGCGCGTCACTGTCGCGAATGCGCTGACACTCCTCCGAACTGCTCGGCGGCCCGCCTGGTCGGGCTTGCACCCGCGACGAAGGGCGAGCCGGGTTATTGGCCGAGCCCATGACGCCGATGGAGACGGTCTCGCGTGTGAGCCGTGGCGCGGGCACTAGGCGGCGCAGACGCCCGGCTATTGCAGGAGCTGGCCAGCGGACGCACCATTGCCTTGCCCGCCGATCACCGCCATCATCACCCTCGTGCCGGCGTCGCCTTCCAATGCCGGGGGAGGCACCTGACCTTCGGTCAAACCTTCCGCGGTGGAGCGACCAACCGCCCACCGGGCGTCGGCGTACCTGCTCAAGGCTTCTCGCCGGCCGCGGCGCCCGTCTTGCGGTCGGCAGTCCGGCTCAGCGCCACCGCTTCGCCAGGCCGCGTCGGCTGCTCGTAACCCTGCGGCGGCGCGGGCATAACCAAGTGGAGGATATCCGATGACGCAGGAACGCGCGGTTCTCGCCGGAGGCTGCTTCTGGGGCATGCAGGATCTGATTCGCCGCTATGACGGGGTGATCTCCACCCGCGTCGGCTATACCGGCGGCGACGTGCCCAACGCCACCTATCGCAACCACGGCATCCACGCGGAGGCGATCGAGATCATCTTCGATCCGGCGCGGCTCACCTATCGCCGGCTGCTGGAATTCTTCTTTCAGATCCATGACCCGACGACATTGAACCGCCAAGGCAACGATCGGGGCATGAGCTATCGCTCGGCGATCTTCTACACGAGCGAGGAACAGAAGCGCGTCGCCGAGGATACGATCGCCGACGTCGACGCCTCGGGCCTGTGGCCGGGAAAGGTCGTGACGGAGGTCGCGCCAGCGGGTCCCTTCTGGGAGGCCGAGCCCGAGCACCAGGACTATCTCGAACGGATCCCCAACGGTTACACCTGCCACTACATCCGGTCGGATTGGACGCTGCCGGAACGGAAGGCAGACTCTAAGTCGCACGCCGCGGAATAGAGGCTTTGCATCGTCCGAAAGGCTTCGGGTCGTTCGACAGGAAGCCCGTCGTGCCATCACGTTGTACGTCATCCATTGCACGGATCACCCTAAACTCAGCTATCGAGGCGGCCAGAGGGAGGCAGGGTGGAGGCGATCTCTACGATAGGCATCGGCGCGTCAGAGACCGCTGCGTGTCTCGTCGGATGGCGAGGTAGGTGGGCTCTTGCTAAGCGTCAATGGCCCTCATCGGACTTGGCGTAGCGTCGGACCAGTGGCCGCGATCGCACGCTCCACCCGGGGTCGGATCTCGCGCCCGAACATTTCAATGGAACGTCTGGCCTGCTCCATGGTGGAGCCCAAAGTCTGGATATTGAGCATTATGTGAGAGGCACTGGATGCGCGGATGTCTGCGATAAGGCGTTCCGTGACCGTCTCCATATCACCGACCGCCAGGTTCTCCGCCATTTCTTCAAGCGACGCTTCATTCTCGGCAGGCCGTTCGATAAGCATGCCACCCTCTGTCATTTCTTGACGACGACGAAGCGCGGTGGCGAAGCGCAGCTGCCGGCGGGCGTTGACCAGATAGTCTCGCGTTTCCGCAGCGCTCTCCGTGACGCAGCAAAAGCGTAAGACGCCGAGTGGATGCGGCACCGCGCCCAGCCCCTCCCTGGCATAGGATGCATCGATACGGGCGCGTTGTTCCGCCAGGTAGTCTGCGCCGTGAGACCGTCCAGTGATGATTGGCACGAAGTCGCGCCGCGCCGCGAGGCGGTGTGTCGCCTCGGAATCGCCAGCGATCCAAATCTGTGGAAGCACGTTGGGTCGAGTGCTTATGCAGGATTGCGGTATGGATGTGAACGCCCCCTCGAACGCGAAGGTTTCGCCAGCATACGCACGATCCATGATGGCAAGGAATTCTTCGAGCCGTTCCTTTGATTGGCCGAGATCCACGTTGTAGCGCTCGAATTCGAACGGCTGATAGCCGCTGCCAATCCCGAGCAACAACCGATCGCCACACAACGCCGCCGTCATGCCAATCTCGGCAAGAAGCCTGACGGGATGATAGAGGGGTACTACGAGCACAGCTGGCCCAAGCTTGATGCGGGACGTTGCCGCCGCACAATGGTTGACCATCAGTAGCGGCGACGGGCAAACGCAGTAGTTCGAGAAATGGTGCTCGGCGAACCAAGCAGCGTCGAAACCAGCCTCCTCGGCAACACGGACTAGCTCCACGGTGTTGCGAAGCACATCGGAGACCGGCTCGCCTCGATCTCGATACCCCATCAGACAAAACAAGCCGAAACCGACCATGAGCAAGACTTCCCCACCTATGCGACGCTCAGCGACCGAGCTTCTATTTTGAATGGCGGCATTGCCATCTTCCGTCCGCCGCGACAACCGAGCTGTACAGATAATCATCCCATCGCCGAGGAACGCCGTCCATGCCCTCGCTGACAAGCCAGGCGTTGAGGTCGAGCGTGCCAAGCCGGCAGGCCGCGACGATGCGGCCATAGCGGTCGATGTCGCACTGCTCGCACGCCACCGTGCCGGAGCCGATCTTGTCGGCCAGGGCGAGCGCCGCGACTTGGCCGCAGCGATAGGGCTTGCCGCTCGCGTCGTCGCAGGTCTGCCCACCCTCGGGTGCGTCGATGCCGAACAGACGGATGCGCTGCCCATGGATTTCGATGGTGTCGCCATCGATCACGCTGGCGCGGGAACAGCGGCCAGGGCTGACAGGGCGAGTCCTTTCCCCATGACGCCTGCCGTCGTACCCTTCCCGGATGCCCCGATCAATCACCATCATCGGCCGCACTCCGACATTCGGCCAACCTCGGAGTGGCTGGCGGAGCCGCGCAAGGACTTGCTTCTGCCGGCGCCGGAGGACGACCTAATCGCCTATCCGCCGGAGAGCAGCAACTTCATGTATGGGATGTATTACGCTTGAAAAGCCCTAAACCCGTTTTCTTCACTGACAACCAGGTCCAGGAACTCGTCAATGGCGCGGGTTGAGTGCTCGATCATGGGGAAGGGTCCGGCCGCGCTCACCGCTGCAAGCGCTAGCAGCGCCGCGCCGCATCGGCGAGCACATCAGACTAGCTCATGATAAGATGTTCAAATAGACAGAGACCTAGGTTTCGACCGCTCCATAGCCAGCTCGGCCTGGAGGCTTTCGATGTCTCGGAAGATGGAGGCGACGGCGAGGGTGCGCCCCTGGCGCCGGAAGCGCAGGAGGCAGTCCTTGCCGGCGATATCGCCTTCGATCGCGAGATCGTCCCACTTTTCGGCATGGCCGACATAGTTGATCGGCACGTCATAATGCTGGCTCCAGAAGAACGGGACGGCCGCAAAGGTCTCGCCCCGCCCCAGCATGTTGTGGGCGGCCGCTTGCGCCTGGCGTTCGGCGACCACCCAATGCTCGACGCGGATCTCTTCTTCGCTGTGCGGATCGGGCCAGCGCGCGATGTCGCCGGCCGCGAAGATGTCCGGTACGCTCGTTTGGAGCCGAGCGTTCACGACGACGCCGCGATCGACGACGAGTCCCGCCTGCTCGGCAAGCGCAATCCGCGGGCGAACGCCTATGCCGACGACCACGAGATCCGCCTCCAGCGTGCCGCCTCCGGACAGCAACAACCGCTCGCCGTCGATGGCGGTCGCGGTCTCCCCAAGATGAAAAACGACACCGTGCTCCTCATGGAGCGCGCGCACGAAATCGCCCATCTGTGGCCCCAGGATGCGCTCCATCGGCCGCTGTTCCGGCGCGACGACGTGGACTTCCAAATCTCGAGCGCGCAGCGCAGCCGCGACCTCTAGTCCGATGAAGCTCGCACCGACGACCGCAACCCGGCGCGCCGAGCCGGCGTGCGCGATGATGGCGCGGCAGTCGGCAAGCGAGCGCAACACGTGGACATGCGGTCGGTCGGCGCCAGGGATCGACAGACGGACCGGTTCAGCGCCCGTGGCCAGCAGCAGCCGGTCATAAGGGATGCGGGTCCCGTTGGCGAGCGCAACCTCCCGCGAACGCGTGTCGATGCCAGCGACATCCGTATGGAGGCGGAGGTCGATCGCATTGTCGGAATAGTAGCTGTCCGGACGTAGCGGCACCCACTCCTCGGGTGCGCTGCCCGCGAGGTAGTCCTTCGAGAGGTTGGGCCGGTCGACTGGCGGCGCGTCGTCCTGGCTCAGCATGACGAGGCTATCTTCGTACCCCTCGCGACGTAGCATCTCTGCGGCGGCGAAACCAGCGGCGCCCCCGCCGACAATCACGATCCTGTTCGGCGCTCCGCTGGCGGTCGTGCGTTTTGGCGACGGCCGGGGGCGATCGCGCTTCTCGCGCACGGATATCCTACCTCCGCGATGCTCGACCTCCCAGCACAGCAAGGCGTCAAACGCGGGCGCCTGCAGCGCCTCGCCCGTTCGCAGGTCGAAGCAGGCGTGATGCCACGGGCACCGGATCGTCTCGCCGACCACGAGCCCTTCGGCAAGCGGACCGTGGTAATGGGTACAATGCGCGCCAACAGCGAAGAACTCGGCGCCGCGTCGGACCACCACCACGGCCTCCTTCCCGACATGACCGAGGAGCTTTTCCCCATCCGCGAGTTCGTGTTGCGCAAAGCCGACCGTCAGGTCGGGCCCTACGGGTTCGGGCTGGTCAGACATCGCGATTCATCCTTTCCTGTCGCCTCACCTCGGCCTTCGGTGACGTACGCTCCTCCTTCGGAGTCGTACCATCGCCAAGTCCGCGCGAGTCTGGATCGACACTCGACAGTTGAAAGGGATCGCTGGCGGGGAAGGTGCACTCCAGCGCTTGATCCAGCTTTCGGTCGATCCTCTCCCGTGCCAGCTCGCGACGGAAAGCACGCACGGCAGAATCCTCGATCTGCGGATCATCGTCGCTCCTTCGCTGAGACAGCATGTCGGATTCCTTCTGTTGCGGGTGACGGCTTTGGTTTCCCTCCTAGCTATTTCGTCGTACACCGCTCGATATTCTTCCGAAGTTCACGAAAGTAACGCGCCTTGAACCCGTGCAAGTTCGCCCGGTCATGATCGAACCACTTACGCAGACCGGTGCTCGGCGCCGCGTCCGTGGCCCAGGGATCCAGTTGCAACGCCTCGCGAAACGCCGTGCAGCCAAACGCTGTCCACCAACATCCCGTGCCGTCGGATCGGGTGGGAGCGTCGCAAGACCCTTTCGATATGGATGGACATGGGGGTTCTCCTATTCGTTGCAAGAGACGGCTGAGCCCTTCGTACCCAGGTTCGTGGCCCCGTGCGCGCCAGGGGTCGGCATCAGCTCGGGATCGCGGCTGGCCAGGCGATCGACCAGCAGATGGAAGTAAACGAGACCCGCGAAGGGATCCCAGCGCGCGACGATGCTCCGCGCAGCCCCGTAAGTCAGCCTTTCCGTTGACTTGAGTAGACGGCCCAGATTGTTGCGCGCGCCGATGTCGTCGCAGGGAAACACCTGCAGGCGTCCCAGTCCTCGCAGCAGAACATATTCGGCCGTCCACCGCCCGACGCCGCGCAGCGCGGTCAACTGAGCCACCGCCGCGGCATTGTCGAGCAACGAGAGCGTATCGAGGACGATCCGCCTTTCGACGATGGCCGCGCTCAATTCCATCAAGGCGTGAGCTTTGGCCTGGCTAAACTGCAGGGCCCGCAGGTGCTCTACTCCCAGTGCGAGCACGTCTTCCGGCTCCGGAAAGGTGCGCGGCGCGCCTTCGCGGGGGCTGACCGGCCGCCCGCAGGCCTCGCTCAAGCGGTTCAGCAGGCGTATGCCGAAGGTGAGCGTCATTTGCTGGCAGGCGATCGCATTCACCAGCGTCTCGAAGACAGTGGGATAGACCGTCGGCTTGAGGCCGCGGAACCGTTGCACCATGGGTCCGAGCTCCGCGTCGCCACGTGTCGCTCGGTAGAATTCGTTGAGAGTGCAGGACAGGCCGAGCATCCGATCGAGAGCGGCCGCGGCCAGCTGCTGCGCCTCCGCCGGGAGGTGATGTCCCGAGACGACGACGCTAAGCTGCGGACGATCGGCGGAGCCTTCTCCCGTTGCGGCTAACTCGACCGGAGCGCCGTCGAGGAGAAGAGCCCGGCGGTAAGTGCGGCCATCCCAGCGGTCGAGCGCGTTTTCGGCGCGCCGTCGAAGCACCCAGACCGTGACGTCGAGCCTGAAGGGCGCGACCGGTCCGATGGAGAATGTGAGCAGGTCCATCCAGTAACTTCCCTCGCCCTCACTTCATGGGTGACTTGCGGTCATGTCAGGCAACTAAACTTCTGCGAAGTCTACGTGGATCGCAGGTGGTGGTGGCGCTCCTTCCGTGTCACGCCAGGCGTACTCCTTTGGCCACGCAGTTGGGTTACGCCGCCGTAGGACCCGGATCATCGTCGTTCCAATGATCGCGGCTCTCACGCACCGGCGCCGCTGTTCTGCCGCGGCCGTTACCCGTCGCGTTCAGACCCTCCACCGCATCAGCCTGATGCAGCACCGCCAGCACTGTCACATACTGCGTCGTAGAACTGGCAGCGGTCTCGTAACCCATGCTGGCGCCGACTCGAAGCCCGATTAACGCAGCGCCCAAGGGCGTCATGACCGACACACAGTCACCGCTGCCGCCGCGCTCCGCATACTCCTCCGGATAGACCAGCGTCCGAACTTCGATGTCGCGCCGGGTGCCGATTCGGAAGGCGACACGGGAGTTCATCCGCACGATATCGGGGCCAATCTCGTCTGCAGGACAAACAATCGCGCGAACGAGCTCCGCCGCCAAAAACTCGACGATGGGATTGTCGAAGAATCCCCCAACCGACGCGAGCGCATCGAGCCGGTCGGCGTCGACACTGCTGATGGTAATAGTCGGGCGATGATTTGTCCGGGCGACAGCAATGGACATGAACACCTCCGCCGCCTCCGGAAAGGAGACGTGCATGGCCGGTCAAGAACGGTTCTGCTGATCTGGGAGGAAGCCCCGTGCGCATTTGCGGCCGCAGCGGCCGCGCGCGCCCGAGGCCTACAGGCGTGCTTGCAGGCGGTCGCCGCGCGGTACGCCGCAGCGGCGCAGCACTCGGTCGGTGGTCAGAGATAAGCAAGCACGATCCATGAACGTATATGTGGGCACGGAGAAACGCCAAGTCAACGGCAGCCAGATTGGCAGAGATCGGTCGAAGGGGCTGTCACCGCTATTCGCACCGTCATTCGTGAAACTCGGGTCGAGTTCATGCATGAAGCACGGCGGCGAGGCATATGTCGCTTGGTCCTCTTCGCTCACATCGAAGGGATCGCTTGCCGGGAATGGTCCTTTGAAGGCTTCATCCAGCTTTTTATCCGTTGACGCGCCGTGCGTGCTGCGATCGAGGGGCTTGCCGCGGTGTCAGAAGTGCGCGCATCCCGTCTCGGTCACGATCGCGTCTAAGGGAATGTCGTGCGGCTGCGGACAAATGGTGTCGAGACGCCCGCCCACACCGATGGTCAGCGGCGCGGGATTCATGGTCGCCAGCGTGCGGTCGTAATATCCACCACCATAGCTCAGGCGGTAGCCCGCCGCGTCGAACCCTAGCAGCGGCACGAGCAAGGTCGTGGGCTGAACCGCTTTCCGCACCGTGGGAACCAGGATGTTCCAGATGCCGCGCTCCATTTTCATGCGCGGCCGCCACGCCCAGAATTCCAGCGGCTGCCGCTTTTCGACGACGACGGGTAGCGAGGCTTCGGCACCGACTGCCAGGAAGTCTCGCACCAGATGGCGGGGATCGATCTCGCCCTTGATTGGTCAATAGAAATCGATGCAGGCGTGCCGGAGTTCCGGGAATTGCTCCCAGATTAAATGGCGCACCGCCGCCCGGACGCGTTCCTTCTTGGCTCGCGGCACGCGGGGCCGCCGCGCCAGCAGCTCGGCCCGCGTCGCTCAGCGTCAAGCGCGAATGTCTTCCCAGGTTTTCATCGCGCCATCCTTGTCTCGATGCGCTCGACGTAATCCTCGAGCGCGACGGCGTTGTTGTGATCGATACCCGAGAGGGACCGACGGGGAGCAGGTCAGATCCGGACCCGCTGACCTCGTCCTCCCCGAAGCCTCGCTATCGGCGGCCTGCTCCGCACGGCTGAGTCCCTCGAGTGCCTTCCGTTCATCATGCAAGCACGGACATGGGGGAGCCGCTATCGGCGCATGTGGCGCCGGCGTGCGCCAGCAGCCGCGGCCCACGGCCGCGTCATTGATCTAGCTCAAAGACGCTCCCCTTTTTATCGGGTAGTGAATGATAATGCGTCGCATTCTCGTGAATGACCCGAATCGAATGTGCCGCAGTCAACGCGGAGGAGAACATGGATAGATTAAGAGCCGCGGCCTTCTCGATTCTGGCATTGTGCGCCATAGGCCCGATGGCGGCCCAAGCAACCGAATACCCGATCGGGCAACCGGTTATCACCGGTGAGATGGAGGTGGCGGCCGTCTTCCTGCAGCCGATTGAGATGGATCCGCCGGGCATGATGCGAGACCCGGCGGAATCGGACATCCATCTTGAAGCAGACATCCATGCCGTAGCGGGCAATCGGAACGGCTTTGCGGAAGGCGACTGGATGCCCTATCTCGTCGTCCGCTACGAGCTCACGGAGCTCGATAGCGGCCAACGGCAGCACGGTGAGCTAATGCCGATGGTTGCGAGCGATGGGCCGCACTACGGCGACAACGTCAAGCTCATGGGAGTGGGCAACTACCGGCTGGTGCTGACCGTCGCACCGCCGACCGCCAACAGGCATGGCCATTTCGGCCGCCACACCGACAAGGAAACCGGCGTGGCGCCGTGGTTCGAGCCTTTCACGGCCGAGTTCCCATTCACCTTTGCGGGCACCGGCAAGAAGGGCAGCTACTGAGAGCCGGTGTCCGATGTTCTACCACGGGTTATCGTGTCCGCCCCGTCCTGATCGGCCTCCCCGTCTACGGACTCTATTGGGCTGTGGTGGTCGTTGGCCCTGCAGGTAATTCACCCCCGAGTGCAGGATGACCACCGCGACCGCTGGCGCTTGGTACCGATTGGGCGAATGGCTACGCACGCATCAGCGTGCGATTCGGTGGGCGCAGTGGATCGTGGTTGCGCTCTATCTGTTCCTACTGGTCATCCCTGCCGCGCTGCCGCTGCCCGACAATGCCGCTCATCTGTGGTCGAACGTCACGCGGTTCGCCCAGTTCGTGTTCTGGGGACTGTGGTGGCCCTTCGTCCTCCTCAGCGTGGTCGTGCTAGGACGCGCCTGGTGCGGGCTGCTCTGCCCGGAAGGCGCCCTGTCCGAGTTCGTCAGCCGCCACGGCCTCGGGCGAGCAATGCCGCGCTGGATCACCTGGGGCGGCTGGCCGTTCGTCGCCTTCTGTGGCACCACGATCTATGGGCAATTGATCAGTGTCTACCAGTACCCGGCACCGGCCCTGCTCATTCTCGGCGGCTCGACCGTGGCCGCCATGACGGTCGGCTACTTGTACGGCAGAGAGAAGCGCGTCTGGTGCCGCTACCTCTGCCCAGTCAACGGCGTGTTCGCACTGCTTGCCAAGCTGGCACCGCTTCACTACCGGGTCGACGAAGCGGCCTGGCGAGCGGCGACACGGGACAGCGGCAGCTTTCACCGCTTCAATTGCGCGCCGCTGGTGCCGGTCCCCGTCATGAAGGGAAGCAGCCGGTGCCACATGTGCGGCCGGTGCAGTGGATTTCGAGGCGCCGTTGCCCTCTCCTCGCGTTCGCCGAACCACGAAATCATCCACGTGGCCGGCCGTGCCACCAAGCCGTGGGAGACGGCTCTGATTCTCTATGGCCTGATGGGCGTGGCCGTCGGCGCCTTCCATTGGCCAGCGAGCCACATGCTGGCTCAGATCAAACAGGCGCTCGCCGGCTGGCTGGTGCAGCACCACATGGTGTGGCCACTCGAGAACGCGGCGCCCTGGTGGCTGATCACCAACTATCCCGCACAAAACGATGTGCTCAACCTGCTCGATGGCGCCCTGGTGCTCGGCTACATCGTGGCCGTGGCGGCGCTGATGGGCACGGCACTTTCGGTCTTGATCGCGCTCGCGGCCCGCTCGATCGGACCCTGGTCCTGGCCGCGCTTCCATCATTTGGCGCAGGCATTGGTACCGCTGGCCGGATGCGGTGTCTTTCTCGGCCTTTCCACCCTCACCGTCTCGATGCTGCGGGCCGAGGGCGTATCACTATCTTGGGTCGATGACGCACGCGCCGCATTGTTGTTGGGCGCCTGGGGCTGGTCATTGTACCTGGCTCGCGGAATTCTCCGCCGCGAGTCGGCCTCCCGCCGGCGCCTTGCCGTGGCGCTTGTATCCATGGCCGTAGCCGGCACGCTCGCTGCGGCTGGTTGGGCTCTCTTGTTCTGGGCTCGCTGAGCGACGAACGCGCGCGTGGTGATCATATGGATGGATTGCTTGCGCAACCAACTCGGATGATTCCTGTCGATATCCTCGCCCCCACCCGAACGATTCGGCGTTATCGTGTCCAAGCGAGACTGCACCCAGAAGTGCCGAAGCGCTTCCGGGAGAGGATCGTGCCGTTTTCGTCTACGACCAGCCGGACCGCGCGCCGGTCGTGGAAGAACGTCAGCCGGTACCGCCCGGTATCCGTGCCCTCGCCGGTTTCGCAGCGCACGCTGATCGCGCCCTCCTTCAACAGTGCGAGCACATCGACCGGCGACAGGCTGAAAGCCTCGGCTAGGAGAGCGGCATCTACGATAAAGCCGTCGTCGCCCCGGTCGATCGCGCTCATGACCCGCCTCGCCAGTCGTTGCTTGCCGCGGCTACGGTTGCGAACTGCGTCGCTACCGTCTGACTCACGGCGCTCAGGGCATCCGCATCCCCGGCGGGGCCCGGGCGCTGTCTGTCGCGAACCAGGGAATCGCGCTGGATCAGCTTGATCTCGATGCGGGCGAGCTTCACGGCCACCTCACGGCCTTCTTCAGGGACACTGATCCGAAGCGCGGAGAGCCAATCGGACATCGTGTTTATCTTCCTCTTGTGGTGGGTCGTCCGTTGGTACCGCGCGCAAATGGGGGTGGTGTCGTGGAGAGCTCTCAGGCCGCCGCCCGCGCCGGCAAGGCAATGTCGGCAAGGGATGATCGATCGAGTTCGGTCAGGAACGTGTCCTTGGCTGAGCGAAGGCGTGCCTTGAGACGGCAGCGGCCGTTGATGGTGCCCTCGCTTCTGTCCGGTGCGAAGCACTCGACCAGCGGCTGCCACGTCGGGTAGCGACCATTCCGCCTCGTGCGAGGCGCTGCATTATCTTCGTCAGGTGGTTACGGGAAAGCCGGAACTCCTCGGCAAGCTCGGCGGTGGAAAAAGCGTGGTCGGGCGTGCTGGCCATGCGCATCGACATGCGCAGGCCGTAGTCGGTGAATGATGTGAGGCGCATTGTCGCATATGGCTCCAGCTAAATTGGTATTTATAATACCTATTAGCAGCGATAGATGAGATTGCAAGGACGAACCTCCGGAGTGGCCCGATGCCTGCACCCGTCGCAAATCGCCCGCATGCCATTCCCGTGCGTCGCGAGATGACGGCCGCGCTGATGGCGCGAAGGGACTGCACGGGAAGTGCCAACCGGTCTGGTCCATCGCTTTCGCGGCGAGGTGCAAGCCGATGCCGTGCTCGGGCCGATCTTTGCTTCCCGGAGCGCAGATCGACGGCAGCATGTCGAGCGATTGGTCACCATCTGGTCTCGGTGGCTCTGAATCACCGGACGCAATCACGGCGCTCCGCATAGCCGTGCAGGACGCATCGCGCGACACCCCAAATGCCGCTCCCAAGCTGCGTTGACAAAGGACAGAGACCATGACCAACGCCGTACCGATCCACGATCCCGCCGAACTGACCCGCTATATCGAGACGCGCTACCATGCCCGCCATCGGAAGGAGTTGCCCGAGCTGGCGGAGTTGGCCGCAAAGGTCGAGGCCGTCCATTCTGGGCAGGACAGTGTGCCCGCGGGGCTGTCGGACCTCCTGCACCGCATGATTGGCGAGATGGAAGTGCACATGAAGAAAGAGGAATTGATCCTCTTCCCGGCCATCCGAAAGGGCGGCATGCCTGGCATCGAACAACCGATCGCGGTGATGCGCGCCGACCACGACGACCACACTGCCGAACTCGACGAGATCCGCCGGATCACCGGAGGCCTGTCCCTTCCCGAGGGCGCCTGCGGCACCTGGACCATGCTCTACCGCGGGCTCGGAACCTTCATAGCGGATTTCGAAGAGCATTTGCGGCTCGAGAACGACGTGCTCTTTCCACAGTTCGAACCGTGGGACTGAGGTCATATCGGTCCTGGGCAGTGGATCCTTGAGATCGTCCGGAGCAGCGACAGTGCCCACGGATGCAAGGCACTGCCACGTTGCCAGGTGGTCGCACGCATCTTTTGGTAGCTCGACTGGAGCTGTCGCCTTGCCAGGCCTTCGAAACCATGAAGGTCGAGGCCTGCCATCCGGACCAGCCGTGTTTACGATCCGATCCAGGCCGATCACGGGTACCAAGTGCCCGAAGGCTGGCCGAAGCGTCTTGCGTGGCCTCAGGAAGCCTCATGATGACGATCGGAGTAGAAGCTGCACGTGTACTTTCCGATGACGAGTTGCGGCGTGTCGGCCTATCCGCGATCAAGGACATTCCGGACGCGTTCATCTATGCCGATCGGTCCGAGACGATCCGGTTCTGGAACGCCGGCTCGACGCGGATCTTCGGCTATGCGGCTGACGATGCGGTCGGCCGCTCGCTCGACATCATCATTCCCGAACGCCTGCGAGGGCGTCATTGGGTTGGCTTCGACGAGATGATGGAAACCGAGGAGCCCCACCATCCACCAGACGGCCTGCGCGCCGTACCCGCTCTGACCAGATCAGGGAAGGCGATTTCGATCGAGTTCACAGTGGCGCCGGTCCGCGACGGCCAGGGGATGGTCGAGAGCATGGCGGCCATCCTGCGCGACGTGGTGGAGCGGTTCGAGGAGCTCAAGCGGCTACGCAAAGCGGCGAGATGACGTTCGGGCTGTGGCAGGCCATGTCGGTGGAGGCAACCTTGGACCGGACCGATGAAAAGCTCAGGCAAAGAGAGCGTCGGATGATCCCGCTGCGAAGGCGCTTGCGAGGCTGGGCATGATGCTTCTCTCGAAGATTCTTTCAGTTACTGGTGGAAGCTTACCGCACAGGCCGGACCGTGGACTGCTGGACCAATGATTGGACGGGACTATGGATGAGCTCCCATCGTGACCGGATGTCGCGAGGGGCGTCTGTCTGTGGTATAAACATACATGCCGGACGAAGGATTGCCGCAGCGATGGGAACGAGGCGCGGCGGCGCGCGCCGTCTGTGTGGCGGACGTAGCCGTGCGGTTCAGCTTGCTTCCAGCGCGCAGTGCTTGACCAACGAACTGGACAACGCTCAGCCAGGGAAGTCGCATCGTGAGGCTCCGTTTCGAACGAGGACGGCGCGACGATCTGGAGACGCTGCACCCCGCCTATTTCGCGCTGGTCATGGCCACCGGCATCGTCGGTATTGCCACGCATCTCCACAGCCTGCCCGTGGTGCCGGCCGCTCTGTTCTGGCTCAACGCTTTGTTCATCGTCGTTCTGGTAGCGGCAACGGTCGCGCGCATCCTGCGCCACCCTCACGCGTTTGTCGCCGACATCCGGAACCACAGCCGCGGCGTCGGCTTCTTCACGACGGTCGTGGCGGCCGGCGTATTCGGCAGCCAGCTGGTCATTCAGATGGAGGCGCCCACCGTCGCAGTCTTCTTCTGGCTTGTCACCGCCGTGCTCTGGGTGGTGACCACCTATGGGATCCTCGCCGTGCTCACCGTGGTTCCCGACAAGCCGAGCCTCGCCGCCGGTCTCAACGGCGGCTGGCTGGTCATCGTCGTCGCCACGCAGTCTGTTGCGATCATCACCGTCCTGATGCTTTCCTCCGGGTTCACCGCCGGACTTCGCGAGCCGCTCATGTTCGCGGCGCTGGTCCTCTGGCTCGGTGGTGGCGCCCTGTACCTCTGGCTGATGGGCCTGATCTTCTTCCGATACACCTTTCTTCCGATGTCGCCGGCCGACCTCACGCCGCCCTACTGGATCAGCATGGGCGCGGTGGCCATCTCGACGCTGGCCGGCACCACGCTCCTCGGGGAGGCCGCGCTGTCGCCGATCGTCGCCGAGCTCGCACCGTTCGTCGAAGGGCTGACGCTGCTCTACTGGGCGATCGGCAGCTGGTGGATCCCCATGCTTCTGGTGCTTGGCGTCTGGCGTTATCTGATTCGCGGCGTGCCGTTTGCCTACGATCCGCTGTACTGGGGCGGCGTCTTCCCGCTCGGGATGTATTCGGTGTGCACGCTCCGTTTGACCGATATCATGGACGCCCCTTTCCTCCGCCCGCTATCGACGGCTTTCATGATCGTGGCGGTGGTCGCGTGGGCGACAACCTTCGTCGGCCTGCTGGACAGCCGCCTGCGCGCTGCGCGCCGCGAGGTAAAGGCAGGGCAATGAAGCTTGCCGGCTGGCCCGGCGCGGTTGGCGAACCCGCTACTCGAAGGAGCTTGGCATGAGTCACCTCTTGGATCGCCTGAACTTCTTTGCCAAGACCGAGGTCGACCGGTTCGCGGGCGGCCACGGCGTAACCGTGCGCCAGGATCGGCGCTGGGAGGATGCCTATCGCCACCGCTGGCAGCACGACAAGATCGTCCGCTCGACGCATGGTGCGAACTGCACCGGCGCATGCTCCTGGAAGATCTATGTCAAGGGCGGCATCGTCACCTGGGAAACCCAGCAGACCGACTATCCACGTACCCGCCCCGACCTGCCCAACCACGAGCCGCGCGGCTGCTCGCGCGGAGCGAGCTACAGCTGGTATCTCTATTCCGGCAACCGGATCAAATACCCGCTCGTACGCTCGCGCCTGGTGCGCGCGTGGCGCGAGGCGCGGAAGAGTCTGAGCCCGGTTGCAGCCTGGCAGGCGATCGTCGAGAACCCCGCGACGCGCAATGACTATGTCCGGATGCGCGGGCGGGGCGGCTTCGTACGCGCCGATTGGGACGAGGTCACCGAGATCATCGCCGCCGCCAACGCCTATACGATCAAGCGCTACGGCCCTGACCGGGTGATCGGCTTCTCGCCGATCCCGGCGATGTCGATGGTGTCGTACGCCGCTGGCACGCGCTACCTGTCGCTCATCGGCGGGGCGTGCATGTCGTTCTACGACTGGTACTGCGATCTGCCGCCGTCGTCGCCGCAAACCTGGGGCGAGCAGACCGACGTGCCGGAATCGGCCGACTGGTACAACGCCGGATTCCTCATCCTCTGGGGCTCGAACGTGCCCCAGACCCGGACCCCGGACGCCCACTTCTACACCGAGGCCCGCTACAAAGGGACCAAGAGCGTCGTCATCTCGCCGGATTACAGCGAGGCGGCCAAGTTCGCCGACCTCTGGCTCCATCCCAAGCAGGGCACAGACGCTGCGCTCGCCCTGGCGCTCGGCCATGTCGTTCTGCGCGAGTTTCATGTCGAGAACCAGACCGCGTATTTCGCGGACTACTTGAAACACTACACCGATCTGCCGATGCTGGTCCGCCTGGTCGAGCAAGGGGGACGCTACGTCCCCGAGCAGCTCCTGCGTGCTTCCGACTTCGAGAACGCGCTGGGGCAGACCAACAACCCGGAATGGAAGACGGTGGCGATCGACAGCCACTCGGGCGAGGCCGTGGTGCCGCGCGGCTCGATCGGCTTCCGCTGGGGCGAGCAGGGTAAGTGGAACCTCGAGGCGAAGGACGCTGCCGGCCGCGAGGTCGACCTCCGGCTTTCGCTGCTTGAGGCTGGCACGCACGATCAGGTGGTCGGCGTCGGCTTTCCTTACTTCGGCAACCGGCACCATGACTACTTTGAGGGCACCGACCACCCCGACGTGCTGGTGCGCAACGTCCCGACGAAGCGCCTTCGCCTCAAGGACGGCGATGCCCTGGTCGCGACCGCGTACGACCTGCTCGTCGCCAACTACGGCCTCGACCGCGGGCTCGGAGGCGAGCACATAGCGGCCTCCTACGACGACGAGGCGCCGTACACGCCGGCCTGGGCGGAGCGGATCACCGGCGTGCCGCGCGGCCACATCATCACCGTCGCCCGCGAGTTTGCCCGCAATGCCGCCAAAACCGAAGGCAAATCGATGGTGATCCTCGGCGCTGGGCTCAACCACTGGTACCACATGGACATGAGCTATCGCGGGATCATCAATCTCCTGGTGATGTGCGGCTGTGTCGGCCAGCCGGGCGGCGGCTGGGCGCACTATGTCGGGCAGGAGAAGCTGCGCCCGCAGACCGGCTGGCTGCCCCTCGCCTTCGCCCTCGACTGGACCCGGCCGCCGCGCCAGATGAACTCGACCTCGTTCTGGTACGCGCACACCGACCAATGGCGCTACGAGGCGCTAGAAGTCGCGGACATCCTCTCGCCGACCGCGCCTGCCGGGCCCTGGGACGGGGCGCTGATCGACTACAACGTGCGTGCCGAGCGCATGGGATGGCTGCCATCGGCGCCGCAGCTCAGGACCAATCCGCTCGAGATCGCGAAGCAGGCGGAAAAGGCCGGCAAAGCGCCCAAGGATTTCGTGGTCGAAGAGCTGAAGTCGGGCTCGCTCCGGATGTCCTGCGAGGATCCGGACGATCCCGAGAATTGGCCGCGCAACCTGTTCGTCTGGCGCTCGAACCTGCTGGGCTCGTCCGGGAAGGGACATGAATACTTCCTGAAGCACCTGCTGGGCGCCACCCACGGCGTCCAAGGCAAGGATCTCGGCGAGACCGGTCGTCAGGTACCAGGCGAGGTTGCCTGGCGCGACAAGGCCCCCGAGGGCAAGCTCGATCTCCTGGTGACGCTCGACTTCCGCATGTCGACCACCTGCGTCTACTCCGACATCGTGCTGCCGACTGCCACCTGGTATGAGAAGAACGACCTCAACACCTCGGATATGCACCCCTTCATCCATCCGCTCGGCGCGGCGGTGGATCCGGTGTGGGAGAGTCGGAGCGACTGGGAGATCTACAAAGCGATCGCGCGCAAGTTCTCGGAGGTGGCACCCGAGGTGCTTGGCGTCGAGAAGGACGTTGTCCTGGTACCGATCCTGCACGACACCCCAGCTGAGCTCGCCCAGGCGACCCAGGTCAGGGACTGGAAGCGGGGCGAGGTCGAACCCGTGCCGGGCAAGACCATGCCCCAGATCGCGGTAGTCGAGCGCGATTATTCAAACGTCTACAAGCGCTTCACCGCGCTCGGCCCGCTCATGAGCGAGCTCGGCAACGGCGGCAAGGGCATCAACTGGAAGACCGAGCACGAGGTCGAGGCGCTGCGGGCGCTGAACGGTATCGTGACCGAGGAAGGGCCAACCAAGGGTCTGCCGCGGATCGAGACCGACATCCACGCGACCGAGGTGATCCTGATGCTGGCCCCCGAGAGCAACGGCCAGGTTGCGGTTCGGGCCTGGGAGGCGCTGGGTCGGACGACCGGACGACAGCACACCCATCTCGCGCGGCCCAAGGAGGAAGAGAAGATCCGTTTTCGTGACGTAGTGGCCCAGCCGCGCAAAATCATCTCGTCACCCATCTGGTCCGGGATCGAGTCGGAAGAGGTCTGCTACAACGCGGGTTACACCAACGTCCACGAGCTGATCCCCTGGCGTACGCTCAGCGGACGCCAGCAGCTCTATCAGGACCATCCCTGGATGCGCGCGTTCGGCGAGGCGTTCTGCGTATACCGGCCGCCGATCGACACGCAGACGATCAAGCCGATGATCGAGGCATACGCCGACGATCGGCCGCAGGTTGTGCTTAACTTCATCACCCCGCATCAGAAGTGGGGCATCCACTCGACCTATACCGACAATCTCCTCATGCTCACGCTCTCGCGGGGTGGGCCGATCATCTGGATCTCGGAAGCGGATGCCAAGAAGGCCGACATCGAGGACAACGACTGGATCGAGGCCTACAACAGCAACGGCGCACTCACCGCCCGCGCCGTTGTCTCGCAGCGGGTAAAGCAGGGCATGGTGCTCATGTACCATGCCCAGGAGAAGATTGTGAACGTCCCCGGCTCCGAGATCACCGGGCAGCGCGGCGGCATCCACAACTCGGTCACCCGTACCACGGTCAAGCCCACGCACATGATCGGCGGCTATGCACACCAGTCGTACGGCTTCAATTACTACGGCACCGTCGGCTCCAACCGCGACGAGTTCATCATCGTCCGCAAGATGAAGAAAGTCGAATGGCTTGAGAACCCCGAGGCCTCGACGGTCGCTTATGGACACGGAGACGCGCCATGAAGATCAGAGCGCAGATCGGCAAAGTGCTCAACCTCGACAAGTGCATCGGCTGTCACACCTGCTCGGTCACCTGCAAGAACGTGTGGACCAGCCGCGAGGGCATGGAATATGCCTGGTTCAACAACGTCGAGACCAAGCCGGGCATCGGCTATCCGAAGGACTGGGAGAACCAGAAACGCTGGAACGGTGGCTGGACGCGCACCGCAAGGGGCCGGCTCGAACCCAAGATGGGGGCGAAGTGGCGGCTGCTGGCCAAGATCTTCGCCAACCCCGACCTGCCCGAGATCGACGACTACTACGAGCCGTTCACCTTTGACTACGAACATCTGCAGACCGCGCCCGAGCTTGAGGCGGCGCCAACCGCGCGACCTCGCTCGCTGATTACCGGCGAGCGGATGGACAAGATCGAATGGGGGCCGAACTGGGAGGAAATCCTGGGCGGCGAGTTCAGCAAGCGCTCGAAGGACTACAATTTCGAGGGTGTCGAGAAGGAGATCTACGGCGCGTTCGAAAACACCTTCATGATGTATCTGCCGCGGCTGTGCGAGCACTGCCTCAACCCGAGCTGCGTCGCGGCCTGCCCGTCGGGGGCGATCTACAAACGCGAAGAGGACGGCATCGTCCTGATCGACCAGGAGAAGTGTCGGGGCTGGCGGATGTGTATCTCAGGCTGCCCGTACAAGAAGATCTACTACAACTGGGCGAGCGGCAAGTCCGAGAAGTGCACGTTCTGCTATCCACGCATCGAGGACGGCCTGCCTACCGTCTGTTCGGAGACCTGCGTCGGGCGGATCCGCTATCTGGGCGTGCTCCTCTACGACGCCGATCGGATCGCGGAGGCGGCCGCGGTGCCGGACGAACGGAACCTGTACGAGGCCCAGCTCGGCATCTTCCTTGACCCGAGCGACCCCAAGGTCCGCCGCCAAGCAGGCATCGACGGAGTACCCGAGAGCTGGCTCGAGGCGGCCCGGCGCTCGCCGGTCTACAAGATGGCCGTCGAGTGGAAGGTCGCGTTCCCGCTCCACCCCGAATACCGCACCCTGCCCATGGTCTGGTACGTGCCGCCGCTATCGCCGATCCAGTCTGCGGCCGAGGCAGGCAAGATGGGGCTCGACAACGACATGCCGGACGTACGCTCGCTGCGCATTCCGCTTCGCTACCTCGCCAATCTGCTCACCGCCGGCAAGGAAGAGCCGGTCGCTCGCGCGCTCGAGCGCATGCTGGCGATGCGCGGCTACATGCGCGCCAAGACCATCGATGGGGTGATCGACGAAAGCATCGCAGCCCGGGTCGGCCTGCTGCCGGGGCAGATCGAGGAGATGTACCAGATCATGGCGATCGCCAACTACGAGGACCGCTTCGTCGTACCGACGGCGCACCGCGAGGTGGCGGAGGACGCCTACGACATCCGCGGCTCCTGCGGCTTCACCTTCGGCAGCGGCTGCTCTGGTGGGACGAGCGAGGCCAACCTGTTCGGCAGCCCGAAGAAGAAGGCGGTCCGCACGCCGACCGAGGTGATGTGATGACCAGAGTCTTCAAGGCGCTTTCGCTGCTGCTCACCTACCCGGACCGCGAGCTCGTCGCAGCGGCACCGGCGCTCCGCGACGTGATCCGAAGCGAAGAGCTGCTGTCGTCGCGTATCGAGGCCGGCCTATTCGAGTTGATCGACCAGCTCGAGACGCGCGATCTCTACGACCTTCAGGAGCGCTATGTCTTCCTGTTCGACCGCACGCGCTCGCTCTCGCTTCATCTCTTCGAGCACGTCCACGGCGAGAGCCGTGATCGCGGCCAGGCGATGGTCGACCTCGCGGCGCTCTACCGGCGCAACGGCCTCGAGATCAGCGCCAACGAGCTGCCAGACTATCTGCCGTTGTTCCTGGAGTTTCTCTCAACCCTGCCGTCTGCCGAGGCGCACCCGCTCCTCAGTCAGCCGCTGCACATCGTCACAGCCCTGCGCGAACGGCTTGAGCGGCGTGACAGCATCTACCGATGGGTGCTCCGGGCGGTCGAGACGCTGGCGGATGCCGAGTCCGATGCGGACGGCCTGCGTGAGGTGCGGAGCGCGCCTGACGATAACCCCGAGGACCTGGTCGCCCTCGACAAGGCCTGGGAGGATGAGCCGGTGACCTTCGGGCCAAGTTCCGGCGGCGACAGCTGCAACCAGGTGGCGGGTATGCTGCGGCGCCTTGGCGCGAAGCTCGACCGCCCCCGGCCGCCGCAGAGCCCAACAACGGCCACAGGTCGCGGAGCGCGCTAAGGAGGGAAAGGTGGCGAGCTATCTCAACACATTCCTGTTCGGCATCTACCCCTACATCGCGCTCAGCGTGATGGTGATCGGCTGCATCATACGCTACGACCGCGAGCCATACACATGGCGCTCGGGCTCGAGCCAGCTGCTCCGCCGGCGCCAGCTGATCTGGGGCTCGAACCTGTTCCACGTCGGTGTCCTGATCGTCTTCTTGGGCCACCTCGTCGGTCTTCTAACCCCGATCTGGGTGTTCGACGTGATCGGCATCGGGCATGGTGCCAAGCAGCTGTTGGCAGTCGTGGTCGGCGGGGTTGCCGGTGTAGCGTGTCTCGTCGGCGGTGCCATGCTGCTTCATCGCCGGCTCGCCGATCCGCGCATCCGCAGGACCTCGTCCTTCGGCGACATCGCAATCCTGATCCTCCTGCTGGTCCAGCTCGTCCTCGGGCTGGTCACGATCCTGATCTCGACACGCCATCTCGAGGGCGGCGAGATGCTTCGGTTCATGGCCTGGGCGCAGGGCATCTTCAGCTTCCGGCCGGGGGCCGCCGATCTGGTCGCAGACGCGCACTGGATCTTCAAGATGCACATCGTCCTCGGGCTCACGATCTTTCTCGTGTTTCCGTTCACCCGGCTCGTGCATATGCTGAGTTTTCCGATCCGCTACCTCTGGCGAACGGGCTATCAGATCGTGCGCGTGCGCTCGCCGGGGCGGGTCAACCCCTTGCGGCGTGGTGCCGTGCCGCCGCGACTGCCGGGTCGTGCTGCGGAGTAGGGTGCGATGCGGCCGGTCGTCGTGAATGGGCATGCGATCGGTGCAGACCTGATCGCGGCCGAGGTCCAGAACCACCCCGCGTCGAGCGCGGAGGCGGCCACGCGCGAGGCGATCCGGGCGCTGGTCGTGCGCGAACTCCTCCTCCAGGAGGCGGACCGGCTTGGGATAGCGCCGGACCCTATGGTCGATGAGCGAGGCCGGCGAGAGACTGAAGAGGAATCACGCATCCGGCAGCTGCTCGAGGATCAGGTCCGCTCCCCGCGCGCAGACGAGGACGCGTGCCGGCGCTACTACGAGAACAATCCGGCGAAATTCAAGAGCCCGGATCTCTTCGAACCCGTGCACATCCTGCTCTCGGCCGATCCCGATACTGGTGAGGCGTATGGCAGCGCAGTCGAGGAGGCGAAAGCAATCATCGCACGGCTCGAAGAGCGGCCCGAACTCTTCTCCACCATCGCGCGCGAGCGTTCGGACTGTCCGTCTGCGAGCGAGGGCGGCCGTCTCGGCCAAGTCACGGCTGGGCAGACGACGGCCGAGTTCCAGACCTTCCTGCTCGCACTCGAGGAAGGCCAGCTCTGCCCGGTGCCAGTCAAGACCCGTTACGGCGTGCACGTGCTCCGCCTCGAACGCAAGGTCGAGGGCCGCACGCTGCCGTTCGAGGCCGTTCGAGCGCGCATCGCCCGCTACCTCGAGGAGGCGAGCTGGCGGCGCGCAGTGGCACAGTACATCTCGATTCTCGCCGGCCGGGCGGAGATCGAGGGCGCCGAGATTGGAGGCGCGAGCAGCCCACTCGTCCAGTAGCGTAAGCTTGGTGGCGAGACTCGCCAATGTTGGGCGCGAGCAGCCTCAGGAAGTGAGCTGCGCTGACGAGGACGAAGCAGGGAGAATCCGGCCCTCGCGTCGAGTCACCGAACGAACCTTGCGAACCATTCTAAAGCCCTGGGCAAGGCAAGCTGGCCTGGATTGGTCGGAATGACCGGCTCACAACCGCGCTGTGCCAGCCGGTCGCGCAGTTTCCTGGTGTCGTAGGATCGATCGGCGATCAGTCGATGGGGGATTGCGGCGCGGCGCAGGAGCCCGGCGGCGCATACCTGGTCATGCGTATTGGCGGCGGCCACGACAAAGGCCAATGACCGCCCGAGGTATCCCCGAGTTCTAGAGGCTCGGCATCTTCACTCATGTGTGACCCACCGAAGTTCTTTGATCTGGATCAAATCGCCCGTCGAACGCTGGACGATAATGATTTTACGCGTTTGTTATCGGCCGAGGAGAAGCTGCGACGGGCAACCCGACCGCTGAGACCATGAGCCCGTCAAGCACGCCCATCCGGCGACTGGCGGCTATCGAATCAAGCGACCACGTCCACATCGCATGGCCGACGGCCTTAGCTTGATTCGTTATGAGAACTTGAAAACCGGAGGGGCGGACATGACTGGCGGGTATATGGGGAAGCTACTGCGGATCGACTGACGGCCGACCGCATCGTCAGGGCGCCGTTGTCTGACGATGCTGTGCTACGCAAGCACGTCGGCGGCATAAGCCTCGAGATACGGCTGCTGATGGATGAGACGACACCAACGGTCAAGGTAACCGATCCCGAAGCGCCGATCATATTCTTGACCGGGTCGCTCATCGGCACGTCAGCACCGAGTTCCGCAAACCTGGCGATTGTCTGTCTCAACTACGATACGCCCTATGCAGTTGCGACAGGACATTCCCGCGGTTACTGGGCCGCCTCTCTGGGGCGCGCGGGCTATGACGGCATCATCGTCACCGGCAGGGCCGACAGGCCGGTCTATCTGTGGGTCGACGACGACAAGGCCGAAATCCGCGATGCCGCCAACGTGTGGGGCAAGGATGCCCGCGAAACCGCAAGATTGATCAAACGCGAGCTGGGCGACGAAGAGAAAATCCGCGTCGCATGCATCGGCCCGGCGGGAGAGGCCATGCTGCATGGCGCCTCCGTCAAGAACGATCGCAATCACGGCTCGCACAAGGGCAGCGTAGGTGCCGTGGTGGGCTCCAAGCGGCTCAAGGCAATCGCGGTGCGAGGTACCGGGCAGGTGCCGTTCAGACATGTGCGACGTTGTGCCACGCGCTGCCGATTTCTCGCATCGGCGATCATGAACGCGGGAGAGGATCGACGGATGGAGCACCGCCATGGCCACGACCGATCGTCTCGCCCCTACCCATTCCAAAGACTTCGGCCCCGACCCGATCGCCTATATTCTTCTGGTCGGTTGCGGCGTCATCTATCCGCTGCTCTTCTCGGTCACCAAGATCGCCGCCGAAGCCGGCGTTCCACCGATCGGCTTCGTGTTCTGGCATTCGGCCTTGGCCGCGCTCGGGCTGCTCGCAACCTGCTTCGTCCTGCGTGACCTCCCTGGTTTGAGCTGGGCCCATCTGCGCGGCTACCTGGTAATCGGCTTTCTCGGCACGGCGGCGCCCGTTTCGCTGCTCGCCTATGTCTCGGCGAAGCTACCGGCCGGTCTGGTCACGCTCGTCGTCGTGCTTTCACCATTGCTGACCTACGTCTTCGCGCTGCTGCTCCGCATGGAGCGGCGCAATCTGCTCAGCGTCACCGGGATTGCGCTCGGGCTGGGTGGCGTGCTCCTCGTCGTGGTGCCCAGTATGAGCCTGCCCTCCCCCGACATGCTGGGCTGGCTGCTGCTTGCCTTCCTTGCGCCGGTGTTCTTCGCTGCAACCAACATATCGGCCAGCCTGCTTCGACCGCCGGCGGCCGGCTCGTTCCCGATGGCGGCGGGCGTCATGGTGGCATCGACCGTGATGATGGCGCCGATCTCGCTAGCCTCCGGCCAGATGTATCTCTATCCGGGCCTTGCACCCGAAGGCGCCTGGACCGCGCTCGCCGCCGCCGCGGTCAATGGTGGATTCTATGTCGCCTTCTTCTCCATCGTGCGGCGTGCCGGATCGGTCTTCGTCTCGCAGTTCAACTATCTGGTGATCCTGTGCGGCTTCGGCTGGGGCAGCCTCTTGTTCGGCGAGCGCCATTCGCTCTATGTGCTTGGCGCCGCCGCCCTGATGGTGTTCGGGCTCGCGCTGCACAGCTTCGGCATGCGCAGGCGCACGACGACCAACCGAATGCCGGCGATCAGCGAGGTACCAATGACAACGCGCTCCATCACCAGCCGGATCGATGCGATCACCGCGATCCCCGATGCCTACCGCTCGACCACGCCACCCATCCCACCCTCGGTCAAGATCGAGTTGACGGCGCGCTGCAACTTCGCCTGTGCCTTCTGTGCGCGCTCTGCGCAGCTGCGCGATCAGCGTGACATGGACCGCGGTCTGTTCGAACGGCTACTGCGCGAGATGCGCGCGGCGGGAGTGGAGGAGATAGGGCTGTTCTATCTCGGCGAGTCCTTCCTGGTTCCCTGGCTGCCCGAGGCGGTGGCGTTCGCCAAACGCGAGGTCGGCTTTCCCTATGTCTTTCTCACCACCAACGGCTCGCTGGCGACGCCGACGCGCATCGAGGCGTGCATGGCGGCCGGGCTTGATTCCTTGAAGTTCTCGCTGAACTACGCCGATGCTGAGCAATTCGCGACCATCGCTGGGGTAAAGCCCGACCTGTTCGCCGCGCTCCGGCAGAACCTCAAGTCAGCCTGGGCAGTGCGCGAACGGGGCAGCCATCCCTGCGGGCTATATGCCTCGTACATCCTTTATGACAGCGAGCAAGACGAGCGCATGGGCTCGATGGTTGAGGAGATCCGGCCCTATGTGGACGAGGTCTACGCGCTGCCGCTCTACAGCCAAGCCGATCTGGTGGCCGAAAAGGGGACCGCGCGGGATTGGGCCATGACGGCGGGCAATCGCGGGCGGATCGGCGCACTGCGCGATCCGATCCCGTGCTGGGCGCTGTTCCGCGAGGGCCATATCACCTGGGACGGCAAGCTCTCTGCCTGCTGCTTCGATCACGACGGTCGCTTCCACATGGGCGATCTGACGAAGATGCCGTTCACCGAAGCGTGGCGGAGCGCGCCGTTCCGAGCGCTACGGCAGGCGCACCTTGCCAAGGATGTGCGCGGCACGGCGTGCGAGACCTGCGTGGCTTATGCGTAGGCGAAGATGCCGTCCCTTCCGAGCTCGGCGCCGCACCGGGAGGAGTGCCTTTGGATCGAACATCGCCGGCGCCGTTTCGATGCAACCGCACCCAACCCCTCTCGGCTCGCGGCCTCGTCCAGCGCGGCATCGCGACCGGAGCGGAAGTCGAGCTTGAGTTCCTGGAACATCGACCGGATACACAAGGAGATGTCCGTATGGACGTCAGCAAGGATCGGCGGTTACGCCGTAAGCGCTGCGCCAGCGTTGCCGAAGCGCGTTTTGCAGGGAACGGTTGCGCGGACCAAGCGCCCACTCGAACAATGGCAAATCGGCGGTCCTCGCGCGATCGCGCGCTTCCAGGATGTCTCGCACTTGGCAAGCCGGCAGCAGCTCGACCATGATCGAAAGCCCCTCGCAATTGCTGACATGGGGCAACAGGCGCCGAACGAGGCGGGCTCCGGCTTGCGCGCGCAACTCGCTCATCGGCCGCTTCTCCGCCAAATTGACGAGCAGCAGCGCATCGATGATGGCTTGGTCGTGCTCGAAAAGCATGTGCCTGAGGAAGGGCTGACCGTAGATCTCCTCCAGCGCCGGGTAGAGTGCCTCTTCTTCGTAGCGGAAGTGCGGCCCGCAGAGGCGCTCCACGTCGCTCAAGAGCGTCATTGTCCGCCCCTGGCTACCCTCTTCGAGAGCCCGCTGCAGATCGAGGAGCAAATCACGGATCTCGCGATGCTCGACGCGGAAGACATCGCGGAAATCGTCGACGGCGGGGCTTAAGGCCCGCCGCTTCCGTCGTGTGTCCATCTCGGCACCCGCGGCAGGATCTAGCCATCCTCGGCCGCGGCCTGATCGTCGTGAAGGTGACCGATCGTCGCGGCCAGGAAGCCCGCGTGCGTCATCGCGCTCGGCCTACTGTGCCGCTCTATAGGGGCGGGAACACACGCACGCTCGGCCAGCCTGAGCGCCCCGTGACACCGAAGAGCGTGCGGATCTGGTATGAAACGAATGAATGCCGCAGGGGATTTGTCCGGCCGCAGCTTTCACCGTACCGACAATACCTCGCCGTTGGCATCCCCATGACGGTGTTCATCGTCTGAGACCGGCACGTGCCAGGCGTCCCGCCTCTCGCGGTGCAAAGCACCGTCGTCCGCATAGTCGACACGCTGAGTGCGACAGTTTGACACAGATCAAAGGCATCGGCATGGCGCCGTGCTGTCATGAAAACCAAATTTGGTCCTTTTCAAAGGACGCACAGTTGCGCTTTTGAGGTGCGCTCAAGCGTCAGGAGATGCCGGCAATGGGATCACAAACCACTGCCGTCCCAGCCGCTCTGGCGGTCGCCTGCAGCGTGTGGAGGTGGGCCGGCATACCGGATGGGTGCGGCCAGTGCAATGAACGCCGATGATCCGGCGTTGTCGGATGCCTGACTAGCGCCTGACCGCATGATGCGGACGAAAGCATGAGTGCGTCGCCTCTCTTCGAACGGGCGGTCCCTCGCTACACCAGCTATCCGACGGCGCCCCACTTCCATGCGGGCGTGGGGGCGACCCAGTATCGAGACTGGCTGGCGGCGTTCGACCCCGTGGAGCCGCTGTCGCTCTATCTGCACGTCCCCTTCTGCCAGGAGTTGTGCTGGTATTGCGGCTGCCACACGAAGATTGTGGCGCGCTACGAGCCCGTAACCACCTATGCACGGACACTCGTTAGGGAGATTGCGCTTGTCGGGCGGCTCTTGCCCGGGCGTGGCCGCGTGGTGCATCTGCACTGGGGCGGCGGCACGCCGACGATGCTGACTGCCGATGATTTCTCCTGGCTAATGGAGCAGCTTCACATCAGCTTCGACGTCGCGCCAGACGCGGAGATCGCGGTCGAGATCGATCCGCGCCGGCTGGACGAGACGAAGGCCCGAGCACTCGCGGCCGCGGGCGTGACGCGAGCAAGTCTCGGCGTGCAGAGCTTCGATCCTCGCGTGCAGCGAGCCGTCAATCGTTGGCAGCCGTACCGCGTCACGACAGCCGCGGTGGAACGACTGCGCGGGCTCGGGATCACGCAAATAAGCTTTGACCTGATGTACGGCTTCCCGCTGCAGAGCGTCGAGAGCGTGATTGGCTCGATCGAGCTCGCCGTTGCCCTGCGACCACAGCGTCTGGCCTTGTTCGGCTATGCCCATGTGCCGTGGATGAAGACGCATCAGCGGCTTCTTGCCGAGGCGGAGCTGCCCGACGCTGATGAACGCTTGCGGCAGGCGACCGCGGCGTCTGAGCGATTGCAGACTTTCGGCTACCGATGGATCGGCCTCGATCATTTCGCCTTGCCAGAGGATCCGCTCGCGCGGGCGGCGATTGCTGGCGGGCTGCGCCGCAATTTCCAGGGCTACACGACCGACCCGTGCAATGCGCTGCTCGGCCTCGGTTGTTCGGCGATCGGCATGCTGCCGCAGGGCTACGTGCAAAACGCGAGCGATCTGCGCGAGTGGCGCGCTGCGATCCAAGGCGGCGCTCCCGCGATTACTCGCGGCATTCAGCTCACTGATGTTGACAGGTTGCGCCGACAGGTGATCGAGCGACTGATGTGCGATCTCACTGTCGATCTCGCCGCGACGGCTGAATGTCATGGCTTTGAGCCCGCGGTGTTCAAGCCCGAGGAAGACATCCTTCGCCAGTTTGAGGCGGGCGGCCTGATTACAATCGATGGCCATCGGATCACCCTCACGCCCAAGGGCAGGCCGCTGATGCGCATCATTGCGGCGAGCTTCGACCGCTACTTGGCGCCCGACGCCCACTGCCATGCCCGGGCTGTGTGAGCAAGAACGCGTTCGACGTAGCCAATTTGACTAGGCGGATAGCCTGACTCCCCGCCGCGCCGCCATGCGCCGGCCGAGCCGTACCAAGTCCTCATCGCTCAATCGCTCCCTAGCGAGCGGTAGGACGACGGCGTTCTCCCACTCCAGGTGGCGCTGCTGAAGCTCGGCGAACGCATGCGCAGCGGCCCGGAACCCGCTCGGATCTACTGGTGGCTCACCCCCGGCCATCCGGCGCAATTCGTCCAGCAGCGGGCTCACATATCGCTCATCATTTTCATGCTCATACGTCAGGCGATCCAGAACAGCATCAATTCGGTCCTCGGGCAAAGCTCGCAATCTGAGCATTTCGAACAAGTCCTGCTCCTCGTCCTGGATATGAAGTGGCAGGTGCTCGGTCAGGCTCGTCAGGACGGCGACTGCATCACGCCATGCGGTTGATCGGCCGGGATCATCCGCCAGAATTTTCAGGATGCCGTATGTCACGCGCTGACGATAATGCTCGCGGTCGAGAAACGAAATGGGCCTCAGGAAGCTACGGTCGTCAGGGGGCGATGCTGCGACAGCGTCCGATAGGCGAGCGATGAAGTCCATGACGACACTCCCGGAACGATGGAGATCCTGGACATAAACAAGATCGACGTTGCGGACACTTGATGCCTTGATGCGCATCAAAATCGTTCACAATCTCAACGTCGACAACTTATCGCCGAACGCTTCACCGGCGGATAGAACGGCGAGCGGGGTCGCAAAGCCATCAGAGGCTCCAGCACGATCAGCAGCATGGGGTGCGATATCGATGCCTGCGAGTTCAGGGAGATAACCTGAACCCAACGACATGCATCGGCATGATCGTGCGGCGCAGAAACCTCAGCGAACGAGACGCAGTCGCTTGGTAGCCGCACCACGTCGTACGGAAGACGCCTAGCAGGCAAATGCAACTCGGTGACTCGGCGCCTGAGGCCCTTTGATTTGGATCAAGGGCCCGCGGCTCTTTTCGGCAATCATCGAGATGCCATATCGACTGGTCCAACTTGGCTCCCCAAGGGCTGGAGGAGCGTCATGGGTCGCGAGTGCTCGGTATGGACAGGCGCCGGCGACGGGCCACGGAAGGTGTGCTCGCTGCTCACACTATCGCTGGCATTCGAGCGCGCGGCAGCACAGCGTTATGATGCGCTGGCCGAACAAATGGCGCACTTCGGCAACCTCGAGGTTTCCAACCTGTTCGCCGGATTGGCGGAGGAGGAGCGGCGCCACGAGTCGATCGTTGCCCGACTACTCGAGGAGGCGGGTGGCGCGGGCGAGATAAAGGAACTCCCTTCGGCACCACCGGAGGTTCTCTCGTTCGAAGAGGAAGCGGACGCTGGCGGCTCCCTTCTGATGACCCCCTACCGTGCGCTGCGGCTTGCAAGCGAGGCCGAGAAGAGAGCGTTCCGCTATTTCATCGAGATCGCCGGTCATGCGACGGACGATGCACTACGAGACCAGGCGGAAGCCCTCGCGCTGGAGGAGCTCGACCACCTCGCTCGCATCCGCAGGGAGCGGCGACGGGCGTGGCGTGCCGAACGCCAGGGCGGCGGAAGCCTGGCCCTGCCCATCCGTGACATTGTTACGGCGAAGACCCTGCTAGCGAGGGCCTACGCTATCGAGAGCGAGGCGCGGGCCGAGCTGGCGGCTCTTGCGAATTGTCTGCCACAGGGTACGCCCGCGGCAGCTTGCCTGGCAGAGGAAGCGTCTCGGCTGGACGCACTGCTGGAGGAGTTGGCGTGCAAGGGTGCGTCATTGACCGAGTTAGGCACCGGTGCAGGCAGCACAGCAACGGCGCCGTTGAGAAATCCGCCTCAGAGTGCAAGGGATGCGGTGCTGACCGCGCTCTCTAGCGCGGAGCGAGCGATGGATGTCTATCTTGCGATCGCCGAACGAAGCTCGCGGGAAGACACACTCGAGCTGGCGCAGTGGCTGGCGGAGTGTGCCACCAACCGGCTCGTGAGATTGTCGGGCATCGTACGTAAAAGAGAACCATGGGTCGCGCATTTCGCGTGAGGAGACTCTGACGACGGCCTGGCCGCCACTTTTGGATGGTCGGCCGGCCGATCGCGAAAGGCCCAGAACCCGCACGGCGGAGGGTGTCAGCCGGTTGGGGGGCGTTGCATCTGTGGCTACTACACGAATACTCGTGCCGACCTGAGCCTGCGGGTTGCCTCCTCGCCATCCAATTCGCGATCCAAAACGCGCCGAAACATTCCGGCTACCAGCACCATGTCACAGCTATGCGGGGACAGCCGGAATGACGTCAGACCAATAGAACTCAGGTGATCGAGGTCGGCGAGCAGATTGCAATAGGCGAAAGACAGCGTCTGCACGCCATTGATTGCCAGGAAATCCTGACCATCGAGCGTTTCCACCCGAAGGCCGTCTGGGTCCTCGCCACAGATAAACTGACAGGAGTCCTTGCTCAGTCGGTGCAGGCGGGCGTGATAGCAGCGTCCCGAGATGGCAAGCGGGATCCGCCCGAAGGCCCAGATCTCCGTATCCACGCCGAGGCTCGCCGCGGCCGCAGCCAGCTTGCCGACAGACGAGATTGGCAGCTCGGGAGGCAGACAGACATGATCAGCGCCCCGCTCGGCTAAAAAGCGGAGCGTGCCTTCATTGTAGAGGTTGACCAGCGGGCCGACCGCGAAACGCCGACTGGGTGAGAGATGCACGAGCATGGTGAGATCGTTCACTTCGACCTCCATGTCACCGCTCGCGGCAAGATCGGCGCATATCGCCCGTTCACGCTCGAGCGTAACGAGGGCAAGCGAGGAAAGAACGACGGTCTTGCCGGCCCGGCGCAGCCGCTCGATCGCCTTGGGGATTTTGTCGACATAGAATGGAAGCCGCTTGGAGCAGACAACCTCTCCAAGGCACACGCGGTCGACTGGCACCTCGTCGGCGACGCAAGCATAGAAGTCGCTCCATCGATCGGCCGTCCAATTGAACAGCAATGGCCCAAGGGTGAGCGTCTGACGTTCGGCCACGCGCTTCCCTCCCCTCACCGCCACGTCTTGCGGTATGCACCGGTGGTCGTCACCTGCCCTTCGCTGAGACGGGTGAGCTCTCCAGCAGGAATGGGCTGGCCGTTCGCTAGAGCATCAACGGCTCGCCGGAAGCTCGCCACAACGTCTCTGATGTAGGAACGGCTGCGTTGGCGTCCTTCGATCTTGAGCGCGGTCACGCCCGCCCGGGCGAGCTGAGGCAGCAACATGGCGGCATCGAGGCTTTCCGGGTCTTCGAAGACGTGACCACGGTAAGAGCCTGTCCTGAAGCAGCCCTTGCAAAGCGTGGGGTACGGGACAGGCGTTCCTCGTGCCACACGGTTGATCGTGAAATCGCCGAGCCGGGAGACAAGCTCGTCGCCCTCTTGCCGGTAGTGCACGTGGCTTGCCGGCGAGCAGACTCCGTGCGTGTTGGGCGATTTGCCGGTTACGTAGGACGACAACGAGCAGCGCCCTTCTGCCATGACGCACAGGCCGCCGAAGACGAAGACCTCCGTCTCGCAACGACTTTCCGCATTGATCGCGGCGATTTCGGCGACGGTAAGTATCCGTGGCAGCACCACCCGCCGGATGCCGAACGCCTCCACGTAAAAGCGGATAGCGTCGGCGTTCGCGGCCGCTGCCTGCACGGAGAGGTGCAGCCTGAGCGCCGGGTGGCGCTCAGCAGCATAGGCGAGAAGCCCGAGGTCGGCGAGGATGACAGCGTCAGCGCCGAGTCGTGCCGCGTCGTCGACCGCCCGGTGCCAGATCTGGAGTGCACCCGCGCGGGGAAAGGTGTTGACCGCGGCCAGCACCCTCACTCCGCGTGCATGGGCGTAGACGACCGCCTCCACCATCTCCTCGCGGGAGAAGTTGAGGCCGGGGAAGTTGCGCGCGTTCGTCTCATCACGAAAGCCGCAATAGACGCTGTCGGCGCCAGCATCGACGGCAACACGGAATGCCGCTGGCGTTCCTGCGGGGCAAACGAGCTCAAGCTTGGTACCAGGCATTGCTCAACGCCGATCCGCACGCGTGAGGGTGAGGCCGGTGAGTTGCGATGCTGCCGGCAGAAGAAGTCGGGCGAGCCGTTCGATCACTTCCCCTGCTGGGCCGAACGCGGCCGTCGCCTCGGAAACGAGATCGATCTCGGCATCATCGAGGGCATTGCGCAGTGCAAGCACAGCCTCGGTGTCTCCCTCGACTACGATGTCGCCGGCGAAGAACAGCGCATCGCCGTCCAAAGCGCCGTGAACCATGCCGATCAGCGCCCCAAGGGGGCCAGCGATGCGCGCGTCCCATCCCCCCGACTGGCAGCGACGCCGGGGCTCGACCGTCGGCCGGTTCGGGTGCGGAACAAAACGGAAGACGAAGGGCAGGTCCGTTGGGTCGATGAGAAAGACCTTTCGGCCATGGACATCGAGCCGGGTAGACAGACCGGGCTGTCGCCGCCACACATGGTCTACCATCCGTTGCAAAGCGAAACGCAGCGGAAAGAACGGCAAAGGCCGCAGAAGGAGTTGGACCGGCAAGGGCACCGCCGACGCCACGACAGCATTACGCATGTTCGAAGCATGAGCGGACAAATTGCCGAGGCTTTGATCTGGCGCAAAGACTCGCCAAGATCATGCTCGCCTTGGGAAGCGAAGCGCTCATGGCAAGCCGTCGCCGACGGCCCCTGCACGCCAGCGGAGCAATGGGATCCGGTGGCGGCGCGAGAGAGAGATATGTCACCTGACCAAGGATATGACTTAGGGTATGACTTGGACCGCCGCGCCGATAGAGCAGCCTGCGCGCCGGCAGCCGCGGTTCGGCCTTGAACTTCGCGCGCCGGCTCCCGAGCGCCTTCAGCAAGGGACCCTGCGCCTCGCAATATTCGCGCTGGTTCAGATCACCCCGCTTCCACACTTCGTGATGAGTCCGCCAGAGTGCCTCGCCGTTTTGCGCCCGGGGTGAACAATCGTCAGCCATCTCGATCTCCTCCCATCGAAGAACGTCGACGAGAACAGATCGGAACCCCGCAGCCCGAGCCAAGTGTGCATTCCCTGGACGCTTACAAAAATAGCCTGATCAATTGGAAGCTTTCCCTGCTTCGTTGAAAAAAATTCCCTGTTCCGTGGTGTGAGGAATTGGATCATCAGCCTGCTGTGGCCTTGGCCTTGCCGGCACCTGAGCCAGCAACAAGCTCCCGAATCGGAAGAAGTTCCCTGTATTTTTCCTGCTTAACAGAGAATCTGCGGCGGAGACCGGTTCGCTACGGACTGCCCGCACCACCAAGCGCCGGCAGCTTCGTCGGCGCCGAGCGGCCAGGTGTGTCCGAGGTACTCTTGGTTTTCTGCGGGAACTCGTCGCGCGAACGGATGCGGTCGGGCCTACCCGCGGGGCGGTATTCTTCATAGTAGATACCGCGCACCAGCATTTGCGGCCCCAGCCCGGAATAAATAGGCCGAGTGGTTGTTTGAGCGTTGTGGGGCTCCAACGCGTCCAAAGGCAATCGGCCGCCGTGAAAGAGCCGCTATGGCCCCAGCGTCGGACACGGAACCGTTTCTGCCAGCCGTCCGTTTGATCTGGTGAAGCACACGAGACGTACGAGATGGTTAAGACATCACCTCGCCAGCGCAAGACCACGGGCCGCGTCATGCACGAATTCAAGCATGGCGAGCTTCGGCGCGGGGCGAAGGGTAAGGGCGGCAAGGTCAAGAGCAGGAGGCAAGCCATCGCCATCGCGCTCAGCGAAGCCGGCGCCTCCAAGTACCAAAGCAAGAAAGAGAACCAGCGCAAGCTTGCCGAGACCAAACGCAAGGAAGCGCGCGGCGAGACCGCCCAACAGGGGCGCGAAGGAAAATCTCGCGTTGGCGCCAGCGAGCGGCGCGAGAGCAGCCGCGCGATGGGCGGGCAGGACGCGACCACGACGAAAGGCACCGGGAGGAGGACTCGAAAGACCGCTGGACGGCGCCGCAAGGCGGGATGACGCGCCGGAATTCAGAACCAACACCGAGCCCAGGGGGTGACATTCAGGCTCTTCTCCAGCAGTTCGAAACCGCCACGTTTCCCTGCGGACTCGTATGAATCCGGCCGAAACCTTGCTCCCAGTCCGCGAGGGTTCTGCTCTTCCAACCCACAGGACTTTAAAGCATCCGAGACGGCAGCCGCGGCCCGGAGCCTTGCCACGCTCGGGCCCGTGCCCCCGGCCGTCGCGGCCCGCTCGGACGGAGGAGAGACCCGGGAGGTCGATGCCAGCTTCAGCCGGGCCGGACGGCGGCAACGATTGGACCTTGGTTCAATGGACGCCCCCGGCGCCCTATTTGAGCTCGACGGTCACCTTCTCGATCGTGCCGGTGAAGCGATAGGGCGGCGTGTAGGTGAAGTCGACCGCCGAGCCCGCGTCCATGCCGACGTCCATGCCCTCGCCGAGCGAGATGTTGAGCGGGATGGTCTTCGGCACCTGGCCCTCGGCCACCTTGGCTCCGTTGACCAGGATCGTCACGGTGGCGCCCTTGCCGCGCTCGTCCGCCCCGCCTTGATAGGCGAAGTCTACGGCGAGCCGGACCTTGCCCGTGGGCAGCGGGTCTTTGCCGACGAGGGTCGGGCGCTCGAGGGCGAGGTAGTTGTAGACGAAGGTCGGCTTGCCGTCGCGGACATAGAGGCCGTAGCCGCCGACCAGCCCGCCATGAGTCGCGATCATGCCTTCGGCGCCGCCCTCGGGCACCACGATGTCGGCGGTCAGCGTCCACGACTTGTTGAGGATGCGGGGCGCTGCGTCGTTCGGCAGCGCGACCTGCCCGGCATAGTAGACGAACGTCTTGCGGTTTCCGGCGAGGCTCGGCCGGCCCATGAGCTCGGCGTTCAGCCGCTCGACGGCGCGCCAGTCGAGCGGCAGCACCTTGTGCCGCGCGGCCTCGGCTCACCAGAGGTCCTGCAGCGCGCGCAGCTTCTGCGGGTTCGACGCGGCGAGATCGACGGCCTGCGAGAAGTCCTCGGCGACGTTGTAGAGCTCCCATTTCTGCTTGTCGGGATCGAAGCCTGATCGGTTCGGCTCCCACGGCGAGAACGACATGACCGAGGCCATCCAGCCGTCATGATAGAGGCCGCGATTGACCCCCAGCTCGAAGTATTGCGTGGTGCGCAGGCTCTTGGCGTCGGCGTCGTCGAAGGTCCGGGCGAAGCTCAGACCCTCGATCGGCTGCTGCGCGATGCCGTTGAGCTCGATCGGCGGCGCGATGCCGATCACCTCGTAGAGCGTCGGCACGATGTCGATGACGTGGAGGAACTGCTGGCGCAGGCCGCCCTTGTCCTTGATGCGCGCCGGCCACGACACGATCATCGGGTTGCGCGTGCCGCCGAAGTGGCTGGCGACCTGCTTGGTCCACTGGAACGGCGTGTCCATCGCGTGCGCCCAGGCCGAAGGGAAGTGGTTGAAGTGTTTCGGCCCGCCGAGCTCGTCGATCACCTTCAGGTTGTCCTGCCACTTCTCGGGGAAGCCGTTGAAGAACAGGTTCTCGTTGACCGAGCCCTCGATGCCGCCCTCGGCGCTCGCGCCGTTGTCGCCGGCGATGTAGATGAAGATGGTGTTGTCGGCGTCGGGCAGCTCCTTCACGGCGTCGACGATGCGGCCCATCTCATGGTCGATGTGCGCGCCGAAGGCGGCGAACACCTCCATCATGTGGGCGTAGAGCCGTTTCTGGTCGGCGTTCAGCGAATCCCAGGCGGGCAGCCCCTCGGAGCGGGCCGTGAGCTTGGCATTCGCCGGCACGACGCCGAGCTTCTTCTGCCGCTCGAAAGTCGCTTCGCGATAGGCGTCCCAGCCCGCATCGAACTTGCCCTTGAACCGCTCGATCCAGTCCTTGGGCGCCTGGTGCGGCGAGTGCGTCGCGCCGGGCGCGACGTAGAGGAAGAACGGCCGGTCGGGCGCGATGCTCTTCACCTTGCGCACCCAGGCGATGGCGTGATCGGCGATGTCGACGCTGAGGTGGTAGCCGGGATCGGTCGAGGCCGGCACCAGGTCGCGGTTCTCGTAGAGCACCGGGTTCCAGTGGTTCATGTCGCCGGCGTTGAAGCCGTAAAAATAATCGAAGCCGAGGCCGTTGGCCCAGCGGTCGAACGGGCCGGCCGCGCTGGTCTCCCAGGTCGGCGTATTGTGGTTCTTGCCGATCCAGGCCGTCATGTAGCCGTTCTGGCGCAGCACCTCGGCGATGGTGCCGGCACTGCGCGGCATGATGGCGGTGTAGCCGTCATAGCCCGTGGCCGCTTCGGTGATGCTGGCGAAAGAGACGGAGTGGTGGTTGCGCCCGGTGATCAGCGCGGCGCGCGTCGGACTGCACAGCGCGGTGGTGTGGAACGTGTTGTAGCGCAGGCCCTCGGCGGCGAGCTTGTCCATCGTGGGTGAGGGAACGCCGCCGCCGAAGGTGCTGAACTGCCCGAAGCCTGCGTCGTCGAGCAGGATGAGGACGACGTTCGGCGCGCCCTTCGGTGCCTGCACCGGCTGCGGGAACTGCGGCGGATCGGAATCGAGATAGGTGCGCCCGACCGTGCCGGAGAAGCGGAAGTCGGGCCGGGGCAGCACGCTCGGCGTGCCGGCGGCGGGAGTGGCGGTCTTGGCTTCGTCGGCGGCATCCGCCGCGCCGGCGGGTGCCGCCAGCCAGCCGAGCATGAGCGCAGCGATCGCGCCGCTCAGGAGGCCCGCAGCGGTTCTCATCGTCATGGCATCGCCTCCATCCGTGCGCGACCGCGCGGTCGCGCGGTCTCTAGGTCGGGAACAGGAAGGTCACGACCAGGCGCGCGGCAAAGCCCTCGGGCCCGCTGTCAGGGCTTTCGGCCCAGTAGCGCACGCCGCCGCCCAGGCTGACGCGCTGGCCGCCTAAGCTCACGAGCTTGCTGACGATGCCGTTGATCGGCACCGACCAGTGCCCGGCCTCCCAGTCGTAGCTCGACTCGGTCTGGATCGTGAACGTCCAGGCGTCCTTCGTGTTGTAGGCGAGGAAGGGCTGGATGAAGGTCGCGCTGACGTCGGCACGGTCGTCGTCGCCGGCCACGGATTCGATGTGGTTGGTGAGGATGCCGATCGTCCAGGGCCCGGCCTGGGTGAGGGCGACGAGGGTGGGCCCGATGCCGAACTTCTCGGTGCCGAGCAGCTCGTCGGTCGCGGTCGGGATCAGGAACGCCGGGCCGACGCCGAGGATGAGCGAGCCGAACAGCGGCTTCTTCGGCGTGAAGAAGAGGCTCTGCGTCACGTCGCCGAGACCGAACTGGTCGCCCGCGCCGGGAAACACGTCATCCTGATAGATCACGGGAAGGATCGTGCGCGAGATGACGTTCCAATCCTCGTTGAGCGAGACCGGGATCACCGGCTGCACGTTGAGCTGGTAGCGCCAGCCGTCCGACGGGCCGATGTCGAAATCGAAGTTCGACTGGAGCGGCAGGCTGATCAGCGAGGCGACGGGGTTGCTGAGCTTCTTGGCGAGCTCTTCCGCGTCGTCGGCGCCGTCCTGCGCGCCTGCGGCCGCGGGGAGCGCGGCGAGCGCGAGCAGGGCACAGCCTGCAAAGCATGCAAGCCCGCGAGCGAGACGATGCGAAACGGTCATGGCGGGGTGCTCCCTTCCGACGCGGCTCAGAAGACGACGGCGAAGTTGAGCGTGAAGTTGTCGCCCTCGAAGCGGTCCTCGGCGCCGATCTCGTGCACCCACTTGAAGGTCACGGCGGCCTCCCAGGGCACGTAGGTCAGCCCGATCTGCGGCCCGAGGCCGTAGATCGTGTCGTGGACGCCGGGGCGGAAGGCATCGGCGCCATCATCATCGGTCACCTGCCACTGGCCGTAGCCGACGCCGCCGACCTCGAGCAGAAGGCCACGCTCGTTGAGCGGCACGAGGTGACTGACGCCGAGGTTGAGGCTGAGCCGGTCGCCCGGCGTCAGGTCCTCGCCCTCGATCTCGTGGTTGATCTCGTAGGCGAGCGCGGCAACGAGCGCGGTCTCGCGCTTCGGCGAGGGATACCAGGCGAACGCGCCCTGGAACTGGTGGCTCCAGAAGCCGAGGCCGATATTGTCGGTGGCGCCCGATTCGAACTCGCCGGTCGGCGCGTAGAAGCCGTAGCCGAGCGCGACGTCATAGTGCTCGCGAACCCAGCCGAGCCAGAGCGGCTGGACGAACAGGTCGCCGACGCCGAAGGCGGAATCGTCGACGCTCCGGCCGAACCCGCTCTGCGTGGTGAGCGCCGCGCCGAGGCTGCTGTTGCCGAAGGTCGGCAGGATGTAGGCGCCGTAGCGGGCGCCGAGGATTTCCCAGTCGGAGACCCAGAGCAGCGCCGGCGCGATGACGTAGAGGTCGACGTCGATGTCGACGTCGATCGAGCTGCCGTTGCGCAGCGGGATGCTCGAGACCGAGTCGCCGTCGGCGTTTTTGAACGTCTCGGTCGTGTAGTGATAGGTGTAGAGCTTGAAGGCGACGCCGGGCGTCGCCGGCATCAGAAAGTCGCGGGCGTCGGCTACCGCCGGCCCGTAATGGCCGAGCTCGCCCGCCCCGGCCGGTGCCGCGAGCCCGATCGCCAGGGCCGCGATCGGCGCGGCCGTCAACGCCAACGCAAGCGGTCGCTTCCTCATTGTCGCCGCGCTCCCCTACCGCTCGGGAAAGCGTATGAGATCGGGCGCTTGCGCCGATATTGGACCAAGGGCCAATGGTCAGCGCGCGGCGCGGCAAGCGCCGGGCAGAAGATGCCTGGCACCACATCGGGCTGCAATCACTGAACGACGCTGGCGAAGGCACCGGCCAGTGCGTCGACATCGGCAATCGGCGGCCTCATCGTTCTTGCCGCTGGCGCGCTTCCGCTGCAATCAGCCTGGCTCGCCCGAGCTCATCCACTCCAATGAAGAGAGATGGCTAGGCCAGATCAGAACGCCTTCGCCTCCGAGCGGTTTTCGTACCGCTGCGCGCTCCTTCGCCCAGTTTCGGCAGCGCCACCTGTGGTGGGGGAACGACGTGGTACTGCCGATCGCGCGTGAACGGCTAAACGATGAGGACCTAGCGCAGGCAGGCCGGCGCATGGCGGCGCGTCGAAGCACCCACCTTCCTGCGCAATGCTCCACGGGCAGCTAAGCCGGCCTCGAGCTTGCCTCGGCGACAGGCGAGCAACGGTCGGGCTCATCGAGGTTGGATTCAATCGGCGCGCGTCTGCCCGGTCAGCCGCAAACGAAGCTGATCGATCGCAATCGCGATCACCAGAACCGCACCCAGGATGAACGTCTGCAGGTAGTTGTCGATCCTCAGAAGATTCATTCCGTTGGACAGAAGCGTTATGAAGAAAGCGCCGAGCACGACGTTTCTGAGCAATCCCTTGCCGCCCGACAGGGAGACGCCGGCGATCACGCAAGCGGCGATAGATTGAAGCACCAGGTTCGCGCCGCCGAGCGTTGCCTGGCCTGTCTCGACTCGAGCGGTCAGCAGGATGCCGCCGATGCCGGTCACCACGCCGCCGATGGCGTAGGCGAGGAACAGGTACCAGGCCGTGTTGATGCCGGAGAGGCGCGCTGCGGTCCGGTTGCTGCCGATGGCGTAGAAATATCGGCCGGCGCTCGTCCAGTTGAGGAGGAGCGCGACGCCCAGGTACACGAGCGCAGCATAGAGGATCGGGACCGGAATGCCGAGCGGAGCGGCATAGGCGAAGATATCGCCAAATTGGGTGGGCATGCCGTATACGCCGTAGCCGCCGGTGAGGAAGAGTGCGAGCCCCATCGCCATCGAGAAGGTGCCGAGCGTCATGACAAACGGCGTCACCCGCAAAATCGCGACGCCGATGCCGTTGACCATCCCGACCACAGCGCCGGTGCCGAGACCGGCCAGAATGCCTGCCGTCATCGCCCATCCGATCGCCGTCGGATCCGCCTGGACGATGCCCGCCATGACAGTCGCTGTCACCACGCTGACGATCGCCACGTTGGTGCCGACAGAGAGGTCGATGCCGGCGGTCAGCAGCGTGATCATCTGGCCGACAGAGACGATGATCAGATAGGTGGACTGCCGTACCACGTTGAACAGGTTTTCGCCGGAGACGAACCGCTCCTCCCAAATGCCGAAGAAGAGGAAGCAGACGGCAATGATGAACGGCAGGACCCCTATGGCACCCAATACGCGCCTGGCCACGGGCGGCACCGCGAAACGGTGGTCCGAACCAATGCGAGAGTTCACGGTCGCTCCCCTTCTCCAAAAAAGGCGGCGAGCGCGTTGGCCTCGGTGATCGCGGCGCCCCCGAGCTCTGCGACGATACGGCCACGCCGAACGATATAGGTGCGGTTGCACAGGTTGAGGATTTCCGGGAGCTCGGAGCTGACAAGGAGGATGCCGACGCCCAGGCCCACAAGCTCCTTGAGGAAGTTATAGATCTCGATCTTCGCGCCGACGTCGATGCCGATCGTCGGCTCGTCGAAAATGAACAGCCTGGTCTCTCGGGCCAGCGCCTTGGCGAGCAGAACCTTCTGCTGGTTGCCGCCCGAATAGCGGATGACATCGGCCTCGAGGTGGAGCGGCGTGACGCGCATGCGTTGCGCCAGACGGCGGGCCAGGCTGCGCTCCTCGACCAAGCGCAGCAGGCCGAAACGAGAAAGCGCCTTGGTGTCGAGCACCGAGAGCGAGATGTTCTCGCGCACCGGGCGTTCCAGCATCAGGCCCTCGCGGTGGCGATCGGAAGGGATATAGGTCAGACCGCGTTTGAGCATGGCCTTGGGTGAGAGGCTGCGAAGCTGCTGCCCGTACAGGACGATCTCGCCGGCCGAGAGTGCTTCGAGGCCGAAGCAGGCGCGCCCGATCTCAGACTTTCCGCTGCCGACCAGCCCGGCCAGGCCGACGATCTCGCCCGCACGGACCTCAAAGCTGATGTCGTTCAGGCGCCGATCATGCGTGGACAGGCGGGAGACCGAGAGCAGCACCTCACCCGGGCGATGTTCGATTTCCGGATAGAACTCCTCGACACTGCGCCCCGTCATCAGCTCGACCAGACGCTCCTCGCTGATCTCGCTCACCGGCAGGGTCGCAACGTACCTGCCGTCGCGCAGCACGGTGACGCGGTCTCCGATCGTTGCGATCTCCTTGATACGATGCGTGATGTAGATGATGCCGACGCCCTGGTTCTTGAGAGCAGCGATCAGGTCGAAGAGCTGACGCGTCTCGCGCTCCGTGAGCGAGGATGTCGGCTCGTCGAGAATCAGGATCCGCGGCTCGGTGAGCAGCGCCTTCGCGATCTCGACCATCTGCTTCTCGGCGCGCGACAGGCCGCCGACCAGGGCACGGGCATCGAGCGCGAAGCCAAGCCGAGCCAGCATCTCGACGGCACGAGCGTGCATCCGCCGCTTGTCGAGGAAGCCGCCGCGCTTCGGCTCGGCGCCGAGAAAGATGTTTTCCGTCACGGTGAGATCGGGCGCCAGGCTGAACTCCTGAAACACCGCGGCGATCCCGGCGAGCCGCGCGTCATGCACCGAATGGAACCGGCAGATACGGCCCTCCAGCCGAAGCTCGCCGCGGTCGGGCTGACGCGCACCGGCGATAATGTTGATCAGGGTCGACTTGCCGGCGCCGTTCTCGCCAAACAAAACGTGGGTCTCTCCGGCGCGCAGATCGAAGCTGACGTCATCGAGGGCGCGCGCGCCAGGAAAGCTCTTGGTGATGCCCCTCGCCTCGAGGACGCACTCGCCGGGACGGACGTCACGCGGCGCCTCCGCTGGCGCGGCGCTGCGCGGCGGGCGCTTTGCGGGACGACGGCCGCCTCGCGGCACCGGGCTTGCGGCCTCAGCGATTCTCAAGATGCCCCTCTTCGATCAGGGTCAAGAGCTGACGGCAGGTCTTCTCGGTATGCTCTGCGCAGAGTCGGCTCAACAACGGCGCGTCACCGTTCTGAAACGCTTCGAACAGCGCCTCGTGCTCGCCCGCGGCGTCGCTCAGATAGCCGGTTCTTGCGACCATATAGCGAATGTACCAGTCGACCTGGTCGCGCACGCTATGAATGAAGCGGCATAGATTCTTGCGCCCGCTGGCGGCGAACATGCGATCGTGAAACTGGCGATGCAGCAACGCCCATGTGCTCAGCTCCGACAGGTCGCACCCGGCCCTGACGCGCTCGGCCTCCTGGTTCATCCGCTCCAAGATGAGCGCGAGTGCGTCGATCTCCTCCATCGTTCGGTGCAGCGCGGCCTGGTAGCCGGCCTGCCTTTCCAGCACCCGGCAGACGTCCAGCAGATCGGTGACTGCCGCGCCATCAAGCGCCACGACCGCGAAGCCGCGCCGTGGCCGCAGCTCGATCAGCCCTTCGGACTCCAGCCTCTTCAGGGCTTCCCTCACAGGCACCCGGCTCACCTCGAGCTGCTTGGCGATATCGGCTTGTTTCAGCGGCTGACCAGCGGGAAAGGTGCCATCGAGTATGGCCTCGCGAATATGGCCGTAGACGACTTCAGACAACGGGAGAACCAGATCCCTAATCGAGCTCAGCGCCATGCGGGTCTCTTTCAATTCTGTGGACGGTCGCCCTACTGGGTGATCGCTGCCGACTGCGGTTCGGCCAAAAGCAATGGCGCGGCCCTCGCGGCGTCGGCCGCTTGGTCGCACAAACGCATGCCCCGCTTCAATCTCGCCCGGCTCGGTTTCCTGCGCATCGGCCGATCAAAATCGCGTTGACTCTCCTGTAGTCTGTCGTTTGTATACATTCTGCATTCTGCACGATCCAGCAGAAAGCGGAGGACATCGCGCTGGGACCCGGACGAAGCGGAACCAGCTTGGCTTGAAGGCCATGTTGGGGCGAAAAAGCTAGAAGAGCGGCGAGGTTTTCAATGTATATCGGCCAGTCTGTCCGTCGCGTCGAGGATGATAGACTGTTAAAAGGCAAAGGCCTTTATGTCGATGACATTGTATTGACCGAGCCAATTGTTCACGCTGCTTTTGTACGCAGCCCTCATCCCCATGCCATCATAAAAAAGATTGCGACAGAGCGCGCCGAGCGGATGCCCGGGGTCCTCAAGGTGTTGACCGGCCAGGATTGGCTCGATGCCGGGCTCGGCGAAGCAGAGGGGGCTTGGCCGGTACCAGACAGAAGCGGCCAGCCCGCCAACACCGTGAACCGGCCTTTTCTCTCGGTTATGCGTGTCCGATTCGTTGGCGAGTGCGTGGCGATGGTGGTCGCCGAGACGCGCTATCAGGCGCTCGATGCTGCCGACGCGATCGAGGTCGAATACGACCCGCTACCGGCCAACGTTGTAACCGCAGCAGCGCTTGACCCCAAAACTCCGCTGGCTCATGAGCAATTCGGCTCGAATCTCGTGCTCGAAACCGTTCATGGAGATCATGCCGCCATCGAGCAGGCCTTTGCCAAGGCAGCGCATATCACCGAGTGCGTCGTGCCCACCAATCGCGTGACGGCCTGCAGCATCGAGCCCCGCTCCTACCTCGGGCGCTACGACCCGAGCGAGGATCGCTACACGCTGTGGACGAGCAATCAGGCGCCGCACCTCACCCGCCGGTTCCTCAGCACCTCGCTGCGCATCCCCGAGCACAAGGTGCGCGTGGTGGCGCCGGACGTCGGTGGCGGCTTCGGCATGAAGATCTACCACTACCCCGAGGAGCCGACCGTTGTCTGGGCTTCGAAGCTGATCGGACGCCCTGTGCGCTGGACTTCGACCCGCAGCGAGGCCCTGGTTTCCGATACCCACGCCCGAGATCACCACACCGTCGGGAAGATGGCCTTCGACGAGCGCGGCCGCATCCTCGGAGCAAAATTCGAGACGCTTGCTGCGTTCGGTGCCTATGAGAGTCAGTTCCAGGCCAGCATCACGAACGGATACCATTCTTGTCTTCTGTCGTGTGGTTACGCGATCCCGGCCATCGCGACGACAGTCAAGGGCGTCTACACGAACTGCACGCCGGTAGATGCTTATCGCGGCGCCGGCCGCCCTGAAGCCGTCTACCAGGTTGAGCGGCTCGTCGAGAACGGCGCCCATGAGCTGGGTATCGATCCGCTGGAGCTGCGCGAGCGGAACTTCATTCTGCCCGAGCAGATGCCGTATCACACGGCGGTCGGAATCACCTATCAGACTGGCGACTTGCCGACCCTGCTGGCCAAGCTGAAAGCGATGGCGAACTACGACCGGCTGCGCGAAGAACAGGCGCGTCTCCGCCGGCAGGGGCTGCTGATGGGCATCGGTTCGTGTTGTTTTTTCGACATGGCGGGTGCCGGTCCGGTCAAGATGATGAACGAGCTCGGCGCTAAGATCGGCTGCTATGACGTGGCAAGCGTCAGGGTTCATCCGTCGGGCAAGATCACCGTGTTTGCCGGCAGCCACAGCCACGGACAGGCTCACGCCACGACCTGGGCGCAGATCGCCGCCGACCAGCTGCACTGCCCCATTGAGGACATCGACATCGTCGAGGGTGACACCGATCGCGTACCGTTCGGCATCGGCACCTGGGGGTCGCGCTCCCTGTCCACGGCTGGCATGGCGGTCGTGACGGCCGCCGACCGCATCGTCGAAAAGGCCAAGACCCTCGCTGCCCACATGCTGGAATGCGCGCCGGCGGATCTCGAACTGCGAGACGGAGCCTTCAACGTCAAGGGCACGGACCGCAGGATATCCTTCGCCGAGGTGGCGAACGCCGCCTACCACAGTGGCGATCGCCCGGCGGGACTCGAGATCGGCCTCGAGGAGACCGCGTTCTACGACCCGACGGACTGCAACTATCCTTCGGCGATCCATCTTTGCGTCGTGCTGGTCGATCCGGAGACCGGCGCGGTCAAGCTCAGGGGCTACTGGGCCGTTGACGACGTCGGCACGATCATCAACCCCATGGTCGTGGAGGGTCAGATTCATGGCGGGCTGGTGCAGGGCATCGGGCAAGCCCTGATGGAAGAGTGCGCCTACGATCCTGAGACCGGCCAGTATCTCGCCGGCACCTTCATGGACTACGCCATCCCGCATGCGGGCGACGTGCCCCCCTTCGACATCGACACACATTTCACTCGCGAGCCCAGTAACCCGCTCGGAATCAAAGGGGCCGGCGAGAGCGGCACGATCGGGGCGCCGGCATGCGTGAGCAACGCGGTGATTGACGCGCTTTGGCATCTCGGCGTGAGGCAGATCACGCAGCCCATGACCCCGAAGAAGATCTGGCGCGCGATCCAGGATGCGAAAGGCGCTGACTAGCACGCCATGCGGAATGCAGATCAGGGTTAGTCACGTACATTTCCAGGCATAGCCGTGTGGGTCAGCCGAGTGACTAACGGACATGAAGATAAACATGGGAGGGAAACATGACACTTCGAAGAATCGCAATTGCCCTTAGCGCTGCAGCGCTCCTGCTCGGCTCCGGGGCCGCATTCGCGGCTGATGACTGGAGCATACCGGTGAAGGGGCGGACACCGCCGTTCGATGCGAACGGCACCTGGTCGGAAGTCCAATACACGCCGCTCGAGAAGGACAAGGTCACCAAGAAGTGGCACGTCTGCGTGCTCTATCCCCACACCAAGGACCCATACTACATTGCCATGACCTATGGTGCGGTCTCCGAGGCCGAGGCCAAAGGCCTGCAGATGACCATCAACGCGGCAGGAGGCTACACTGAGCTGCCCACCCAGATCTCCCAGATGGAGGATTGCGCCGCACAGGGCGCTGACGCCATCTTCCTGGTGGCGATTTCGGCGACGGGGCTCAACCGCACGATCGACAACGTGACCAGCAAGGGCATTCCGATCGCGATTGCCGGTGGTGACGTCGATTCAGACAAGATCAGCGCAAAGGCGCTCGGGCAGTATACCGACGCAGGCAAGCTGGTCGGCGACTACCTCACGAAGCTGCATCCGCCGGGTTCGGAGAAGGTCAAGGTTCTCTGGATGGCTGGGCCCGAGGGGCCACGCTGGTCGCGCGACGCCGCCGACGGCTTCCTCAAGAGCATCGAGGGCAACGACGCCATCGAGGTTGTCAAGGTCATCTGGGGTGATTCTGGAAAGGACGTGCAGATCCCGCTCATCGAGGACGGCCTGCAGGCCTATCCGGACATCAACTACATCGGCGGCATTGCGCCGGCCATCGAGGGTGCCGTGCAGATCCTGCGCGAGAAGAACCGCGAGGACATCAAGCTGCTCTCCTTCTACATCACGCCGCCGGTCGAGCAGGCCGTACGCGACGGCAAGGTGATGGGCGTGGTGAGCGATTATACGGCGCTACAGGCGCGCGTCGCCGTCGATCAGCTGGTTCGCATCCTCGAGAAGCAGCCCGTAATGACGGATCTGGAGCCCGGCTTCTTCATGATCGACGCGAGCAACGTTAACAGCTACGACCGCTCGTCGTCGCTCGCGCCAGAGGGCTGGGAGCCCTACTTCAAGGTTGACTGAGGGATGGCAAAAGGGCCGGGCGCCATTGTCGACCTGAAATGGCGCCCGGCTGATTTGCGTGCAACACCACAGCTTCAGATCACGCAGCCGATGACGCCGAAGAAGATCTGGCGCGCCATTCAAGACGCCAGAGCCGGCCAGTGAGGGGAGGACGCGCCATGCCGACCGCCAAGGTCTCGATCAGGATCAACGGCCGCCCGGTCTCG
>JBFWUN010000026.1:0-59791 GCA_050247235.1 Gammaproteobacteria bacterium
GCGGGTACTTCACGGCGGCGCGCCCGTGTTTGCGATCGATGAAATCATCGACCATCCCGGACTGCAGCGGACCCGGCCGGAACAGCGCGACGAGCGCGACCAGGTCCTCGAACACGTCCGGGCGCAGGCGCTTGATGAGCTCCTTCATCCCGCGCGACTCGAGCTGGAACACGGCTGTCGTCTGCGCCTGCTGGATCAGCCGATAAGTGGGTTCGTCATCGAGCGGCAGGTGCAGGATGTCCAGCGGCGGCTCGCCGACGGCCTGCCGCTGACGGTCGATGTCGCGGACTGCCCAGTCGATGATCGTCAGCGTGCGCAGGCCGAGGAAGTCGAACTTGAGCAGGCCCACGGCCTCGACGTCGCTCATGTCGAACTGGGTGACCGCGGTGTCGGAGCCCTGTTCACAGTAGAGCGGCATGAACTCGGTGATCGGGCGCGGGGCGATCACGATGCCCCCCGCGTGCTTACCCGCGTTGCGGGAGATGCCTTCGAGCGCGAGACCGAGATCGATGATCGCGCGCACGTCCTCCTCTTCGCGATAGCGCGTTTTGAGCTGCGGTTCCTCGCTCAGGGCGCGCTCGAGCGTCATGTTCGGATCGAACGGAACGAGCTTGGCGAGCTGGTCGACGAATCCGTACGGGAAACCGAGCACGCGTCCGACGTCGCGAAGCACGGCCTTCGCCGCCATCGTGCCGTAGGTGATGATTTGCGCGACCTTGTCCCGCCCGTAGCGCTGGTTCACGTAATCGATCACCTCGTCGCGCCGGTCCATGCAGAAATCGACGTCGAAGTCCGGCATCGACACCCGTTCCGGGTTGAGGAAGCGCTCGAACAGCAGGTCGTAATCGAGCGGATCGAGTTCAGTGATCCCGAGTGCATAGGCCACCAGCGAGCCCGCCCCGGATCCACGACCCGGCCCCACCGGGATGGCCGCCTGTTTCGCCCACTGGATGAAATCCGCAACGATCAGGAAGTAACCCGCGAAACCCATCTTCGTGATCACGTCGAGCTCGAAGCGCAGGCGCGCGTCGTGGACCGCGGGATCGCGGGCCGGCGCCGACGCTGGTCGGGGTTCGGCGAGCCTCCGTTCCAGTCCCACGCGCGCTTCGCGCGCGAGAAGGTCATCGACCGTCAGGCCGTCGGGCACCGGGAAATTGGGCAGGTGGTACTGACCGAACGCGAGTTCGAGGTTGCAGCGCCGCGCGATCTCGACGGCGTTGGCCAGCGCGTCGGGCAGGTCGGCGAACAGCGTCGCCATCTCTTCCGGGGAGCGGAGGTACTGCTGACGGGTGTAGGCGCGCGGGCGACGCGGATCCGCGAGCGTGCGACCTTCCTGGATGCACACGCGCGCCTCGTGTGCGTCGTATTGCTCCGGCAGCAGGAACCGCGCGTCGTTGGTCGCCACCAGCGGAAGCTCTAGCGCATCGGCGAGCGCGACAGCGTCCGCGACATAGCGCTCCTCCGCCGGACGGCCGGTGCGCGCAATCTCGACGTAGAATCGCCCGGGAAACAGCGCCCGCCAGACCTCCGCACGGTCGCGCGCCCGCTCGACCTGCCCCTCCACGAGCAATTGACCGATCTCCCCGTGCAGCCCGCCCGACAGCGCGATCAGGCGCGAGCTGCCGGTGCCGGCGAGCCACGTGCAGTCAACGTGCGGCACGCCCTGGACCTGGCCTTCACGGTAACTGCGCGTCAGCAGGATCGAGAGCTGGCGAAAGCCTTCCCGGTCCATGCACAGCAGGACGATCCGGCCGCGCGGCGCGGAGTCCGAAGACTGCCGGAGCCACAGCTCGGCGCCGATGATCGGTTTGACGCCCGCGCGCTCCGCCTCCTGGTAGAACTTGACTGCCGCGAACGTGTTGGACTGGTCGGTCAGCGCCACCGCCGGCATGCCGGCGTCACGTGCGCGCGCCACGAGATCCGGGATTCCGATCAGGCCATCGACAAGCGAATACTCGGTGTGCAGGTGCAGATGCACGAACGATGTCGTCACGCGTCCCCCTCGGGGCACACGGCGCGCGCGGCAACCGGCCGGAACGAACGTCGATGTGCCGCACAGACCCCGTGCACCTCCAATGCCGCCAGGTGCGCCGGGGTGGGATAGCCACGGTGGCGTTCGAAACCGTAGGCGGGATAGCGTGACGCCAGGTCGTCCATCAGACGGTCCCGCGTCACCTTGGCGAGAATGGACGCCGCGCTGATCGCCGGCACCGTTGCATCACCCTGTACGATCGCCGTGGCGGGACAGGCCAGCGGAGGGCATACGTTACCGTCCACGAGCACGTGTGAGGGGACCCGGGGCAGCGCCTCGACGGCGCGCCGCATCGCGAGCAGCGTGGCCTGGTAGATGTTCAGACGGTCGATCTCCTCGACGCTGGCAGCGCCGAGTCCGTAGCATGCGGCATCACGCACGATCACGTCGAACAACGCTTCCCTGCGCCGTGCGGCGAGCTTCTTGGAATCATCGAGACCCATGATCGGGTGCGCAGGGTTCAGCACCACGGCCGCAGCGATCACGGGCCCCGCGAGCGGCCCGCGCCCCGCCTCGTCCACGCCGGCAACGAATTCAACCAGTTCCATCCCTCATGCGCCTCCTGTCGCAGCGGACCCGACGCCGCGCGCGGCGAGCAGTTCGAGCACGGCTGCCGCCGCAGCGTCGCCGGCATTGTTGCGCAAGGTCCGATGGAGTTCGGTGCACCGCGCCCGGTACCGGGCGACGCGCTCGGCGTCGGTCAGCCACCCGGCGAGTGCGGCGGCCAGCCGATCCGGTTCGGCCTCCTGCTGAATATACTCCGGCACCCACGACTCGCCGAGCAGGAGGTTGGGCAGCGCGATGTGGGGAACCCGCACCAGCCGGCGCAGGATGCGGTAGGTCAGTTCGGGCATGCGATAGGCGACTACCGCCGGTGTCTTCGCGAGCGCCGCTTCGAGCGTGATGGTGCCGGACACGCATAGTGCGGCGTCGGCGGCGGAGAGCACCTCGTTCGCCCGCCCGACGATAATCTGCAGCGGAAATTCCACGGCACCCACCTGCGCCGAGACATCGGCGCCGGCCGCCGCGTTCACGACGCCGAGGACAAAACGCGCACCCGGGGCCTGCAGCAGCAGTCGGCGGGCAGCGGCGACGAACAGCGGTGCGTGGCGCCGGTACTCCTGACGCCGGCTGCCGGGCATGAGCGCAACCACCGTCGCGTCGGCGGGCAGCCCAAGCGCCGCGCGCGCGGCCGTGCGCGCGGGTTCCAGCGGCATGCGGTCGGCCAGCGGATGACCGACGAACCGGGCCTCGATACCACGCGCGGCGAGAAACTCGGTCTCGAACGGGAACAACGTCAGCAGGCGGGTGACTGCGGCGCGCAAGGCGGGCACGCGCTGCTCGCGCCAGGCCCAGACCTGGGGGCACACGAGGTGAACCGTGGGGATCCCGGCCGTCTTCAATTTCTGTTCGATGCGCAGCACGAAATCCGGAACGTCGATGCCGACGAAGACATCGGGGCGCAGCGACAGGAATTCCGCTTCGAGGCGATTCCGGAGACGTCGCAGCCGGGGATAGTGCCTGAGGACTTCGACCACGCCCATCACCGAGAGATCTTCAATCCCGGCCAGTTCGCGGCACCCCGCCTGTCGCATCCGGGGCCCTGCCATCGCGGAGATCTGCACCCCGGGCACGCGCGCCTTCAGCGCAGTGATGAGGGCGGCGCCGAGCTGATCTCCGGAGGGTTCGCCCGCCACGATGCCGACGCGCAGCGGCGGGTCGGCGGCCGTCATGCGGACACTCTCGTCATCGCAGTTCGGGGATGTCGGGCTCCGTCACTGCGGGCGGCAGCGGACGATTCCGCGCTCGCTGCGGCTGACGAATTCGGTGAAACGCTGCACTTCGGCGAACTGGGCAGCCAGCGGTTTCAGTTCCTCCAGCGCCTTCTCCACGGTGAGCCCCTGGCGGTAGAGGATTTTGTAGGCGCGACGCACGGCTTCGATCACATCCGTGGACATCCCGCGGCGCCGCATGCCTTCGCGGTTGATCGCGCGCGCACGCGCCGTGTTGCCTTCGGCCATCACGAACGGCGGGACGTCCTTCACGATGACGGCGGAAATCGCCATGAAACTGGATTCGCCGACCCGGCAGAACTGGTGGACTCCTACGAATCCCGCGAGGATGGCGTAATCGCCAATCTCCACGTGACCGGCCAGGGTCGCGTTGTTCGCGAAGATGGTGTGGTTCCCGACGTGACAATCGTGCGCGACATGACAGTAGGCCATGATCCAGTTGTCGCTGCCGAGCGTCGTGATGCCGCCACCGCCCGGGGTACCACGGTTGATACTGCAGTACTCGCGGATGGTGTTGCGGTCACCGATCTCGAGGCGCGTGGGGGATCCGGCCACGAACTTCTTGTCCTGCGGATCCTCTCCGATAGAACAGAACGGGAAGATCCGGTTGTCGCACCCGATGCGCGTCGGCCCGCGGATGATGCAGTGTGCATCGATGCGGGTACCGGCCCCGATCTCGACATTCGCATCGATGATGGTCCACGGTCCGACCGTGACGTCCGCGCCCAGCCGGGCGCTCGGGTGCACTCGCGCGGTCGGGTCGATCACCCCTCTCCCTCCGCCTCGGTCGTCATGAATTCCGCACTCGATACCAGCACACCGTCCACGTGGGCTTCCGCGGCAAAACGGTAGATGCCGCGGATGCGTCGCTGCATCTGTGCCGTCAGCACGAGCTGATCGCCGGGCTCGACCGGCCGCTTGAACCGGGCCTTGTCGACTCCCACGAGGTAGTACACGTTCTGGTTCTGCGAACGGGCCTGGTGCGAATGGAAGGCGAGCAGGCCAGTGGCCTGTGCCATCGCTTCGAGGATCAGTACGCCGGGCATGATGGGTTTGCCCGGGAAATGTCCCTGGAAGAACGGTTCGGTCACGGTGACGTTCTTGATCGCCTTGATGCTCTCGAATGGCTTGCATTCGAGCACGCGGTCGACCAGCAGGAACGGGTAACGGTGCGGCAGGATGTCGAAAATCTGCCGGATCGCGATCTCGGTCATGTCGGTTCCTTCAGCGCGGGCGGCGCCGCCACCGAGCGATGGCCCGCCACCAGGCGCTGCTGCGTTGTGCCGGCCAGCCGCCGCTCCAATGCGTGGCCGACTCGACGATGGACTTCGTCACGAGCGACATCGCGGTGATGGTGACCCGGTCGGCAATCTCGACGCCGTCCGCGATGGCGACCCGCCCCCCCAGCACGCACTGCCGCCCCACCACGACCCCGCCGCCTACCGTCGTGGCGCCGGCCATGATTGTATCCGCTCCGATCCGCGTGTCGTGCCCGACATGCACCTGCGCATCCAGGCGGACGCGGTACCCGATCAGCGTGTGCGCGAATACGCCGCGCGCGATGCTGCAGTGCGCACCCACGCTCGCGTCATCCTGCACGACGACGCTCGCGAACGCCGGAAACGGCGTCCACGTCGCCGCACCGCGCAACGCCACGAACGCGTCACAGCCCACCACGCTGCCGGCGTCGATCGACACGCGATTGCCGAGCGTGACCCCATCGCCAATCGTGACCCGTTCTGCGATGCGGCAGTGTGCCCCGATCCGAGCGCCGCGCCCGATGCGCGTCCAAGCGCCGACGGCGGTACCGGACCCGACCTGCGCGCCGGATTCCAGCACGCATCCCGCTGCAACTTCTGCGTCCAGCGCGATCGTCGGCGCGACCTGCGCAGCGGGAGGCTGGGACCATTCGAAGCGCACGGGAAGCCAGTCAACGGCGCGCGCGCATGCGAATAATGGATCCGGGACTTCGAGCGCGAACGTGGACGGCGGGTGCCGGCACGGACCCGCCACGAGCAGCACGCCCGCGTCACCGGTGTACGTCGCGATTTCCGGCGGCAGAAAGCTCAATTCGTCAGATTGGGCGACCCGCGGATGCGCAATGCCCGTCAGCCACCGGTCCGTGTCCGTCCGGCACTCCACCCCCAGCCGGCCAGCGAGGGTTGAAAGCAGCATCTTCCAATCAGACGGCCCGCCCGGAGTCCGGGCGGGTCAGCGGTCCTTGCCGGCCTCGCCGGCCTGCGGGACGCGCCGCATGCGGACCTCAGTCGTCCCCGTTACTTCGTCTTCTTCAGGCGCTCGATCACGGCGTCCGTCATGTCAACCGCCTTGCTCGCGTAGATGACGCCTTCGCCCAGCACCACGTCGTACTTCTGTTCGTCGGCGATTTGCTTGATCGCTTCCACGATCTGGCGCTGGATTTTGCCGAACTCCTCGTTGCGGCGGAAATTGACGTCCTCGCGGAATTCTTCGGAGCTGCGCTTGATATCCCGGCGCTTCTCGATGATGTCGCGTTCGAGCCGACCGCGTTCCGTCTCGCTCATGATGGCAGCATCCTTCGCGAGACGATCTTCCAAGGTCTTCAGCGACTTCTGGTCGGCAAGCAGCTGCTTGTCACGGCTCGCAAACTCGGTTTCCAGTTTTTTCTTGGCCGCTTCGGCCTGCGGGGCGGCCTCGAGTACGCGCACGGCCTGCACGACTCCGACCTTGAGATCCGCCGCAAACGCGGCGCCGGACAGCAGCATCGAGCCGACCACGGCCATGCAACAACGCTTGAAACTCGGCATCATCGAGGTATCTCTCCAACTACGAAGGGTGGCGCCACGGGACACTCGGCCAGGGAAGATCAGAAATTTGTCCCGAACGTGAACTGGAACTTCTGGATCTCGTCGCCGGGCTGGTCCCGGAAAGGCTGCGCGATACTAATCGAAAGCATGCCAAACGGCGAGAGCCAGATACCCGAGAATCCGGCGGACATGCGCAGCTTGTCCGCTTCGAAATCCTCCTGGGCACCGAACACGTTTCCGATGTCATAGAACGCGGTGACCCGCACGGACTTCAGCTCCTCCAGGAACGGGAAGGGCAGGATAACCTCGGCGTTGCCGACCAGCATGAAGTCACCGCCGAGTGCACGGTCGAACACGTCCTGCGGGCCGAGCGAGAACTCCTCGAAGCCGCGGACCGTGCGGGGACCGCCGGCGTAAAAGTTCTCGAAGAACGGAAGTTCGAAGGTGTCGCCATAGGAATCCCCGTACCCTACGCGTCCCTTGAGCAGCAGCACGAAATCACGACCGAGGTCGAAGAAGTACCGCGAGTCGTAATCAATCTTGTAGAAATTCAGGTCACCCAGCGGAGCCGCGATCTCGCCGCGGATGGCCTGCAGCATGCCCTCGGTGGGAAACAGGGTCGAATTGCGGGTGTCGTAAGAGTAACCGACATTGAAGCGCACGATGTTGAAATCGCTGCCCTCGATCGCCAGGAAGCGGAACACCTGCGGATCCAGGAAGAACGGGTTGGTGTCGAGCGAGTTCGACTCGTAGCTGGCGCCCAGCGACACGAAGTTGTACTCGGAAATCGGTACACCGAAATTCACGCCGCCCGAGACGATTTTCGAGTTGTAGCGCGTGATGTTGCCATCACCCGCATCGATTTCCTGGTAGTTGACGTTGAACCCGCGGCTGACCCCGTCAATGGTCCAGTACGGGTTGACGTAGCCAAGCCGGAACTGCCGGTTGATGTCGCTGTTGTTGAAGCCGAAGCTGACGCTCTTGCCGCTGCCCAGGAAGTTGTCCTGGGTGACGTTGGTGTTGAAGATCAGGCCCTGGGCCTGCGAGAACCCGAGACCGATCATCAGGTTGCCCGACGGGCGCTCGCGCACGGTGTAATTGACGTCGACCTGGTCCGTGGTACCCGGAACCGCGGGCGTCTCGACGTTGACCTCCTCGAAGTACCCCAGCCGCTGCAGCCGGATTTTCGATCGCTCCACCCACTTGGTGGATATCCATCCGCCCTCGAGCTGACGCATTTCGCGGCGCAGCACCTCATCACGGGTCTTGGCATTGCCATTGAAGCTGATGCGTCGGACATACACCCGCTGCCCGGGGTCCACGAAATAGGTGAGGTTGACCGTGCGGTTGGCCGGGTTGAGTTTCGGAATCGCGTTGACGTTCGCGAACGCGTAGCCCTCGTCGCCGAGCCGGTCGGTGATGTTCTTGGTGGTCTGGGTGACTGCCTTCCGCGAGAACATCGCGCCTTCGCGGGTCTCGATCTGCTCGAAGAGCACTTTTTCGTCCACGATCAGCTTGCCGGCGAGCTTGACTCCGGAAATCGTGAACTGCTCACCTTCGGTGATGTTGATCGTGACGTAAACGTCGGCCTTGTCCGGCGTGATGGAGACCTGCGTCGAGTCGACCCGGAAATCGATGAACCCGTTGTCCTGGTACACGGAACGGAGGGTCTCGAGGTCTCCCGCGAGCTTCTGCTTGGAGTACTGGTCGTCCTTGGTGAACCAGCTCGTCCAGGTCGGCGTCGTGAGCTTGAAATCCTTCAGCAGTTCATCGTCGGTGAATGTTTCGTTCCCGACGATGTTGATCTGCTTGATGCGGGACGCCTCACCTTCAACGATCTTGAAGTGGATAGTCAGGGAGTTGTCATCGAGCGGGGTGATGGTCGGCTCAATCTTTACGCCGTACTTGCCGTTTGCGTAGTACTGGCGCCGAAGCTCCTGGACCACCTTGTCCATCTTTGCCTCGTTGTAGACCTCTCCTTTGGCGAACCCGGCCTCGCCGAGCCCCTTCTCCAGTTCCTCGGTCTTGATCGCCTTGTTGCCCTCAAACGTGATGTCGGCGATCGATTCCCGCTCGACGACCCGCACGACCAGCACATCCCCTTCGCGGTCGAGCCGGACGTCCTTGAAAAACCCGGTCTTGAACAGCGCGCGGACGGCTTCCTGCGAGCGCTTCTCGTCGACCTTGTCGCCGACGGTGATGGGGAGGTAGTTGAAGACGGTGCCCGGCGAGATCCGGGTCAGGCCCTCGACCTGGATGTCATCGACGATGAATTCTTCCGCATGGACTATCTGGAGGGACAGCGTCAGTGCAGCGAACGCCATCCACCTGAGGGCTCGGGATTTCACCATTGATGAGCTTGTCGGTTCCGAGTACAGCGTAGTTAGAAAATGCGCATGAGATCGTTGTATATCGCCAGTCCCATCAGGCACAGCAGCAGGAACATCCCGGCCTGCTGTCCGTACACCTGCACCGTTTCGGGGACCGGTCTGCGCGTCACGGATTCTATCAGGTAAAAAATCAGGTGTCCGCCATCAAGCAGCGGAATCGGCAAAAGATTCAACACCGCGAGGCTCACGCTCACAAGCCCGAGGAACTCGAGGAAACGCGAGACGCCGAGCTTGGCAGAGGCACCCGCGAACTGCGCGATGCTGATGGGACCGCTGAGATTCTCGACCGATGCCTCGCCGAGCACCATCTGGCGCATGAACTTGAGCGTGGTCAGGGTGACTTCCCGGGTCCGCACGAATGCGCGCTCAGCAGCGGCCACTGGCGCGTATCGTTCCACCGCGACGGGAGGCAGGCTCGACGCCGGTGGCGGCGCGACCTCGGCACCGATGCGCCCGATCCGCCGGCCGTCCTCGACGAGTGAGCGTGGTGTGACGGTCAGGTCAAGACGCGAGCCGTCGCGCTCAACCGTGACCTCGAGGCGCTGGCCGGCACGTTCGCGCACGAGCGTCACCCACGCGAGCCAGTCGTTGATGACTGTCCCATCGACCGCCAGGATCCGGTCGCCGGGCGCGAAGCCGGCCGCAGCGGCGGCTTCTCCCGCCACGAGTTTGCCGATGACCGGCGGAATCTGTGCGCGTCGTGGCTCGAATCCCGCCTTGTCGAAGAAGTCGCCTCGCGATACGTCGTCGATCGAGAAGCCGGTGAAATCTAGCAGGATCTCGCGGGTCGCCGCGCCCTCACCGACAACACCGAACACCAAGGTGCGCCCGTCGAGGATGGCGTCGACGGCGTGATTGAGGACATTGTCCCAGATGGCCGTGCGTTCACCGTTGACCGTGACGATCTCGTCCCCGACGCGGAGTCCCGCACGTTCCGCGAGGCCGGACGGCGCGATTCCGCCGATCAGCGGTTTCGGGCCTTCGACGCCGGCCATGTAGCTCAACCAGTACACCACCAGCGCGAGCAGGAAGTTCGCCAGCGGACCCGCGGCGACAATCGCGCTGCGAACCAGCACCGGCTGCCGGTTGAACGCACGATGATTCTCGTGGGCAGCGACTTCACCCTCATGTTCGTCGAGCATCTTCACGTAGCCGCCTAGCGGCACTGCCGCAACCACGAATTCGGTGTGGTCGCGGCCCGCACGAAATGACCACAACGGGCGGCCGAACCCGACCGAGAATCGCAGGATCTTGACACCGAGCCGGCGGGCGACCCAGTAATGGCCGAACTCGTGGAAGGTCACGAGCACGCCGAGCGCGACGATGAACGCGGCCAGCGTCTGCACGAGCTGCATCAGGGGGCTCGTTGCGCGACGGCGCGCATCGCGGTCTCGCGTGCCCGGCGATCGGCGTCCAGAATCGCAGCGAGCTCCGTGGCCGGGCAGTTCACCTCCTGCTGCAGTGTCGCGTCGACCACGTCCGCGATATGCGGAAAGCGCAGCCGTTCCGCCAGGAACGCTTCCACGGCGACCTCGTTCGCGGCGTTGAGGATGGCCGCGGCAGTTCCGCCCGCGGCCAACGCTTCGCGCGCGAGGCGCAGGCTCGGGAAGCGCACCGGATCCGGCTCCTCGAATTCGAGGCGGCGCACATCGAACAGGTTCAGGCGCGTCACCCCGGACATCATCCGCTCGGGCCATGCGAGCGCGTAGGCAATCGGCGTTCGCATGTCGGGATTGCCGAGCTGTGCCAGCACCGATCCGTCGACATATTCCACCATTGAATGGATCACGCTCTGCGGGTGAACCACGACCTCCACGTGTTCCTGCGTGGTGCCGAACAGCCAGCACGCTTCGATGATCTCGAGTCCCTTGTTCATCATCGTGGCGGAGTCCACGGAAATCTTGCGTCCCATCACCCACTTCGGGTGTGCGCAAGCCTGGTCTGGCGTGACCGACATCAGGTCGGTCAGCTCACGGGTGCGGAACGGCCCGCCCGAGGCTGTGAGGAGAATTCGACTCACCCCGACATCCGGCAATCCGCGGCCGAAGCAAGCCGGCATGCACTGGAAGACCGCGTTGTGTTCGCTGTCGATCGGCAGCAGTTCGGCACCGTGTGTCCGCACGGCATCCATGAACAGCTGTCCCGACATCACGAGCGATTCCTTGTTGGCGAGCATCACCCGTTTGCCGGCTTCGGCAGCGGCGAGATTCGGCAGCAGACCGGCCGCTCCGACGATGCCGGCCATCACGTACCGGGAATCAGGGTGACGCGCGACCTCGATCAGCCCCGCTTCTCCGCTCAGCACGTCCGTAGGGATGCGCTCGGCGCGCAGCGCATCGCGCAATTCGGCAGCCGCCGACTCCAGGACCATCACCGCACAAACGGGCCGCCATCGCCGGCACTGTTCGAGCATCGCCTGCACGTTGCGGTGCGCGGTCAGGGCCACCACGCGAAACCGCTCCGGCTCGCGCGCGATTACGTCCAGCGTGTTCACGCCGATGGTCCCCGTCGAGCCGAGAATCGTGATTCCAATCATCTTCAATCCGCCATCCAGGTGAGCGCCAACGCGTAGCACGGCGCCGCGGCGAGCAGGCTGTCGATGCGATCGAGCACCCCGCCGTGTCCGGGCAGTAGCGTGCCGCTGTCCTTGACCCCGCTGCGACGCTTCACGAGGCTCTCGAACAGGTCGCCGAAGATCGACACCACGACGACGATTCCCCCTGCCACGGCCAGCGCCGCCACCGAACGCGATCCGGGACCCGGCAGCCACGCGCTGGCGGCGCCGATCGCGAACCCGGTGCCGACGGCGGCGAACGCCCCCGTCCAGCTCTTTCCCGGGCTGAGCCGCGAGGCCAGTCGGCGTACGCCGTACCGCTTGCCGGCGAAATAGGCCGCAGTATCGGCGCTCCACACCAGCACGAAAAGCGCCAGCAGCGCCCAGCGATCGTGCACCTGCAGCCAGACGAGCGCGATGTAGCACGGGATCAGCGCGAGCAATCCTAGCATGGCCCAGGCCGGGGCCCCGGTTGGCCACGGGTCGTGTCCCCGCTGGACCTGCACGAGCATCACGGCGACTGCCACCCACCAGCCACCCGCGAACAGGAACAGCGGCCGCGCGATGGCGATCTGCACCGCCGGAAGGGTACCCACGATGCACAGAACGGCCACGGTGGAGACGAACAGCAGGCGCGGTGTGCGGGCCCACCCGTGCAAGGCACCCCACTCGTGCGCAGCAAGCAGCACGAATGCACCGAAGAAGACCGCGCTACCGGGAAGGGAGCCGGCCGACCACACCGCGAGGAAGATCGGGATCAGCACGGCCGCGGTCAGCAGCCGTGCATGCAGACCGGCGGGAGGCGACGGTGGCGGAACCGCGCTCACCGGCCAACCGTCATTCGATGGGCACCATGGTCTCCCGCCCACGCTCCAGCTCGACCTGTTCACCCGTCATGCCGAATCGGCGCTGGCGCGTTGCGAAACTGGCGAGCGCCCGCGCGAACTCGTCCCGGTCGAAGTCGGGCCACAGGCACTCGGTGAAATAAAACTCCGCGTACGCGAGCTGCCACAGCAGGAAGTTGCTGATGCGCTGTTCGCCACCAGAGCGGATGAACAGGTCGGGGTCCGGCAAATCCGCCGTGGACAGGTAGCTGCCAACGACCTCGGGGGTAATGGCGTCATTGGCGAGACGCCCGGATGCGACGTCCTCTGCAACGCGGCGCGTAGCCTGGGTGATGTCCCAGTGTCCCCCGTAATTCGCCGCGATTACCAGGGTCAACCGACTGCCGTCCTGGGTCAGCGTCTCCGCCGCCGCGATACTCTGCCGAAGCTTCTCGGGAAACGGGGCCCGATCTCCGATCACCCGCAGGCGAACTCCGTTCTCCTTGAGCTTCTGCGCCTCCTGATCGAGCGCCATCACGAACAGCTCCATGAGCAGGCGCACTTCCATCGGGGGGCGACGCCAGTTCTCGCTGCTGAACGCGAACAGGGTCAACACCTCGATACCGATTTCGGCGCAATGCCGCACGAGCGCCCGCACGTTCTCGACACCGGCACGGTGTCCCGCGATGCGGGGCAGCTGGCGTTGCTTCGCCCAGCGTCCGTTGCCATCCATGATGATGGCCACGTGACGCGGCAGCGCGCTTGGTGGGAGGATGGTTTCCGTCACGACGTCAGACGGCCATGATCTCTTGTTCTTTCGCAGCGACCAGTTCGTCGACCTTCCTGACATGCGCATCCGTGAGTTTCTGCACTTCTTCCTGTCCCTTGCGCTCCTGGTCTTCCGCGATCTCCTTTTCCTTGAGAAGTTCCTTGAGATCGGCCATCGCATCGCGCCGGATATTGCGGACTGCGACCTTCGCCTGCTCCGCCTCCGTCTTGACGACCTTGGTAAGGTCCCGCCGGCGCTCCTGGGTAAGGGGCGGCAGCGGAATGCGGATAACGGTCCCCGCAGTGTTCGGATTCAGGCCAAGGTCAGATTCGAGGATCGCGCGTTCGATCACCGAGACCATGGTCTTGTCCCACGCAGTCACCACGAGTGTTCGCGCGTCTTCCACCGTAACGTTGGCCGCACGTCCGATGGGCGTGCTGGTGCCATAGAAATCCACGTGGACGTGGTCGAGCAGGCTGGGGTGTGCGCGTCCCGTACGGATCTTCGCGAGTTCGAGCTTGAAGCTCTCGATCGTCTTGTCCATCCGCGACTGGGTGTCCTTGAGAATGTCTTGCAGCATGGTGCTAACCCGCCGTTACCAGAGTTCCCACGTTCTCCCCGAGTGCCGCCCGCACGAACGCGCCCGGTTGCGTCATGTCGACGACGCGCAGGGGCATCTGGTTGTCGCGACACAACACGACCGCGGTCGCATCCATCACGGCCAGCTTGCGTTCCAGCACTTCGTCGTAACCGAGCGTGTCGTAGCGCACCGCGCCGGGGACCTTGTTCGGGTCGGCCGAATAGACCCCATCCACCTTGGTCGCCTTGATCATCAGCTCGGCCCCCACCTCGATCGCCCGCAGGCTGGCCGCCGAATCCGTGGTGAAGAACGGATTCCCGGTGCCGGCTGCGAGCACGACCACGCGCCCCTTCTCCAGGTGGCGGATGGCCCGCCGGCGGATGTAATCCTCGCAGACCTCGTTGATCTTGATGGCCGACATCACGCGGGCGAACAGTCCCTGGCGCTCCAGCGCATCCTGGATGGCAAGTGCGTTGATGACCGTCGCGAGCATTCCCATCTGGTCGGCCGTGACCCTGTCCATACCACGGGCGGCGAGCCCGGCGCCGCGGAAGATGTTGCCCCCGCCGATCACGATCGCGACCTCCACCTGCGCATGGACGAGCTCGTGGATCTCTTCGGCAATGCGCGCGAGGACCTCCGGATCGATGCCATACTCCTCGCGGCCCATCAGCGCCTCGCCGCTGAGTTTGACCAGAACGCGACGGTAGCGTGGCGCGACTGTTGCGGGCGAAGTCACGTGGGTCAGTCCGCGGCGCGCGCCTGCGCCTTCACTTCTTCGGCGAAATCGACCGTCTTCTTCTCGATTCCTTCGCCCACTTCGTAACGTACGAAGCTGACAACCTTGGCCTTGCTCCCGAGCAGCTTGCCGACGGTAGTGTCCGGATCCTTCACGAAAGCCTGGCCCAGCAGGGTGATCTCCGACACGAACTTGCGGAGCTGTCCGGTCACCATCTTCTCCACGATATCGGCGGGTTTGCCGCTCGTCGCGGCCTGCGCCAGCCGGATTTCCTTTTCCTTCGCCAGCAGTTCAGGCGGCACATCGGACTCGGCGATGCAGGTCGGATTAGTCGCCGCGACGTGCATCGCGATGTCCTTGGCGAGCTCCGGACTGCCGCCGTCCACCACCACCAGCACCCCGATGCGTTTACCGTGCCGATATGCGCCAATCACCTGGTTCGCCGATGCGGTCCTGGTTTCGAAACGTCGGATCGAGATGTTCTCACCGATCTTCAGCACGAGTTGCTGGCGGGCCGCCTCCACGGTCTCGCCACCCGCGAGCGCGCAGCCGGCGAGCGCGGCCACGTCGACCGGCCGCTCACGCAGCAGCACGTCTGAGACGGCGGTCGCGAATTGCGTGAAGTTCTCGTCGTTCGCGACGAAATCGGTTTCGCTGTTGATCTCGACCAGCACCGCGACGCCATCGCGTTCGGCGACGATGACGGCACCTTCCGCGGCGATGCGGCCGGCCTTCTTGGCGGCCTTTGCGGCTCCGGATTTCCGAAGATGCTCCAGCGCCGCTTCCAGGTCACCGCCGGTTTCGACCAGCGCGTTCTTGCACTCCATCATGCCGGCGCCCGAACGTTCTCGAAGCTCCTTCACGGCGGCTGCACTGATTTGCATGGATGATTCCCTCGAATGTCATTTGATAAGAGACTCGGTCCGTCGCGCGTCGTGCCCGAACGCCGATTACCCGTGGCCGCGGGTCGTCAGGCGCCGCGAAACCGTCGTCCCGCGGCGCGCTGTTCTCACGCGCAGGCCTTCGCCGCGCGCGCTATTCGTCCGCGGTGGTTTCTTCGCCCTTGCGGCCGACCCGCTTCCGACCCGCCGGCACCTTTCTTTTCGCGCGACGCTCGTCCTCCGCGGTGCGCTCGCCCGCGGCTTCGCGTCGAACCACCAGCGGATTGCCGTGCTCATCGAGTTCCACGAACTCGTCCTGCGCACCCGAGGCAGCGGCACTCATGGTCATGCGCGCATCGAGCACCGCGTCCGCGGCAGCCTTGGCGTAGAGATTGACTGCGCTGATGGCGTCATCGTTACCCGGAATCAGATAATCGATCCCGTCCGGCTTGCAATTGGTGTCAACCACGGCCACCACCGGGATCTTGAGCTTGTGCGCTTCGGCCACGGCGATCTTTTCGAAGCCGACGTCGATCACGAAAAGCGCGTCGGGCAGCCGTTCCATGTCCTTGATGCCGGCCAGGCCGAGGTTCAGTTTTTCGTACTCGCGGCGAAGTTGCAGTGCTTCGCGCTTGGTAATGCGGTCGAGGGAACCGTTATTGATGCGTTCCTCGAGGTCCTTAAGTCGCTTGATCGACTGCTTGACCGTCTTGAAGTTGGTCAGCATGCCCCCGAGCCAGCGACGGTTCACGTAAGGCATGCCACAGCGAGCAGCTTCGCGGGCAATGGCTTCCTGGGCGGAGCGCTTGGTGCCGACGAACAGGACCTTGCCCCGGCGACTCGCCATGCGTCCGATGAAACCCATCGCGTCCTTGAACAGCGGCAGGGTCTTTTCCAGGTTGATGATATGGATTTTGTTGCGGTCGCCGAAGATGTACGGCGACATCTTGGGATGCCAGAATCGGGTCTGGTGGCCAAAGTGCACGCCAGCCTCGAGCATCTGGCGCATGCTTACGTCAGTCATCGCGAACTCCTGTCGGGTTGTGCCTCCACGGGTCCCGCGCATCCATCCGGGACGGGCATTTGCCCTTCCCGGACACCCAGGTGCGCGGTTGCGACACGTGTGTGGGATTGATGAAGTCGCTCTTCGTTGCCCGGAGAGCGCGCGCTTTATACCATATAACCTTTGTAGCAACAACGAGTTGGATACCGCCCTCTCAATGCCAGTCAGCATCAAGACCCCGCCCGAGATCGAACGGATGCGACTGGCGGGCCGACTCGCGGCCGAAGTACTCGAAGTGATCGGTCCTCACGTCAGGCCGGGCGTCACCACCGAGGAACTGGACCGCCTGTGCCATGCGCACATCGTCGACATCCAGCAGGCGATCCCCGCCCCGCTGAACTACCACGGGTTCCCCAAGTCCATCTGCACATCGGTGAACCACGTGGTCTGCCACGGAATCCCCGGCGACAAGCGGCTGAAGGACGGTGATGTCGTCAACCTCGATATCACGGTCATCAAGGACGGCTTCCACGGTGATACCAGCGCGATGTTCTATGTCGGAACGCCGTCACTGAAGGCGCAACGCCTGTGTGAGACTTCGTACGAATGCCTCAGGCTTGCGATCGAAATGGTCAGGCCCGGGGTACGGCTGGGCGACATCGGGGCGGCCATCCAGTCTTATGCCGAGGCCCGCAATTACTCGGTCGTACGCGAATACTGCGGTCACGGTATCGGCCGGGAATTCCATGAAGAACCGCAGGTGCTCCACTACGGCCAGCCTGGAACCGGCTATCTGCTCGAGCCAGGCATGACCTTCACAATCGAACCCATGATCAACGCCGGCAAGCGTTACGTGAAGCTGCTCCCCGACAATTGGACCGTGGTCACCAAGGACCACAGTCTGTCGGCGCAGTGGGAACACACCGTGCTGGTGACGGGCACGGGATACGAGGTCCTCACAGCCCGCAGCGATGAACGGTTCGGCCCCGGTTGAGTTGCGGGTCACCGGTACCCCGGCGATCCCGACTATCGACAACGCCTCGCTCACCGAGGCGTTCGCGCACCGCAGCGGCGAGCTGCCACCGATTGCGCGTGTAAAGCCACTGCTTCAGCAGTTCACGGAGCGACTGCGAACGGCGTTCTTCGAAGGCCTCCCCGCCGAGGATGTCGTGCAGGCCCGCGCGGCTGCGGTGGATGCGGTAGTGGCGGCCGTATGGCGTCTTTTCGAGCTGGACGCATCCGATCACACCATCCTCGCGGTCGGCGGGTATGGCCGTGGCGAACTCCATCCCTACTCGGATGTCGACATCGCGATCATCACCACGGACGCCGCGACGGACGTCGAACGCCAGGAGATCGAGGGCTTCGTCCGCTACCTTTGGGACGTTGGGCTCGAAGTGGGCAACAGCGTGCGCACCATCGCACAGACGGCCGACGCCGCTCGGACCGACATCACGGTGATGACCAACCTGCTCGAGGCGCGCGTGCTCGCCGGTCCGGTCGCGTCGTTCGACGCTGTACAGGCGGCGCTCGCGCCCTCGCGGATGTGGAACAGCGAGGAGTTCTTCACCGCCAAGTCGATCGAGCAGGATCACCGTCATGAACGCTTCAACGACGCGTTCCAGCAGCTCGAGCCCAACATCAAGGAAAGCCCTGGTGGCCTGCGCGACATCCAGGTGATCGCGTGGGTCGCGAATCGCCATTTCCAGTCGCGTGGACTGAGCGCGCTGGTGGGGCACGGATTCCTCAGCGAAGACGAGTACGCGGCACTGTGTCGTGGACAGAGCCACCTGTGGCGTATTCGCTGCGCGCTGCATTTTCTCGCAGGACGCCGTGAAGACCGCTTGCTGTTCGACCACCAGAAGCGCGTGGCCGAGCTTTTCGGGTACACGGACATCGCGCACAACCGCGCGGTCGAGCACTTCATGAAGGACTTCTACCGTACGGTCCGCGAACTCAGCCGCCTGAACGAAATCCTGCTGGGGTTGTTCCAGGAGGCCATCCTGCAACGTGACCGTGAAGTCCGCACCTCGCCGCTGTCACGCCGGTTCCAGGTCCGGGGAAACTATATCGAAGCGGTCAACGACACGGTTTTCGCGCGCACGCCGCCCGCCCTGCTCGAGATCTTCCTGCTCATGCAGAAGAACCCGACGATCAGAGGCGTGCGGGCGAGCACCATCCGCCTGATCCGCGCGAACCTGCACCTCATCGACGAGAAGTTCCGTCGCGACATCCGCGCGCGCAGCCTCTTCATGGAGATCATCCGGGAACCGCGCCGCATCGGCCACGAACTTCAGCGCATGCACCGCTACGGCGTGCTTCCCGCCTATCTGCCGGCCTTCGCACGCGTGGAAGGACTGATGCAGTTCGACCTGTTCCACGTCTACACGGTCGACGAGCACCTGCTGTTCGTGGTGCTTCAGATGCGACGCTTCTCCTACCCGATCACGAACGATGATCAGCCGCCGCTGGTGCGCCAGGTGATCGAACGGATTCCGAAGCTCGAACTGCTCTACCTGGCGGGTCTCTTTCACGACGTCGGCAAGGGTCAGGGCCGCGATCACTCGGACGCGGGTGCCGATGATGCCGCCGCGTTCTGCCAGAGCCACGGATTGTCGGTCTACGACACCAACCTTGTCACATGGCTCGTGCGCAACCACCTCGTAATGTCCAACGTCGCGCAGCGGCAGGATATCTACGATCCGGATGTCGTGACCGCTTTCGCGACGCTCGTCGGCGACCAGATTCGACTGGATTACCTGTTCCTGCTGACGATTGCGGACATTCGCGGCACCAATCCGAAGCTATGGACGAGCTGGAAACAATCGCTGCTGTCGGAACTCTACCTGCTGACGTTGCGCAGGCTGCGGGGTGGCGCCGAACTGCCGAGCGACAAGACCGAACGGATACTCGAAACGAAGAACGAGGCGCGCAAGCACATAGATTCCGAGTCATGCCCGGAGCACGCGGTGTCGCTTCTCTGGAGTACGCTCGGCGACGATTATTTCCTGCGACACCGCCCGGTCGAAATCGCCTGGCACACCGAGACCATTCTCGGCGCCGACGAGGACGACCTCCCGGTAGTCGCAGTCCGGAACTTCGAACATCGAGGCAGCACCTCAATTTTCATTTACGCCGCCGACATGGATTTCCTGTTCGCGATCTCGACCGCGACGCTCGATCGGCTGCGCCTCGATGTACAGGACGCGCGCATCATCACATCTGATGCCAACTACACGCTCGACACCTACAGCGTACTCGACGCGGAGACCCGCAGCCCGGTAGAGGATCCCCTGCGCCTCCAGGAGATCCAGACGCGCCTGCGCACATCGATCCGATCACGCGAGATCCCCGCGACCCGCACCCCGCATGCGAGCCAACGGCGCCTGCAGCACTTCAAGTTCCCGGCGTCAGTGGAATTCGCCCCCGATCCGGCCCATCACCGCACTGTCATGGAGGTGATTGCCACCGACCGTCCCGGTTTCCTGTCCGTCGTCGGACGCGCGATGCAGAACTGCGGCGTGCGACTGCACGACGCACGCATCGCTACAATCGGAGAACGTGCCGAGGACTATTTCTACATCACGGACTTCGCCGATCAGCCGGTAACGGATGCACCGCTGCGGGAGCGTCTGCGTTCCCTCATCGTCAGCGAACTGGATGCGTGAGCGCGCCGGACACCGTCGAAGCATTGTTGCAGCGCGCTCGTGCGCTGGCCGGCCTGCGGCTCAGGGACGTAGCGGAGACACTCGGCGTCCCGCCCCCGCACCAGTCACGACATGCCAAGGGCTGGAGCGGAGCGCTCCTGGAGGTTGCGCTCGGAGCGGACGCCGGCAACCGGCCGGAACCCGACTTCACGCGTCTCGGCGTCGAACTCAAGACGATTCCGATCGATGCGCGCGGCGTCCCCCGCGAATCTACCTACGTGTGTCGCGCGCCGGGCGGGGTGCGCGCGGGTTTGCGCTGGGAGGATTCGACCGTGCGCTGCAAGCTCGCGCACGTGCTGTGGCTCCCGATCGAGTCATCGCGTGAACCTGACCCGGCCAGCCGGCGGATCGGCTGGGCCAGACTGTGGCAGCCGACGCCGGCCGAGGATGCGGTACTTCGCGCGGACTGGGAAGAGCTCGTCGACCTGCTCGCGACCGGGCAGCGTCACGCGATCAGCGCCCATCTCGGCCGCTGGCTGCAACTGCGCCCGAAAGGTGCCGATGCGGCGGAACGCGCGCCCGCATCCGACGAGTCCGGGGCACCCTGTCCGATGCCGCCGCGCGGCTTCTATTTGCGCGCTACCGCGACCCGTCGCATCCTTGCCGGTGAGGCGCTCGCATAACCCGGACGCTGCGCGCGCGGGCCCTGCCAATCTTGTATCGACGCTGTTCGGAACGCGAGGTCACCCCATGCGGCTTGGAATCCTGTTCGCCGGCGGCAATTCGTTGCGCGATATCGTGACGGTCGGACACCGCGCCGAGGCGGCTGGCTTCGACTCGCTCTACATGGTGGAGGCGTATCGCAGCGCGTGGATTGCACTGACGGCGCTCGCCGGGGTGACCACCCGAGTGCAGCTCGGACCCTACGTGGCGAACGCCTACGCGCGCAGCCCCCTGATCACCGGCATGACCGCGGTGGATTTCAACGAATACGCCAACGGCCGCCTGGTACTCGGTGTGGGCGGCGGCAACCGGATCATCAACGAGGAATGGCAGGGGATCCCGCATGCCCGTGTCCTCACCAAGCTGCGTGAGTACGTGGAGATCCTTCAACGCATCGCGCGTACACCCGCCGGTCAACCGCTGATCTACAACGGTAAGGTTCATAGAACGGCCTGGACCCCGGTAATCGCACCGACGCCGACACCGTACCCGGTGTATCTTGCGGCAGTGTTCCCGGCGATGCTGCGTGTGGCGGCGACCGTGGCGGATGGCATCGCGGGCGGCGCGACACTATCTCCCCGCTACCTGCGCGAAGAGCTCCTTCCGCGTGCGGCGCGCTGCGCCATGGAAGTCGACCGCGATCCGGGGTCGCTGCGCTGGCGGGCAGTGATGTTCACTGCGGTCAGCGCGGACCGCACCGAGGCGCGCCGGGCTGTCCGCGCCGCCCTGTGCAACCTGTTCGCGCCGCTGCCGCATCCCTACTACGAATACACGATGCGCGAGCAAGGTTTCGGTCCGGTAGTCGAACGATTGCGTGAACTGGTGCCTGCCGGGCGCAGCGACGCGGCAATCGACGCAATTCCGGACGCGCTGATCGACACACTGACAATCGCGGGGACCCCGGCGGAGTGTCGCGCACGCATCGATGAATACGCGGGTCTCGTGGAAGAGCTTATCCTGCTGAATGCGATGCCAACCCCCGTCGGCGATCCCGTCGCGGCGTTCGATGACCTGCTCTTGCTCGCACGCTGACGCCCGTTGACAGCCGACCGATTCGCGCCGACGGTGCGGTGCGATTATTTCCAGGGAGGTCAACATGCCTGATTCGCTCCATGTCGTGTGCCCTGCCTGCACGACCACCAACCGGCTGCCGGTCGCACGCCTGCGCGAACGGGCGGTCTGCGGCCGGTGTCGCGCCGCGCTGTTCGAGGGACGTCCGGTCGAACTGACGCGCGCGAACTTCGCAGCCATGCTCCAGGGCAACGATATCCCGGTGGTGGTTGACTTCTGGGCGGCGTGGTGCGGTCCGTGCAAGATGATGGCGCCGCATTTCGAGGCTGCTGCGGCCGCGCTCGAACCACTGATACGGCTCGGCAAGGTCGACACGGACGGGGAGCCTGAGATCGCGCACCGCTACGACATAAGAAGCATCCCGACGCTCATCGCGTTCCGCCGCGGCACCGAAGTCGCCCGGCAATCCGGCGCCATGGGCCAGGCCGATCTCATTACGTGGATCCGCGGTTGCCTGTGAACCGGAACGCCGCGATCGGTCAGAACTCCCACATCACGTAGGTCTCACCGGCGGCTGCCGCCTCCAGCATCTGCGTGAGCGGCAGCGCGCGCTGCCGGAGTGTGACCGCCGGCGTGTCATCCTCCTCATCCCGACGTCCGGGTGCAGCAGGCGCCGAGTCGTCGCGTGCGACGGCATCCCGCAGCTTCGCAAGCGCGGCCGGGACGTCTTCGGCGGCAATCGCGCCTGGTATGTCGCCACTCGCTCCCATTGAGCGGATCAGTCGGCGTGCAATGTCCTCGAACATCAGGAACTCGGCGGCACGAGGACTTTTGAACTTCACGAGCATTGCGCTTCTCCCATCGGGTCGGTCGCGCTGCGGGGCACCGCCCGCGCGTCAGTTTCGAGGTAAACTGTCCCGCCAGTCCCTCGCGGATTCAACTGTCGCCCTCGACCAGGAGCAAGTCCATGCCACTGCAGATCAGGAAAAGCGTGAAAGAGATGTTCGCCGAGGCGTCGAAGGAAATCGAGACGCTCAATGTCGACCAGGCCAAGTCCCTGCTGGGCGAGGATGGCGTGACGTTCATCGACCTGCGTGATCCCCGTGAAATCTGGCGGGACGGCGGCATCCCCGATGCCATCAACGTGACACGTGGCATGCTCGAATTCTGGATCGATCCCGGCAGTCCGTACCACAAGGAATTTTTCGCCTCCGGCAACCGCTTCGTGTTCTTCTGCGCAGGCGGCGTCCGCTCCGCGCTCGCCACCAAGACCGCGCAGGACATGGGGCTGACCCCAGTTTGTCACATCGAGGGAGGTTTCGGCGCCTGGAAGAAGTCGGGTGCGCCGGTGGTCACCGTGGAACCGAAGCTCGCCGGCGAATCCAAGTAACCGTGCATCGCGCGGACCGCGCGCCGGGCGGCGCCTCTTTCCGGCCCGGCCGCCGGGAGCGGGACACGCCGACGCTCAGAACTGGTAAATGAGGCTGAACACGGTTTCGTGCCGACTCTGGCCGCTGGAATGCCCCCAGAGGTCACCGAGCGCCCACGGCCCCACATCGTTGCCGCTGGCGCGCCAGAACAGGTTCTGCTGGAACTTGAGCACGAGGTGGTTCGACAAGAGGTAGTCGATCCCGATCTGGTTGTAGGCACCGGTCGAGATCGGGTCCAGCGCAAACACGAACCGCGGCTGCAGGAGTCCCGCGTCACCGTAGCTCGTCGAGGCGGCGAACGTGATCACGAACTCATCACGATTCAACGCGTGCGGACGTTCCGACACCAGGCGACCAGGGAAGAACTGGCCGTCGATGTTCGCGAGGCGCACCGCCGGCAGGCCGCGGAACGAATCGCTGTAGTCGAGATAGCGCCGCCAGAAGAACTGGCTGGACAGGAAGAACGTGCGGTCCTCGTTCAGTGCCTTGATCCAGGTCGGCCGATCGACCGCGATCATCACGACCGAACGGCGCACGTCCTCGAATTGATCCTGTTCCGGATCGACGTTCAAAGGTGCCGCCGCCTCCACGGCCACGGGAACGCCCGTCGTGAACACCGATTCGAGGCGGAACACGGCCTGCGTGTACTTCTCCTCGGAGTAGTTCGCCGTCACGCCCACGAGGTGTGTGCGGGGATTCACCGTGTCGAGGACCGCGTTGAATGTATCCCCACTAACCCCCGAGAGATCGTTCCGAAAGCGCACTCCGGTATCGGTCGCGAACCCGTAGAAGTAATTCAAGCTGAACTCGATCTCACCCCAGATCGCCTTGAAGCGCATGCCGGCCTGCCCGTTGTCGAGATCTCGATCGGGACTCCGGTCACGGACCTGAGTATTCAGGTCGAACAGCTGCCCGTCGATGATCGCACTGTTCGCGACCGCGTTGAGCCCCGCGCCGGTGGCCGCCCACGGCTGGCGGGGGTCCGTCGACACGATATTCTGCTGCACGTCCCACGGGATCCAGATTGCCTCGACGAAGGATTCGTCGAACGGACCGAACTTGCCGATGTCATAGACGCCGCGCGCCATCCACAGCGGGATGCGGATGTCCTCCCAGGATTCCCAGGTCCAATGCCACGAGAGGTCGAGCGGGTTGATGACATCGAGCGCGCGGAAGTTGTCGGTCTCACCCCACACGACCTGCTGCCGGCCGATACGTAACGACACCGGTGGCAGCAGGAGGTCCACGAACGCCTCGCGCGCCTTGATCTCGAAGTCGCCCGGATCGTCATCGGCGGTTGCCCAGGCATCGCGGTATGACGAACGGACGTCGTAGATGGAGTCATACACGGCGCGGCCTACGAAGGTGAACGTGGCCTCTTCGAGCGGCCCAGTGTTGAAACGTCCGAACGCGGTGCTCTCGCGCAGGAAGTAGTACTTGCCTTCGACCTGTGCGGTGTTTCGCTGCATCACGAACTCGCTGTCCTCGAACTTCGGCGTCCGCAGGATGTTCTGGAAGTTCACGAATCCTTCCAGTTCGATATCGTCACCGATCGTGACGATCGCACGGGAGGGTGTGGCAGCAAGGGTGAGGGCGACGGCGAGCGCCATTGGCAACGCACGAAGGTTCATGTGAAGAAGGCCTTGTTGGGATTGTGGCGGGTCCACGGCGCCCGCTCACCGCGGGCGGGATCCGCCGAGACGATGGAATATGGGCGCGCGATGTTACCGACGGCCGCTGATCATGTTCCGCAATGAGTAGAACTGCTGGGCACGCGCCGAAGAGAAGGTCCTCTTCTTCACGAAGCAGTGGGTGATCGTGGCATGTGGCTTCTTCGCGTTAATGTCCGTCTCACCGAGATGCAGGAACACGTGATGACCGATGTTCTTCTCCAGTTCCTGGCGCATGTAGGGTGCCTGCTGAGGGACTTCCTCCGCGTAGGACTCCGAGTACTTGAGGAAATGCTGGCTCATCCGCAGCAAGCGTTCATCCTGCCGATCGAACGCAAGCATCCACAGCGTCCAGTAATTCTCCGCGTCGATGAACACCACGCGGTGGCTGTACGGATGGCTGGACGCCTTGGGCTCGATCAGCACGACGTGCGCATTGCGCACCTCCCAGCGTGCCTTGTTCGGGACCCAGAGGTGGGGTCCGCCGATTTCCGGATTGTCACGCACGTTGATCGTCGCCAGTACCTGGCGCGTCCCAAGGTACTTCCAGTTGTTCTCGTGAACCTTGCCGCCGAAACCGTCCAGATCCTCGCGGATCATGTCCATTCCCATCAGCTCGCTCGTCCGTTCCGACGCGAGCGTGCGCCGCGGCTTCCGCTGGGCCGGCAGGTAGAGCCAGCCGGAATCCTCGCGATCGTGGTCGAGGTAGGAGATCAGCATGTCCTTGGCGCCAGCCATGTCACGTGGTGACCGGAATTCCATCACGCGCTTGCTCTTGACCTCCTCGTACCCCGGTACCAGGCACTTGTCGCCACGCGCATAGGTGGCGGCCACCGAGATGTACTCGAGCTGGCGATCCAGCTTGCCGCCCTCGCTGCGCAGCCAGGTGACCATGGGCATGTCGAAATCATGCTGGCCGGGCCGCCAGAGCATGTTCCAGATCACCTTCTGACCCGCCTTGGGATCGTCAGCCGAGATCTCCGGAAACGGGAAACCACCGCCGGTGAATCCTTTCAGCACGCCACGTTCGTCCAGTGCGTAGTTCGGCTGCACCGTGCTGCCCCAGTGCGGAGGGTTGGCGTAATGCGCGGTCGGCGCAATCTCCATCTCCATGTCATCGAAGAAGTAGTAGCCCCAGGCGGAACGCGGGATCAGCGGTTCGAGCATCGCACGGTCAGCGTTCGAGAGACGGGTGCCCGGGGTAGGCAGGGCGGTGGTCTCCGGCGGGGAAGCTATCCAGTCGAGGAGCGCCTGGTACTCCTGGTCGTCGGCCTGCGCGAATGTGCCGGCGAACAGACAACCGGTCAGCACGGCGGCATGCAACGGGGCGCCAAGACGGGAAAATACGCGCATGAGGTTCAATCCATCGGGTTCCATGACGCCAAGTCTACCGTCCGGAGACCTGATCGGCAGTCGGAAAGGTCTGATACCCCCGGGGGTTAGTCGCTCCCTGCTTTCGTGCGCCCTGGCCGGTCCGCGTTCCCGGCGCGTCCTGCCAGGAACCCGATGATCTGCGAGACGTCATCCCGGATCCGCGCACGGTCGAACGGGGCACGGAACTCCGCCACGGCCCGTGCCTCCGGATCGATCAGCAGGAGCGCAGGGGCGAACGCGTAGCCGTAATCCTCGGCTTCGCCCGTCGAGACCTTGGTGCTCTGCACGGCGAGCTGGCGGGTGAGCAGGTGCAGCGCCTCGGGAGGCGCCGTCGCTGCCCGGACACGGGGGCCAAGGCGCCGTGCAAACTCGCGGAGCGCCTCCGGTGAGTCACGCGCGGCGTCGAAGGACACGAACAGCACCTGGCCGCGTGCCGAGAACGGGGCCAGGTCACGGAGCCCGACCGCAATCTCCGCGACGAGTTCGCTGAACGGCCGGCAGAAGTCCTCGGCCGCGAGGTAACAGAAATAGAGGAGCGTCCATTGCCCCAGCAGCTGCTGGTCCGTGAGCGGACCGCCGTCGGCTTCTGCGAGTTGGAACGGTTCGAGCGGTGGCAGCAGCGGCCAGAGAAACGACTCCAGCGCCGGCGGCGGAGTGCTCGGGACAGGCCGCTTGCCCCACCACAGGCCCGCCCCGAGCGCCATCGAAACCAGGATTGCAATGGCAACCCACCACCGTCGCCCATGGACGGCAGTCCTGGCGGTCACTGCCGGTCCCTGCTGCGTCGCGTCCGCGCGCAACCCTCGGACATGGTGTCAAGGTGGTGACGCGTCACTCCTGGCTTACCGGCTCCGAACCGGAGCGTGACGCCGCGAGCGGGCTCGCAGCGGCCCGCATGTTCGCGATGACGGCATCGAGCCCGGTGCGCCGGATATCCTCGCGCAGTGCGGCCCGGTACGTCTTGACCAGGCTGATCCCGTCCACCGCCGCATCGAACGCTTTCCAGCCGTCGTGCCGTCGCACCATCCGGTAGTCGACTTGCGCTGGCGGGCGGGCGGCGGAGGTGACCTCGGTCCGCACGCGCACCACGTCGCCGTCCGCATCGACGGGTTCGCTCGCCAGCACTTCGACGCGCGCATCGAGATACATCACGGCGTGCGTGGCATAAGTCCGCAGCAAAGCATCCGTGAAGGCTGCTTCGAACGCGGCGCGCTGTGCGATGCTGGCCGATTTCCAGTGTTCCCCGAGGATGAGCCGGGTCGCGAGCGGCACATCGAGATTCGGCATCACGTGCCGGCGAATCAGCGGAATCACGAAATCGGGCTGGGTCACACGCGAACTGTCACCCGCCTGCAATGCGCCGCGCAATCCCTCGACACTCTCGCGGATGACCTCGGGCGGTGACAGCGGGGCCGTGTCCGCGTGCGTCGAAGCGCCTGCCGCCGCCAGTGCGATCGCTCCGAACAGGGTCCGCAGGAACTTGCATACACTGGCCGTCATTCCTTCACCTCCACGTGTCGCCGGGCGGGATCCGCAGCGCACCCTACGTGCACATCTGTGCGGAACGCGCATTTCCGCCAGATCCCGTCGCCGCGGATGTCCTGGGCTCAACGCGGCATCGGCAAGCCGGTTGCACCGGACAGCGCAAGCCACCCACGGACGATGCGATAGATCACCCAGAGTCCGACCGCGACCGCGAGCAGCCACGCGACTGGAATGCCGACGACCGTGAGGACGAGGAGCCCAGCCACCACGAGCCACAGCAGCGCGTACCAGAACGTCCGGATCTGCCAGCTGAAATGTGAGTCGAGATATGTCTCTCGGACATCGGATCGCTTGAGGTAGTTCAGCGCGACGGCGATCAGTGACGGCCATCCGCTCAGGAACGCGGTGACGATGAACGCGGAACCCAGCAGTCCCATCGTGGCGCTGAATCCGTGCAGCAGGTAGATCACGTGGGCGAGGGTCACGAGGCCGGGGGCGACCGCCGGGCCCGGCACAACGATCTCGCGATCCGACATTGGCATTTCCTCCGCTGGTTGCGAGACAGCCGCAAGGCTGTGGTGCGCACCCGCGCATGAAACCGTCACAAGCCAGCCTGGCCGAAAACCGGGATAATACGGTTCCGGATTCCGTGTCGCAGGATAGCCCGAACCGATGCCCGACCGTTCCACCGCGTGGCGCTTCTGCGTCGCGCCGATGATGCAGTACACCGATCGGCACTTCCGGTACCTGGCCCGGCTGCTGTCGCGTCACGCGCGCCTGTACACCGAGATGGTGGTCGCGAGCGCGCTGCTGCGCGGCGACAGCGCGCGCCTGCTGGAACACGATCCCAGGGAAGATCCGGTTGCCCTGCAACTCGGTGGGAGCAACCCGGCCGAACTCGCCGCGGCCGCGCGCATCGGCGCCGCGGCAGGCTACTGCGAGATCAACCTCAACGTCGGCTGCCCGAGCGATCGCGTGCAGTCCGGCCGTTTCGGTGCGTGTCTGATCGCCGAACCCGCGCTCGTCGCGGACTGCGTGGCGGCGATGCACGCAGCGGTCGCAGTGCCGGTCACGGTAAAAACCCGCCTGGGGGTGGACGCGCTGGACGACGACGCGCATCTCGCGCAATTCGTGGCGCTGGTGCGCCAGGCCGGCTGCCGGACTCTGATCCTCCACGCACGCAAGGCATTGCTGAACTTCTCGCCGCGCGCCAACCGGGATATCCCACCTCTGCAGTATTCGCGCGTGTACGCGCTCAAGCGCGCGTTCCCGGACTTGCCCGTGGTCATCAACGGCGGTATCGGTTCGCTCGTCGACGCCCGGCGCCACCTCGCCGAAGTCGATGGGGTTATGATCGGACGCGCCGCCTATGCGCAACTGGAGATCCTTCGACACGTGGACCGGGAACTGTTCGGGGACCCCGGTCTCCCTCTCGATGACGAAGCGCTGCTGCATGCGCTGGAGATCTACGCTCGCCGTGAGTCCGCGCGCGGTACCGGCCTGCATCACGTGACCCGCCACCTGCTCGGCTTGCGGCAGGGCGCCCCGGGCGCGCGCGACTGGCGACGCCTCATCGGCAGTCACTGTGCGGGACTGGACGCCGGCACCGCGTTTGCGGAAGCGCGCGCGCTGCTGGCGGCTGCGCGCCAGAGGGACGCCGCGTGAAGACCGGCGCTATGGCGCCGGCTTGGAGAACTTGAGGGTCATCCGGTCCGACTCGCCGATCGCGAGATACTTTTGCCGATCCCGGTCACCGAGTGCCAGGGACGGCGGCAGGGTCCACACACCTTCCGGGTAATCCTTGGTGTCCTTTGGATTGGCGTTGACTTCCGACTTGCCCTCGAACCGGTAGCCTAATCCCTGGAGCGTGCTGATGAGCCACGCTTCTGGCACGTACCCGCTCTCAGCCTTGGCGGCAGGGTCCCAGTCGTCCCTGCCTCGATGCTGTTCGATACCCAGGATCCCACCCGGCTTCAGGACATCGAGGATTGCCTTGTATACCGCCTCGAACTGCCCGCCGCGGATCCAATTGTGCGTGCTGCGAAACGTGACCACCATGTCGGCTGAGCCCGCTGGCCCGAGCGAGATCGGCGGATCGCCCATCGTGCGGCGTTCCACCCTGTCATAGACTGCCGGCTGCGCGTCCAGCTTTGCATTGAAATCCGCGAAACTCTTGCGATAGTACTCGCGCGGATGATCGCCGGGCGGTGTGACCGTGACCAGCTTGCCCTCATCACGCAGCACGGGTGCCAGGACCTCCGTGTACCATGCCTCGCCCCCGGGCAGCATTTCTATCACGGTCATCGTGGGTTGCAGACCGAAAAACTGCAGCGTTTCCTTCGGATGGCGATGGACGTCGCGCGCCTTGTGCGCATCGCTTCGGTGTGCGCCATCGATCGCGGCATCGAGCAGCGTGCCTATCTCCGCCGCCGTCACCGGCCGAAGGCCAGCCAGACCGATCAGAACGGCCGCCAGCGGCCACCATGCAATCACTCTCATGCACTTCTCCCGGGTCATCGGTTTACTCCTGCTGGTAGATTTCCGCACCGGCGGCGACGAACTCCCGCGCCTTCTCCGCCATCCCGGCGGTCAACGCGGCGTCCGCTTCGAGATGCTTGGCTTGTGCGTAGTCACGGACGTCCTGCGTAATCTTCATCGAGCAGAAATGGGGTCCGCACATCGAACAGAAATGCGCGAGCTTGTGACCTTCCTTGGGCAGGGTCTCGTCGTGGAACGCCAGCGCTCTCTCCGGATCGAGGCTCAGATTGAACTGGTCCTCCCACCGGAATTCAAAGCGCGCCTTGGACAGCGCGTTGTCGCGAACCTGCGCCCCGGGATGCCCCTTGGCGAGATCTGCGGCGTGCGCCGCGATCTTGTACGCGATGATTCCTTCCCGCACATCGTCCTTGTTGGGCAGTCCGAGGTGTTCCTTTGGCGTCACGTAACACAGCATCGCCGTACCGTACCAGCCGATCATTGCCGCGCCGATCGCGGAGGAGATGTGATCGTAGCCTGGGGAGATGTCCGTGATCAGCGGGCCGAGCGTGTAGAACGGCGCCTCGCCACAGGTGGCGAGCTGCTTCTCCATGTTCTCGCGTATGAGTTGCATCGGCACATGGCCCGGTCCTTCAATCATGACCTGCACGTCGTGTCGCCAGGCGACCTGCGTCAGTTCACCGAGCGTATCCAGCTCCGCGAACTGCGCCGCGTCATTGGCATCCGCAATGGAACCGGGACGCAAACCGTCGCCCAGCGAAAATGCGACGTCATAGGCGCGCATGATCTCGCAGATCTCCTCGAAATGCGTATAGAGGAAATTTTCGCGATGGTGGGCCAGACACCACTTTGCCAGGATCGAACCGCCGCGCGACACGATGCCGGTCACCCGCCGGGCTGTCAGCGGGATGTACGGCAGCCGTACGCCCGCGTGGATCGTGAAGTAGTCCACGCCCTGCTCGGCCTGTTCAATCAGCGTGTCACGGAAGATCTCCCACGTGAGTTCCTCTGCCTTGCCGTCAACCTTTTCCAGCGCCTGGTAAATCGGCACCGTGCCGATCGGCACCGGGGCATTGCGGATGATCCACTCCCGGGTCTCGTGGATGTAGCGTCCTGTCGAGAGATCCATGACGGTATCCGCCCCCCAGCGCGTGGCCCATACCATCTTCTCGATCTCCTCCTCAATCGACGACGAGACCGCGGAGTTGCCGATGTTGGCGTTGATTTTCACCAGGAAATTACGGCCGATGATCATCGGCTCGGATTCCGGGTGGTTGATATTGTTCGGGATGATCGCGCGACCGCGCGCGACCTCGTCACGGACGAATTCAGGAGTGATGCGTGCCGGAATGCTCGCCCCGAAGTGGTGTCCGGGATGACTCGCCCCGAGTTGCGGATGGCGCGCCAGCACCTCGTCGAGCCGCTGGTTTTCGCGAATCGCGACGAACTCCATCTCGGGCGTCACGATGCCACGGCGCGCATAATGCATCTGGGTGACGTTCAGGCCAGGGCGGGCCCGCCGCACGGGCCGCTGATGCGCGAAGCGCAGGTGTGCGGTGCGCGGATCATTCGCGTGCTTCAGCGTCGTGCGGGACGTCGGGGCGTCGAGGGCTTCGGTGTCGGTGCGTTCCTCGATCCAGGTGGCACGGACCGGGGGCAGGCCACGGCGCACGTCCACGTGCGCTGTCGGGTCCGTATATGGTCCCGAGGTGTCGTAGAACGCGAGCGCGGGGTTCTGCGCGGTGCCGCCCCGCCCCACAGTCGGTGCCTGCGCGACTTCACGCATCGGCACACGGATGTCCGCGCGGCTCCCGGCCACGTAGATCTTCCGGGACTGGGGCAACGGGCGCGTGACGTGCGCGTCGAGCGCGGCGGATTCGTGCAGGATCTTGTCGGGCACTGCGTTCATCGCATCACCTCATGGACGATTGGCGTGGGTCACGGACCGGCAAGCCAGGTGATTGGAACACCCCGAATCAGGCGCTCGCTTCCCTACGCCGGCATGACCCGGGTCAGGTTCGAAGGGTGTTTCTCAGCTCTCGCGTGACGCGCGATGCGCATCCGCACGGAGCACCCCCAGCTGCTGTCGTCGGCTCGACTATAACGTATATAATTCCTGACATTCAAAGCATTTCGCCCCGATTTCCAGGTGGCGCGCCGCGCGTGTCCGCCTCGTATCCCGACGCTCCGAGGATGACAGCAATGGATCTCAATCTGGCACGTTTCAACATGGTCGAACAGCAGGTCCGCCCCTGGGAGGTTCTCGATCAGACCGTGCTGGACGCGCTGCTGGAGGTCCCACGCGAGCGTTTCGTGCCAGACGCCTACAAACTGCTCTCCTTCTCGGACACGCGCATTCCGCTCGGCCATGATCAGGCCATGTTCGCGCCGAAGTGGGAAGGACGTCTGCTGCAGGCGCTCGCGCCGCGCAAACACGAGCGGGCGCTCGAGATCGGGACCGGCAGCGGCTTCCTCGCGGCGCTGCTCGGGCGCCTGGCGGGCGAAGTGCTCAGCGTTGACCTGTTTGCCGACTTCACGGAGAGCGCAACGCGTCGGCTGCGGCTCGCGGGAATCGATAACGTGCGCTGCGAGACGGGAGATGCCGTCGACGGGTGGACCGGCGGCACCTTCGATGTGATTGCGGTCACCGCCTCGTCGCCCGATCGCCGGCCGGCAATCGAGCGCCAGCTCAATCCCGGGGGGCGGCTGTTCATCGTGGTGGGCGTCGCGCCCGTGATGGAGGCGTTGCTCATCTCGCGTGATGAAGATGCCGGATTCACTGCCGAATCGCTTTTTGAACTCGAACTCGAGCCGCTGATCGGCGCCGAACCGAAGCCGCGCTTCGAGTTTTGAACGTGTCGGAGATATCACCGCGGGAATTGCAGGATCTGCGCCTGCACGAACCGGTGGTCGTCATCGACGTGCGCGAACCGTGGGAATTCGAGATCTGCCGGATCGACGGCGCGCTCCCCGTCCCGCTTGCGGAACTGCCGGATCGGGCCGGCGAGCTTGCGGCCGACGCACTTACGGTCGTGGTGTGTCACCATGGCATGCGCAGCCAGGCGGCCGCCGAATACCTCCGTGGCCTGGGTTTCACCCGCGTGCTGAACCTGACCGGCGGCATCCACCGCTGGTCCGAGGACGTGAACCCGGCAATGCCTCAGTACTAGTCCGTTCGAACGATGGAGTTGCCCTTGTCTTCGATGAAATCGCGCCTCCTGCGGCACCTGCGCCCAGTCGCGGTGATATGCCTGTGCCTCGCATCGATTCACGCACGAGCCACTGACCTGGCGGCCGCGCTTGCGCTCGCCGAGCAATCCGATCCGGCGTTCCGGGAAGCCCAGGCGAACGCGCTCGCCGTCGCCGAGGGAATTCCCCAGGCGAAGGCGCTGCTGTGGTTCCCCCAGCTGAATTTCACTGCGGGCGGGAGCCACTCGGACCAGGAAATCACGCTGGACTTCGCACTGGGAGCGGACGGCCAGATCGCGTTCCAGAGCTACGATTACCGGCTCAACCTGACCCAGCCCGTCTACCATCGCGATCGCTACGTTCGCCTCGAGCAGGCGAACAAGCGCCTGCGACAGGCCCAGGCGGAACTCGACGCCGCGCATCAGGCGCTCATTCTGCGCGTCGCGGAACGCTACTTCGACGTGCTCGCGGGACACGACAACGTCGCATTCGCACGCGCCGAGAAGGAATCCCTCGCGGGGCAGCTCGAACAGGCACGCCGCCGGTTCGACGTGGGGCTCATTGCGATCACGGACGTCCAGGAGGCACAGGCCGGATTCGACCGTGCGCTCGCGCAGGAAATCGTCGCGCAGAATGCCTTGGAGAATGCGGAAGAGGCGCTGCGCGAGGTCACGGGCGAATACCTGCGGGAGCTGAGCCCGCTCGGTGAGGAGTTTTCGCTGGAGCGACCGGATCCGGACGATATCGAGAAGTGGACCGAAACGGCGCTTGTGCAGAATCTCGAGATCGCCGCGGCGCAGACAGCAACCGAAATTGCCGTCGACGAGATCCGAGCGCAATACGCCGGCCACTTCCCGACCCTCGATATCTCGGGCAGCCAGGGCGTCGTCTCACAAGGGGGGCGCTTCGGGCAGACGGAAGTCGACGGCGGCGACATCGGCATGCGGATCAACATTCCGCTGTATTCGGGGGGCAGCGTGGTCTCCAAGACCCGGCAGGCGACCCAGGAGCATGCTGCCGCGCTCGAACGACTGGAGCGGTCCCGCCGCGCGGTACAGCGCGCGACCCGCGAAGCGTTTCTCGGGATCGTGTCCCAGATCAGCTCGGTGAACGCGCTGCGACAGGCGGTGGTGTCGTCGCGCACCGCCCTGGACTCCACGCGTGCTGGCTTCGAAGTGGGAACGCGCACAACCGTGGACGTCGTCGCGGCCGAACGCGGACTCTCGCAGTCCCGTCGCGATTACGCGCGTGCACGCTACGACTACGTGCTGAACCGGTTGCGGCTCAAACAGGCAGCCGGCACGCTCGCGCCGGCCGATCTCGTTGCGGCCAATCAGTGGCTGGCGCCGGCGGGCGCAAAGGCACCTGCACAATGACAGGCCCCCGAACGCTGGCGCGCGCGGGGACAACACGGCTATTCAGTTGAGGGGAGTCAAATGAGCAAAGTGGCCGCCAATCACAAGTGCCGGGCCGGCAGCAGTCAACTTGTGGTGGTCGATATTCAGGAGCGCCTCGGCGATGCGATGCCGGGCAAAGTGCTGAACCGTGTACTGCAGAACGCTGTTCTGCTGGCCCGTACCGCGGGCTTGCTCGAGATCCCGGTGCTTCACACCGAACAGTACCCGGAAGGTCTCGGCAAGACTCATGCGATCGTTGCCGACGCGCTTCCCGGGCGTACGACATCGCTGACCAAGACTTGCTTCAGCTGCGCAGGTCTGCCGGCATTCATGGATGCTGTATCGGCGCCGGACGACCGCCGTCAAATCGTGCTGGTCGGCATGGAGGCGCACGTCTGCGTGCTGCAGACCGCGCTGGATCTCGCCGCGGGCGCGTTCGAAGTGTTCGTCGTAGAAGACGCCATCTGCTCCCGTCGACTCGAGAACTACCAGAATGGGCTGGACCGCATGCGCGCGCTGGGCATCAGCATCGTCAGTGCAGAATCTGTAGCCTTCGAGTGGCTCGAGCACTCGAAGCATCCGCACTTCAAGGCGATCCAGGGCCTGCTGCGCTGACCCCTCGCAGTGCGCGCGCCTGGCGCGGGCGCGCGATGCAGGCCAGGTAAGCACGCTGCAGAACCAGGGCATCGGCGCTCGCGCGGTGCCGCTCGAGTCCCATCTCGTTACGGACTCGCGACTTCAACCCGGCCCAGTCCGCGCGTTGCTCTTCGTCGAGCAGGGTCGACAGGGCTTCGATCCGGTAGCGCGCTGGGATTCCGGCGCGATCATGCAGCAGCGCCAGCCAGCTGCTGTCCACGCCCCAGGCATCGGTATAGACGGTGCGTTGCGCCAGGAGCTCGTTGAGCGCATTCGCGACAAGCTCCGGAGGTTGGCCGCGGGTGTGCAGGATTTCGCGCGTGATGCCGTGAAGTGCCTGCGCCTCCGGCGACCAGTGCGTCCAATCCGGTTCCGGACGGACGAGAAAGCACGCGGTGCGCTCGCTGGCGAGCGCGATTCCTACTTCGATTGGATAACTTCCCCGTCCGAAGCCTGATGCCTCGACGTCGATGATGTCCGGCACGCGCGCGGCGTTCACGCCGGCGCCCGGCAATCGTCGCGAAAGCCGTGCCGGCTGTCGCGAGTCGGCCGCACTTCGTCCCCTGGGCGCAATCCCGCGAAGCACGGCGGCGGCAACAGGTTTTTCGGGGGCCCGATCAGGACGCGAGACGGATCCGGTGCGCTCCGCCATGCACGTGGCGACATTCTCACAGGTGTTCAGTTGACCGTGTAGTTCCTGGCCTTCATGCACGCGCCGAACGCCTGGTTGTATTCCGTCGAGCGTTGGGCACGCTCCTGATTCATCTGGTCGGACTGCGCCGCCGCCTGCTGCTGGTAGGCCTGCTGCTGCTGGTAGGCCTGCTGCTGCTGGTAGGCCTGCTGCTGTTCGGCTACCTGGCTGTTCTGGCTCGAACGTGACACCGCGCCGAAAACGGTGGATGCAAGCGCGCCGATCGCGGCTCCGGAACCTGCGTCGCCCGCGATTGCGCCGCCCGCAGCACCAAGAGCCGCACCGGTCGCGGCGTCGCCGACCACTCCACCGCCCTGGAAAAAACCGCCGTTGCCCAGTCCGAGAAACCCGCCTCGCTTCTCCGGCGCCGGCGGCGGCGGCGTATCCGCGTATCCGTAATTCGGCACTGCTGCGGGCGCCGCTGCTACCGGTGCCGCGGTGGTCGGGTCAAACCCGGTCTGAGATACCGACCACTGATGGCACTCGAACCGGTCCTTGCTCTGCTGTTCCTGCGACTGCCCGGCGTTGGGATACGCGAACAACGGGGACTGCGCATCCGCGTTCCCCGCGGCAGCGGCGAGTCCGAGCAGTCCTATCGCGGCATGTATCACCCGGCGTGGCGTGGAGAGCGCATTCATACGGAGGTCCTTGTTCGCTGTACGTGACGAATTCCGGTGCGCGCAGCATAGCACCGCGACATACCGGCACAACGCTATATCGCTCACGTCATCAGCCCGTCGCGCGTGCTGACGATCGCCAGTACGCGGCGCGTGGCACCGCGATTGGCTTCGACAATCGCACGACCGCTGCGTCCCGCCGAATCACGCAGGTCGCTGCTGGTCAGCCATGCGACGACGATGCTCGCGATATCGTTCACATCGTGGGCCACCTTTAATGAACCCCCGATGAAAAGCTTGTGGGCGATGTCCTGGAAATTGAACAGGTGCGGCCCGACCACCACGGGAACGCCCAGCGCGGCCGGCTCCAGGACGTTGTGTCCGCCGAGCGGCACCAGGCTGCCGCCGACGAATGCCACGTCGCACGCTGCGTAGAAGCGCATCATCTCGCCCATCGCATCGAGCAGAAAGACTTCGACCGCCGCGCCGCATGCCATCCCCGCACTTCGCAGCTGCAGCCCAAACCCCCGCCGGCGGCAGAGTTCCGCCACGTCGTCAAACCGTTCAGGATGCCGGGGAGCGAGAACGAGCAGCACGTCCGGACAGACAGCCTTGATCATCGCCAGCGCATCGAGCAGGGATTCTTCCTCGCCGGCTCGCGTACTGCCGGCCATGAACAGCGGCCGGCTCTGGCCGAGTTCCCGCCGAATCGCCGCTCCCTCTTCGTAGACGCTGGCGGGCACGTGGATGTCAAACTTGAGGCTGCCGGTGACGACAATCCGCTCGGGTCGCATCCCCAGGCCGCTGAAGCGCTCCGCGTCGGCCGTGGTCTGCACCGCGGCACAAGCGATGCCGTGCAGCATCTCTCTGACGAGCGGGCGCAGGAGTGCGTAACGTCGTGCGGAGGCTGGAGACAGTCGGCCATTCGCGAGGTAGACCGGCAACCCGCGCGCACGACATATCGCCAGCAGGTTCGGCCACAGTTCCGTTTCCATCAGCACAAGCGCGCGCGGGCGGAAATGTCCCAGGAAACGGTCGACAACTGCCTCGAGGTCGTACGGGAAATAGACGTGGTGAACACCCTGGCCGAACTGGCGTTCCACGGCGTCGCGGCCGGTCGGCGTCGTCGTCGAGAACAGAATGGGGCGCGTGGGCTCCGCGTCGCGCAGCGCACGCACGAGCGGCACGGTCGCCGCCACCTCGCCAACGGATACCGCGTGGATCCAAAGTGGCGCCCCGTCTGGTGGAGGTGTGGAGTAGCGCCCGAGCCGCTCCTGCCACCGCAGGCGATACGCGGGATTGCGCCGTCCCCGCCACCACAATCGCAGCAATACGACCGGCAGCAGCAACGCGTAGAGAACGCCGTAAATCCGCCTCACCCGTTCAACCAGTCGAGATAATCCCGCACCCCGGAATGTACCGTCCGGAAGCTGCCAGGGTAACCCGCCCGACGCATCGCGGCGGGATCGGCGCAGGTGTGCGCCTGGTAGGCTCCCTTGAGATCCTCGGGAAACGGCACGTACTCGATCTGGCCACGACCGTGCCACGCGAGGATCGCGCGCGCCACGTCGTTGAAGGATGCCGCAACGCCGGTTCCGCAGTTCAGAATCCCATGACCGAGCGCGGATTCGCCACACCACAGTGTCATCGCGACCACGTCGTCCACGTGGACGAAATCACGCCGCTGCTCGCCGGGTCCGACGCCATGCGAACCGTCGAAAAGCCGTACCCGGCCGCTTTCCCGCAGCTGCTGGTTGAAGTGCAGGATGACACTGGCCATGCGCCCTTTGTGTCCCTCGCGCGGCCCGTACACATTAAAGTACCGCAAACCCGTCACCGGAATGCGCAAGCCGGGTCTGCGCTGGCGGACATGCTGGTCAAATAGCAACTTTGAGTACCCGTACACGTTGAGCGGGCGTTCGTTGGCTTCATCCTCCACGCACGTCGCGTGCGCACCGTACACCGCGGCGCTGGAGGCATACACGAGCGGGATGCCCAGTGCCTCACAGCCGTCGAGCATGGCGCGGGAGTACGCGAAATTGGTCTCCAGCATGTAACGGCCGTTCCACTCGGTCGTGGTTGAACACGCGCCGAGGTGATACACCCGTTCGAGGCGGCCGAGGCTCTTCGGCACGCTGCTGAGGCGGCGCCGAAAATCTTCGTGGTCCAGGTAATCGGCGATCTGTGCGTCGGCGAGGTTGACGAACTTGTGGCCATCGGTGAAATCGTCGACGATCAGGATGTCGCGCCGTCCCCGCGAATTCAGCGCGTGCACCAGGTTACTGCCGATGAATCCCGCGCCGCCTGTCACCACGATCATGTCTCGACTCCACCCCGAGTGCCCGCCCGGTCGAGCATGCCGGTACTCGAGAAGCCAGCGTGAAAAGGTACGGTCGTGACGCGTCCTCCAGCGGCAAGCACCTCCGCTGAGCCCGCGATGTTCGCGACCTCGTAGTCTCCGCCCTTCACGAGCACATCAGGCAGGATCCGCGCGATCAGGTCGCGGGGCGTATCGCTGTCGAACGTCACGACCCAATCGACCGCCCGCAGACCGCACAGGACTTCGACCCGGGCCGCGAGCGGATTGACCGGACGGCTCTCCCCCTTCAGACGGCGTACCGACGCGTCGGAGTTCACGGCCACGATCAGCCGATCGCCGAGTGCCGCCGCAGCCTCCAGGTAACGTACGTGTCCTGCGTGCAGCAGATCGAAACAGCCGTTCGTCATGACGACGCGGAGTCCGCGACGCCGGGCAACCGCGACCTCGCGCACAAGGTCGTCAATGTCGAGAGCCGCGCCAGCATCGCGATCGGATGGTTCCATCGCGTCGCGAAGTTCCGCAGCACTCACGACCGCCGTGCCCAGCTTGCCAACCGCGATTCCCGCGGCCGTGTTCGCCCACTCGATGGCGCGTTCGCGGGACATGCCGTCCGCGAGCGCCCACGCGAGTGCCGCACACACCGTGTCGCCCGCGCCGGTGACGTCGAACACGTCACGCGCTTTCGCGGCGAGTTGCGTCACCTCGCCGTCCGCCGGCACCAGCGCCATGCCGTGTTCGCCCCGCGTGACCAGCACGGCACCGATCGCGTGCTTCCTGGCGAGCTCACGCGCCCGCTTGACGAGATCGACATCGTCCGCGCACCGACCCACCACGGCCTCGAACTCGGACAGGTTCGGCGTGATGAAATCCGCCCCTGCATAACGGGCGAAATCCGCACCCTTGGGGTCGACGATGACGATTCTGCCCGCGGCCCGGGCCCGCGCCACAAGCCGCTGCACATCGGCAAGCGCGCCCTTTGCGTAATCTGAGAACACTACGACGCGCGCAGCGTCGAGAGAGGCGGTGAGGGCAGCATCGATCTCGGCGTAGAGGTTCGCGCTGGGTGATGCCTCGAAATCCATCCGGATCAGCTGCTGGTGCTGCGCGAGCACCCGAAGCTTCAGCGTGGTGGGCACGTCCGCACGCCGTATGAAGCGGGTCTCGAACCCGTGCGAACGACACAGGGCCTCCAACCCGTCCGCGGCCGCATCGCGCCCGACGACCCCGATGAGGATGACCTGCGCTCCAAGGGAGGCGGCATTCGCGGCCACGTTCGCGGCGCCCCCGACCCGATCTTCCTCGCCCGTCACACGGACGATGGGCACCGGCGCCTCGGGCGAGATTCGTGACGCAATCCCGCGCCAGTACCGATCGAGCATCACGTCGCCGACCACCACCACCGTGGCCGGGCCGCTCGAACTTGCTCGCGAGGTCATGTGCGGATCCGGGTATACTCAGATTCGATTGAAGGCAGACGCGCGGCGCGCTCGCACGCTCGTGGACATGCGACGCCGCTGCGAGTCCGAATGTTACCACATGCGTTCACACCGCCCGTCTTCACGACCTTCGCAATCCGTCGCCCTTGGCATGGCATGCCTGGTGCTGTACGCCACGTGGGCGCTGGCGGAATCTCCGCTCATCCCGTTCACCGCCGAGTACGCCGTACAGGTGAAAGGCCTCAAGGTCGGGGGTATGACACGTACGCTGGAAATCGACGCCGCCGGCCGCTATCGGCTGGAGTCCCGCATGGCCCCCAGCGGGCTTGCGGCGCTCGTGAGCCGGACTGCAGTTGACGAGATCAGTGAAGGGGCACTCCTTCAACCGGGCGTACACCCGCACAGGTATCGGTATCACAAGTCGTCGAAAGGCAAGGACAAGTACATCGAGAGCGTCTTCGAACGCGCGACGTCACGGGTCCGCACGACGCAGCGCGGGACGACATCGACGCTGGACGTGCCCCCCGGCGCGCTCGACAAACTGGCCTACCAGCTCGCGCTGATGGAGGATCTCGGCCGCGGGCGCACGACGTTCGAGTATCACGTGGTGGATGGCGACCGCCTGAAGACTTACGCGCTCGACGACCAGGGAGAAGAGACACTCGAGATTGACGGACAGCCTGTGATCGCGCGGAAGATGGTCTATGCCAGGCACGGCACGCAGAGGCGCACGACACTCTGGTGCGCGCCACGCCACGGTTTCCTCCCGGTGCGAATCGAATACCGGGAAGACGACGGCGGCGTTACGACCGCCACGCTCATCGCCCTGCCGTGACGTGGCCAGGCGCGTTCAGATCTCGCCGAGTTCGAACATCTTGATGAGTTCCCCGGCCGGGATATAGCCGCCGATCTCCCGTCCATCCGCGGTGAACACGGCCGGCGTGCCGTGTACCCCGACCGATTGGCCGAGTTCGTACTGCGTGGCCACCGGGTTCTTGCAGGTTCTGGCCGCCAATCCCTGCCCGAGCTTCGCCGCGGTGAGTGCGGCTTTCTGGTCATCGGCGCACCACACCGATACAGCCTTCTTGAAGGACTCCCCGTCGAGCCCGGTGCGCGGGAACGCCAGGTAGCGGACCGCGATACCGGCGGCGTTCAACTTGCCGACTTCCTGATGCATCTTGCGGCAGTAACCACAGTCAATATCGGTGAACACGTAAAGCGTGTGTTCGACCGGGCCAGTCGGCGCGAACTCGATCGAGAACGCGTCCTGCGCCCTGAAGGCAGCCACCCGGGCCTGCTCGCGCACCTGCCCGGTCAGGTTGTCCTTTGACTTCAGGTCGAAGATGTCACCCCGGAACACGTAGCGGCCATCGCCCGACATGTAGAGCACAGAAGCGCCGAGCATGACCTCGTAGAGCCCGGGAATCGGTCCCGGGGTCACACGGGTGATCGAGGCATCCGGGATGACCGTCCTGAGCTTGGTTTCGAGCTGCTTCTGCAGGTTGGCGTCCGCGGCCGCGGCGTCCAGGACAAACAGGCCGAAAAACATGATGGCGAGCAACTTGCGCATGCGTGGGATTCTCCATTCGGCGCCCGGCGAGGCGCGCGTGGATTGTAGGGAGTCCGCGGCGACGAGGCTACTTCGGGAGACCGTCCGTACACCTCGGTCGTCGCTTCCGGGCATCACCCGCCCGCTGCATGAGACTTCGCGCACACCGTGCAGTTCCCCGCGCGCCTGACGCGTCGCCCCCATAGTGGTGGATCCGGGGATGGCCTACTATTCATTCGTGATGTCTGCCCACGTTCCAGCCACCAGGAAGATTCCCCGGATGCAGAGGTGTTCCAGCCTGCGTCGAGGGTCTTCCACGAGGCTCACACCACCATGAACCCGGAAGCGCTCGAAGGTTGCTCCCTGGGCAAGTATCACATTCAGCGCCGGATCGGCGAAGGGAACATGTCGATCGTCTATGTCGCGCGTGATCCTTTCATCGATCGCGAGGTTGCGATCAAGGTCGCCCACCCGGCGCGGGTGGCCGCGGCAGAGGATCCGGAAGTGATGCGCCGGCTGTTCTTCAATGAGGCACAGACGGCCGGTATGCTGCGACACCCCAATATCACGGCAATTTTCGATGCCGGGGTCGAAGACGGCGTTTCCTATATCGCCATGGAATACGTGCCCGAAGGTCGGACCCTGGAATCGCTGACATCGATTCAATCCCTCGTGCCGCTGCAGGACGTGACCCAGGTGCTTTTCCAGGCGGCCCAGGCGCTCGACTATGCGCACCGTCGTGGCGTCGTGCACCGCGACGTGAAACCACGGAACATCCTGCTCACCCCCGCCACCGACGTGAAACTCAGCGACTTCGGGGTGGCCGTGATGCCTTCACGCCAGGAAGAGATCCCGCCGCTCGACGCGGGCTCCCCGCTGTACATGTCACCCGAACAGGTACAGGGACAACCGACGACGCCCCAGACGGACCTGTTCGCGCTCGGCGTCATCGCCTACCAGCTGCTGACGGGCCACCATCCGTTCGCGGGCAGCAACCTCGAGGTCATTCAACACCAGATTCTCACCCGACGTCCGACACCGGTGGATGAATACCGGGCAAACGTGCCGGCGATTTTCCAGAGAATCGTCGACAAGGCGCTGGCCAAGTCACCCGTTTACCGCTACAAGACCGGGAGCGACATGGCTGGCGACCTCGCGCTCGTGTTCGATTTCCTGAAGCGCGGCCCGCACGATGTTCCGGCGGCGGAGAAATTCTCCCGCGTCCGCGCGCTGCGCTTCTTCGCGGAGTTCCCGGAAATGGAACTCTGGGAGATCGTGAATGCGGGGGAGTGGCTGCTGTTTCGCGATGCGGAGCAGATCGTGCAGGAAGGTGAGACAGACTCGACGTTCTATGTGATCGTCGACGGCAGCGTGGCGGTCCGCAAGGGCACCCGCGACATCCTCCGCCTGAAGCCAGGCGACTGCTTCGGTGAAATGGCAATGCTATCGGGGCGCCGCCGCAGTGCGACGATCGTAGCCGAAAACGAAGTGACGCTGATCCGTCTGCGCGGAAATGTAATCGATCGGACATCCGTGAACTGCCAGCTGCGGTTTCAGCGCAATTTCCTGCATGCGCTGATCGAACGGCTCGAGAATGCGACCGATCTGCTCGGGCAGGCCACGTCTGCCGAAGCACCCTGAGCATTCGGTCAATGCGCGAGAATACCCAGAGACCGACGGTCAATCGACGCCTCGAACTCGGGGAAGTACTCAATCTCCTGCGCCAGAAAGGAGTGTTGAATGCGCGCAGCGTGCAGCGAATCCTGGGAGCCGCGCGCGCCAACGACGAGCGCCATCCGTTCGTGCAGATTGCAGCGCAAAACATCCAAAGTGACGCGCAACCACCCTATCCCCTTTCCCTCGAAACGATTACACGGCTCGTCGCCGAGGCGTGCAATCTGCCTTACGTGCGGATCGATCCGCTGAAGATCGATGTTGAAGCGGTCACCGGTCTCGTCTCGCAAGCGTACGCAACCCGGTTCGGCTTTCTGCCGCTCGAAGTCAGCGACGTGGCGGTAACCATTGCGTGCGCCCAACCGTTTATCGGGGAGTGGGAATCCGAGATTGCACCGATCGTCAAGAGACGGATCCACCGCGTGGTCGCCAATCCACTGGACATCGAACGTTACCTGCGCGAGTTCTACGGCGTCAGCCGTTCGTTGTCCCGCGCTTCAACCAGCAAGGCTGCCGACCGCGGGAGTCCGATCGACAATTTCGAGCAGCTCACGCAACTCGGCCAGGTGGGTGAACCGGATGCCAACGACAGGCATATCGTGCACCTCGTGGATTGGCTCCTGCAGTATGCGTTCGAGCAGCGTGCGAGCGACATCCACATAGAACCGCGGCGGGAGGAAGGCAACGTACGCTTTCGTATCGACGGCGTGCTTCATCTCGTCAACCAGATGCCCACGCCAGTAGTCGGCGCCATCGTCAGTCGCATCAAGTCGGTCGGACGGATGGATGTTGCGGACAAGCGCCGGCCGCAGGATGGCCGACTGAAGACCAAGACACCACTCGGCAAGGAAGTCGAACTTCGACTGTCCACGATGCCGACGACCTTCGGCGAAAAGCTGGTGATGCGTATCTTCGACCCGGAGAAGCTGGAGCAGCCGTTCGTCGCGCTTGGTTTCGAACCGGCGGAGGTGTCCACCTGGAACCGGATGGTCGCGCATCCCCATGGCGTCGTGCTCGTTACGGGCCCCACCGGCTCCGGCAAGACCACCACGCTCTACTCGGCGCTGCGCCAACTCGCCCGACCGGCCATCAACGTGTGCACGATCGAGGACCCGATCGAAATGGTCGAACCCGCCTTCAACCAGATGCAGGTCCAGCCGGCGATCGAACTGGATTTCGCGGCCGGCGTCCGCACGCTGCTTCGTCAGGATCCGGACGTCATCATGGTGGGTGAGATCCGCGATCGCGAGACCGCGGAGGTCGCGACGCAAGCCGCGCTCACGGGGCATCTCGTGCTGTCGACGTTGCACACCAACGACGCACCATCGTCGGTGACCCGGCTGATGGATCTTGGGGTCGAGCCCTATCTCATCGGTGCAACGCTGCTGGGCGTGATGGCCCAGCGTCTCGTGCGCGTACTGTGTCCACACTGTCGTACGACCGCGCCGATGGATCGCGATGCCTGGCAGCTGCTCGTGTCGCCGCACGCACTGAAGCCGCCGCCCAAGATGGCGGTTGCAACCGGCTGCGACGACTGCCGCCAGACCGGCTATCGCGGCCGCGAAGGCCTGTACGAGATCATGACCGTCAACGACGCGATAGCGCGACTGATCCGTCCGGGCGTGAATGCAGGTCACCTGCGGCAGACTGCGTTGAAGGAAGGAATGCGGCCACTCCGTATTGCCGGCGCGCACAAGATCGCAGCCGGGAAAACGACGTTCGCGGAAGTGCTCGCCGTGGTTCCGCCACAGGAGCACGCGGAAAACTGAGCGTGTCACCCGCCGCGCGGATGATGCTGCTGGTGAAGCTGTTTCAGACGCTCACGCGCAACGTGCGTATAAATCTGGGTGGTGGAGATGTCGGCGTGCCCCAGCAGCATCTGCACCACGCGCAGATCCGCACCGTGATTCAGCAGGTGCGTCGCGAATGCATGCCTGAGCGTATGCGGCGAGAGCGCCGCGGAGATGTCGGCGCGTGCTGCGTAACGCCTGATCAGGTACCAGAATGCTTGTCGGGTCATTCCCGATCCGCGTTGCGTGGGGAACAGGTGTTCACTCGTCCTGCCATTCAGAATCGACGTGCGGCCCACGTCGATGAAGCGCTCCAGCCAAAGCTGCGCCTCGTCTCCGATTGGAACCAGGCGCTCACGGTCTCCCTTGCCGACGACCCGCACCACGCCTTGGGCAAGATTTGCCTGGGTCAGCCGGAGGTCGACGAGTTCCGACACGCGCAGTCCCGTCGCGTACAGCAGCTCCAGCATGGCGCGATCACGCAGACCGAGCGGGTGTCCCGTGTCCGGCGCTTCGAGCAGGGCCTCGACATCGGTTTCCGAAAGGCCCTTGGGAAGCGAGCGCCCGAGGCGGGGACCACTGACCCGCAGCATCGGGTCACGCGGAATCGCCCGCTCGCGGACAAGAAACGCGAAGAAGCGTCGCAGTGCCGACAGGCGTCTTGCCGCGGTGCGCGTCGACAACCCGCTCTGCTGGCCCAGGAAGCGATACACATCCTCCTCCGTCGCATCTTCGAGCGAGCGACCCGCCTGTGCGAGAAATCCGCGTAGCGTGTGCAGATCGCCACGATAGGCTGCAAGGGTGTTATCGCTGATCCCGTCCTCGGCCCACAGGCTGTCCAGGAAGCGTTCGATCCACCCGAGGGAATCGGCCTCCGCCTTGCTCATCGTCGCACCCATGCCCGCATCCGCATCAGTTACTCCGGCGACCGGCTTGTCGGCCGCGCGCGCACTCGTTAGCCTGTCATTCGCGCCTGGCAAACCATGGGAGATGCGCGAGTGAACGAGCCTGACGACGCGGCGACACACACACGGTTGGCGCTGTACCACTCGGAATTGTGCTGGTTTTGCGCACGGGTGCGCCAGACGATGAAGACTCTCGGCCTGGAGCTGGAACTGCGCGACGTCGACCGGGAGCCGACACGCCGCCAGGAGCTCGTGGCCGGTGGAGGAAAAGGCCAGGTGCCATGTCTGCGCATCGAAGATGGCGCGCACAATGTGACCTGGATGTACGAGTCTGCGGATATCTCCGCGTACCTGGAGAGAAATTTCGGCGGGCGCTGATACCACCTGGCTGCCCCGGCCGCGGGGTCCCGGGCCGGATTCGCCCACCGCTATGCGGCGGGCGCATGGCCGTCAACCCTCGGATTTTCCGCCGCCGATCTTTTCCCGGATCCTGGCGGCTTTGCCCTTGCGATCCCGCATGTAGTAAAGCTTGGCCCGACGAACCGCGCCCTTGCGCTTGACCGTGACCTCCGCGATGAGCGGACTCGATGCGGGGAACACGCGCTCCACACCTTCGCCATGAGAAATCTTGCGCACCGTGAACGAGGAGTTTGCGCCGCGATTTCGCTTGGCGATCACGATCCCTTCGAATGCCTGGAGTCGCTCACGGTTTCCCTCTTTGACCTTCACCTGCACGACCACGGTGTCGCCCGGTGCGAAGTCGGGCAGTTTGCGCTCGGTCTGCGCAGCTTCGAGTTGACGGATGATGTCGGTCATCGGAGGTCTCCAGCATTCGGGGGCATTGATAAGCGCGGGATTGTAACGGATTGAACGTGCGGAATTAAACCTGCCCGGCCGGTTTTTCCGAATCGTCATCGTCGATCTCGGCGAGCGCCCGGGCGACGTCCTTGCGTCCGCGCACCCGAGCAAGCAGATCGGGGCGACGCCGGGCCGTGCGCCGGACAGACTCCCGCAGCCGCCATGCGGCGATCTCGGCGTGATGTCCGCTCAACAGGACGGGTGGGACGGCCTGGCCATCAATGACCTCCGGCCTTGTGTAGTGGGGGTAATCCAGCAACCCTGTCGTAAACGACTCCGCGATGGCCGACTCGGCATCTCCCATGACCCCCGGGATGAGTCGAATCAACGCGTCGATGATGACGAGCGCAGGCAGTTCCCCCCCGGACAGGACGTAGTCCCCGATGGACCACTCGGCGTCCACGTCGCGCTCGAGGATGCGCTCGTCGACCCCCTCGTATCGTCCTGCGAGCAGTACCAGGTGCTCGAACCCGAGCAGGTCGGGCAATGCTTCCTGCGTGAGTTGCCGCCCCTGCGGACTGAGGTACACCACGTGGCTGTCCGGCCGACGCGCCCGGGCGGCACGGATGGCCGCGCGAAGGGGCGCAACCTGCAGGACCATCCCGGGCCCACCGCCATAGGGGAGATCGTCGACAGTCCGTCGCGCGTCCGGGGCGAAATCACGGGGATTCAATCCATGGATCTCAAGCAGTCCTGCCGCCCGTCCCTTGCGGGCGAGGCCAATGTCCGCGTACGCCTCCACCAGCGACGGAAACAGGGTGATGACGGTAAACTCCCGTGCCATCAATCGTCGGCGTGCCAGTCGACCATGATCCGGCGAGCGGCAGGATCGACGTTCAGCACGTAAATTCCCCGCACGAAGGGGATCAGGTGTTCGCGGGAGTCTCGGGTCACGAGGACGTCATGGTCGCCGGCCTCCGTCAGTCTGACCACGCGCCCGAGGCTTGCACCATCCTGGTTCATGACCTCCATGCCGATGAGGTCAACCCAGTAGTACTCACCCGGTTCCGGCGCTGGCAACCGAACTCGCGGAACTCCAACCTGGGCGCGGCGCAGGGCGTCGGCCGCCTCCCGGCTATCAAGCCCCTGCAAGGCAACGATCAGACTTGGTCCCTGCACACGGGCGCCGACAACGCGGTATGTTTCCCACGCCCCGGGCCTGCCGACACACCATTCATCGAAATCGAGGATATGCTCGCGTGGTCGCGTGTAGGAATGAATCTTGACCCACCCCCGGGTTCCAAATGCACCCGAAATCTGCCCGAGTATGACGATATCGTTTGGATCCGGGGGCGCAGGGGGAGGCGAGGCGGTCATTGCAGGGCCATGGATCGGAGATTCTTCCACAGCGGCCAGCGAGACCCGTCAGCCGGCCGGGCCCTCTGCCCGCCGGGCAGGTAGTACGTCAGGCCGCGGGTTTGAACTGTTTCACCAGCTTCGCCACGCGCTCGGAAGGCTGCGCGCCAGTCGAAATCCAGTACTCGTAGCGTTCCCGCGCGAGCTGAAACGGGACATCCTGTTTGACGGCAATCGGGTTGAAGAAACCAATGCGTTCGATGAATCGGCCGTCGCGCTTGTTCCGGCTGTCCGTCACAACGATGTGATAGAACGGCCGCGCTTTGGCACCGCCGCGCGAAAGTCTGATCGTGACCATCTCTGTTTAACCTTCCTTACTGAAACCGACCCGGATGAGCCCGGCATCGCAAGCGCCCCGGCACGGGGCGCGGATTCTAATTTGGCACGCCCGGCAACTGCACTACGCCTTGTCGTGGACGACGCTCACCCCAGGTCCACCGCCTTCATGCTGAGGCGTATACGACCCTGCTTGTCCACCTCGAGTACTTTGACCTTCACGGTATCCCCTTCGCGGAGCTTGTCACTCACGTTCTCGACGCGTTCGTGTGAAATCTGCGAGATGTGCACCAGCCCATCCTTGCCCGGCAGGATGTTGACGAATGCGCCGAAATCCATGAGCTTCTGGACGCGCCCTTCGTATACGGCCCCGACCTGCACGTCTGCGGTGATCGCCTCGACCCGTCGCTTCGCTTCCTGACCCGCCGCAAAATCTACGGAGGCAATCTTGACCGTACCGTCATCGGTAATGTCGATCGTCGTGCCCGTCTCTTCGGTGATCTGACGAATCACGCTGCCACCCTTGCCGATGACATCGCGGATCTTGTCCGGATCAATCTTGATGGTGATGATGCGTGGCGCGTATTCGGACATCTCGCTGCGCGGCGAACTGAGGACCTTGTTCATGTTATCCAGGATGTGAAGTCGCCCCTGCTTTGCCTGGTTCAATGCGACTTCCATGATTTCACGGGTGATACCGTTGATCTTGATGTCCATCTGCAGCGCCGTCACGCCGCCTGATGTTCCCGCCACCTTGAAGTCCATGTCGCCGAGATGGTCCTCGTCGCCCAGGATGTCTGACAACACAACGAACTGGTCGCCTTCCTTGATCAGTCCCATCGCGATTCCCGCAACCGGCGCGGTGAGTGGCACGCCGGCATCCATCAGCGCGAGACTCGATCCGCAGACCGAGGCCATTGAACTCGACCCATTGGATTCCGTGATTTCCGATACGACACGGATCGAATATGGAAACTTGCTCATGTCCGGCATTACGGCCTGCACACCGCGCTTGGCGAGCCGGCCGTGACCGATCTCGCGCCGTTTCGGTGACCCGACGCGTCCCACTTCGCCGACGGAGAACGGCGGAAAGTTGTAGTGCAGCATGAACGGCTCGCGGCGCTCGCCTTCGATTGCATCGATGATCTGCGAATCACGTTCCGTGCCGAGCGCCACCACGACCAGCGCCTGCGTTTCACCGCGCGTAAAAAGCGCGGATCCGTGTGTGCGCGGCAGCAGTCCCGCCTCCACGGTAATGGTACGGATGTCGGCCTTGCCCCGGCCGTCGATCCGCGGCTTGCCCGCGATGATATTGCCGCGCACCGTGTTGTATTCGAGTGTTTCAATCGCGGCCACAACTGCCGCTTCAGCCCAGGCCGGATTCTCTCCGGCCGCGAGTTCCGTAACGACTTCCTGTCGAAGCGTGGCGAGCTGATCGCGGCGCTTGAGCTTGTCGACGATCAGGTAAGCCTCGGCGAAAGCCGCTCCATGCCGCTGGCGCAGCAGTTCGCCGAGTTCGCGCTGATCTCCGGCGGGCTGCCAGTTCCAGGGCTCGGGCTTGACCAGGTCGACGAGTTGCTTGATTGCATCAATGGCGACCTTCGCCTGCGTATGGCCGAACATCACGGCCCCGAGCATCACTTCTTCCGAGAGCTGTTTGGCCTCGGATTCCACCATCAGTACCGAACTCTCGGTACCTGCGACGACGAGGTCGAGCTGCGAGTCGTTCAACGCCGAAAAACTCGGATTGAGCAAGTACTCCCCGTTGCGATATCCCACTCGGGCCGCGCCGATGGGCCCCTGGAAAGGCATGCCGGAAAGTGAAAGTGCGGCGGACGCGCCCAACAGCGCCGGAATGTCGGGATCGACCTGCGGGTCCAGCGAGAGTACGGTGCAGATTATCTGGACTTCGTTGGTGAAACCTTCGGGGAAGAGCGGGCGAATCGGTCGGTCGATCAGTCGGCTGGTAAGCGTTTCCTTCTCGGTAGGTCGACCCTCACGCTTGAAGAACCCGCCAGGAATCTTTCCAGCAGCGTACGTGCGCTCCTGGTAATCGACGGTGAGTGGGAAGAAGTCCCTGCCCGGCGCAGCGTTCTTGGCGCCGACCACGGTTGCCAGCACGATGGTTTGACCCATCGTGACGAGCACCGCTGCACTTGCCTGCCGCGCGATGCGGCCCGTTTCGAACCGAACCTGGTGATCGCCGTACTGGAAAGTAACAATCTTGGGTGTCATGAGTGGTTAACCGTCGCTTACGAATGGGGGGTTGTCGAGCGCGCCCGATCGACTCGTGGGAACGGGGCGGAGAGGTCGTCGGTTCGCGCTGGCTACTTGCGCAGGCCAAGGCGTGCGATCAGGTCGCGGTAACGATCACTGTGATTCGTCTTGAGATAGTCGAGCAGTTTGCGGCGACGGTTCACCATCCGCAAAAGCCCTTGCCGGGAGTGATTGTCATGCGCATGCGACTTGAAATGCTCGGAAAGGTCCTCGATCCGGGCAGACAGCAGCGCGACCTGCACTTCCGGCGAACCCGTGTCGTTCGCACCTCGTTGATAGCCATGCACGATCTGCTGTTTCTGTTCGGTCTTCAAAGCCATTAACGCACTCCTGATGATGCTTCGGACTCTCTAATTGCGGCGCGCATTCTAACCGCGCGCTCCCAGGGTAACAACCGTTTTACATGCAAAATCATCGGCTTTTGCCGGGGTACCTGTGCTCAGCCGACGTTCAGCAGCCGCCTGGGCCGCAGCATCCCGTCCGGGTCGACGCCGCCGATTCCGCGAAACGCACCACCAGTTTCGTAAACCCGGACCGTTCCTCCTGGTGACGCCCCAACCGGGAGCGGAACGCATTGCCCTTGCCCGAAGCGGCGGAGTTCCACCCCGGACAGCTCGATCCGGGGCAAATCACCGAGGGCACTATCCATCGGGCGCAACAGTTCGGTGAGCGCATCTTCCCGGTAGAGTCCATCGCTGAACACCCGCAGCGGCACCGCATCGTCCACCGAAAATGGTCCGGCGACCAGGCGGCGCAGGCCGGACAGATGGGCGCCGCACCCCAACCGTTCCCCGAGCGCGACGGCGAGCGATCGCACGTACGTCCCTTTGGAACAGCGAACGTCAAGTGTCAGCGTTTCTCCATCGAAATGAAGAAGTTCGAGCGCGTATACGGAAATCTCGCGAGGTGAGCGCTCGATCTCCACGCCGCGTCGGGCGAGCTCGTACAGCGGCCGACCTTGGTGCTTCAGCGCGGAATACATCGGAGGAACCTGCAACTGCCTCCCCCGGAGCGTCTCCAGAACGGCTTCGATCTCGGCAGAATCCGCCGGTCGACTGGCACAGGAGGCAGTGACCTCGCCCTCGGCATCCCCGGTCCGGGTTACCACGCCAAGCCGCACGTTCGCGTGATAACGCTTGTCGGAATCCAGGAGATACGCACAGACCTTCGTGGCCTCGCCGAAGCACAGCGGCAGCAGACCGCTCGCCGCGACATCCAGGTTTCCGGTATGTCCCCCCTTGGCCGCCCGCAGCGCACGCCGAACGACCTGCAGCGCACCGTTGGAACTGACTCCCGGCGGCTTGTCGAGCAGCAGGATGCCGTTCACCCGCCGCCACGCGATCCGCGTGTGTCGGCGCGCGTGTTCGAACCCGTCCGTCACGCGTCCGGCTTCGACGCCCTCAGCAGCTCCGAAATCCGGACGCTGCGTGCCGCCGAGCCGTCGATGGAAATCCTCAGGGCGGGGACCTTCTTGAGTCGCAGCTCCTGTGCGACAGCGGTGCGAATCCGGGGCAATTCCTCTCGCAGCAAGGCAATCGCGTCGGTCCCTTCCGGGGCACCCAGGACGCTGACGAACAAGTGCGCGACCGTCAGGTCTGCCGCGACGTCCACCCCTGTAATCGTGGCCATCCCAAGCCGATGTTCGCGCGCGAGCGCGGTGACCAGCGGCGCTGCGACCCGCTGGATGGCGTCCGCGATTCGCACGTTACGGCCGAACTCACGCGGCATACCGAGGCCTGTTGAGCGCGTTGATCAAGTTCGTGCGACCACCGTTCGTTCGTAGACTTCGATGCTGTCACCGGGTCGGACGTCATTGTAGTTCTTCACCCCGATGCCGCATTCGATACCGGCCTTGACCTCGTTGACATCGTCCTTGAACCGGCGGAGCGATTCGAGTTCGCCCTCGTAAATCACCACGTTATCGCGCAACACCCGGATTGGGTTGTTCCGCTTGACCGCACCGGTCGTTACGATGCAGCCCGCGATTGCCCCCAGCTTGGAGGATCGGAACACGTCCCGAACCTCCGCGACGCCCACGATGGTTTCACGGATTTCAGGCGCGAGCATCCCGGTGACCGCAGCCTTGACGTCATCGATAACGTCGTAGATGACGCTGTAATAGCGCAGGTCGAGACCCTCTTCCTCCACGATCCTTCTTGCGGCGCTGTCGGCGCGGACGTTGAACCCCACCACGAACGCGCGTGAGGCAGTCGCCAGATTCACGTCCGACTCGTTGATTCCGCCGACACCGCTAGAGATGACGTCCACCCGCACCTCGTCGTTGCTCAGTCGGGTGAGCGCCTCGCTCAGTGCTTCCGCCGAACCCTGCACGTCCGCCTTGATGAGGATACGCAGCGCGGCTGTTTCGCCTTCCTTCATCTGGGAGAACACGTTTTCGAGCTTGGACGCCTGTTGCTTCGCGAGCTTCACCTCGCGGTCGCGTTCCTGGCGGAAGATGGCGATCTCCCGCGCCTTGCGCTCGTCGTCCACCACCGTCGCTTCATCACCTGCGTTCGGCGGGCTCGAAAGACCGAGTACTTCCACGGGCTCGGACGGTCCCGCCGTATCGACGCTCGCCCCGTAGGCATCGACCATCGCACGCACACGCCCGAACTCGGTACCCGTGAGGAGTACATCGCCACGCTTCAGTTCGCCGCGTTGGACGAGCACGGTGGCCACGGGTCCACGGCCGCGATCGAGGCGGGATTCGATCACAACACCCTTCGCCGGCCCATGTGGAACGGCTTTAAGCTCAAGCACTTCGGCCTGCAGCGAGATCGCCTCCAGCATGTCCTCGATGCCCTGACCGGTCTTCGCCGAGACGGGGACGAACTGCGTGTCTCCGCCCCAATCCTCCGCGATGACACCGCGCACGGACAGTTCCTGCTTGATTCGTTCGGGATCCGCGCCGGGCTTGTCTATCTTGTTGACAGCCACGATCATCGGCACCGCTGCCGCCTTGGCGTGTTTGACCGCCTCCTCGGTCTGCGGCATCACGCCGTCATCCGCCGCAACCACCAGGATCACGATATCGGTGACCTTAGCGCCACGGGCGCGCATGGCGGTGAATGCCTCGTGACCCGGGGTATCCAGGAACGTGATGGCACCATGCGGCGTATCCACGCGGTAGGCGCCGATGTGCTGGGTGATTCCCCCTGCCTCGCCCGCCGCCACGCGGGACTTGCGGATGTAGTCGAGCAACGACGTCTTGCCGTGGTCGACGTGCCCCATGATCGTCACGATCGGAGCGCGCGGTTCCAGCTCCGCGTCGCTCACACCCTCTTCCCGGAGCGCGACTTCGAGCGCGTCCTCGCGGACCAGCTTGGGGCGGTGCCCCATCTCCTCCACGACAATCGCGGCGGTCTCCTGGTCAATCATCTGGTTGATGGTCACCATGCTGCCGAGCGTCATCATCGCCTTGATGACTTCCGCGGCTTTCACCGACATCTTCTGGGCAAGCTCTGCGACCGTGATGCTCTCCGGGATCAGAACTTCACGTATGACCGGCGCCGTTGGCCGTTCAAATCCGTGCTTCGTTCCGGGAGAGGAAATCGGGCGTCGGGACGGCAACGGTCTCTTCTTCCGCTTCCCGGACTTGTCCGTTGCAACGTGGAGTTCCTTGCGCCCACCACGGCTGTCCCTTTCGGAGCCACGCTCGCCACCACGCTGCACAAACTCCTGCTTGCGAGGTGGCGCGCTGGGAGCCGGGGCAACTGGCGGGTTCGGCTGCACCAACACTGCTTCCTCGACCACCGCGGTTGGCGCTTCCACGGTCAAGGCGACCACGGGTTCTTCCGGGACGGCGCTTGGAGCCTCGGACGCCGATTCCACGGCGGGTTCCTGCGGCGCCAGCGGCGGCATCGTCGGCGCGAGCGCTTCCGCCTCCACGCGCTGGCGCTCGAGTTCCGCGGCTTCCTTCTCAACCCGCGCGGCTTCCTCTTCCGCGACGACGCTGCGCTTGACGTATGCCTTCGTCCGCCGAAACTCCACCGACACGGTCTTCGCGGCCACCGGCTTTGCCGCGACCCGCAGGCGACTCCCTTTCGCCTTCGTGTCGGCCGGGATCTTGATTTCGCTGACGGTCTTGCGCTTGAGGGTAATCTTGCTCGGTTCCGGCGCGTGCTCATCCTTGCCGTGCAGCTTGCGCAGGTATGACAGCAGCTGGCTCTTCTCAGCCTCGTTGATGACATCCGCCGCCTTCTTGCCGGCGAGCCCCGCTTCACCGAGCTGCGCGATAAGCCGCTCGACGGGCACACCTATGGAATTGGCGAAATCGCGAACGGTAATCTCAGCCATCTGATGCTCCGGAAGTGGGGGTCGTCGCAAACCAGGGTTCACGCGCTTTCATGATCAGTCGAGCAGCACGATCGGCATCGAGACCCTCGATGTCCAACAGATCGTCGACCGCCTGGTCCGCCAGGTCTTCCATGCTCACGATTCCGCGCCCGGCAAGCTGGTACGCAAGGTCAATATCCATCCCGTCCATGTCGAGCAGATCGTCTGCGGGGCGGGTGTCGCCCAGCTTCTCCTCGGAGGCAATCGCACGCGTGAGCAGCAGATCCTTTGCACGCTGGCGCAGCTCGGCGATCAGGCTCTCGTCGAACTCCTCGATACTCTGCATCTCGTGTTCCGGAACATAGGCGATCTCTTCAATGGTCGTGAAGCCTTCCTGCACAAGGATCGCCGCGATCTCCTCGTCCACGTCGAGCAGGTCCATGAACGTTTTCTGTGCACGCTGTGTCTCGGCTTCGCTCTTGGACTCGGCGTCGGCCTCGGTCATGACATTCAATTCCCACCCGGTAAGCTGACTGGCGAGCCGGACATTCTGACCGTTGCGGCCGATTGCCTGCGAGAGCTGTTCTTCAACGACGGCGACGTCCATGCTCCCTGCATCTTCGTCAACGAGAATGGAGACGACCTCGGCGGGAGACATGGCATTGATGACGAACTGTGCCGGATTCTCGTCGTAGAGGATGATATCCACGCGTTCGCCGGCAAGTTCATTCGAAACAGCCTGTACACGTGAACCGCGCATTCCGACACAGGCGCCGACCGGATCAATTCGCGGATCCCGGCTGCGCACCGCGATTTTCGCGCGGAGCCCCGGATCACGCGCTGCTCCGTGAACTTCGATGACGCCTTCCCCGATCTCTGGGACTTCTAGCTTGAAAAGTTCGATCAGGAGCTCGCGCGCGGTGCGACTGACGAACAGCTGGGGGCCTCGCTTCTCCGGTCGCACGTCGAACAGGTAACCACGGATGCGATCACCCGGCCGGACGACTTCACGCGGGATCATCTGTTCCTTCGGGATAATGGCTTCCGCATTTCCGCCAAGATCCATGTAGACGTTTCCGCGCTCCACGCGCTTCACAACCCCCATGACAAGATCGCCGATTCGCCCCTGAAATGCCTCGACGACCTGTGCCCGCTCAGCCTCTCGCACCTTCTGAACGATGACCTGTTTGGCCGTCTGCGCCGCAATGCGGCCGAAATCCGCGGCCTGCAGCGGTTCTTCAACGAATTCACCCGCTTGGAGGCCCGGTTGCCGCACCTGCGCATCGGCCAGCCAGATTTGGCGCTCCGGGAACTCGAGCGCGATCGGATCGTCAGCGTCGAGTTCGAACTTTTCCCGATGCGCGAGCGGATCGATGATTTCCCACCGCCGAAACGCGGCGTACTCCCCCGTCCCGCGGTTGATCGCAACACGCACATCGATATCGTCGCTGTATCGCTTCTTGGTCGCGCCCGCGAGCGCCGCCTCGAGGGCTTCGAAGATGATCTCTTTCGCGACGCCTTTCTCATTCGAGACCACGTCGACTACGGTGAGGATCTCTTTATTCATTTCATTCAACCCGTGTGCTTGCGTCCTGATGAGCCGCGGTGCGGGATCTGCTTCTCCGGCCACTGCGGGACGAGCCTGGTTTTCTCAATTGTTCCAAGCGGGAGCTCGACCGATTCTCCATCGCAATCGAGCATCACTGACCGATCGTTGATGTCGCGGAGAACCCCTTGGAGATTTCGTCGACCGCGATGCGGCACACGCATGCGCACCTGCACTGGGCTACCGCGAAACTGCAGGTACTGCTCGAGTGTGAAGAGCTGGCGATCCATGCCGGGAGACGAGATTTCGAGTCGGTAATCGTCGGCCAACATTCCCTCTGCTTCGATCTGGTCCTGTACGTGCCGGCTGACACGCTCGCAGTCGGAGAGATCGATACCGTCGGGATGGTCGATGAAAACGCGCAGGAGCAGACCTCGCGGCGAGCGCTGCCGCTCTATTCCCCAAAGCGAGTAGCCCAACCCCCGGACGGTCGGGCCGATCGCGGACTCCAGTGCGTCACTCGAAACCAAATCTAGTCCTTACAAAACAAAAAGCCCCGTATTCCCGGGGCCTTTTTGCCTAAGTGGTAGCGGGGGCAGGATTTGAACCTGCGACCTTCGGGTTATGAGCCCGACGAGCTGCCAGACTGCTCCACCCCGCATCTGCTAGGGCGCGCATCGTACTGACTCAACACATTTTTTTCAAGGGTCGATCCGCGATTCGTTGGATGGCAACAAACAGTCGCCATCCAACTGCCACGCGGACGCGTGGCGGTACTGGCGCATGGAGGCAAGAATCCCTCGAAAGATCAGCATCAACGCGCCAGGGGCGCTCTATCCGCAGGGGTGAGAGTGCCTTGGCCGGAGACGCGGCAGGCGCCGGTCGAACCCTTCCGGCAGGTCATTCCGTCGACCCACCGAGTCCCCGCCAGGCGGGCACCAGCGAAGTGCGTGGCTCCCAGTCTTGCGCCCGTCAGGTCGGCGAACTCGAGAACCGAGTTCGCCAGGTTCGCCCCCGCGAGATTCGCCCCCACGAGTGTTGCGCCGCGAAGATCGGCACCAGCGAGATCCGCATCCCGGAGATCGGCATTCGTCAGATCTGCGTACGCAAGCTGGGCGCCTTGCAGACGCGCAGCGCGCAGGCTGGCAGAGGCGAAGACCGTGTTCCGCAGGTGCGCATTATTCAATGAGCTTCCGTCCAGCACGCCCCCACGCTTGTCGCAGGATTCCCAGTTCACCCCGTTCGCGGGTGGGGCCGCGCAAGCCGCGGTTCCCTGCAGCGGAGACGGTCGCGTCCACCAAGCGGTCGCCAGGAGGGCCACCGCCCCTAGGGTGAGCAACGGATAGAACAGGCTTGGAGTACGCGACCCCGCGTGAAGGCTTGTCCACACGCGATAGGAGCGCTCCCGTCGTGCCACGACCTCCGGGTCCTCGGGGCGGCGTCGATCGCCTGTCCGACGCGAGCCGGTCGCCGCGGAACCTTGTTCCTCGCTGCGTCGACGTTCGTGCTGACGTTCGTCCAGGCGCGCACCGTCCCCTCTTTCCCGGATCGCACGATGCAACTCGAAATCTGGGAATTCGGTCGCAGGGCGCCAATTCTCACCGTCCGTGCTCAGTGAATCGGACGCGACGATTCGACCCAGCCCGATGTTGCGTTCGATTACCGCGATCGGGAACGGTCCACGCCGCTGTGCGCCTCGACGGATGTACCAAAGGTGTCCGGATGTCATGTTGCTTGGTTTCGGGCGCAGTCCTTCGACTTCAAGTTTCAACCAGGGTGGCCGCTTCCGTAGCCATGGAAATCACGCCCATCACTGCGCTTCGATTCCCCGCCGAAGTGCCGGCCGTGAATCGTGCCTGGGCGATCGGGCAATTGCTCGACGTCACGGTTATCGGCGCCTCGGGTCGAAACTCGACTGCGCTGAGGGTCGGTGACATGACGATCGAATCGACCACGCCGGTTCCGTTCGCGCCGGGTACGCGCCTCGCGGCACGTGTCGTAGCGCTGCAGCCAACCCCGGTGCTCGAGGCGCACCCGGCTGATAGTGCGCGGGCGGAAACTGCGACAGCGCAGTCTCTGCGCGGCCTCCTGCCACGCAAGCTGGATCCGGGGCCGGCCTGGCAGGCGCTCTCAATGGATATTCTCGAACTGTTGCAGCAGAAGCCCGACTCGGTTGCGCCCAGCCTCCTGCGGACGGCGCACAGCCTGGTCGAACGGGTCCCCGATCTGCGATCGCTCGCGACGCCAGGCACGCTGCAGTCCTCGGTAGCACTGAACGGCCAGGCCCTGGAAGCCACGTTGGCCTTGACGGCGGGTGCCAATGCACCGTCACCTCCGATGGGAGACAGGAAATGGCAGCTGCTGGAAGTCCTGGCACAGTGGCCAACGCAGACATCGTTGCGCGCTTCCAGCGTGTCAACCGGCCCCCTACCCGGGATCGCAGCGTCCGCGCCGAACGCCGGGGACCTGGTTACCGCAAACATGCACCACGGCGCCGACGGCGAGTTGGCCGTGTCCGCCACGCAACAGGAGATCAAACACAAGGTTGAAGGTCTCCTGGCGCATGTCACGACCCGTCAACTCCAAACTGCGGCAGCGGCAGAGGCAGGACACATGTATGGAATGTTCGAGTTGCCCGTCAAGCTCGACGGCGAGACGTCGTGTCTGCAGATCGAATATGGACGTGAGCATGCGTCCAGTCGACCCGAAGAGGAAGCGTCGCACGTTCTTCTCGTCGTCGTGCCACTTCCAGGTGCGACAGAAATCCGGGTCAGGTTATCGGCGGTTGGAAACCGGCTTTCCGTCGTGGCCT
>JBFWUN010000027.1:0-31849 GCA_050247235.1 Gammaproteobacteria bacterium
TGGCGGCAGACGCGCCTTCTTCGGCAAAGTGCAGCACGCCGTGCGCGAGGCCAGGATTGAGTCCGCGCAATCCACCCCCCGTCTGCGCGCCGAACAGCTCGTTGCGCACCCCGGTTACGCGATTCGCATCGCGGACCAGCGAATCCGTGAGCGACGCGTAGAAGAAAAGCGGACTGCCGCGCAGTGCATCCTGCACGAACAGCGCCGCCTTCGGCTCGATGCGCAGCAAGGTCTCGAGCGCAAGGCCGAAGTGGAGGTGATAGCGTCGGGTCGCCCACTGCGGAATCAGCGCGAGATAGTCCGCGGTGCGCTTGTAGTCGGCGCCAGTCGGTGGAGAAGTCGTGAGAAATCTCCTGATCTCCCCGCGCACTGCGTCGCGCTCCCGCGGTGACAGCAGTCCCGTTCCGTACAACGCATCGATGCCCACGTCGAGCGCCTCCAGGCGGGCGCGTCGCCCGAGCGTTTCGGCGGTTGCCATCCACGCGCCGAGATCGGTGAACAACTCCGCATCCAGTGCAAGACTTGCGTCCAGCATCTGCAGCCGGAGCGCCGGCGTGGCCGCTTCCTGCAGACCCTCGCGAAGCGTCGCGAGGAGCCGCGCGACGGCAGGAATCCGCCGCATCGGATCCGCCGCGAGCGGAGGCTGCCACGCGGGCAGTACGGCATCGAGCGTCTGCGCGATCGCCGTGCCGGGCGACACGCGCTCCCGCAGGGCGCGGAGCGCGGCGGCGGTGTCACGCGCGTAGAGCGCATCGATCAGATCGGCAAGCCGCACATAGTCCGCGCTCGAACCCGCCAACCCGGCCGCGTACTCGCGCACTGCACGTGCGTCCTCCGGACCCATCCGGCCGTGGATCTTGTTGCGGACCGGCTTGAAAGGCGGGTCCCGATCCGACAGCGTTGCAGAAAGCTGGCGGATTTCGCGGACCGATGGCGTCTCGATTCCATGAGGAAGCGCCGCCACTGCCGAACGCAGGAGCAGGAATCGCTGCGCCGGCCAGGCCGGATCCGCGAGCATTCGGAGCAGCAATGCGCGCGCGCCCTTGCGCTCGCCTTCCTCCTGGAACGCCCCGCGATAGAAGCGGGCATGACGCAGGATCCAGCCGTCATCTGCGCGCACCAGGAATTGTTCGACGAGCATCTGCCCGAGCGTCGCGAAGGTGGGGTCACCCAGCGCATCATCCGGATCGAGGTCGGCGTAGATGTTGGCGATCCGATACCCGACCTTGCGGAGTTCCAGCGTATGCGCCGACCACTGACCGTGCTGCGCCCCGCCGCCGTACGGTGCACATGCGGATGGAGTTGGTGGCAGACGCGTGCCGTCCTTGCAGAACCAGCGGATCTGATCGAACGGGCCGCGCGGGTTGTCTTTCATCGACTGGACCCACGCGCGATACCGCGCCGTGTCCGGAGCACCCTGCAGGGGGGTGTCGGCCGCGTGGACGGCGGGCAGCTGCGTACAAGCCCATATCGCGAGGCCGCATACGCGCGCGCCGGTTGCCACCCAGCGCGCGCGGTGTCGCGGCACGCGCTTTATTCCGGTGTCGTTAGAACTCATAATTCTCCGTGATTCCCCTCTCGACGCGACGTACGACAGGCCCGGCGCGACATGCCCAAGATACCCCAAAATGCAGGGCCGAAGTGCCGCTTTCGATGAAGGTGATCATCGTCGACGACTCGCGCGAATTCATGGCCTTCACCCGCCGTGTCATCGCGCACGGCATTCCGGATGTCGAAGTGACCGAATACGATCCCGAGCAGCAGGGCGCGCCGGGTGCGGACTTCGACTGGTCGCTCTACGATGCCCTCATCCTGGACTACCAGTTGGGGCTTCACGAAACCGGCCTCGATTGGCTGAGACGATATCGGCACCTGCCCGGCTTTCCTCCTGCCGTGCTGATGACCGCCCATGGCGACGAGTACGTCGCCGCGAAGGCAATCAAGCTCGGCGCCGCGGAATTCATCCGCAAGGCAGATATCACCACGGAACGGCTGACGACCCTGCTGCGCGAGGTGGTGGCCGAACGCCAGTCCGAGGCGGTCACCCGTGAGCAGCCACTCAATACCACGCTCGTCCGCGACGCCGCGGTGCTGGGCGGTATTCGCACGCGCGAGGATGACCGGACTCCCGATGGTCGCCGGATCGGTTACCGGTTCGTGCGCCTGATCGGGCAGGGGGCTTCGTCCCGCGTCTACCTGGCGGAGCGGGCGGCGGACCGCACCACGCTGGTTCTCAAGATCATTGACGTCGCCCAGGTCAGGGACTCCCAGGTGCTGCAGCGGTTCGTACGCGAAGCCGGGCTGATCGCGCAGGTGAGAAGTCCGTACGTTGTGAAGTTCCTCGACCACGGCTTCACCGAGCAATACGGGTTCATCGCGATGGAGTTCTTCACCCGCGGCGATCTCAAGCAGCGCATCGAGAATCCCGTGACGGTCGAGGACGCCGTCAATTACCTCGTGCACATCGCGTACGGTCTGCGGTCGATCCACGCGCTCGGTATCGTGCACCGCGACCTGAAGCCCGGGAATATCATGTTCCGATCGGATGACAGCCTGGCGCTTGCCGATTTCGGGATCTCCAAGCGCCTCGGAGACACCAGCGAACTCACCCGGCAAGGGAGCGTGCTCGGGACCCCGAACTACATCTCGCCGGAGCAGGCGCTCGGCCGCATGGTCGATCACCGGGCAGACTTCTACAGCACCGGCGTCATCCTGTTCGAAATGCTGACCGGGCGGAAGCCTTACCGGGCTGACACCGCGCCGGCCCTGGTGTACCAGCACGTACACGCCGACGTCCCGGAACTTCCGCGTGCCGTGCGGCAGTTCCAGCCGATCATCGACATGCTGCTGGCCAAGGCCCCGGACGATCGGTTCGCCTCGGCCGACGACCTGATCGACGCGTTGCACACTGTACACCGGCTGCGCGACCCGCCCTGAGTCCGCAGGGTTGAATTCCGCGTGATGCTCCCCATCTGGATCCGGTGACGGCTGCAGGAACCGGACCGAGATGAACGAAGAACAACCACATTCCTCGCAAGGACAAGCATCGAACGGCACCCTCGTTGATGACGGGGCCCCTGGGCCGAGCGCGGTGCCCGCCAGGCTTGCAGATGCACTGCCGGGCAAGCTGCTGCTGCTCCCCCTGCCAGCGCGGCCGTTCTTCCCTGCGCAGACGATGCCGCTCGTGTTTCCCGAGGAACCCTGGCGGGAGACGATCGAGCGTGTCGGCAATACGCCGCATCGTCTCGTTGGCCTGGTCTACGCGCCCGCGGGCGACATCGCCACGCCTGGCAGCGAGCATCTGAGCCAGTTCGGGACGGTCGTGCGCATGCACCAGCCGATGCGCGGGGAAGGGCGTATCCAGTTCATCGCCGAGGGTCTGCAGCGGTTCCGTATCGCGAGCTTCATTTCGCGCGAACGGCCCTTCGTCGCGCAGGTCGACTATCCATCGATCCCGCCCGAGGACAGGCAGAACGTCCGCGCCTACGCACTCGCGATCATCGCGAAGATCAAAGAGCTTCTGCCGTTCAACCCGCTCTACAAGGAAGGCTTGCGCGCGTACCTCGAGCGGTTCAACCCGGACGACGCTTCCCCTCTGGCGGATTTCGCCGCCGCGTTGACCAGCGCCCCGGCGCAGGATCTCCAGGAGGTACTGGAGACCCTGCCGCTCATCGCGCGGATGGAAAAAGTGCTGCTGCTCGTGCAGCGCGAAATCGAAATGGCCGGACTGCAGAGCGAGATACGACAGAAAGTGGAGGAGCGCGTCACCGAGAAGCAGCGCGAATTCTTCCTCCGCGAGCAGTTGAAGGAGATCCAGCAGCAGCTGGGAATTTCAAAAGATGAGAAGGCCATCGAACTGGAGCGCTTCCGATCCAACCTGGAGGAGTGCGTGGTGCCCGCGGCCGCGCAGGCACGCATCGATGACGAGCTACGGAAACTGTCGCTTCTGGACAGCGGATCTCCCGAGTATGCAGTCACGCGGAATTATCTCGATCACCTGACAAACCTGCCGTGGGGCCGCTACTCCGAGGACCATCTCGACATCCGCCACGCGCGGCAGGTCCTCGATGAAGACCACGAAGGGTTGGCGGACGTCAAGGATCGCATCGTCGAGTTCCTCGGCGTCGGCGCGCTGAAGGGTGACGTGGCCGGCTCGATCCTGCTGCTCGTCGGCCCCCCCGGCGTGGGCAAGACGTCGATAGGCCGCTCGATCGCCAGTGCGCTCGGTCGCGAGTTTTATCGTTTCAGCGTGGGCGGCATGCGTGACGAGGCCGAGATCAAAGGGCACCGGCGCACGTACATCGGCGCGATGCCAGGCAAGTTCATCCAGGCGCTGCGCGAGACTCAGACGGCGAATCCGGTGATCCTGCTCGATGAGATCGACAAGATCGGCGCGTCCTACCAGGGAGATCCCGCCTCGGCACTGCTCGAAGTTCTCGACCCGGAGCAGAATTCCGGGTTCCTCGATCACTATCTTGATGTGCGATTCGATCTCTCGCGGGTGCTGTTCGTCTGTACGGCCAACCAGCTCGACACGATTCCACGGCCGCTGATTGATCGCATGGAAGTCATCCGCCTGGCAGGGTACCTGGCCGAAGAGAAGCTCGCGATCGCGAAACGGCACCTGTGGCCCAAGCAGCGTGCGAAGGCGGGACTGAAGAGCTCGCAGCTCCTGATAAGCGACACGGCGATGCGCCGGATCATAGATGACTACGCCCGCGAAGCCGGCGTCCGCAACCTCGAGAAGCAGCTGAGCCGGATCGCTCGCAAGGCGGCACTCAAGGTGCTCGAATCGCCGCGCGCGAGAATCCGCGTGACACCGGCGAACCTGCAGGACTATCTCGGCAGTCCGGTGTTCCGCCGGGAGGCGCCGCAGCGCGGCGTGGGCGTGGTCACGGGACTCGCGTGGACGGCGATGGGAGGCGCCACACTCGACGTGGAGGCGACGCGGGTCCACACCAAGAATCGTGGTTTCAAGCTGACCGGGCAGCTTGGCGACGTCATGAAGGAATCGGCCGAAATCGCCTACAGTTACGTGGCATCACACCTCGCGGACTACGGCGCCGCATCGGATTACTTCGACGAGTCCTTCGTGCATCTCCACGTACCGGAAGGTGCCACCCCGAAGGATGGGCCGAGTGCCGGCATCACGATGGCGACGGCGCTGCTGTCGCTCGCCCGAAACATGCCGCCGCGGCTCGCCTGCGCGATGACGGGTGAGCTGACACTCACCGGGCGCGTACTGCCCATCGGCGGGGTGCGCGAGAAGCTGGTTGCGGCACGTCGCAACGGTGTCCGCTGCGTGTTGCTGCCGGAAGCCAATCGCGGAGACTACGAAGAGTTGCCGGCGGACGTCAGGATGGGCGTCCAGGTGCACTTCGTCGCACACTTTCGTGACGTGGAAGCGCTTGTGTTCGGCGGCGGAGCCGCGGATGCACGCGCCGAGCGGCGCACACGTTCAGCGCGCGCCAATCGCCAGCGCGCGTAGACGCGCACGGAATTCCGGCAACGCGCGCAGGGCGGCAACAATCATCGCGACGTTGAGGATGGCGACCAGCGAGAAGATCGTCGGGATGTCGAATCCCGCCTGGTAGATCGTCGCGGTGAAGACCGCAGAGCCAACCATGAACAGCGCGTTGAGCACGTTCAATGCACCAATCAGGCGCGCCCGGTGAGCTGGCGCCGCGCGTGCCTGCAGGGCCGTGTTGAGCGGGACAATGTAGATCGCCCCGGACGCCCCGATGCCAATCAGCGCGATGAACATCCCGAGCGCGGCGGGCTCGTGGAAGAAGTGTCCAAGGGTCAGCGTCGCGCGTGATACCTGGGGGAGACCGAGCCACCCCACGAACAGCGCGAACAGCGAGATGCCGAGCGCCGCGGGCGCCATCAGCCCGAGCTCGATCCGGCGACCCGACAGCGTCTCGCACGCGAGCGAGCCGATGCCGATGCCGATCGTGAACGCCGCGTTGAGCAAGGTGACAGCCCGTTCATCGGCGTGAAGGAGATCCTTGCCGTAGCTCGGCACAAGGCTCAGGAACGTCGCTCCGAGAAACCAGAACCAGGATATCGTCAGCATCAGCACCGCGGTTTCGCGCGAGGCCAGGGCGTCGCGGAGCAGCCGCCAGGTCGAACCCGCGAGATTCCATTCGAGGCGGAGCGCCGGATCACTGGGGGCAGCCTCGGGTACCCGGCGCGCGCACAGCCAGCCGGCGACTGCGACCCCCACCACGCCGGCGACCACCGGGAGCGGGCCCGTATCCGACCAGGCCGCGAGCCACCCCCCCGCGGCCGCCCCGCACAGGATCGCGATATAGGTCGCCATCTGGATCAGCGCGTTGCCGCCGGTGAGCTCGTGCTCGGCGAGATGCTGGGGAAGGATGCCGTACTTGAGTGGACCGAAGAACGCCGATTGCGTCCCCATCAGGAACAGCACGACCAGGAGCCACGCGGCATCCTGGAGATAGAACCCGATCGCACCCAGCCCCATCACGCCGATCTCCGCGAACTTGATCAGCCGGATGAGCCGGGACTTCTCACAGCGATCCGCGAGCTGGCCGGCGAGCGCCGAAAACAGGAAGAACGGCAGGATGAAGATGCCCCCGCTCAGCACCACCAGCGTCCCCGCCGGGACGATGCTCGATTCCGCAAGACGAAAGGTGATGAAAATGACGAGCGCAAAGCGGTAGACATTGTCGTTCAGCGCCCCGAGGAACTGGGCGGCGAACAGGGGCCAGAAGCGCGTCGTCCGCAGCAGGTCGATTTGGCTCAAGGATGCCTCACCTTAAAGGAAAGCCGATCGCGACCGCTCTTAGGCGGAGGGCGCGACAGTGCGTGTTCCGGGCCGCACGGGAGAAGCCCGGTCCACATGGGGGGCCGACCCGGGCATTATGCACAAGGGCGGCAAACGAAGCGGGAGCGTCGATGACCATCAACCCGAATCTCCAACTGCAGAGCCACCGGCGGACCAAGATCGTGGCCACGGTCGGTCCGCGGTCGCGCAGCAGCGAGATGCTCCGGAGTCTCGTCGAGGCCGGCGTCGATGTCTTCCGCCTGAACATGTCGCATGGAAACACCGACGACCATGCGCAGGCCATCGCGCATATCCGCGCGCATGCTCAGGCATGCGGCCGGCAGGTTGGTATTCTCGCGGACCTGTGCGGGCCGAAGATCCGGACCGGTCGATTCGTCGCGGACGTGGTGCACATCGAGACCGGGACGCGCGTGACGGTCACGACGCGAGATGTGCCGGGAACCGCAACGGTGATCCCGTCCCGTTACGCGGCGCTGCCCCGTGATGTCGTGCCGGGGAATCGAATCCTCCTCAACGACGGCGCAGTCGAACTCGTGGTGCGCGAGGTGACCGGCGAAGACGTGATGTGCGACGTTGTCGCGGGGGGGGTGGTTGGACATCACAAGGGCATCAACCTGCCAGGCGTCGCCGTTTCCGCTCCGTCGCTGACCGATCGCGACATCGAGGACGCGCGCTTCGCGCTCGCGCAGCGCGTGGACTTCATCGCGCTGTCGTTCGTGCGCTCCGCCGCGGATGTCGAGCTGCTGCGCGCACTGGTCGGCGAGGGTCCGCAGGCACCGGCCCTCATCGCCAAGATCGAGAAGCCCGAAGCGCTCGCAAACAGTCACGAGATCATCCGCGCGGCGGACGGCATCATGATCGCTCGCGGCGACCTGGGTGTGGAACTGCATCCCGAACAGGTACCGCTCGCGCAGAACCAGCTGATCCATCGCGCGCGTCTGTACGACCGTCCGGTGATCGTCGCGACGCAGATGCTGGAATCGATGATCGAGAACGCCCGCCCGACGCGCGCCGAGGTCACGGACGTCTCGCATGCCGTTGCCGCAGGTGCGGATGCGGTCATGCTGTCCGGTGAAACCGCGGTGGGGGAGCATCCGCTCGCGGCGGTCGGCATCATGGTGCGTATCGCCCACCAGACGGAGGCCTACCATCTCCATGACCGGCTGCCGTTCGGGCAGCCACGCGCGAGCACCGACCATCGGACCGTGCCGTTCGGAGACGCGGTGGCAAATTCGGTGGCGAAGCTCGCCGAGGAGGCCGGCGCGGCGGCGATCGTGGTCATCTCGATGCATGGCATGACCGCGACCACCATCAGTGCCGCGCGTCCGGTGGCACCGATCATCGCGGTGACCCATCACGCGGAAACGGGCCGCCGGATGAGTCTTTTGTGGGGCACGATTCCCTACGTGGATCCCGCGGTGGGGGAAGAGAATCCGAACCATGTCGCGCGCCGCGCCGCGACATCACTCGGACTCGGCAAGACGGGAGATTTCGTGATCGTCGTCCGCGGATTCCACAGTGATCCCGCGCGGAACACGCCGACCATCACGCTGTTGAAGATCTGATCGTGCCTGGCCGCAAAGCCGGTCCGGTCAGCGGGTGTTGGCGGCGAGACGTGTCGGGACGATCAGGTCGTGCAGGCGTGGCGCCATTGCAGCCAGCCATTCACCTCCGCGAGGGTCTTCGGCCAGCCCGACCATGATGTATCGGCGCCCTTGCGCCTCGACGAGGGCGCTGTCGGCATGCCACTGCTGCCAGCTGCCTGATTTGCGATAAATCCTGACGCCCGGACGCCCCGCGAGGCCCCGCACGAACTTGTGGCGGATGCCCGGTTCGCCCAGCATGCCTTTCATCAGGCGGGTCAGCCGCGGGTTGACCAGCTCACCCGCCTCCAGCATGTAATAGAACCGTGCGACCTGCATCGCGGTGGCGCCGTGAGACAGGTTGTGCAGCGGATCGCGCTGAAACGCGGCACCCTGTGCGTACTCCTTGCCAACCCACAATCCGCCGTTCACGAGCGGATCGTAGAGGCGGAAACGTTCGGACTGCAGGATCGCGTTCACCCGCCTTTTGCCGACGAGGTTCAGCATGCGCGTGGCATCGGGATTGGAGGATACGCGGATCATCCGCGTGAGCGCCGCGCGGGTCGCGGCATCGAGGGTCAGCCGTCCGCGTTCTGCCTCGACGAATGCGCCTAGCAGGATCGCGATCTTGGGCAGGCTCGCGGCGTAGAGCATGGTGTCGCCGTTGATCTCAGCGACCCTCGGCGATTTCATATCCGTGATGTCGACGAGTGCGACGCAGAGCTTTTCCGCGGCCAGTGCGGGGCCGAGGCCCAGGCGTTCGAGTTCACGCTGCAGGGCTTCCTGCAGGCCGGGGTCGTAGGCTTCGCGCAGGGAACCCGCGTCGCCGCCGCCATCGGCGCGCGCGACGGGCGTCGCGGACGCGCACAGCAGCAGCGACAGCAGAAGCCCCGCCAGCGACCTGGCTGTGATACGGTATCCCCCCATACGTGCCTGGACTCTAGCATCGGCTTCGAGCCAGCGGCAAGCCTTACCAACCGTTCTCCGATCCGGACAAGCGAGCCCGTGATGCGCACATCCAGGTCCGACGTCGCACTGCTGGGACGTTCGTTCGCGCTGTTCTGCAATTTCTTCCTCATCATCCTTGCGTACTACCAGGTCAAGGCCGCGTCGCGTTCGCTGCTGATAGCCTTCGGCGGTGCCGAGGCGCTGCCCTATGCCTGGGTCTACTCGGCAATCGTCCTGATGGGATTGATCAGCGGCTATCACCTGTTGGTCGAGCGCTACACGCGCGTGAAGGTCGTGTTGTTTTCGCTACTCCTGTTCGCGATCTGCATGGTGCTGTTCCGCGTCGTGTTCACGCCGAGCAGCCTCGTCGGCGCGACGGTGTTCTACGTGTTCGTCGACATCTTCAGCGTGGTGCTGGTGGAACAGTTCTGGAGTCTCACCGACGCGATCAGCAGCGCCGAGCAGGGCACGCGCAGTTTCTGGTTCGTGGGCACCGGTGGGCTGGTGGGTGGCGTCGCCGGCGGTCTGCTCGCGAGCGCGCTCGTGCTGCACTTCGGTCTCGCCACTGCGGACCTGCTGTTCTCCTGCGCGGGACTCCTGCTGCTGGTGTTCGCGTTCAACGTTGCGATGTGGCGCGCGGGCCTCTACCGGGAAGTGCACGAGCACGGCGCGCCGCACGCGTCCACGGCCGACTGGAAGACCCTGTTGAGCAATCGCTACCTCGTGCTGATCGCCGCGCTGCTCTGCCTGTCACAGCTTGCGCAGCCGGTCGTCGAGTACCAGTTCCTGCAGGTCGTCGCCATCGAGTATCCGGATACCGACCGGCGCACCGCGTACATCAGCGAGTTCTTCAGCCTGATGGGGCTGATCTCGATCGGCCTCAACGTCACCCTCACGCCGCTCATCCATCGCTTGTTCGGTGCGATCGGCGGGCTCGTGGTACAGCCGCTGGTGCTCGCGCTGGGATCGGTCGCGTTCTACCTGCACACCACGCTGACAATGGCGGCGGCGATGAAGATCGGCGATCGTGGCCTGTCTTACTCGATCAACCGCGCCTCCAAGGAGCTCCTGTACATCCCGGTCGATCCGGTGCTCACCTACCAGGCCAAAGCCTGGATCGACATGTTCGGGTATCGCCTCTTCAAGGCGCTCGGGTCCGCGCTCATCCTGCTCGTCAATGCCTGGTACGCGAAGGGCGATCCCGCGGAGCTGTCGTGGCTCACCGCGTTCCTGTGCTGCCTGTGGCTGCTGACACTCGTCCAGCTCGCACAGGCGTACCGGGGCGTCCTCGCGCGGGCTTGAGGCGCGGGGCGTGACGCGCGCCTCAAGCCCGCGACTGCCGCCGACGGTGTGGGCGCTCGGCGCCGCCACGCTCATCATCGCGCAGCAGGTGGCGGGCAAGGCCACGCGAGACGCGCTATTCCTGTCGCGCTTCGACGTCGCGGCGCTGCCGAAGGTGGTGATGGCAACCGCGATCCTGTCGATCGTCACCGTGTTCGTGGTAGCACGGCTGATCGCGCGCCACGGTCCGCTGCGCGTGATCAGCACGGCCTTCGCCGTGAGTGCTGCCTGTTTCGTCGCCGACTGGTTCGCGATGCCCGGGTGGCCGCGCGCAACAGCCGTCGCGCTGTACCTGCAGATGGGGGTGTTCGGCGCGATGCTCATCAGCGGATTCTGGTCGGTCGTCAACGAGCGTTTCGATCCCTACACGGCCCGCCAGACGATCGCGAAGGTCGGCGCCGCCGCGACGCTCGGCGGTGTGCTGGGCGGACTCGTGGCAGGCGAAGTGCCGAACGCAGTCGACCTGCGCGCGATGTTGCTGGTGCTGGCCGGACTTCATCTTGCATGCGGCTATGCGGTCCGCGCGATCGGCGAAACTCCGCGCGCGCGGAGTGCGGCGGCGGCCCCGGGGTACGGCTCCGGCGTACGCCTGCTCTGGTCGCACGACTATCTGCGCTGGATGGGCTGCGTGATGGTGCTGGTTGCGGTGCTCGGGTCGGTGCTCGACTACGCGCTGAAGTCGCAGGCCGCCGCCAGTGTCGCCAGTGGCGAGCAGCTGGCCGGGTTCTTCGGGCAGTTCTACGCGGCGGTCGGCGTGCTCACGTTCGTGATCCAGTCGCTGCTGGGGCCGCCGGTGCTGAAGCGTTTCGGGATCGGGGTCGCGCTCGCGGTGATGCCGCTGCTGACAGGATTGCTCGGCGGCGCCGTGCTGGTCCTGCCTCGCCTCGGCACCGTGGTCGCGATGCGTGCCGTTCAGATGGCCTGCGGGAATTCGTTTTTCCGCGCGGCATTCGAACTGCTCTACACGCCGCTGCCCCCGCTGACCAAGCGACCGACCAAGGCCATCATCGATGTCGCGTCGGATCGGCTAGGCGACCTGCTGGGCAGCGGGCTGCTGCTCGGGTTGCTGTGGATCAGTCCGGCGTCGACGATCCGCGTGCCGACCGCGCTCGCGATGGGATGCGCGCTGCTGGTGCTGCTGGTCGTCGTCAGGCTCCATCGCGGCTATGTCGCGCAGCTCGCGGCGAGCCTGCGCGAGGGCGCGATCAGCCTGCGCGAGGACGAGATCGTGGACTCGACGACGCGCCGGACCCTCGCCGAGGCGTCCGCGACGTCTGAGCGTGCGCTGCTCATGCAACGCATCAGGCAGCTGAAGAACGCGCGGCGCGGCGCCGCGGAGCCGGCGCCGGTGCAGCGCCGTACGAGCGACGATCTGATCGGAGCCGATCCGCATGCGGGACCGGTTGCCCGCGCAATCGTGGAACTCGGGTCCGGTGATCCGACGCGCATCCGCCAATGCCTGCATGGCGGATTCATGGACCCCCGTCTCGCCCCGTCGCTCGTTCCGCTGCTCGCGCATGACGCGCTCGCCGAGGACGTGCGGATGGAATTGCGCTGGATGGCGCCGCAGCTCCTTGGCACGTTCGCCGATGCGATGAGCAATCCGGACCTCCCGCTCGCCGCGCGCCAGCGACTGCCGAGCGTGTTCGAAGTGGTGCACAGTCCGCGTGCCGTGGAGGCGCTGATGCAGGGACTGGAAGACGAAGAGTTCAACATCCGCTACAGCTGTGCGCGGGCCCTGACCCGGATGCGCGCGCGCGATCCCTACATGCGAATCGATCAGGCACGCGTGTTCTCGGCGGTGGCGCGCGAGGTGCAGGCTGAGCCGACCGAGTGGTCGGCGCGCGACCTGCAGTTCGATATCGATCTGCCGGAGGACCTGGTCGCGACGTCGACGCTCGAAACGCCGCCGTCGAACTACAGCATGGAACACGTGTTCACGTTGCTCGGACTGGTGCTCGATCGCGAAGCGCTGTCGCTCGCGCTTCACGCGGTGGCGAGCGCGGACAGGAACCTGAGCGGCACCGCGCTGGAGTACCTGGAGCACGTGCTGCCGGAGGACGTGCGCCGTGCCCTGTGGCCACGCCTCCAGCTCAGCGCAAGGCCGTCATCCCGCCGGGGCCCGCCGGCGACGCCCGAGGGGCCCGGACGCGGCGCGCCGGAACCTGGCGCCCGCTGAAACGTCCCCCGTCGGGACGTCGGTCCGGGCAAAAGGATGCTCGCGGATGGCGCCGGGCGCGCCGCGGTGTCAGGGGATTTTCCCGCGCCCGGCTGCGCGCGGGGCCGGCGTGTCTCCGGGGGCGTTACGCGCGGGTTGCCGGCGGCACGCCGCGGACTCCGCGACCGCGGCGTGCGGCTCGCCGTCTAGAACGGAATGTCGTCGTCGAAATCGGGTATCGGTGCCTCGCTGGACGCCCCCCCCGACTGGGCGCCGCGCGCGGGGCGACCGCCTCCTGCCGCGCGTGGCGGTGCATCCTCGAAGCCACTCCCGCCACCGCCTCCGCCCGCGCCGCCGCGGCCGCCCAGCATCTGCATCTCGTTCGCGACGATCTCGGTGGAATACCGGTCGGACCCGTCCTTGTCCTGCCACTTGCGGGTCTGCAGACGACCTTCGACATATATCTGCGAGCCCTTTTTGAGGTACTCGCCGGCAATCTCCGCGAGCCGGCCGAAGAACACCACGCGGTGCCACTCGGTGCGCTCCTGCTGTTCGCCGGTTTCCTTGTCACGCCAGCTTTCGGCGGTGGCGAGCCGCAGGTTCGCGATCGCGCTGCCGCCGGCGGTATACCGGATTTCCGGATCGGCGCCGAGATTGCCGATCAGCATGACTTTGTTGATTCCGCGTGCCATGAGAATTCTCCTTCAGATGGGTTCTGGCGCAGCGTCCGTGCTGCGGGCACGATTCTAATGACGCGCCCGGAGGGGCGCCACCGGCAGGGTCCCGTCAGACCCGGGAGCCGCGGGAGGGACCCAGCGCGAATGCGCCGTGGCCGGCGGTGAGCAGCCAGCACAACGCGATCGAACCGGCCGCCGCGAACACACCATGGCTGCCGAATACGCTCGCCGCCACGCCACCGAGCAGGCCACCCAGGAACGTGCCGACGAACTGCCCGGTGGCATACGTGCCGAGCGCGACGCCCTTGCCCGATACCGGCGCGGCGCGCGAGATCATGCTCGGCAGCGAGGCTTCCAGGAAATTGAAGCCGGTAAAGAACAGGGTGAGCGTCGCGATGACCCCGCCATGTGTCGCGGGCATCAGCCACAGCAGGCATTCCGCGAGCACGATGCACGCGATCGCGGCGGGAAACGCGCGCCGCGTGAGCGCACCGCGATGCGATCTCCCGAGCAGCGGGCCGATGATCGCGAGCGACATCAGAAGTGCCGGAACGTACACGGCGTAGTGTCGCGCCTTCGGCAACCCGAGGTCCTGCGCAAGGATGAGCGGAATGGACACGAAGCTCGCCGACAGTACCAGGTGCAGGCACAGGACCCCCCCGTACAGCGCGCGCAATTCGCCTGACGTCGCGGCCGTCGGCGTGATCGCGATGGGCTGCGGAGCAGGGGGCGTGGGCACCGCGAAGACAATCAGCGCGAGCGCCCCAAGGCCCGTGGCGGCACCGGCCAGGAACACACCGCGCAGGCCGAACTGCGCGTCGACGATTGGCCCGACGATGAACGCCAGCGAAAACGCGCTGCCGATGCTGATGCCGATGATGGCCATCGTCTTCGTACGCTGTTCCGCGCGCGTCAGGTCCGCGGCGAGCGCAAGCGTCGCGCCCGACACGGCGCCGGCCCCCTGGAGCGCGCGACCGATGATCACCGTGAAGATGTGTCCCGCGAATGCGGCGATCAGCCCGCCGAGCGTGAAGATCGCGAGGCCGACGGCGATCACCGGCTTGCGTCCACGGTGATCGGACCAGCGACCGAACGGGATCTGCAGCGCCGCCTGCGAGAAGCCGTACAGGCCGAGCGCGAGCCCCACGTACAGCGGCGTGGCGCCCGGCAGTTCATCCGCGTACAGCGCGAGCACGGGCAGCACCATGAACAGGCCGAGCATGCGGAGGAAGAACGCTGCGGCCAGCGCCACGGCAGTGCGGCGTTCGAGCACGGTCATGCGGTCCGGGGAAGACACGGGAGCGTTGGCTTTGCCGGGGGTGACTGGAAACCCGTATAGTAATCGTTTGCCGTTTCCGCCCGCCACTCCGCACCCACGCCCGGGGACGGCCCGCGCTCAACTCGGTTGCCCCATTTCGGACGAGGACCGATGGACACGATCTATCTTCGCGGCGCACGCACGCACAACCTGAAGAACATCGATCTCGATCTGCCCCGGGACAGGCTCATCGTGATCACCGGGCTGTCGGGATCCGGCAAATCGTCGCTCGCGTTCGACACCATCTATGCCGAGGGTCAGCGGCGCTACGTCGAGTCTCTCTCGGCCTATGCGCGGCAGTTCCTGTCGATGATGGAGAAGCCCGATATCGATCACATCGAAGGGCTGTCACCCGCGATCTCGATCGAGCAGAAATCGACGTCGCACAATCCGCGTTCGACGGTCGGCACCATCACCGAGATCTATGACTACCTGCGCCTGCTGTATGCCCGAGTGGGGGAGCCGCGGTGCCCCGATCACGACGAAGTCCTGGAAGCCCAGACCGTTTCCCAGATGGTGGACCAGGTGCTGGCGCTCCCGGCCGATACCCGCCTGATGATCCTGGCGCCCGTGATCAAGGGCCGCAAGGGTGAGCACCAGCAGGTCCTCCAGCAGCTCGCGCGCCAGGGTTTCGTGCGCGCGGTCGTGGACGGGCAGGTCGTGACGCTCGACGACCCACCCACGCTCGCACTCAACAAGAAGCACGACATCGACGTGGTGGTCGATCGCCTCAAGGTGGGCGGCGACAACCAGTCCCGCCTTGCCGAGTCGTTCGAAACCGCGCTGAAGCTGGGCGAGGGTGTCGCGAAGGTGCAGTTCATCGACGCACCTGCGCGCGCGGAATTGCTCTTCTCGGCAAAGTTCGCCTGTCCCCGTTGCGGATACAGTCTCAACGAGCTCGAACCACGCCTGTTCTCGTTCAACAACCCGCACGGGGCATGCGCGCAGTGCGACGGTCTCGGCATCATCCAGTTCTTCGATCCTGACCGGGTGGTCGAGCGGCCCGCACTCAGCCTGCCGGCCGGCGCGATCCATGGCTGGGATCGGCGCAACGCGTACTACTTCCAGCTCATCAACGCGCTTGCTGCGCATTACGGTTTCGAGCTCGATACCCCGTTCCAGGACCTCGCGCCGCCGGTCCGCAGGGCTATCCTCTACGGCAGCGGCAAAGAGGATATCGCGTTCACCTACATCACCTCCGGCGGACGCAGTTACACGCGCAAGCACCCGTTCGAGGGCGTGCTGCCCAACATGGAACGGCGCTACAAGGAGACGGAATCCAATCTCGTGCGCGAGGACCTGGCGCGCTTCCTCGGCTCCAAGCCCTGCCCGGAGTGTGAAGGCACGCGGCTGAACCGCGCCGCGCGCCACGTGTTCGTCGGCGGACGGCCGCTGCCGTCGATCACGGCGCTGCCGATCGGCGCGGAGCTCGAGTTCTTCGCGGCGCTCGACCTGCCGGGCAAGCGCGGCGAGATCGCTGCGAAGATCGTCAAGGAAGTCAGGCTGCGGCTGCAGTTCCTCGTGAACGTCGGGCTCGACTATCTCACGCTGGAGCGCAGCGCGGACACGCTGTCAGGCGGCGAAGCCCAGCGCATCCGGCTCGCGAGTCAAATCGGCGCCGGGCTCGTCGGCGTGATGTACATCCTGGATGAACCGTCGATCGGCCTGCACCAGCGGGACAACGCGCGCCTGCTGGACACGCTGAAGCACCTGCGCGATCTCGGCAATACCGTCATCGTCGTGGAGCACGACGAGGATGCCATCAGGCTCGCTGATCACGTCGTCGACATGGGACCGGGCGCCGGTGTGCACGGTGGCCGCGTGATCGCGCAGGGCAGCCCTGCGGACATCGAGGCGAGCAGCGAATCGCTGACCGGGCAGTACCTGTCGGGGCGTCGCCGCATCGCGATCCCGGAGCATCGGTATCCAGTGGATCCGCTGCGGACCTTCCGCCTGTTCGGCGCGCAGGGTCACAACCTGCGCGACGTGGATCTCGAGATCCCGTGCGGGCTCATGGTGTGCATCACCGGAGTGTCCGGATCGGGCAAATCGACTCTCATCAACGACACCCTCTACCACCTCTGCGCGCGTGAACTGAACGGCGCCAGTCTCGAGCCGGCGCCATTTGCGCGTTACGAGGGAATCGAGAATTTCGACAAGGTCGTGGACATCGACCAGAGCCCGATCGGCCGCACGCCACGCTCCAACCCGGCCACGTACACGGGACTGTTCACCCCGATCCGCGATCTCTTCGCCGCCGTCCCCGAGTCCCGCACGCGCGGCTACCAGCCGGGCCGTTTCAGCTTCAACGTGAAGGGCGGGCGCTGTGAGGCGTGCCAGGGCGACGGCGTCATCAAGGTCGAGATGCATTTCCTGCCGGATGTCTACGTGGCCTGTGATGTCTGCAAGGGCCGGCGTTACAACCGTGAGACCCTGGAAATCCTCTACAAGGGGAAGAACATCTGCGAGGTGCTGGACATGACGGTGGAGGACGCCTGCGAGTTCTTCTCCGCGGTCCCGATGATCGCGCCCAAGCTGCAGACGCTCATGGATGTCGGGTTGTCGTACATCCGGCTGGGGCAGAACGCGACCACGCTCTCCGGTGGCGAGGCGCAGCGCGTGAAACTGGCGCGCGAACTCTCCAAGCGCGATACCGGCAAGACGCTCTACATTCTCGACGAACCCACCACCGGGCTGCACTTCTACGACATCGAGCAGCTGTTGAAGGTTCTCCACCGGCTGCGCGACCACGGCAACACTATCGTCGTCATCGAACACAACCTGGACGTGATCAAGACGGCCGACTGGGTAATAGACCTCGGCCCCGAAGGGGGCAGCGGCGGCGGCCGCATCATCGCGACCGGCACGCCGGAGGACATCGCCCGCAGCCCGGGCAGCCACACAGGCCGCTTTCTCGGACCGCTGCTGGGGATGTCGAAGGCACGCGCCCAGGGCGCGGCCTGACGCGTGGTGCCGAACGCCTCCCGGACCTGACGTCGATGGCGCGGCGTTCCGCCCCGGGCGTCCGCCGCTCAGATCGCGATCTGGCGCGCGAGGCCCGTGGCGTAGATCACGATGACGGGCAGTTGCGCCTGGAGAGTCAGCACGTGCGTTGCGAGCGCGTCGAACCCGTGCCGATCGTGCAGCGCGTCGATTGAACTGCCGACACGCTGCCCCAGGCGACGCCCGATGCGGTGCGCGAGGTAGGCGGTCAGCACGATCGCGGCCGCCAGGTCGGACCCGGGCCAGAGCGAGACGGTATTGATGTGCAGGTAGGCCGTCATCCACTTGAAGAGGAACGCGGTCGCGAGGATACCCTGCAGTGGCAGCACGAACTCCGGATGGGCGTAGAACAGCGGGATGACCGGCGCGAGCAGTGCCAGCAGGTACAGCACGCCCAGCACCGTGCTCGTGCGCGCTTCCTCAGCGGCGAGCAGCAGACCGAGCCCCGGCGCTTCGCGCAGGCCGAACAGTGCCGGGTATGCGAGGTAGACGAACCCGAGTACCAGCGCTGCGCGCAGCAGCGGCAGGCCGACATGCTCCCACGCCCACAGCGCCGGCGGGTTCCCGGCGAAGTGTCGCGCGATCCGCTGCTCCAGGAACGGCTCGGCACCGGCGAGAATCCCGAACAGCACGACGGCCATCACCACGCGGCTGTTCAGCAGGATGTCCAGGATTTCCATCGTGTCCTCGACGGGTCGGCGCTATGATGCCGGTCCGACTGGCTCACGGGACGACGGGGTGATATTCATGGCGGCGCTGATCTGCGGCTCCTTCGCGTACGACAACATCATGGTTTTCCAGGATCGGTTCCGGAACCACATCCTGCCGGACAAGATCCATATCCTCAACGTTTCGTTCCTGGTCCCCAAGCTGCGGCGCGAGTTCGGCGGCTGCGCGGGCAATATCGCGTACAACCTCGGACTCATCGGCGGCCGCCCCGTGCCGATGGGGACAGTCGGCATCGATTTCTCGGCGTACGCGGAGTGGATGGACCGGTGCGGCATCGATCGGACGCACGTGAAAGTGGCACTCGGGACGCTCACGGCGCAGGCATTCATCACGACGGATCTCGACGACAACCAGATCACCGCGTTTCACCCCGGTGCCATGGAGCGTTCGGCGGACAACAAGGTCACCGACGCCCAGGGCATCACGATCGGCATCATCGCACCCGACGGACGCCAGGGCATGATCGAACATGCTGCGCAGTTCGCGGACGCCGGCATCCCGTTCATCTTCGATCCCGGCCAGGGCATGCCGATGTTCGACGGTGACGACCTGAAGTCGTTCATCGCAAAGGCGACTTGGGTGACCGTGAACGACTACGAATCCGAGCTGCTGCAGGAGCGGACCGGCTGGTCACTGGCGGAGATCGGCCGCCATGTCGAGGCGCTGATCGTCACGCGGGGTGCGGCTGGCTCCTGGATCTTCACGCGCGACGGCCGACTGGAGATCCCGGCCGCCAAACCGGCGGCAGTCACCGACCCGACCGGCTGCGGGGACGCCTACCGCGCCGGACTCCTGTACGGGCTGATGCATCACCTTGAATGGGCCGTCACCGGGCGCATCGCGGCGCTGCTCGGCGCGATCAAGATCGCGCACGCAGGGACCCAGAATCATCGCTTCACGCGCGCGGAGTTCGCCGCGGCGTACCACTCGGAGTTCGGCCACCCGCTGGAGTGGTGAGCGACCCGCCGATTACCTGAAGGCCGCGCGGGATCTCCTCCCGCGCAGCCCTGCGGGGCGCCGCGACGCGCGGGCGCCCCGCGCGCCCCTCGCTAGACTCGCGGGACCTGGACACGGAGAGGCACGCGACGCATGGACGCGACGCGGGAGGCGGGCATGCTCGCACTGGTGACCCTGGCGCGCTGGCACGGTGTGCCGGTGGAGCCCGGGCAGCTGGCGAGTCGTTTTGGCGTTCGCGGGGAGCCGCCGTCGGTCACGGACCTGGTGCGCGCCGCGCGCTGGCTCGGCCTGCGCGCGCGCGCCATCCGCGCGAGCTGGGCGCGCCTCGCGCACCTGCCGCTGCCGGCCCTCGTGCGCTGGCGCGGCGGCGGCAGCGCAGTGCTCGCCGGGGTGCGTGCCGACGAAGTGCTCGTCAAGCACGCGCACGAGCCCGGCCCGCGCGTGCTGAGCCGCCGGGAGTTCGAAGCCCAGTGGGCCGGGGACGTCGTACTCGTCACCCGCCGGCTGCCCGCGGATGGCGACCCTGCGCGCTTCGGTCTGTGCTGGCTCGTGCGCGCCTGCCTGCGGTTGCGCCGCCCGTTCGCCGACGTGCTGATTGCCTCGGCAGTGCTGCAGCTCCTCGCGCTCGTCGCGCCTTTGTGTTTCCAGGTCGTAATCGACAAGGTCCTCGTCCATCACGGACTCGCGACGCTCGACGTGCTCTGTGCCGCACTTGCGATCACCGTGCTGTTCGAGACCACGCTTGGCGCAGTGCGCAATGCGTTGCTCGCGCACACCGCGGCCCGGGTGGACGCCCGCCTCGGTCGGTCCGTGTTCCGGCACCTTCTCGCGCTGCCGAGCGCCTATTTCGCTGCGCGCCGCGTCGGTGACACCGTCGCGCGCGTGCGGGAACTCGAGCAGGTCCGCGCCGTGCTGACGGGCAGCGCGCTGCTGCTCGCCGTCGAGCTTCCTTTCGCACTCGTGTGCGGCGCGCTGCTCGCCTGGTACGACGCCAGTCTTGCGGTGCTCGTGTTCGCCAGCGTGCCGCTTCAGATCCTGCTCGTGCTTGCGCTGACCCCGGCACTCCGGGCCGCGCTCGACGATCGCTGCCGGCGGGGTGCCGAGGCGCAGACGTTCCTGATCGAAACCATCTCCGGCATCGACACCGTGAAGACCGCGGCGGCGGAGAGTGTCCACGTGCGCCGCTGGGAGGACCTGCTGGCCGCGGTCGCCCGCGCGAATCTTCGCGCCGTGGGGCACGGCAACACGCTGCAGCAACTCTCGGTCCTGGTGCAGCGTGCGGTGATGCTTGGCGTGCTGTGGATCGGCGCGCGCCACGTGATCGGAGGGTCGCTCACGGTCGGCGGACTCGTCGCCTTCAACCTCCTGGCCGGCCGCGCCATCGCACCGCTCCAGCGCCTCGCACCGATCTGGCAGGAGTGGCAAGGGACGTTCGTCGCCATGCGACGTCTCGCCGACGTCATGCATGCCCCGGCGGAACGTGTCGATGGCCCCGCCGGGGCCGTGCTGCCCGGGGTGCGCGGCCGGATCACGTTCGAGCACGTCGCGTTCCGCCATGCCGCCGAACGACCCGACGTGCTGCACGACCTCTGCTTCGAGATCGCCCCGGGACAGGTTGTCGGGCTCTGCGGCCGCTCGGGGTCCGGCAAGAGCACGCTCCTGAGGATCCTCCAGGGCCTGTACGCCCCCACGCGCGGACGGGTGCTGTTCGACGGACACGATGTCGCCACCTTGGATCTCGCGTGGCTGCGCGGCCAGATCGGCGTGGTCGGGCAGGACGCGCGGCTCTTCGAACGCAGTATTCGCGACAACATCGCGCTGCGCGATCCGGGCCTGCCGTTTGCGCGGATCGAGGCGGCGGCGCGACTTGCCGGTGCGCACGAGTTCATCGTCGCGCTGCCCGAAGGTTACGACACGCGCGTGGGCGAGGAAGGGCACGCCCTGTCCGGAGGAGAGCGTCAGCGGATCGCGCTGGCGCGGGCGCTGGCGAACGATCCCCGCATTCTCGTGCTCGATGAAGCCACGTCCGCGCTCGACCACGACGCCGAAGATTCGCTCCAGGCGAGGATGCCGCAACTCGCACGGGGGCGCACGGTGATCATCGCGGCGCATCGCCTGACGGCGCTGCGCCATGCGGACACCGTGATGGTGATCGAGGCGGGGCGCATCGCCGAGGCCGGCACGCCCGCTGAGCTGCTTGCGCGCGGGGGATATTACGCGCGGTTGCGGAAACTCCAGGCGATTCCGCCGGAAGGCCCGCCATCGCGCCGGACACCGGGAGGAGAGTCGGATGATTGAAGCCAGGGAGGGACTGATGGACGAGGTGATTGCGCTCGCCTCGGAAGTGCACCGCACGCTCGGACCGGGGCTCGTGGCGCCAGTCTATGCGCAGGCGCTGCAACAGGAGCTCGCGCTCGCGGGCCTGCGCGGTGAACGGCGATCGATCGCCGTGTCGTACAAAGGCAGCACGCTTGCAAGCGGGCTCGATGCCGATCTCGTGGTGGAGGACAGCCTGGTGCTGGAGGTGAAGGCCATCGAGCGGTTCAGCACACTGCACGTCGCGCAGCTGGTGTCCTACCTCAGGCTGCTCGGGATACGACGCGGGCTGCTGGTCAACTTCAACGCGATCGCGCTGAAGTCCGGCATCCGGCGGATCTCGGTGTGAGCGCGCCGCGTCACCTCGACGGCGGTTTCCTGGCGCCGCTCGACGCGCTTGCGGAAACGCCGGCGCCCCGCTGGCAGCGAACGATCGGGTGGACCGTCATCGTCCTCGTGATCTGCACGATCGCATGGTCGTGGGTCGCGCGGGTCGATATCGTGAGCGTCGCGCCCGGACAGGTGGTGCCGCACGGGCGGAGCAAGGTGGTGCAGGCGGCCGAGACTGCCACGGTCACCGCGATCCACGTGCAGGAAGGCCAGCACGTGGTCGCCGGCCAGCTCCTGATCGAACTCGACGACACCGCCGCCACGGCGGATCACGCTCGCCTGTCCGCCGAGCGGCTGGCACTGCTGCTGGACCGGGAGCGTCTGGGCGCGCTGCTGGATGCGCGGGCGGCGCCGTTTGCCGACGCGGCGCTCGCGTCATCGGATCCCGGGGTTGCGCGCGCCCGCGCCCGCCTGGAGCAGCAGCGCGCCGAGATGCACGCGCACGACGCCGAACTCGCAGAAAAGGAGCGCGAACAGCGTGCCCAACGCGCCGCGGCGGCGGTGCAGGTGACGCACCTCGCGCGCAGCCTGCCGCTGGTGACGGAAGCCGCGCAGGCGTTCAGGGAACTGGCGGAACGCGGACATGTTCCCCGCATGCAGTGGCTGTCGGCGGAACGGGAGCGGCTGTCGGTGGCGCATGAACTCGCTGCGCAGCGCGCGCGGCTCTCCGCGCTGGAAGCGACGCTCGCCGCACTCGCGGCCCGTGGCGCGGCCACGCGCGCGGCACGACGCGCGCAGTTCGGTGCCGAGCTCGCCGATACCGAACGCGCATTGCAGGCTTGCGACGAGGGACTCCGGAAGACCGCGCGGCGGCGCGCGCTGACGGTGCTTCGCGCCCCGCTCGCTGGCACCGTCCAGCAGCTCGCGCTGCACACCGTGGGAGGTGTCGTCACGGCGGCGCAGCCGTTGCTCGTGATCGTGCCCGAGGCCGCGCGCCTGGATGTCGAAGCCCGGATCGCGAATCGCGACGTCGGGTTCGTGGCGCCGGGCCAGCGCGCGGTGGTGAAGATTGAGACCTTCGACTTCACCCGCTACGGCGTGCTGGAAGGCACCGTGCGGCACGTGTCACGGGCCGCTGTGCCGGCGCCCGGGGCCGCACCGCATTACGTCGCGGAGATCGCGCTGGCGGCACGCCCACGGACATCGCTCGGCAAGCCGCTGGTCCTGACGCCCGGAATGACGGTACAGGTCGAACTGCGCGCCGGCGAGCGACGCGTGGCCGATTTCGTGCTCTCGCCGCTTCTCAGGCTGCGCGACGAAGCCGCGCGCGAACGCTGAGCTGGGCAGTTTACTTATACCTGCCATCGGGTCCCGCACGAGTAAACTGTCCCCAATGCCTGTACAGGCTGCTACGCCGTTGTGCATGTGACGAGAGTGGCCTTCTCCCCATAATCCGCTCCCTCGAGCCGCTGAGATCACCCTCGCCGGGCTGCGGCATCCGGACATGCCCTGTAAACTGCCAGCCTCGCGGCATGCGCGCCCGGGCCAGCAACTTCCGCGGACCTTCCACACCTGCTCCGGACTGCCCGCCACGTCATGCAAGCCGTCAAGCAATACCTCGCCGCCGAGACATGGCGGATCGTTGAAGAAGCGGAAGGCGCGCCGCGCCGTGACTCAGCACTGGAAGCGGCGCTTCGCGCGCAGGCGGCGGCGTTCGACGCGCGCGTCCAGGCGCGCGCCGAACGCTTCCTCGCCGCCACGCCGTATGGCGCCGCGACGGCGAGGTTGCAGTCGCGACTCGGGATCGTGCGCGGCGTGCTGGTGGGCGTCGCGTTCTTCGTCGGGTTGGGTGTCACCGGGGTCTTCCCGCGCGGCGACGGGGGCTCGGTCAACGTGGTTTCCGTGCTCGGCACCCTGCTGCTGCCGCATGCGTTGAGTCTTGCGTTGTGGGGTGCCGGTATCAGCGCAGAACTGTTTGCGACGGTCCGACGGAAGTTCGCGGGACGCGGCACCGAGGACGGCGCGCCGTTCCTGTCGCTTGCCGGCTGGCTGGGCACGCAGGTTGCGCGCGCCGTGCGCCTGCTCGATCCGCGACGCCAGGCGGGGCCGCCTGCGCAGGCGCTCACACATTACCTGCTGCGGCAGCCCGGTGGGCGCGCCCGCCTCGCGCTGCTGTCGCACGCGGTGTGGCTCGCGCTGCTGTTCGGCGCGTGGCTCGGTTGCTCGGCCTGGTTCACGTTGCGGCAGGTGGACTTCCACTGGGGCAGCACGGTGCTTGCGGAGGCCACGGTGGCGCGTGCGCTCGGTGTGGCGATGCAGCCGGTGGCCGCCTGCGGGATCGAGGTTCCCTCGCCGGCGGAGATTGCCCGGAGTCGTCTCGGCTCCACGGAGCCTCGCCAGGAGGAAGTGCGCCAGCGCTGGGGATACTTCGTGCTCGGCGCGCTCTGGGTCTACGGCCTGCTGCCGCGCGCCATCGCGATGCTGCTGACGTATCTGTTGCGCGTTCTGCATGATCGCCGCCTGCAGCTCGACTCTGCGGAACCTGGCTACGCGCGGTTGCGCGCGCTGCTGTCCACTGATTCGAACGTGCACGTACTCGATGCCGATGACTCCCCGCATCCGCGTCCGGTGACCGCCACGAGCGCGCCGGCTTCCCGGGCGGAAACCATCGGCGCGTGGCTTGCGCTCGAACGGCAGGCGTCGCCGCCGGCGGGTGTGTTGTGTGACCTGGGCGTGGTCACCGACCGGGCGGGTCAGCGTGACGCGATCGACCGCGTGGCGCGCGCGACCGACTGGCCACGCCTCACCCTGCAGGCCAGTCTTGCGACCACCCCGGACCGGGGACTCGAACGCTTCGTGGCCGCACTCGTCGAGGTGGCGCATTGTCCCATCGTGCTTCGACTGGCGGACGATGCGGATGCCCTCGCGTGGTCGGCCGCGGATCGCGCGCAGCGGCGCGAAGACTGGGTCGCGCTCGCGCGCCGTGCGGGCCTGCCGGCCGGGAACGTTCGCGGCCCGGGCGACGAGGGCGCGGCGTGACCGCGCAGTTCACGCTCGCCGTCGTCGGTCACACGAATGTGGGCAAGACTTCCCTGCTGCGCACGCTCGTGCGCAGCACCACGTTCGGCGTGGTGTCCAACCGGCCGGCGACCACCCGGCATGCCGAGGCCGTGCGGATCGACCTGGGTGATGCCGAGGGTTTCGAACTGGTGGATACCCCGGGGTTCGAGGACCCGAGCGGACTGCTCGATCTCGTGCACACCATCCGCGCGGACCCGCGCGAACTCGGCCGGGACACGCTGCAGCGGTTCCTGGCGGCACCCGCCGCCGACGCCGAGTACGCGCAGGAGGCGAAGGCGATCCGCCAGATGCTGCGCGCGGACCTGCTGATCCTCGTCGTGGACGCGCGCGAGCCCGCGCTCGGCAAGTTCCTGGACGAATTCCGGCTGCTCGGCCTGCTCGGCAAACCGACGCTCGTCATGCTCAACTTCGTCGCGCGCCCCAACGCGGCGCCGGCACGCTGGCGGGACGCCGCACTGGCGTCGGGGCTGCACAACGTCACTGAATTCGACACCGTGGTGTTCGATGCCGATGACGAGCAGCGGCTGTGGCAGCAGGTGGAACTGCTGCTGCCGGGCGCGGCCTCCCTGTGTGCGCGGATCCTGGCGCGCAATGTCGCGATGCGCCGCGAGCAGCGCGAACTTGCGGCGCGCCTGGTCGCCCAGATGCTGGTGGACTGCACGGCGCTGCGCGTGCGGGTGGACGGCGAGAGCTCGGACGGACCGGCGCCGCAGGTCCGCGCCGCGGAAAACCGGTTGCATGCGGATCTCCTCGGGAGCTACCGCTTCGATGAACGCGACTACGCGGCCAGTGACCTGCCGCTGCCGACATCCCAGTGGACATGGGACCCGTTCGCGCCCGACGTGCTCGAGGAACTGGGGTTGAGTCTCGGGCTTTCGGCCGCGAAGGGGGCCGCCGTGGGCGCGACGGTCGATGCGTTCACGGCGTTCCATTCACTCGGGGCGGCCACCTTGATCGGCGCGGGTATCGGCGCCGGCCTCGACGCGTTGTCGCGGCTTGGCGGCGTGCTGCGGGAGAAGCTCGATGGCGCCCGGTACCTGCAGATAGAACCCGGGGTGGCGGTGCTGCTCGCGCGTCGCGCGGTCGCGTTCATCGCCGATCTCGAGCGACGAGGCCACGCCGCGCAGGGCGCGGTGAGTGCACGCGCCCGGGTTGCCGAAGCGCTGCGCGACGAGGCCACCTTGCGGGAACTCCTCGCGCGTTGCCGGCGTCACCCGGAGTGGTCGCGATTCGATCCGTCGCCCGCGCTGGAGGATCGGGCGCGCGACGACGTCATCGCGCGCCTCGTCACCTACCTGAAGGGGCTGCTGTAACGCCGCTTCAGGCGAAGCGTGGCGCGACTTCGGCCGCGAACAGTCGCATCGAGTCCTCGGTGAGGCGCGGATCGAGCCCGCCGATCTGCATCCACATGATCTGGTGCGTCACGGGCGCGGCGGCGGCGGAGCGCTCGAGTTCCCGGATCGCGTCCTCCGGTGTGCCGATGATCATCGGCGCGCCGTAGAAGTGAAGCCCGGCCGCCTCCGCCAGGGCCGCGGGTGGCGGCAGCGGGTCCACGCCAAAGAATCCGCCCGGCGGCGCCGGGATGCCGGCTTCGCGCAGCTTGCGGTTGTACGTGGTCAGGATCTCGTGCACGTGGGGCGCCGCGGCCTGCCACGCCTGTTCGCGGGTGCGCGCGATGTGCACCATGCGCAACGTGCCCTTGTGGAAGTCAGCCGGATTGCGGCCATGCGCGCGAAGGCGTTCCTCGTACAGCGCGATCACCTCCGCGCTGCCAGCCCCGGCCAGGTGACAGCCATGGCGCGCGGCGCGATCGATCGCGTCCGGGGCGAGCGCCGCCACCCACATCGGCAGCACCCGCGAGGTGGGCCGCGGCCGCAGCGCGACGGGATCGAAGCGGAAGCGCCGGCCGGCGTAGCCGAAGGTGTCGTGTTCCCACAGCCCGCGAATGATCTCGATGCCTTCCGCGAGGCGCGAAGGACGTTGCACGTGAGGAATGCCGAACGCGGCATATTCGTCCACGTAATAGCCCTGGCCCAGTCCGAGATCGAACCGGCCGTCCGACAATGCATCGAGCGTCGCCGCCTGTTCGGCAATCTCGATCGGGTGATGCAGCGGCAGCACGACGATGTACGTGCCGAGACGGAGACGGGTGGTGCGAGCCGCGATCGCCGCCAGCACCGGAACCTGCTGCGAGAAATAGCCGTCGCTGAAGTGGTGCTCGGCGGTCCATACCCCGTGGTAGCCAAGATGCTCGGCGAGCTCCGCCAGCGCCAGCGTGGTCTGGTAGAAGCGCGCCGCCGGCACCTGGTAAGGCGGTGGATTGCCACCGGTCATGATCAGATCAAACTTCATGTTCCCCTCCCGTTGCGTGCCTGGACTGGCCGCGACACACTTGCGGCTGAATGTAACGAGGGAGACCGCGACGTGTCCACGCTCGACGAACAGCAAAGGATGATGGTTGAAAGCGCCCGGCGGTTCGTGCAGGCGCAGATCGTCGAACCCCGTCTCGACATGGCGCTCGATCGCTCGGCGGAATTCCCGCACGACATCCTCCGCGCGCTGTGGGACCAGGGTCTGCTCAATCTCGAATTCCCCGACGAAGTGGGTGGCGCAGGACTCTCGTGCCATGACCACGTGCTGGTGCTCGAGGAGCTGAACTACGGGTGCCTCGGCATCGCCACGTCGGCGGTCGCGAACTGCCTGGCCGCGATGCCGCTGATCATCGCGGACAATGCCCCGCTGCGTCGCGAGTACCTGGCACGCCTGATCGCCGAGCCGTGCTACGCCTCGTTCGCCTGTTCAGAGCCGGACGCGGGATCGGATGTCGCCAACCTGTCCACGCGCTACGTGCAGCGCGGGGACACCTGCGTGCTGAACGGACGCAAGCGCTGGATCACGAATGCGGATGTCGCCAGCTTCTACGTGGTGTTCGCGCGCGAACAGGGCAGCCGCGGGCACCAGGGCATTGCCACGTTCGTCGTCGAGGCGGGAACGCCGGGGCTGCGCTGGGAGAGCCTGGTGCACAAGCTCGGGCAGCGCTGCTCCCATACGGGGGACGTGGTGTTCGAGGATGTCGAAGTGCCGCTCGCGAACCGCGTGGTCGGGCCGGAGCATGGCTTCAAGCTCGCGATGGCAACGTTCGATCGTTCGCGGCCCTGGATCGCGGCCGGCGCAGCCGGCGTGATCCGGCGTGCGCGGGACGAATGCGTGCGCTATGCCTTGCAGCGCCGGACCTTCGGGGAGCCGATCATCAACCACCAGATGGTGTCGGCGATGCTCGCGGACATGGAAATCGCGTACCAGGCATCGCGGCTGCTGTGCCTCAACGCGGCGGCCGAAGTGGATGCCGGCAACCTGCGCGGCAGTCACAGCGCGTGCGCCAAGGCGTTCGGGGGCGATGCCGCGATGCGCGCGACCACCGACGCGGTGCAGGTCTTCGGCGGGTACGGCTACACGCAGGACTTCGTCGTCGAGAAGCTCATGCGCGACGCCAAGCTGCTGCAGATCTACGAGGGCACCTCGCAGGTCCAGCGCATGGTCATTGCGCGGGACCTGGCCCGTCAGTTCTCCTGACCCAAGAACGCGTGCATCCTGAACTGTCAGTCCGAGTGTCGCGGTAGTATCCGCGTGCGCGTGGGACGGCTCAGCCGCAGGCGCGACACGCCGTGAATCCCTCCCTGGAGGCTCGCGCGCCGCGTCCCTGCGGCGCGACGGTCGCGCCTGCGGCTGAGCCGTCCCACGCCCAACCTCTGCGGCGCGACACTCGGACTGACAGTTCAGCGCCCGTCGCCCCGGCCGTGGGCGTTCCTGCCGTCGTTCAGCGGTAGTACTTGAGGAAATCCGGCGCGCGCTTCTCGTTCAGCGCCTTCACGCCTTCCTGCGACTCCGCGGTGTCGTAGTACAGCCGGAGCGCCTGCATCGCCAGCCCACCGACCCCGCGGATCGATTCCGTGTCCACGTTGAAACTCTTTTTCGCGAGCGCGATGGCGGTCGGGCTGCGCTGGTTGAGCTCCTCGCACCACGCGCGGACTTCGTCGTCCAGCCGATCATCCGGCACCACGGCGTTCACGAGGCCCATCGCGAGCGCCTCCTGGGCGGTGTAGCGCCGGCACATGTACCAGATCTCGCGCGCTTTCTTCTCACCGACGACGCGTGCGAGGTACGCCGTGCCGAAACCCGGATCCACCGAGCCCATCTTCGGACCCACCTGGCCGAAGATCGCGTTCTCCGACGCGATCGTCATGTCGCAGATCGTCGCGAGCACGTTGCCGCCACCGATCGCATAGCCACGCACCTTCGCGATCACGGGCTTGGGGACATCGCGCAGCACCGAGTGCAGTTCCTCGACCGGCATGCCGACGGCACCGCGCGCGTCGTTGTCGCCATACTGGCCACCCGCGTGATCCGACTGGTCGCCGCCAGTGCAGAACGCCTTGTCGCCCGCGCCGGTCAGCACGATCGAGCCGACCTCGCGATCCCAGCCGACCTTCAGGAACGCATCCACCAGTTCCACGACGGTGCGCGGGCGGAACGCGTTGTACTTGCGGGGGCGGTTGATGCACACGATGGCGGTACGGCCTTCGCGGGTCAGGATAATGTCCTCGTAGCTGCTCATGCGATCTCCTCGGGGAAAATGTCGTAATCCGTGTCTGCCGGATCGGGGTAGCACGTCATCCGATCATGCTGTAGCCGCCGCTGACGCTCAGCACCTGGCCCGTCACGTGCCCCGCCGCGGCGCCGGACGCGAGGAACAGCACCGCGTTGGCGATGTCGCGTGGCCGGCCGACTTTCTTCAACGGCAGTGCCTTCGCCACTTTCTCCAGCTGCTCTGGCGTGAACATCGTGTCGCGGTTGACCCACATGCTGTTGGCGCCGACGTCCGCATCCTCGTCCGGAAGGGTTACGCCCGGGCAGACCACGTTGCAGCGGATGCCGTTGCGGCCGTGTTCCTTGGCAATCGTTTTCATGAAACTGTTGATCGCCGCCTTCATCCCGCCGTAGACCGCTTCGCGCGGCTCGCCCTGCCGGCTGGCGTCGGAGCTGATCGAGACGATCGCGCCGCAGTTCCGGGGCGCCATGATGCCGAGCGCCGTGTGCGTGCAGTTCAGCACGCCGACGAAATTGACCTGGATGATCCGCTGCCAGAAGTCCGGCGTGGTCTGGGCGAAGAACATCAGGCGGTCCCAGCCGACGTTGTTGACCAGCACGTCGACGCCGCCGAAACGCGACACCGCCTGCTGGAACATCGCCTGGACCTGGTCCAGCTGCGTGACATCGCAAGATGCGACCTCCGCCGCCGCGGCGCCCTCGCGGCGGGCCTGGGCGGCCACCATCTCCGCCTGGGCGGTGTCGATGTCCGCCAGCGTGATCCGGGCGCCCTCACGGGCGAATCCCAATGTGATCGCGCGGCCGATGTTGGAGGCCGCGCCGGTGACGACTATCGATTTGTCTGCGAGTTCCAGGTCCACAACGGGGCTCCTTGCGGGAAAGCGGGTTGGTTTGCGGGGTGGCCGGTCAGCGGCCGTCCGGGTAGGTCGCTGCGCGACCCTCGAGAAACGCACTGATGCCTTCCTCGAAGAACCCCGCGCTGGCGCACAGGATCTGGCCGCGATCCTCGAGCGCGACGGCGGCTTCGAGGCTCGGCGCGTCGACCGCGAAGCGCAGGCCTTCCTTCGTCAGCCGAAGCCCCATCGGGGAGGTCTTCAGCATGTCCTCGGCGAGGGCACGTCCGGCCGCCTCCAGTTCGTCGGTCGCGACGACCTCCGAGACCAGGCCCAGCGCGAGTGCGCGCTGGGCGCCGATGAAGCGTCCGGTCATCATCAGTTCGGCGGCAACGGACTGCCCGACCGCGCGCGGCAGGAAGTAACTGATCCCGACATCGCATCCCGTCAGGCCAATCCTGACCATGGCCACGTTCATCCTGACGTCGTGCGACACGATCCGGACATCGCTCGCCAGCGCGAACGCGAAACCGCCGCCCGTGGCTGCGCCATGCGCGAGGCAGATGATCGGCTGCGGGCAGCGGCGCATGCGGACGTACACCTCGCTGACCTGCCGCTGGAAATTCATGCCGACCACGGGTCCCGCGCTGACTCCGTCCGCGGCTTTCAGATCGTACCCCGCGCAGAACGCGCGGCCCGCGCCGCGCAGGATGACAACCCGCACACCGTGGTCGCGCTGCAGGGCGTCGAAGTAGTGCTGCAGTTCGTCGCACATCTGCGGCGTGATCGTGTTGAGGCGGTCCGGGCGATTGAGGCACAGCCAGTCGATCGGCCCCTCCTTGGCAATCGTGAACGTCTGGTAGTTCATGCGGGACTCCGAAAGCGAGACGATGAAGCACGCGCGGGCTGAGCCGGCGGCCCCGGAGCATAGCATGCAGTCACCGCGCGCCCGTCACGGGACCTGCTCCGGCGGATCAGCCGGCGGGGGACTCGGTGCGACGCATGCGCCACTTGGTCCACAGGTGACGGGCGAGCATGCGCGGCGGCATCTTGACCCAATGGGAGCGCATGTAGAGGGCGTCGAGCATACGACGCTGCAGGAACGTCGGCGGCAGCGCCGGAACGAACACGTGCCGCATCGCCCACAGCGTCGCGG
>JBFWUN010000027.1:31949-36386 GCA_050247235.1 Gammaproteobacteria bacterium
GACGTAAGCGGCGCCCTTGAGCAGAACCGGCACGATGTCGCTGTCCGCGAAGGCGTGGGCGACGCGATTGGCTTCCCAGCGCGCCATCCGGACCCGTTCCGCGGCGATCAGCCGCTCGGACCACAGGTGATGCCTGACCGGCGCCGGGATCTCCGTCAACGCATCCGCCGCGGCCAGCAGGTCGTACCAGCGGCCCGCGACCGCGTGGCGCCGGCCGAGGGTCAGCATCTCCTCCCAGCCAGGCGTGTCCAGTGACAGCAGGCGAGGGAGGTCGGCAGGCGCCACGGGGATCAGGGTCGACACGTCAATATTCTTTACAAAACCGGGGACTTGGGCGGCTTGGATTTGTAAGGCTGGCTTTACATAATCAACGCCCGGGCTGACGAGCGGCTGCCTATCTAGCCTCGAAAGCTCGCGGAGTACAAGACGTTAGGAAAATGACCGATACCACTGGCGTAAATCTTGCTTTCAGTGACCGGTATAACGAGTTCCAGGAGCCCGACATGGACAACCCCCCGTCTCAGCCGTCAGCGCCGGCAACCCGACCGGCCGATGCCGCGACGACCAGCCGACGCCTGTTTCTGAAGGGGACGGCGATTGCGATGCCGGCAGTCATGTCGCTGCACTCCGGGGCGGTCCGCGCGGCCACCAGCATCGGCTGCGGCGTGGAGCCCCCCCATTTCCCGCACGATCGCTGTGTCATCGGCAGCTTCGAACACGATGGCTACATGCGCGAACCGGTGGAGATGTGCAAGAAGCTGGTCAAGGCCACCGGCCGCAAGTGCAAGACGTCGAGCAACACGGACGACCACGAGTACTACTTCAAGGATCACTACTACAAGGATTCGGTGGGTAAGAACGTCTGGCGCTATGGCAAGGGCGGAAGCGTAGGCCTTGAAGTGACCGGCTGGGAGTTGAACGCGATCCGCGCGCTCGAGTCCGGTCTGACGTCCTTCAAGGACGGCACCACGTGGTACACGTTCAGCGGGGTGTCGATGGGCACCTTCAAGAACGGCACCACCAAGAACGGGGTTGTCCACTGCAGCGTCTACGACGGCGGCAAGAAGAAGGCGTGCGGCGCCCGCTGCAACACGATCCCGGACTGCATCGTCGTCAGCGCCACCGGTGCGTGCCTCGCATCCCTGCTGAATGCCGGCGGCGGCTACAAAGTCTGACGGAGATCGCTGAACCAGGGGTGGCAGGCATCGCGGCAACCGACGCGGCCGCCACCCTCTGGCGCCTCAACCTGGAATCCCCGCTGGTCATGCAGCGGTGGGGAGAAGCGGTGTTCCTGTTCCAGCCCGAGTCCGGGCAGACCCATTTCCTGAACCAGTCGAGCCTCGACGTCCTCAACGTGCTCGCCACGCGCGATGCGAGCGGCGACGATGCGTACCGGCAGGTCTGCGCGAAGTACAGCATCGACGAGGACCAGGAGTTCCATGACGCCGTGGTCCGCATCATCGAACTCCTCGACGCACTTGGCATCATCCGGGCGGCTTCGTAAGCTCCCGGCATGGTCTCCGAGCGCCTGCGCGATTTCCCGGTTCCCGAACTGCAACGACGACTCGACCGCGGGCTGCGACTGCGGGAAGGTCCGTTCGTCGTCGAGTTCAAGGGGGCGGACCGGTTCTTTGCCGAGACGCTGAACCGTCACTACCCGAATTACCGGCTCGCCGAGCCGGGCAGTTTCGCCGACGCGCGGCTGAGCGTCGGGCTCAATCCCACGCCGACCCGCCGCCGCTGGAACACCCGCGTAATCCGCGGGGAAACCGGCGAGATCGCGACCCACTGTCCCAAGGGGGCGCTGCTCGCCCACCTGGAGTGGACATTGAACTGGGCGATTGCCCACCGCGCGCACCAGTACCTGATGCTTCACGCCGGCGTGCTCGCCGATGCACGTGGCGCGCTGATCCTTCCCGCCCATCCCGGCTCCGGCAAGAGCACCTTGTGCGCGTACCTGATGCATCACGGCTGGCGCCTGCTGTCGGATGAATTCACGCTGATCCGCGACGACGATCTCGCAGTCCATCCGTTCCCGCGTCTGGTCCCGCTGAAGAACCAGTCAATCGACGTGATCCGCTCCCTGGTTCCGGCCGCGCGACTGGGGCCCCTGATCCCCGGGACGCACAAGGGCACGATTTCCCACCTGTGCCCGGACGACACCCATCTCGACGCGATGGAAACAACGGCGCCGCCTCGGCTGATGATTTTCCCGAAATACCGCGCCGGGGCGGAGCTCACGATTGCGCCGGTCGACAAGCCCGAGACGTTCGTCGAAATCAGTCAGAACTCGTTCAACTACGTGCTGCTTGGCGAAATCGGCTTTCGTCGGGCGGTGGCCCTGACCAACCGGATCACCGCGTACCGGCTGACTTACAGCGATCTGCCCACCGCCGCGCACGCCATCGACGACCTGATGTCTGCCGCTTCCGGCTGAGGGACCGGGATCCTCAGTCAGCGAGATGAGCGCCGTGCGCCAGGTAGACGGACAGATCCTGGCGCAGGCGCTTCTTGTCGAACTTGCCGACCCCGGTCTTGGGGAGGGTGTCGACGACGACGAACCTGTCCGGCAGCCACCACCGCGCGATCCCGTGCGCTTCCAGGTGCGCCCGCAGCGCCGCCGCCGTCGGCGCGGTCGCCGCCGAATCGAGTACGACGAACGCGATCGGACGCTCGATCCACTTCTCGTGCGGTGCCCCGACCACCGTCGCTTCGCGGATCGCAGTATGCGCCATCAGCGTGTTCTCGAGGTCGACGGATGAAATCCATTCCCCGCCGGACTTGATGAGGTCCTTCGCCCGGTCCACCAGGCGCAGCACGCCGTCCGCATTGACCGCAGCGATGTCACCGCTTTTCCACCAGCCGTCAATGAAACTCTCGCGACTCCGCGGCTCGTTCAGGTAGGCGGTCGCGATCCACGGACCGCGCACGTACACCTCGCCGACTGCCTGATCGTTCCATGGTACGGGCTGACCGGCGTCGTCGAGCACTTTCATCTCGACGCCGGGCACAGGCAGTCCCTGGCGGACGCGGATCGCGATCTTCCCGTCGTCGTCCAGGTCCTGCTGATCACGCTTGATGCAGACTGCCGTCGCAATGGGTGCGCATTCCGTCGACCCCCACGCCGTGTAGACGACAACGCCGTGGTGTTCGAGGAAATACTTCATGACCGCGGCCGGAGTGGCCGAGCCACCGAGCATCAGTCCGCGCAGATGACCGAGCCGGATCGGCGCCCGCTGCAGCACGTTCATCATGTCGATGCCGACGGTGACCGCGCCGAACGCGAAAGTCACGTAGTGCGCCTCCATCAGCTGGAGCAGTTCCTCCGCATGCGGCCGCTGGCCCGGCAACACGAATTTCGCACCCATCCAGACACCGGCGAACGGCACGCCCCACGAGTTGACGTGGAACATCGGCGCGATCGGAAGCAGCGTATCCTTCTCCGAAATCGCCATGATGTCCGCGTTGCACAGCACCTGGGAATGCAGGTACAGCCCACGGTGGGTGTACACCACGCACTTGGGGTTGCCGGTGGTCGCGGACGTGAAGCACATCGAGGCCGGTGTGCGCTCGTCCAGCTCCGGGTACTGGTAATCAGGGTCGCCCTGTGCGAGCAGGTCCTCGTACGCCTGCATCGGCGTGATCGAGGTCGCCGGCACATGATCGTCCAGCACCACGTAGTGGCGTACGTGCCGGAGCAGCGGGGCGACCCGTTCGACCTGTTCGAGCAGATCTGGCGTGAAGAAGAGGGCAACGTCCTCGGCATGATTCAGCGTGTACGCGAGATGTTCATCGGACAGGCGCAGGTTCGCGGTGTGCAGCACCCGCCCGGCGCACGGGATCCCGAAGTACATCTCCAGGTGCTGATGCGTGTTCCACGCCAAGGTCGCGACCTTTTCGCCGGGCCGGATGCCGAGCGTGTCGAGCGTGCTCGCGAGTCGCCGGACCCGTGCGCAGTACTCGCGGTAGGTATAGCGAAACAACGAGCCATCGGGCTGGCGGGTCAGGATCTCGTTGCGCGGAAAGTACTTTTCCGGACGCTCCACGAGGCGTTTCAGAATGAGCGGGGTGTCGTGCACGTACGGGTTCCTGGCGACGAGCGAGCGCCGACTATACTGAGATTGCGTGCCATTTTTCATCATTGAGAACGAACCCGCGTACCCCCATCTGCGACTCATGCAAGTCACCTCCACACCCCACGTGCGACCGGCGGCGGTGGCCGGGATGTTCTATCCCGGTGACGGCACCGTACTCGCCTGCGAGGTGGACGCACTGCTCGGCGAGCCGGCGGCCGGTTCTGCCACGCCCAAGGCGTTGGTGGTCCCGCACGCCGGTTACCGGTATTCCGGGACCACGGCCGCGCGCGCGTTCCGGCTGCTCGCGGCGGGTCGGGGTCGCATCCGGCGGGTGGTGATCCTCGGGCCTGCGCATCGCGCC
>JBFWUN010000027.1:36486-54219 GCA_050247235.1 Gammaproteobacteria bacterium
CCGGCGAACGCCGTGGATCATCCGGTGCTCGACACGCCGGGTGCGACGTTCGTGACCTTGACCCGCGCGGGTGAGTTGCGCGGGTGCATGGGCTCCCTGGTGCCGGCACGGCCGCTGCGGGAGGACGTGCGTGCGAACGCGTGCGCCGCGGCGTTCCGCGACCCGCGCTTTCCGCCGCTCTCCCGGGCGGAGTATGCCGAGGTGTCGGTGGAAGTTTCGTTGCTCGGTCGTGCCCGGGCGCTCGCGTGCGGGGACGAACGCGCGGCGCTCGCGCAGTTGCGGCCCGGCGTCGACGGGGTGATCTTCGAGGCTGGAGAGCGACGCGCGACATTCCTGCCGCAGGTGTGGCAGCAGCTGCCCGAACCGCGCGATTTCCTCGCGGCGCTGAAGCGCAAGGCCGGCGTGTCGGAACATTACTGGTCGGACACGGTCCGGCTGAGCTGCTACACGGTCGAGAAGTGGTGCGAAACATGAGCGGTGCGCGCGCCCACGCGGCTCGTTACTGGCACGCGCTCCCGGACGGTCGGCTGCAATGTGACCTCTGCCCGCGCGACTGCCGATTGCAGGATGGGCAGCGGGGTGCATGTTTCGTGCGCCAGCGCGCAGGCGATCGGATGGTTCTGACCACGTACGGGCGTTCGTCCGGATTCTGCATCGATCCCATCGAGAAGAAACCACTCGCGCATTTCCATCCCGGGTCGAGCGTGCTGTCGTTCGGCACGGCCGGGTGCAACCTCGCGTGCAAGTTCTGTCAGAACTGGGACATCAGCAAGTCCCGGGACATGGACCGCCTGATGGACCAGGCGTCGCCCGCGCAGATCGCGCACGCTGCGGCGAGTCATGGCTGCCGCAGCGTGGCGTTCACGTACAACGACCCGGTGATCTTCGCCGAGTACGCGATGGACGTTGCCGCGGAATGCCGTGCACGTGACGTCCGCACCGTGGCCGTCACCGCGGGCTACATTCACGCCGCGCCCCGGCGGGAATTCTTCGCGGCAATGGACGCCGCGAATGTCGATCTCAAGGCGTTCTCCGCTGCGTTCTACTACCGTACGACCGGGGCACGCCTCGCGCCCGTGCTGGACACACTGCGTTACCTGTGCCGGGAAACCGATGTCTGGGTGGAGATCACCACCTTGCTCATCCCGGGCGCGAACGACAGCGATGCGGAACTCTCGGCGATGTGCGCCTGGATCGCGGCCGAGCTCGGTCCGCACGTGCCGCTGCACTTCAGCGCGTTTCACCCCGATTACCGCATGCGGGACATCGAAGCCACGCCGCTCGCGACCTTGCTGCGCGCGCGGGATATCGCCCACGCAGCGGGTCTCGCGCACGTGTACGTCGGGAACGTCCGTCACACCGAGGGGGAAACCACCCGCTGCGCGGGCTGCGCCGCTCCACTCATCACCCGGCAGGGATATCGCATCGTGCAGTACGCGCTTACCCGTGAAGGCGCCTGCCCGGACTGCAATACCGCGCTGCCGGGACGTTTCGAGGCGTTCGACCTCGCGGCGCAGTTCGGCTCACGGCGGGTCCCGGTGCGCCTCGCGGCCTGCTGAGCTACTTCACGAGGTAGTAGATTCCCACCGCGATGCCAATCGCGACCACGCTGTAGCGCAAGGTGGCAGGTTTGACACGGCTGGCGAGCCGACCGCCCAGCGCGCCGCCGGCGAGCGCGCCGACCGCCATCACCGCTGCAACCGGCCAGAGCACCGGCGCCGCGAACGCGAAATACACCGCGGCCGCCAGGTTGATCACCAGCGACAGCAGCTGCTTCACCGCATTCAACCGGTTCAGCGTGTCGTCGAGCGTGATCCCGAGCGTGGCCAGCATGATGACGCCGAGACCCGCGCCGAAATAGCCGCCGTACACGGCGCTGAGTGTGATGGGCACGGCGGTCCAGCGTTCGTCGAGGCCACGGGCAGCATGTCGTTCGATGCGACGGAGCAGCCAGCGTCGGATCGGATCCTGCAGCGCGAGCAGCGCGGCCGCGAACAGGATCAGGTACGGCACGAGTGTGCCGAACAGGCGTTCGCCGCTCGCGACGAGCAGCAGCCCGCCGACGATGCCACCGAGCAGTCCGGCGGGGAGCAGCCAGCGCAGGCGCGTCCGCTGGCCGGCGAGATCGCGTGCCTGTGCGAGCGTGCCCCCGAGATAACCGGGACACAGCGCGACGCTGTTCGTGACGTTTGCCAGCAGCGGCGGAATGCCGACGGCGGTCATCATCGGGAACGTGATCAGGGTTCCCCCGCCCGCGATCGCGTTGACCACGCCGGCGACCAGTGCGGCCACCGCCACCCAGGCGTACTCGAACGCGCCGAACCCTGCCAGTGCGCTCACCGGCCGCCGTCCGTGTCCAGCGCGCGCACGATGAAGGAGTAGGTGGCCGGATCCTGCAGCCGGAAGCGATGTTCCTCGCCGTCCGCAGTGACCACGGCGAGACGGTCCCCGCTGAGCACCCCGGACGTGTGACGCAGGTCGATGATGCTTCCGGACCGGAACGACAGGTCGATCGCGAACGCACCCGTCAGCACGCGCCGTGCGGGGTCGGCGAGCGCCGCGGCGTCGGTGGTCGTCCACGTCAGGCCATCACGTGTCCACAGCAGGTGTCCCGCACGCCGGGGCCGGAGCTGCAATACCGCGGGGCCCAGCCACAGCGCGTGATCGGCCGTTGGATCATCGAGCATGCCGGTGGCCTGCGCGATCGCCTGCGCGTGGCGCCGCGCGCCGTGCCGCGCCTTCAACGCCCACCACAGGCCCCACGCCGCGAATACCGCGGTCAGCAGGAGCGCGAGCGGATTGCGCCCGGCGATCCCGATCCCCGCCACCATCAGCGCGCCGATCCAGAACGGAACCCCCACGTGCCACCAGGGTCGCAGCTTGGGGTCGTGCTCGAGGAAATTCCGCATCCCGGCATTATTCCACGTGCCGGCCGCCGCGCGTATGCGCGGCCTGGTACCCCTTATTCCCGGCGCACGAATGCGCCGTTCAACCCGCTTCCGCGGCGCGTGACGGCAGGAGGTACCACAACAGCGCTGCCACGGCGAACAGCGCGGGCACGTCACCCACGAGGTTCGCACGCTCCGCGTGATCGTGCCCGGCCTGCACGGCCATGATGCCGCCGTGCACGATGCTCGACCAGATCGTGAACTGGATGAGACTGCGGTGCGCGAGCGGATTGCGCGCCGCGAGGAACAGGAACACGCCGAGCGTCGCGTAGACGCCGGCGATCATCTGTTCGTATTCCGATTGCCGCGGCTCCCAGGCCCAGCCTTCCGGCCACAGCCAGTTCATCAGCGGATACACGCCGATCACCAGGAAGACGCCGACCACGCGGAGCGTGATGGAGAGGTACCGGATACGGGCTTCGTCAGTCATGGCAGTTCCCCTTGTCGTTTGCTTGAACGTCCGATGATTGGAATCGCGCTCACTCCATGACGATCGCGATCCTGCCGATGGCGCGGCGCGCAAGGACGTCTGCCATCGCCGTCTGGAAATCCTCCAGCCGGTAGGTGGCGCCGACGACCGGGCGGATGCGCCCCTGCTCGAACCAGCGGAACAACTGCTCCATGTTGGACCGCACCTTCTGCTCGTACACGTAGCGCATATCCTGGGGACTCCACCCGTAGTAGAGCCCCATGTTCAGCCCGCACACCGTGAGATTCTTCACGAGCAGCAGGTTGGCCGGGATCTGCGGGATCTCTCCGCCGGCGAACCCGACGGGCATGATCCGCCCTTCCGGCGCCATGCAACGCAGCGATTGCATGAATACCTCGCCACCCACCGGGTCGTAGACCGCGTCCACGCCGCGTCCCCCGGTGAGCGCGAGCACCGCCTCGCGGAAATCCTGCTCGCGGTAGTTGACCATGTGATCCGCGCCGTGTTCGCGGGCCACCGCGAGCTTGTCCGCGGAACTCGCGGTCGCGATCACGTGCGCACCCAGAAGATGTCCGATCTCGACCGCGGCGATGCCGACACCACCACCGGCGCCGTGCACGAGCAGCCAGTCTCCGGGCCGGATGTTCAGGAGGTGCGGCCACGTCAGGGCCGCCGCCGATGTTGCGTACGAGTTGGTGAACGCGATCGCCGGCGCGAACCCGAGCGCGTCAGGCAGCGCGAACGTATTGACCTCGAAGGCGCAGACCTCCTCCGCGAGACCACCCCAGTCGAGCACGGCGCAGACCCGGTCGCCTGCTCGGAACCGCTGGACCTCCGCGCCCGTCTCCACCACCACGCCGGCCACTTCGGTGCCGGGGACGAACGGCAGCGGAGGGCGCCGCTGGTACTTGCCCTGCACGACGAGGCTCGTCGCGAAGCTCATGCCCGCCGCACGCGTCCGTATCCTGACCTGCCGCGGACCCGGCGCCGGTGCCGGTACGTCCTGCAGCGTCAGTCGATCGAACGGCATCCAATCCCTGACCAGCACACCTTTCATGCACGCGTCTCCGCTGTTGTCCGTCCTCATCCGCGTCCGATGTACGGCATCTTCGTGGCCATTACCGTCATGAACTGCACGTTGGCATCGAGCGGCAGGCCCGCCATGTACAGGACAGCGCTGGCCGCGTGTTCCACGTCCATCAGCGGCTCCGGGCGCACGGTGCCGTCGGCCTGGCGGATTCCCCGGCGCATCGGCTCCGCGATGTCCGTCCCGGCATTGCCGATGTCGATCTGTCCGCACGCGATGTCGAAGGCCCGACCGTCGAGCGAGAGCGTGCGCGTCAGCCCCGTGACCGCGTGCTTGGTCGCAGTGTACGGGGCGGTACCCGGGCGCGGGACATGCGCGGAAATCGACCCGTTGTTGATGATCCGACCGCCCCGGGGCGTCTGCGCGCGCATCAGCCGGAACGCCTCCCGTGCGCAATAGAACAGCCCGTTGAGGTTGGTGTCGACCACGCTGCGCCACTGTGCGAGCGACAGCTCGTCGATCGTCGCCTGTGGCGCGCCCACTCCCGCGTTGTTGAACAGGAGATCGAGGCGCCCATGGCGGGTCTGCACCGTGGCGAACAGCGCTTCGACCGCCGCCGGGTCCGTGACGTCGGTCGGCACGCAGCACGCACGCGCACCGGCCGCGCCGGCGAGCGCGACCGTCGCGTTCAGCGCTTCCGTCCGGCGTCCCGCGAGCACGACGGCAAAGCCTTCGCGCAGCAACCCGAGCGACACGGCGCGTCCGATGCCGCTGCCGGCACCGGTCACTACGGCAACGCGCAGTGGCGGGCGCTCGACCGTGTTCATCGCGGCGCGACCTCGCGCAGGAAGCGCAGGATCTGCGCGGTGGTCTCCGTGGGCTTCTCGACCTGCAGCCAGTGGCCCGCACCTTCGATCAGTTCGATGAACCGCAGATCGTCGAACGCCTTGGGGAACCACTCCCGCCAGGTCGGATCGTAGAGCAGGACGTTGTCCTCGCGACCGACGACGAACGCGGCCGGTTGCGTGAACCGGCGATCCGCGAGCTCCGGAGTCGACGCATTCATCGTGGGCAGGTTGCGATACAGGTTGCACGGTCCGCGGAACCCGCTGTGTTCATATTGCTGCACGTAGTAGGCCAGGTCGTCCTCGCTCAGCCAGTCAGGAAGGCGCGTCGGCATCGGCAGCACGTCGAGGAACCGGCTCGTGCGCGGATGCTCGAGCTGTTTCATCCAGGTCCGGGGTGGGGCGTCGGCGGAGATGCCGCAATACACCTTGAGCAGGCTGGTGCGCACGTCCGCCTCCAGCTCGGCCTCGACGACGCCGGGCGCCTGGAAATGACGGATGTACCAGAAGCGATCGTCCATCCCCGGCGGATCGATCGTCGCGCGGCCGGCCCGCCAGAACGGCACCGACAGTCCGAGCACCGTACGACACGCGTCCGGGTGCAGCAGCGCGGTGTTCCACGCGATGATGCAGCCCCAGTCATGGCCCACGAGATTGAAGCGCTCACACCCGAGCGCACGGGCCAGCCCGACGACGTCTGCAGCCATCGTGCGGATGTCGTAATCGGCAATCGCGGGCGGCGCGGTACTGCCGCCGAAGCCGCGCAGATCCGGCACGGCAACCCGGTACCCGGCCGCGACGAGCGGTTCGATCTGGTGGCGCCACAGGTACCAGCACTGTGGCCAGCCGTGCAGCAGGACCACCAGCGGACCGTCGCCGCGCACGACCGTGCGCAAGGTCACGCCGTTCGTATCGATGTACTGGAATTCGGGTTCGTGCATGCGTCATCACCTCTGCCCGCGGGCGATCGCGGGGACCGCCCCCGCATCAAAGCCGTGGTGCCACGCGCCCGACGGCGCATTCCCGCCGGACTGCCGGCCGGCGACGCGCCGGCGTTTCAGGACGCCGCGGCAAGAACGTCCTGCACGCACGCCACGAACTCCGCCTCGGTGCGCACCGGCGCGAGCACGTCCGCCCGGATCGTGTAGCCGTAACGCCGCGCGATCGCTTCGTAACGCGGAATGCGGGCGTGAAACAGTCGCGGAAACATCCACAGCACGAACTCGTCGGGTTCAATGTCTTCGCTGCCGGCCAAGCGCTGTTCAGCGAGGAATCGCGCAAGCTCGGCATCCAGGAACTCCGGACGATAGTACAGCGGTTTGGGATCCGCCTCGGCGCGCCGCAGCAGTTCACGTCCGTTCTGCTCTGTCGCCTCGATGTACAGGATGAGCGTGTGCTCGGCGAGCACGTCGAGCACGTGGGGATCGTCCAGCTCGCACAGGCTGCCCGCGGAATCGTTGATGAAGTGGCGGTAGCCGTAGATCTCGCGGGCCTTGCGGATGAAGTCCGGTACGTCGAGCATGGCCGCGACTTCGGCGTCCCGGTAGAGCTTCTGTCGGCGCTTGAATTCCGCGAGCGGCAGGCCGCCGCACAGCGGCGCGCCGAGCTTGCCCAGGAACGTGAGCACCGCGGTCAGGTTGTCCACCGTGATGTTGTTCGAGATGTAGATCGAATCCGACCGCAGCAGGTCGCGCAGGAACGGGACCTGCATCGCCTGCTGCTTGATGTTGTCCAGGATCGGCTCGCTCAGGTAGCGCGTTCCGATGCGGTAGTCGGCGGAATAGTGGAACCAGTGCGCCTCGCGCAACCGCGAGGAGAGATAGGTCTTGCCGACACCCGACATGCCGACCAGCGTGATCGACTTGGCATCCCAGCGGCAGAATTCCTCGGCGGTCATCTTCACGGGCGCTCTCCCGAGCTGTCGTGGCCTGCCGATGCGGCCGCGCGCGCGGGTGACCGGAACGAGGTTGCGTGCATCACGTCAACCGTCCGCGGCGGGCGCGCGACTGACGCCACGGGCGAGGAGGTCCGCGATCTCGCGTGGTGCGTAGCCCGCTTCCGCGAGGATCTCGGCGCTGTGTTCGCCGAGGCGGGGCGCCGGACGCCGGATCTCCGCGGGGGATTCGGACCAGCGCGAGGCCGGACGCATCTCGCGGATCGGCCCTTCCGTCGGGTGGCGGGAGTGCTGAAAGTATCCCACGGCGGCCAGGTGCGGATCGTCCGGCAGCGAGTCGAGCGTGTGCAGCGGGATCGCCGGGATGTCGGCTTCGTCGAACCGGGACAGCCACTCTGCGGTGGTGCGCGTCAGCAGGATCTCCGCGACCCACCCGTAGAGCGCCTGGACATGTTCAGTGCGCGTGGCGATGGTTGCGAGCCGCGGGTCGGTATCCACCAGTTCCGGCTGACCGATCATCCGGCAGAAGCTGCGCCACTGGCCGTCGGTGTAGATCAGTGCGCACAGGTAGCCGTCGCGCGTGACGTACGGCGTGCGTTCGCGGGCCAGCATGCGCGCGTAACCGGGCGCGCCGAGCGGTGGCTCGAACGTCTGCCCCGCGAGGTGCTCGCCGAGCATGTACGGCACCATCGTCTCGAACATCGGGATGTCGATGGCCTGGCCCAACCCGGTCTTCTCCCGGCGATACAGTGCGGCGGACACCGCCATCGCCGCGCTGATACCGACGGTGCGGTCGATGATCGCGATCGGCACGTAGCGCGGCGTGCCGTCGCCCACGTGTGCCACGAGCGATGGCAGTCCGATGACGCCCTGGATCAGGTCGTCGTACGCGGGCTTGGCCGCATACGGTCCATCCTGGCCGTAGCCGAACACGCCAACGTAGAGAAGTCGACGATTCACTGCCGAAAGCCGCGCCCACGTGAGATCGAGGCGCGCCATCGCCTGCGGACGCACGTTGTAAATCAGGACATCCGCGGTTTCCGCCAGCCGCAGCAATGCGGCGTGACCGTCAGGATGCTTGAGATCCAGCACGATGCTCCGCTTGTTGCGGTTCACGTGCAGGAAGCCCGCACCCATGCCGGGATGGCGGGCCGGTCCCAGCGCGCGCGTGGTGTCGCCCGACGGGGGTTCCACCTTCATGATGTCGGCGCCCATGTCACCGAGCAGCTGCGTCGCGAACGGTCCCATCAGGACAGTGGTCAGGTCGATCACGCGCACGCCGTCGAGCGCACCGCTCACGGTCGCTCCTTCGGCGCGCGGCACGGGGTCACGGCGGGGAAGATCATCGTCATGCGGGGGTCAATGGTGCGTGCGTCGCATTGTCGGGCAGCGCCTGGCAATTTACCAGAACGCCGCGGGTCGCCGCGCGCGCATGCGGGGTGCGCGTCACAGGCCCTGGGCGTCGGCGCCCTGCGCCTGTTCCCAGGACCAGCGCACTTCCTCTTCCTTGAAGAACAGCGAATCCCGGCGTCGTCGCGGCAGCCGTTCGCGCACGCGTACGTACTGCGCGGCCGAGATCTCCATCAGCGGTGCGAGCTCACCCCGATGCGATCGCGGCAGATCGAACCAGTCCGTCGACACGATGTACCGATGCTCGAGCAAGGTGGTCGCCCACGTGGTGCGACGCGCCTCGCGCACCGTGTGTGGCATCGCTTCGACCAGCGCATCGATCTGTTCCAGGGTGGCGCGGTACGCGGCGAAAGCGGCCGGCAGCGCGGCGGGATGACCCGCGCGGACGACGGCCTCGCACTCGGCAATGCGCTCACGGGCGGCCGCGTGCAACCGCTCCAGGCGGGACTCCGGGGTGCGCGCGGCGGCGAGTTCGGCGCGCTCGGCGAGCAGTTCAGCGGGGTACCACCAGGACGTCGGCGTGGTCCCGGGATCCGGCAGCCACGCGATACCGGCGAATGAATTGATGAGTCCATGCCCGGCCTGGACCTGCGACGCCAGCAGCCATGCGGCGAGTGCACACCCGGCCCGCGACGCCCCGCCCCGGCTCATGCGTCGGGCACGATCGAATCGATGTCGGTCGGCAGGTCGGCGCGTGGCGCCGGGATGTCCAGGGCGAACGGGAACACGACGTTCCTGCCGCCGGGGGCGCACTGCACGAACAGCTGGTAGATCCCCGGTTCCGGGAACGTGAACCGGATCGGGATCCGCGGCCCCGTGTAGACGAGTTCCGCCGGTTGCGACATCAGTTTCAGCATCATCGCCGCGGAATGTCCCGCATGCCCGGCCATCTCACGCATCATCTTCGCCATCGCCGGCGTGTAGCTGTGGGTGTGCCCGAAATGCGCGCCATCCCGCCGCCAGACGGCGACATGCACTTCGGCACCGAGCAGCAGTTCGAGATTGGTGACCGGCACCCCCTCGCGCGCAACGTGGAGTACGAGTTCCGCCTCGTGACCCGCAACCGGCCGCGCCGGGGACGTGTGCAGGGTCGCGGTGTACGCCCCCACCGTGCGCGTGCGGGTCAAATCGATCTGCGGTACCGGCCGGTCGGTCCGGTGCCCGACCCGAAAATCGAACCGCTTGGTCCAGGTGCGATCCCGGTGTGTGAACTCGCACACGATGAAGTAGTCACCCGCGGCCGGGAAGGTGTACGGAAACTCGAACGTCGCGCCCCCCGTGGGGGTGTCCAGCGGCGCGAAATCCTCGTGGTGCAGGTGCGCGAAGCTGCTGAAATCGCGCGCGACGATGAACGTGTGCAACGCGCGCTCGTGCACGATCTGCAGATCCTGCACGGGCGCGCCGCTCGCGGTATGCGTGAGGTCGAAGCCGAGGCGCGTGGCGACCGCAGGTCGGGGCGGCGAGGGCGCGAAGCGCAAGGTCAGCCGATGCGGTCCGGCCGGGATCCCTTCCAGCGGTGCGTCCGGCTCCGTGCCGCAACCGACGACGGAGGCGACGACGCCGGCACCCGCCGCGCGCAGCAGGCGGCGTCGGCTCCACCCGCTATTGCGCGGAAGCCGACTCACCTGACTCGAATACGAGATGGCCGGCGCTCTCCTGTGCCTGGATGCGCGCCTCGAGATCGGGCGGCAGGGCGATCTTTCGGACGTCGGGAAACTTGTCGCGATCGAGTTCCGGCCGGAGGAAATAATGCTCCGGGTTCTCGATCAGCGCCTGGGACTTGATCGGTTCGATGAGCCACTGCCGGCGCATGAATTCGGGCGTGAAGATCATCGCCTGTTCTTCCGCGGTCCATTCGTGCGGGCGGTGCCCGTCATGGAAGCTGTAGCTCATGATGTCGTGTTCGAGATCCCAGTACACGCTGGTGTTCGCCGCGTAACCGAAGCCTTCGCGGGCGGGTGCTTCGAGCCGCGCGTTGCGCACCTCGATCATGATCAGGTTGCCGTCCTGGCCGTACTTCTCGGTCCGGAGCGGGTAGAAATGCTGCTTGTCGAGCCAGAAGATCAGGAACTTCTCGTTGTAGTCCGGCACGACGTCGGTACGGACCGTCCCCATCACCACCCAGCAGTCGACCCCGCCGTCGCCGCGGTAGTGCGGGTAATCGGGGCCCATGGGCCGGATGGCGCTCGTCTGGTGCTCGACGAATCCCTTGCCGCCATCGTTGAGCGTGACGGTCGGCCGGGTATTCGGGTAGCGCACGGTCGTGTGGAGCACGTCGGTGCCCAGCAGCTTCCACTCCATTTCCCACGGATCGCGGCCGATCACATCGTCGAAGGTCTGTGCATTGTCCGGGAAGCGCTGATCGCGGCGCGGCTGCGGCTGACGGCGCACGCGGCGCATCGCGGGCGAGTAGACGAAGAAGTCCATCTTCGTCGCGAACTTGGGATCCGTGCGGTAGATGAGCCAGAGTTGCTGTTCCGCCTCGGTTTCCGGCGGGAACATGCTGTAGATGAGCCAGCGATCGTTGATCTGTCCCGCCGGGACATCCCGCAGGTAGCTGCCGAGGCCGGGCTTCGAGTTCTGCATCACGTAGGACACACCGGCGCCCTGGTTGATGTAGCCGGAGCTCGTGATCACGCCGAAGACGTCGATGAGGGAGTGCGGCCAGCGCGAGATGTGCGGAAACTCGGCCGAGCGGTAACCCATCTCTTCCGCGGTGTACGGCGGCTCGAAGGGATAGGGCTCGGCGGGCAGGTAGGGCAGCGCCGGATCGCGCGCGGTCGCCAGTGCGGGATCATAGAGCGCGCGTTCATCGTCCGTGAGTTCGTCGACGGTGCGCCAGGTGCGTTCCTGCGCCCCGGCCGCACCGGCAAGCGCGAGCAGGCAGACGACGGCGAATGCGCGCCGCGCGCCGCGCGCGACTCCCGCGGGGAGCGTCGCGTCAGAATTCATAATTGATCTCCCACCCGATGTTGTCCCACTCGTCGAACTGACCGTAGAACTCGTTCGGTCGTCCGGTATCGTAGCCGTTGTACACGAGCTGGGTGTTCACGAACTGCGACCACTTGTAGCGCACGCGCAGCTTGGTCTTGAGGCCCTGCCAGTCGAGGTCGGGACCGCTGATGACCGGGAACGCCGTGAACTGGACGCTCAGCCGATCGCGGGTGAACGCGAAGGGCCTGGACACGAAGACCACGGGAATCACGGTCCACTCGTCGAAGAAGCCGCCGCCGAAGCCGAAACCGAGCGAGCGGTTCCAGCCGAACGTATGGTAGTACGAAGGCTGGATGATCAGCGTGGTATTGGCCGGCATGCCGAATTCGGCGGCGACTGCGGCGCGCAAGGTGTCGTGCTGCGCGGTGCCGTCCGTGTCCGGCGCACCGGCCCGGGCCGCCGCGCGCTTGTCGAAGTCCGCGAATCGCACACCCTTGGTCCACAACGCCTCCAGGCGGAACACGGCCGGCAACGCGCCGACCCACGGCATCTGCGGCAGGGTGGTCGCATAGTCCGCGGTGACCCCCACGTGGTGCAGCCTTTCGTGGCGCGGCTGCAGGCGCAGCGAACGCTGCCCACCGCCGTCGTCGACGCCGATCACATGATCCACCGGGTTCTTGTCCCACATGTAGGCGTAGATGAATCCGTACGTGAGCCCGCCCGCCGAGCGGTCGAAGCGCATGCCGAACTCGTGATCGCCGAAGCTGGACGTCTGCGGACGCTGCACCGGCAGCGTGGTGTCGATCGACGTGGCCGGGATCAGCGGTGAGAACCACGGCGAGCCCGGCAGCGGCTGGCGATCCTGTTCGAAGTCGAAGATGTACAGCAGCTGGAGCGAGTTGCGGCCGAAATGCAGCGTGGTGTTCGCCATCCAGGTGGGCAATCGGCGGGTCTCGTAATCTTCGGTTTCCAGCTGCACGAACTCACGCCTGTCCATCGCGTTCACGATGTCGATGAACTGCCCGTCCATCTTGCCCCAGATGACCTGCTGCTTGCCGAGTGTCAGGTCGAAGCCCGGCGTGCGATAGCTGACGTAGAACTCGCGCAGGATCCGCTCCGCGTCGTCGTACACCTCGGCGGTGCGGTCGATGCGATCGGCGAACAGGCCGCCGGAGTTCTGCCAGTCGTACACCCCGTCATAGAGCGCGTGGGTCACGGCGTTGACGCTGAGGCCCGGTGCGAGCGCGTACGAGGTTTCGAGTTCAAGGAGGTTCTGCAGCTGCAGGAAGCGGAAGTCCTGGTTGCGGAATCCGACCTGGTCGCTGGTGTCGACCAGCACGTCCGACCACTGGCGGAGCGCGCCGCGGAACGTCAGGTTCGGGATCTGCCGTTCGATCGGCTTGCGCACGTACTTGCCGACCGGGTTGAACGTCGCCATGGCGCGGTCGACTTTGGACAGCGCGTTGGCCAGGACCTCCGCCTGCGCGGGCGGCACGGACACCGCCGCCAGCAGGGCGCAGGCGCACAGGAACGGTGCGGTACGGGTCATAGGTGGACCTCCCTCGAAGTCCCTTCTTTATATATTACATTCGAACAAACCTTCAACTTATTAATTCTTCGAAATAAGTCAGTCAGAAGAATCGCTCCCGGGCGTAGGAAACCATCACCCCGTGGAGGCCCGGACCCGGCAGGTTGGCGAGTGCTATCCAGGCGTGCGGCGCGGCGGCGGCGTCCGCCGGACCGGCATGGGGGCTGGCGCGTCCACGGTCGGGCGCGCTTGCGGCGCGTGGGGTGCCGTGCAAGGCTGCCGCGATGCGTGGCCGCGCCACGCCTCCACGGCAACAGCGGTAAGGGGGATCCGGATGAAGTTCGGCGCGATGGTCGCCACGCATATACTCGACTGGCAGCTGCTCAGGCTTGCCGATGACCTCGGCTACGACCACGGCTGGGTACCCGATTCCCAGATGATCTGGTCGGACTGCTACGCGACATTGGCGCTCGCCGCCGTCAACACGTCACGCATCAGGCTGGGCACCGGCGTTTCAATCGCATCCACGCGCATCGCACCGGTCACCGCCCACTCGATCGCGTCGATCGCCGCGCTCGCGCCCGGCCGGGTGTTCCTCGGTCTCGGGACCGGGCACACCGCGATGCGCGTGATGGGCATGAAGCCCATGAAGCCGAAACCGTTCCGGGAGTACCTGCGCATCGTGCGCGGGCTGCTGCACGGCGAGGAGGTGCAGTACACGCTCGGCGACGAGACCCGTGACATCCGCTTCCTGCACCTGGACCGCCGTTTCATCGATATCGCCCACGAGATCCCGATCTGGGTGGCCGCCAACGGGCCCGGCGCGCTGCGCGCCACCGGCGCATACGGGGACGGGCGGATATCGGCGCTGAACGAGCCCCCTGAACTCATCGCGCAGAGCAGGGGACTCATCGAGGCCGGCGCGCGTGAAGTGAACCGCACGCTCGATGCCTCGTTCCACACCGCGGCACTGACCTCGGCAGTCGTGCTCCATCCCGGCGAGAAGCTCACGTCGGCACGCGTGATCGATCAGTGCGGGTCACAGGTGGCGGCAGCCCTGCATTACTGCTGGGAGAACTGGCGCCAGAGCGGTGACGACTCCTTCATTCCGCCGGCCGTGCGCAACCTGTGGAACGCGTACTGCGACTACGTGAACGGGATGTCCACGCCCGAGCACAAGCGCTATCTCCAGATACACGAAGGGCACTGCTCGTTCCTCGTGCCCGAGGAGCGCCGCTTCGTCACGCCGGAAGCAATCCGGACCTGGATCCTCGCCGGTGAACCCGACGAGATCATCCACACGCTGCGCGCGGCCGAGTCGGCGGGCCTGCGCGAGATCACCCTGCTCCCGCCGATGGATCATGCGCGCCACGTGTTCCGCGATTTTGCGACGCACGTGATGGCCCGTTACTGAGGAGACCCGAGATGAGACCCGAAGAAGTTGTCGATGCGTTCCTGGCCGCGGCCAACCGCCAGGACATGGCCGGCATGCTGAAGTACGTCGCGCCGGATTGCGTGTACCAGAACATGCCGTTTCCGCCGGTGCATGGCCCCGAAGGCGTGAAATCCACGTTGGAGGGCTTCTTCCAGCTGACGGGCTGGGTCCGTATCGAGACTTTGCGGCAGGTGGCGGTTGGCAACCTGGTGATGAACGAGCGGCTCGATCACTTCGCGCCGCCCACCGGGAAGGCATTCGCGCTGCCCGTTGCGGGGGCGTTCGAGGTCAAGGGTGATCTCATCACCGCGTGGCGCGACTATTTCTGCATGAGGCAGTTCGCCGAAGGCACCGGACTCGCGATCTGAATCCGCCCCGCGGCCGGGGAGCCCGGCCGCTGGGGACGCGCCGTGTCAGGCGCGGCGGCCGCGCAGCAGGCCGCCGGGCCGCGCGCCGGTGGCGCGACCATCCGCCTGCACCGGTTCACCCTTCACGTAAGTTGCGACGTACCCTTCCACCCGTTCCACGAGCCGCGGCATGCCGGCCGGGAGGTCGTAACGCATTTCCGGTTGCAGGGATCGCAGCCGTGCGAGGTCGATGAGGTTCAGGTCGGCACGTTTGCCGATCTCGAGCGTGCCGCGATCGTGGAAGCCGTAGGCGCGGGCGTTGTCGCCGGTCAGCTTGCGCACGACGAACTCCAGCGGCAGGTGATAGCGATGTCCCGGGCCCCAGTCGCGGCACCACTGGCGCAGGATGTAGGAGTGCACGCCGCCGTCACAGACGAAGCGCACATGCGCACCGGCATCGCTGAGGCCGAGCAATGTCTGCGGGTGCCGGATGAGTTCGAACACCGACTCCGGGTTGCCTTCCGCGTAACCCGTGACGGTGTACATCAGGAACGCGCGCCCGTCCTGTTCCAGCAGCAGGTCGTACGCGACTTCCCACGGGCTGCGCTGCTCACGCGCGGCGATCGCCGCGATGCTCTGGTCGGGCGTCGGCGTATGGTTCAGCCGCGCGCCGGTCGCGAACGTCTGCTGCCAAAGGGTCGGGCTCTTGTAGAGCAGCGAGAAGCCGAAGTCGTGCGGATCCTGCTCCGCGAGCAGCCGCGCGCGCAGCGCCGGATCACGCAGCCGCGCGAGACGCTCAGGGAACGGCAGGTCCTTGATCGGCTGGTAGCTCGGCATGAATTTCCAGGGGTGCTCCCCCTCGAAGCAGAACAGGATGTTCACCGGCCGTCCGGCGGTCTGCGGGATCAGGGTGACCCCTTCGCGCGCCGCGTCCTCGCAGACCTTGAGCTGGCGCTTCCATTGCTGCGCGTCACCGTTGTGCTGAACGAGCAGGAACATCACCGGGCACTCGGCGGCGCGGGCGACCCGCCGCAGCATCTCCATCTCGCGATCGAGCCCGGCGTTGTCCTCGCCCGCAACGCCCGCGGTGACCACTTCCAGCAGGCCATGGCCGGCCGCCGTCACCGCGCGTCCGAGCGCCACCAGTTCTTCCTCGGCAGCGAACGTGCCCGGCACCGGGTTGCCGTCGTTCGCGATGTGCACGGCGGTGCGCGAGCTGGAGAAGCCCACCGCGCCGGCTTCGATCGCTTCGCGCGTCAGCGCCGCCATCGCCGCGAGGTCGGCAGGCGTGGCCGGTTCGTTGCGCGCGCCGCGTTCGCCCATCACGTACGCACGCAGGGCCCCGTGCGGGACCTGCGCGGCGACGTCGATCGTGCGCGGGGTTGCCGCGAGCGCGTCGAGATACTGCGGAAAGCTTTCCCAGTTCCACGGCATGCCCGCCGCGAGCGAGGCCGCGGGAATGTCTTCCACGCCTTCCATCAGCCCGATCAGCCAGTCATGCCGATCCGGTTGCGCCGGCGCGAAGCCGACACCGCAGTTCCCCATCACGACGGTGGTCACGCCGTGCCAGAGCGACTGCTCGAGCACCGGGTCCCAGGTCACCTGCCCGTCGTAATGGGTGTGGATGTCCACCCAGCCGGGGGTGACGAGCAGGCCATCGGCGGACACCTCCTGGCGGGCGGTACCGATCCCGTGACCGATGGCCGCGATGCGGCCCTCGGCAATACCGATGTCCGCGGTGCGCGGCGGGGCGCCCGTGCCATCGACGACCTTACCTCCCCGGATCAGCGTATCGAACTGCGGCATGGGCCCTCCCGGTCATCAGCATGTATGGCGCAACGATGCCGGCGAGTCTGCCCCATGGTGCGCCGCGGAGCAAAGCGCCGGCTGTCCCGCCGGCGCGCGGCCGTCACGCGCCGGCGTAAGGCACGCCGGCGTCGGCGAGCTGCCAGATGTGATACCCCGCGGGTTCCTGCATCTCCTCGAGCAGATGGCCCACCAGGCCCGCGCAACGCGCGATCAGGTTGAAGCCGCGCGCGATGCCCTGCGGCATCCCGGCTTCGAGCAGCACCGCGGCGATCGCGGCGTTCACGTTGATCACGATGGGCTTGCCCGAGACCTCGCGGATGGCCGTTCCGAGCAGTTCCATGGCCTCGAGGTATTCGCCGCGGGCGCCCGCGGCACGCGCGACCTCGGCGAGGCGGGCGACCCGCGGGTCGCCGTTGACGTGGATAGGGTGCCCGTAGCCCGGCAGGAATTTCTTCGCGCCGTGGTACTCGCCGGCGATGCGCGCGGCCTCGGTGGCGCGGCCGTCGACGGGTTGCGCGACGATCCGCTGCAGCAGCGGCACCGCCTCGTCCGCGCTGCCGACGAAGCGCGAGCCTGCGCCAAGCAGGCCGGCGGCCACCGCGCCCTGCAGTGATTCCGGGGCGCCCAGGTAGGTCAGCCGGCTGGCCACCGCGGACGGCGTCATGCCGTGCTCCATGATGCAGACCAGCACCGCATCGACGACCGCGCGTTGCAGGCGGGTGGGCTCATGGCCGAGGAAATGGAACAGGATCAGGTCCGTGAAACTCATGTGCCCGATGATGTCGCGGCACAGATCGCGGCCGCGAATCCGGATGTGGTCGACGTCACTCGTGCAGAGGCGGGTGACCGGCTGGTCCTTCTTGTACATGGTGGGAATCCTCGGACAGGGCGCAGTGGCAATTCGGATTGGAGTGATTACACTCTCGTGCCTCGGGATTTTTCAACCCAGTTCAACCAGACCAAGGAATACCCCCATGATGCTGCAAGGTAAAGTCGTGCTCGTGACCGGCGCCGGTCGAGGTGTGGGACGCGCGGTGGCGCTGGAAGCGGCGCGCGCCGGCGCGGCAGTGGCCGTCAACGATCTTGGCGTTGCGCTCGACGGCAAGGGTGAGGATGCGGGCCCCGC
>JBFWUN010000028.1:0-7616 GCA_050247235.1 Gammaproteobacteria bacterium
CGATCCCGCCGGTCCGTGGTACTTCGCGGCCGGACAGGGTATGAACCCGGTGCTGCAGATCGCGGATGAGAAGCTCGCCTATACCCTGGTGGACCGCGGCACCTGGCTTGCGCGGCGCGCACGTCTGTCCCTCGTGGTGCTGCACGCCGGAGATCCGGCGCTCGCCAACGTCTACCACGTGATGACCGTGAATCCGCAGCTGCACCCGCACGTGCAGGTCGACGCCGCCCGCGCATACGCAGACTTTCTCGCGGGGCCCGCAGGGCAGGCCCTGATCGGCGGATTCAAGGTCGACGGCGAACAGCTGTTCACGCCCAGCGCGCGGCGCTGACGGAAAGAACGGAACGCATGGGGTATTTCTCCGAGTCGCTCGGCCGGGCGTTCGATCTCATCCTGGCGATGGAGGCGACGTTCGTGGAGATCGTCGCCACCTCGCTCGCGATCTCGCTCGGCGCGGTGTGCCTGGCCTCGCTCGCCGGGATCCCGGCCGGCATTGCGACGGCGCTGGCGACGTTTCCGGGCAAGGCACTGCTGCGACATCTCCTGAACGCGCTGATGGCCGTGCCGACCGTGATCGTCGGCCTCGTGCTGTACGCGCTGCTGTCGCGCCGGGGGCTGCTTGGCGAATACGGGCTGCTGTTCACGCCCGCGGCGATGCTGATCGGCCAGACGGTGCTGATCCTGCCGTTGGTCTGGAACCTGGTGCTGACGACGGTGGAATCGGCCGATCCGCGCATCGCGACCACCTGCCGGCAGCTCGGCGCGAGTCCCTCCCTGCAGATCCTGATCCTGCTGCACGAACTGCGCGCGCCGCTGGTGGCAGCGGCCGTGATGGGATTCGGGCGCGCGATCGGGGAGGTGGGGGTCGCGATGATGCTCGGCGGCAACATCGCCGGCCACACGCGCACGATGACGACAGCCATCGCGCTGGAAACGAGCAAAGGCGAGTTCGCGCTCGCGCTCGCGCTCGGTGTCGTGCTGCTGCTCGTCGCGATCCTCGTGAACTTCCTGCTGAGCCGGCTGCGCGCCGGATCCCTGCGGTGAGGCCGCTGTACGAACTCCGGCGGCTGCGGCTGCAGCGCGGCGCGCGCGACGTGCTGACCATCGACGCGCTGACGTTGCCGGCCGGCGGCATCACCGCGGTCATCGGGCCCAACGGCGCCGGCAAGAGCACCCTGTTCGAGACGCTGGCATTCCTGCATGCCCCGGCCGACGGCGAGCTGGTGTTCGACGGGGAACCGGTAACCCCCGTGCTGCGCGCGGCGTTCCGTCCCCGCGTGGGGCTCGTGCCGCAGCAGCCCTACCTGTTCGATCGCAGCGTGCTCGACAACGTGCTGCTCGCGCTGCGGATCCGCGGCGTGACCGGCCGCGCGGCCCATGCGCGCGCGATGGACACGTTCGCGGCGCTCGATATCACTGCGCTCGCCGGGCGGCATGCGCGCGCGCTGTCCGGCGGCGAGAGCCAGAAGGTCGCGCTCGCGCGTACGTTGGCGCTGCATCCGGAAGTGCTGCTGCTGGACGAACCGTTCACGTACCTGGATCCGGTGGCGATCGCGGAACTCGCCGCGGTGCTGCGCCGGGGTGCGGAGCTGGGCGTCAAGGGCGTGCTGTTCACCGGGCACGACGAGTTCGTTGCGCTGCGCCTCGCGGATCGCATCGTCAACGTGATGGACGGGCAGGCCGTGGAAGATTCCCTGCTGAATCTCTACGACGGACAGCTGGACGCCGTACACCATACCTTCGATACCGGCCGCCTCCGTTTCCAGGTGCCGGACCACGCCACGCGCGGATCGCGCGCGGTGCTCGATCCGGCGCACGTGGTGATCTCACGGGCGCGGTTCGAGTCGAGCATGCAGAACAACCTGCCGGGGCGGATCACGGATCTGCGCGAGCACGGCGGCGACGTGCTGCTGACGGTAGACGCCGGGGAACGCATCCACGCGCGCCTCTCGCACCGCGCGGTCGCCACGGGTGGGTACTCCGTGGGCTCGCGCGTCTGGGTGTGCTTCAAGTCGAGCGCGGTGCGGGTGTTCTGACCCGGCGCAGCTCAGGACGCGCCGAGCACCCGCAGGTAGACGTCGCGATCGATGTTGCCACCGCTCAGCACGACGCCGACGCGACGACCCGCCTGGCGCGCCCGTTCGCCCGCGAGTGCGGCCAGCGCGATCGCGCCGGCCCCTTCCGCGAGCTGGTGCGTGTCCGTGTAGTACATGCCGATGGCGGCCGCGATGTCCGCCTCCGGCACCGTCACGATCCGCGCGGCGCCGCGCAGGATGATCGAGAGTGCGTCGGGATCCGGGACGCGGCATGCCACCCCGTCGGCGAACGTCGCGGCGGATTCCGTCGCGACCGCACGCCCGGCGGCGAACGACAGCGCATACGTGGGCGCGTTCTCGGCGACTACGCCAACGATCTCGGTGGCCAGCCCGAGCAGATCGCGCACCAGGATCATCCCGCACAGTCCCGTACCGAGCCCCAGCGGCACGTACACGGTGTCGAGTGCCGGCGCTGCGCGCAGCAGCTCCAGCGCGTAGGTTGCGACCCCGCACACAAGGTCCCGATGGAACGACGGCACCATCTCCAGTCCGTCACGCGCGGCGAGTGCGATCGCATGCTGGCGCGCTGCTTCGAAGTCCTCACCATGTTCCACGAGGCGGGCGCCGAACGCCTGCATCGCCGCGTTCTTCTCGCGGCTGTTGCCATGCGGCACCACGATCGTCAGCGGCACGCCGTGCAACCGGCACGCGAGCGCAAGACTCTGCCCGTGGTTGCCGCGCGTCGCGGACACCAGTCCGTTGACCCGGCGTCGCTCCGCGCGCAGCCGGTGCAGGTAATTGAGCCCCCCGCGGATCTTGAACGCGCCGATCGGCGTATGGTTCTCGTGCTTCACCCACACCTCGCATCCCAGGCGGGCGGCGAGCAGGGGCCACGCGTACTGCGGGGTGGGCGGCATCGTCGCCTGCACGACGGCCGCAGCGGCTTCGATCTCCACGAGCGATGGCAGATGCATGAAACGGCTCTCCTTCCCGCTAACCTCGCGAAATCGTACGGTACAACGCGAGGTATTCGCGCGCGCTGTGCGTCCATGAGAAATCGCACGCCATGCCGCGTTGCTGCAGCGTCGTCCATTGCGCCGGCGCCTGGAACGCCTGGAGCGCCCGCCAGATCGCGTGCCCGGCGCTCAGGCTCGACAGTTCATCGAACACGAACCCGGTGCCCGCATCGGACACGGCATCGACCACGCTGTCCGCCAGTCCCCCGGTACGTCGGACCACCGGGACCACACCATAACGCTGGCTGTACAGCTGCGACAGCCCGCAGGGCTCGAAGCGCGACGGCATCGCGAACACGTCCAGTCCGCCATACATCAGGTGCGACAGCGCGACGTCGTACCCGCGGCGGAAACCAACCCGCCCGGGATACGCCTCCGCCAGGCGGCGGAGCCAGGCCTCGAGCCGTGGATCGCCATCGCCGAGGAACGCGAACTGCACGGGGTGCTGCAGCAGTCCGGGGATCGCTTCGAGCACGAGATCGATGCCCTTCTGTTCGGCGAGGCGAGTGACCGACCCCACCAGCATCAGTTCGTTGCGCTCGGCGAGCCCGAAGGTCTCCTGCAGCGCGAGCTTGTTGCGCGCCCGGAGCGCGAGGCGGTCTGCATCGTAGGGCTGGCGGAGCAGCGGATCGGTGGCGGGATCCCATACCGCGTGGTCGATCCCGTTCAGGATGCCTGACAGCACGCGCGCGCGGGCCTGCAGCACGCCTTCGAGCCCCCAGCCGTGCGCCGGCGCGGTGATCTCGCGCGCATAGGTGGGGCTGACGGTGGAGATGCGGTCGGCGTACACCAGCCCGGCCTTGATCAGCGCGCACTGCCCATGGAACTCGAGCCCTTCGTGGTGCCACGCGAGGTGCGGCAGGCGCAGCCGCTCGAACGTCGCGAAATCACACAGCCCCCGGTACGCGATATTGTGAATCGTGAACAGCGTGCCGGGACGCGGGGTGAGCGGGTGAAGCAGCAGCGGGACGAGCGCCGTCTGCCAGTCGTTGGCGTGCACCACCTGTGCCCGCCAGCCGTCCGGCATGCCATCCTGCGCGAGCGCCGCGACGGCGTGGCTGAAGAATGCGAAACGCTCGGCGTTGTCCGCCCAGTCGTGCCCGGTGGCGTCGAGGTAAGGCCCACCGGGCCGGTCGAACTCCGGGCCCGCCTCCACCACCCACAATTCGCAGCGCGGCGCGAGCACCCGACGCCGCAGCCCGACGGTCCGCGCGTGGCCGGGAACCGGCAGCGCGGGCATGGTCTCCCATCCGTTCTGTGCGAGCACCGCGCGATAACCGGGGATCACCAGGCGCACGTCGCAGCCGATCCGCGCGAGCGCGAGCGGCAGGCTGCCGGCCACTTCGGCGAGACCGCCCGTCTGGATGAACGGCGCGGCCTCGCTCGCCGTGAACAGCACCTGGACCATCGTTGAATCATAACGTGATTCCAGCGCACTCTGGCGGTGCGCCGCAGTCCGCCGGGTCGCACGCAGACGGCCTTGCGGCATGGACGTCGCGGAGCGACCTGGTGCGCGACACCGCTGTGCGCGGGCACCGCGCCGATCGCAGCGCTGCGGCTCCGGGATGTGCGCGCCGCTACAGGATCGCGGGCAGTCCCGCGAACTCGCCCATCGGCGCGCACGCCGGCGGCACCCGGGCGCGAAGCGGGTGCACGCGCGCGGGCCGCATGCGCGTGCATCGATGCGCGCGAGATGCCGCCGCGCCGCTGCAGGTGGCACGAACCGTGCGATCGATATTTGCACCCGGCCCATTAGAATTGAGCACTTGCCACGGAACACCCCCATGACCGAAACACGCCTCGAACTCGAAATCCTGCCGACGGTCCCGGACTCGCTCGCGCGGCTGCACCAGCTGGCCGATGACCTGTCGTACACCTGGAATCGACGCATCCAGGACCTGTTCGCGACCATCGACAGCGAAGTCTGGTCGGACAGCGGCCACAACCCGAAGATCTTCCTGCGCCGCGTGTCGCAGCAGAAGCTGGATGCGGCAGCCCGCAATCCCATCTTCATGCAGGACTACGAGGCGGCGCTGTCGGCATTCGGCACCTACCTGCAGCACCCCAGCGACGCACGCGTGCAGGGGGCACTCGACCTCGAACGCGATCTGGTGGCCTATTTCTGCGCGGAGTACGGCCTGCACGAGAGCCTGCCGTTCTACGCGGGCGGTCTCGGCGTGCTCGCCGGCGATCACTGCAAGGCCGCGAGCGATCTGCGGCTGCCGTTCGTCGCCGTCGGGCTGTTCTACCGCGCCGGTTACCTGCGGCAGGAAATCGACGGCGAGGGTCGCCAGCATCTGCGCTACTCGCCGATCCGCGGCGGGGATCTCGCGTTCGTCGAGGCGAACGACGCGAGCGGGGCCCCACTGCGGCTGCATGTGGACCTGCTCGGCAGGGACGTGCTCATCCGTGCCTGGCTTGCGCGGCTGGGCGACATCCGGATCGTCCTGCTGGACACCGACCTGGACGGCAACGCGCCGGAGGATCGCCAGATCACGCGCGAGCTTTACGGCGGCGGCCTCGAAACGCGGCTTGCACAGGAAATCGTGCTCGGCATGGGCGGCGTACGGGCGCTGCGCGCGCTCGATCTCGCGCCGACGGTGTGGCACATCAACGAGGGGCACGCGGCCTTCCTGGTGCTGGAACGCCTGCGTGAGACGATGCGCAACGGGCTCGATTTCGCCTCCGCGCTCGAAGTGGTGGCGGCAGCCACGGTGTTCACGACGCACACGCCGGTGGCGGCCGGTCACGATGTGTTCCCGCACGACCTGATGCGCCGGTATTTCCCCCGGCTCATCGCCGATCTCGGCGTCGGCGAGGATGGTCTGTTCGCGCTCGGTGTGAGCCCGCTCGATGCGCATGGCTTCAACCAGACAGCGCTCGCCCTCCGCGGCTCGCGGTTCCGCAACGGGGTCAGCGCCGTGCACGAAGGCGTGGCGTCGACCAACGAGCGCTTCGTATGGCCCGATGTCCCGCCCGCCGAGAATCCCATCGACCACGTGACCAACGGCGTGCACATTCCCACGTATCTCGCGACCGCGTGGGCCGACCTGTTCGACCTGCGCCTCGGCCGCCAGTGGCGCAACGAACAGTGCAATCCCGATTTCTGGACGCAGATCGACGATCTCCCGGATCACACGTTCTGGAGCGTGCGCCAGCTGCTCAAGCGCGACCTGCTCAGCTACCTGAACGTGCGGCTCACGCGCCAGTATCGTCGCAACGGGATGTCCGAGGCGTCGATTCACCAGCGGCTGCGCCACCTGTCCCCGGAGCGCGACGTGCTGCTCGTCGGCTTCGCGCGTCGCTTCGCGACCTACAAGCGCGCCACCCTGCTGCTGTCCGATCCCGCACGCCTTGCGGCGCTGCTCGGCGATGACGAACGCCCGGTGGTGCTGCTGTACGCCGGCAAGGCACACGCGCGCGACGGCGGCGGCCAGGAGCTGATTCGGACCCTGCACGAGTTTTCCCAGCGACCAGAGTTCCTGGGCCGGCTCTTCCTCGTCGAAAACTACGACATCTCGCTCGCGCGCAAGCTCGTGTCCGGTGTCGACATCTGGCTGAACACGCCGGAGTACCCGATGGAAGCCAGCGGCACCTCGGGCATGAAGGCGGCGATCAACGGCGCCGTGCATCTGTCGATCCTCGACGGGTGGTGGGCGGAAGGCTTCACCGGCGACAACGGCTACGGGATTGTCCCGCACGACCGGGCACATGCCGACGAGCGCGATCGCCTGGAATGCGCGGAAATTCTCCGCGTGCTGTTCGAGGAGGCGCGCGGGAGTTATTTCGCACGCAACGGCCACGGTTACTCGGAGTCCTGGATCAGGCTCGCGAAGACCTCGATGCGCACGGTGCTGCCGCGTTTCAACGCGGAGCGGCAGGTCATCGAGTACACCGAGCGCTTCTACGCGCCGGCCGCGCGACTCGCGCACGCGCTGGGCGAGGAACTCGGGTGCGAAGCACGGCAGCTGTCCGGCTGGAAGCAGCGCGTGGCGGCGAACTGGCCGCAGGTCTCCCTGCGCCTGCTGCAAGGTCCGCCCGGCGCGCTCCGCGCGGGCAGTGACTTCGAGATCGCGGTGGGGGTACGCCTGCACGGCCTCGCGCCCGAGGATCTGTTCATCGAGGCGCAGCTCGGCCGGGTCGATGCCTACGGCGAATTCCAGGTGGTGGAGACGTGGCGACTCGGGACCGCGAGTGCGGGCGCCGACGGCGAGACGCGCTTCAGCGAGCGGCTCGCCCCGACTTCCGCCGGGCTGGTCTCGTTGCGCGTGCGCGCATACCCCACGCACCCGCGGCTGCCGCATCCGTTCGAGACGGGCCGGATGCTCTGGCTCTGAGCGGCAACGACCCGGCACTGCCATCCGTCACCTGAGGGATCCGTGCGGCTGACGTCAGCGTGCGGGAAGGCGGTGCCGGTGGGCGGAAAGGCAGTGCTGATGCCGCGAGGCGGGAAGGCGGTGCTGTTGCCGCGAGGCGGGAAGGCGGTGCTGTTGCCGCGAGGCGGGAAGGCGGTGCTGTTGCCGCGAGGCGGGAAGGCGGTGCTGTTGCCGCGAGGCGGGAAGGC
>JBFWUN010000028.1:7716-31676 GCA_050247235.1 Gammaproteobacteria bacterium
TGCCGCGAGGCGGGAAGGCGGTGCTGTTGCCGCGAGGCGGGAAGGCGGTGCTGTTGCCGCGAGGCGGGAAGGCGGTGCTGTTGCCGCGAGGCGGGAAGGCGGTGCTGTTGCCGCGAGGCGGGAAGGCAGTGCTGTTGCCGCCAGGTGTCCGGTCCGGTGCGCCGCTTCCGCCCGTCAGACCCTCCATGGTCTGACGGGCTGCCCTCGCGCTTCGCTAAACCATCCATGGCCCGCTCGCGCTCGAGGCCGCTTCGCACCGGACCGGACACCCGGCGGCAGGAGGCGCAGTGCTCGCCGTGTGTGAGACGCGCAGTACTGACGACGGGCTTGACGACGTCGGCACGGTGCGTGGCCTACGGCTTACGGAGCCACGAACCTCCGGGCGCCCTTCGGCCGTGTCCGTCCGGAGCGGCCTCGGCCGTGAGCGGGCCAGGGATGGCGTAGCGAAGCGGACGCGGCAACGGAGTGGGCCATGGATGGCCCGCGCAGTGGAAGCGCAGGACGGACACGGCCGAAGGGCGGCAGCACGGCGCATCAGCCTCGGTCTTGGGCGCCGCTCGGGCCGCGAGAGGAAATCGTTCTTTGACGCAGTGCCGTTGCCGCCGGGTGTCCGGTCCGGTGCGCCGCTTCCGCCCGTCAGACCCTCCCTGGTCTGACGGAGCCCTCGCGCTTCGCTACACCATCCATGGCCCGCTCGCGCTCGAGGCCGCTTCGCACCGGACCGGACACCCGGCGGCCCGAGACGCCGTGCTCGCCGTGTGTGAGAGGTGCCGCGCTGACGATGGGCAGGACTACGTCGGCAGGGCGCGTGGCCTACGGCTTACGGAGCCACGAACGTTTGGGCGCCCTTCGGCCGTGTCCGTCCGGAGCGGCCTCGGCCGTGAGCGAGCCAGGGATGGCATAGCGAAGCGGACGCGGCAACGGAGCGGGCCAGGGAGGGCCCGCGCAGTGGAAGCGCAGGACGGACACGGCCGAAGGGCGGCGGCACCGCGTATCAGCCTCCGAATTGAGGCATTCGTTGAAACGCTCGCATGAAGATCGTGTGCGGAGGCCGTGCCGATATCGTGCTTCTCGTGCGTGACCGACGGAGTGCGCTCGTCTTTGAGCGCAAGAACCGCAGCGGAAAGTCAGCGCACCGTGTGGCGCGGATGCCCAAGCTTCTCGGGGGTCACGAGCACGATGCCCTTGGGGCTCACCGTGTAACGCGCACGGTCGGCCTCCGCGTCGGCACCGATCACGGTGCCGGGCGGTACCTTGCAGCCGCGATCGATGATGGCCCGTTCGATGCGGCACCCCGCGCCGATGCGCGTGTCCTGCAGCACCACGCTGTGGCTGAGGCGGCTGCCCACCTCGATGTGCACGTTCGAGAAGAGCAGTGAATTCGACACTTCCGCGCCGGCGACGATGCAGCCGCCCGACACCATCGAATCCACCGCCATGCCGCGGCGTCCGTCGTCATTGAACACGAACTTGGCCGGCGGCAGCTGTTCCTGGTGCGTCCAGATCGGCCAGTCCCGATCGTAGAGATTGAGCTGCGGCGTGACCCCGAGCAGTTCCATGTTGGCCTGGTAGTACGCATCCACCGTGCCGACGTCGCGCCAGTACGCGCCCTCCCCCTGTGCATCGCGGAACGGGTAAGCCATCACGCGGTAGCGGCCGATCACCGCCGGGATGATGTCCTTGCCGAAGTCGTGGCCCGACCGCGGCGTGTCGCGATCCCGGATCAGCTGCTCGAACAGGAACTGCGTGTTGAACACGTAGATGCCCATCGATGCGAGCGCGATCCCCGGTTGGCCGGGAATGCACGGCGGGTCTTTCGGTTTCTCCTGGAACTCGATCACCCGTTGCGAGGTATCCACGTGCATCACGCCGAACGCCGATGCCTCCGCCACCGGGACCTCGATGCACCCGATCGTGAGATCCGCGCGCTGCTCGTGGTGGAACGCGAGCATCTGCCCGTAGTCCATCTTGTAGACATGGTCCCCGGCAAGCACGAGCACGTACTCCGGGTCGTGCGCGCGGAGGATGTCGAGATTCTGGAACACCGCGTCGGCGGTGCCGGCATACCATTCGTTGTCGATGCGCTGGGAGGCCGGCAGGATCTCGACGAACTCACCGAGTTCGCTGCGCAGGAAGCCCCACCCGCGGTACAGGTGCCGCAGCAGGGAATGCGCCTTGTACTGGGTCAGCACACCGATCTTGCGCACCCCCGAGTTGAGGCAGTTGGACAGCGGGAAATCGATGATCCGGAACTTGCCGCCGAAAGGCACTGCCGGCTTGGCGCGCCACTTGGTCAGATCCTGCAGACGGTCCCCCCGCCCCCCGGCGAGGATGAGTGCAAGCGTGTCGCGTGTCAGGCGGCTGATGAAACGGCGATCAGTTTGCCCGCTGCCGATAGCATTTGCATGGCCGGGAGAGCTTTCGGTCACGAGAGATGTCCTCCTCGCATTGGCCTGTTCTAACTTCCGGTCACGGCGTCAAGGTGTCAACCTGTTTCCTCGACCTCACTGAGCCTCATCAGGTAATGCTAGGTCTTCTCCGCGATTGAAGCGAGATAACGCCTTGCATCTTCAACAAGATCTTCCGGTCTGCCTTTTCGGATGATGATCTTGAGTTCGGCCTGCGCCTCGGAATTCCTCCCGAGCTCGCTGAGCGCTTGTGCGAGATGATAGCGAGTCAGTGGGTTGTCCTGTCGTGCGAGGGCCTCCCTCAGCAGTTCGAGACCTTCGGCGAGCTGCCCTTCTGTGACGAGAACCCACCCGAGCGTATCGAGCGCAACAGGCCATTTGGGCGCCAGCTGTACGGCGCGCTCAGCTACGGATCGCGCGCGCTCGTCTTTCGCAAGCTGGTACAGACGCGCCAGATTCGCCAACAACATCGGGTCATCCGGATACTTTTCCAGCAGCGATTCGTGAAGCGCTCTCGCCTTGTCGAATTCGCCTGCCGGCAGGTAAGTGCTGGCGAGCTTTCGCGCGATATTCAAGTCGTAGGGATGCTCCGCAGTCCACTCCTGGAGGCGCACAACAGCTCCGGCATAGTCGCGTTTGGCGATAAGGACGTCCGCGATGCCGGCTATCCCCGCTGAACTGGGCGCGTTGGCTTGCGCCTTTTCATATGAAGCCAGCGCTGCCGGGAGTTCCTTGCGCTGCAGATGAAGTTCACCAAGGAGAATCGCTGGCGTCGGGGACTGCGGATCCTTCTCCCGCAAAGTATCGATTTGCTTCATCGCGCTTTCGTAGTCCTGGAGTCGCGTATCCAGCCGTACCAGCGCGGTCTCGGCTTCGTTTGCAAGTCCTGTACCCGTGGCTTTCAGCAGGGTCTTCTTTGCCTCCGAGTAGTCCTCGAGTTCGACCTGCCGGCGAGCGACACGCATCAGCTGCGGCCCATCGTAACCGGCGTAGCGCGCGGCCGTCCGGTAATTGCGCGCGGCGAGATCTCTCTTGCCGGTGACAAGCTGCACATTTGCGAGTGTCTCCAATCCGAGTGCATTTTCCGGATTTCTGTCGACAAGAAGACGGGCCGCATTCATCGCCCTCTCCGTCTGACCCATGGCCAGCTGCATCTCGATGAGTCGGACCTGTGTATTGACGGCATCAGGAGCGGCAGCGGCGGCCTTATCCAGCCATTGCAGCGCAGATTTCCGATCGTTTACGGCCAACATGATGTCCGCGAGCGCCATCAACGCCGCATCAGCTCGCGGATTCTGCTCGACGATACGCTCCAGGCGCCTGGTCGCCGCCTCGACCTGTCCTGTCGCGATATCGAGCTTGGCGAGATTGTAGAGCGGTGGCACGTAGTCGGAGGCCAGCGCAGCGGCGGTATCGAATGATTTGCGCGCAGCAGTTAGATCTCCTTCCGCACTCTGCACCACGCCTAGCAGATTTTGCGCGCGTGCATCGTTGGGCTTGGCATCGCAGAAGGCTTCGATAGTGGATAATGCGCCCTTTCTGTCACCCATCTTGAACTGCAAGAGCGTCAATAGCAGAGCGGACTGTCCGGGATCGCCGTCCTCGGCAGTCGTTTTGAGACCCTGCAGCGCGTCGTCAACGGCGCCTTGACCCACTCGGCTCAAGGCCAATTGAGCACTGATATTGTCGTCGTCGGGCAGGATTCCCGAAGCCTTTTCAAGAATTGCGCGGGCTTCCCCATAGCGGCCTGTCTGCATGAACGCCCTGCCCAAGCCCACCAGAATCTCGATGTCTGCAGGGTTCTGTTTCATGAGCGGGTAAAAAGACGCAATCGCTGAATTCGCATCTCCAAGTAACAGTTGCACACGACCGAGCAATCGCAACATCGTGCGATCGTTGGGTCGGAGTTCGACATATCTCTTCAGATAAAGCTCGGCACGTACGAGATCACGTTTGGTGTAATTCACCATCGAGGCAATGCGCAGGAGGAGCGGCTCTTCAAGAATCGCCTCGTCCTTGAAATCTGCAAGGCGCGACGTCACCTGGTCGAACGCGGCAGCGGCAGCTTGCGTGTCACCCATCTGCTGATGGATTTCCCAGAGAAGATACAGCGCGCTGATATCCTTCGGATTGGCTTCATTTACAGCCCGGGCATCATCGAGCGCATGTTGGAGGCGGCCAACACGGAGCAACATCGACGCGCGGGCTTGACGAAGTCTGAGCGAGCCGGGGTTCGCCGCGAGACCAGCGTCGTACGCGCGGATAGCAGATTCGTAATCCGGGATTACCCTCAGGATCTCGCCCTTGCGATACCAGCCCTCGACATTCGACGGTTCGAGTTCGAGGGCACGCTCTACGCGTTTCAGCGCTTCCTCGACTTTACCGTAGGCAAGCTCGACCTGGGCGAGCCCTGTCAGGGGGTCGGCGCGATTCGACGCGAGTACCGCCGCGCGTTCGTAACCGCGTGCGGCCTCCTCGAGGCGGCCGAGTTCATACTGCGCGCGCGCCCTCAAGAGCACAACTTCATATCCACCGTCCGAGGCGGGATCCGCACTCTTGATGGTCTGAAGGATCTCCTCGTACTTCCGTTGCGCAAGCAGAGCGTTCCCGAGGATCGGGAACACCTGGCCGCGCGCTGCTCCCAGCGACAACGCGATGCGTAATTCCTTCTCGGCCCCGCGCGCGTCGCCCTCTCGCAGATTCGCCAGACCCAGGGCGATGCGCGCGGGCAGATAGTTGGGGTCTGTCTGCAGCGCATTCTTGAACTGGATTCGCGCCGCCGCGACATCTCCGTCGTTCATCCAGCGCAAACCGTCTTCGTAAGTCGAACTGACCGAACTCTGAGTCTCGTCAGCAGCCTCCGCATGCACGAAGGAAGCCATCGTCACGAGTAAGAAGGTCAGAACGGGCCATCCCCCGGATGTTCCGCGGCGGGTGTGACGGTGGTTTTGGAGGCGTGAGCGCATGGGGTTTGCGGTTCGGTCGTACGGTCGAAACATTTTACTTCGGCGTAAGGCTACGAAACTGAAGAGACCTGGCGAGCCACTCCAAAATACGAAGCCGGCACATGGCCGGCTTCTTCATCTCATATCGCCGCACTGAGCGGCCGGTTCAGGCCCGGTCTGTTATTTACCCGATGCCTTTGGCCGCCTTGCCGGCGCGGATCATCCCCGCGAGTCCGATCATCATCAGGAACGCGGTGCCCGGCTCCGGGACGCCGCCCCCGCCGCCATCCGGAGGCGGGGGTTCGTTCGTCACTACAGCCGCCCATTCTTCAAAACCCGCTTGGGACGGGTCATCCATCTTGTCCACGCCGCCCATGAAGTTATAGAGATACACCCAGGAGTCTTCGCTGAAATCTGCCGAAACACCCTTACCGGTGTACTTCCACTGCCCGTTGACCTTCTCGTAGCCGAACAGTTCCGCGCTCAGCAGGAGATCCATGTCGAAATCACCACTTCCGTTGCTTGGTCCCGACGTCAGCACGCTGTCGAGGAGAACCCCTCCAATCTCCTGACCTCCTTTTTTCGTGCCGCCCGCCTGTTGATTGAAGTCCATATCCCAGATCTTCGTTGCATCGGCAAGCTGCCCGGTTGACGCGTCGTCGAGTTGAGTTGCGGCACCGATTTTGCCGTGCGTGTCCATCGTGTAGTCGGTCAGCGAACCATTGTTCGACATGAACAGCTGCAGTTCGTCGAGTCGAATCGTGGATTTCGAGCCGCCCGGTTCGTTGACGTCCAACCGGAACGTGAAGAATCCGTCGGCATCGATCACCAGATCGCCAAGTCGGATCGCGTGATTGAAATCCTCACCTCCGGCGTCGATGTCCTTGGCCATGTTGTCGAACGTCCCCGGCAGGCTGTTGTCCGGGCTCGAACCTGCAACCCCGGCATCCGGGTTGGTGATTGTTCCGATGTTCGGGGAGCTGTTCGTATTGAAAGCGGCTTCGAAGGTGTTACTCCCCGTGAAAGCTCCTTCGTTGTGCTGGAACCTGAGGAAGGGATCGATGTACCCGGAACCTGCTGGAATGATCGGTTCGACGGTCGCCACCCGGAAGATCCCGAACGCAGAAGACGTGGGACCGCCGCTGCAGTCGGCAAGTCCGCAAAGCGCCACCTGAGTGCCATCGCTGCCGTTTGACGGCGGCGCGTCCGGGTCCTCAGCCCAAAGGTTGAAGTACGGCGCATCGTCAATTTCTGCTTGCGCGGGCAGCGTGGAGACGACGCCCAGCGCGATAATTATTCCGACTTTCAGAGACTTGCTCATTCAGGGCACTCCAGAACCGTATATCCCGCCAGGTTCGATTTGATTGTTCGTGGACCGCACGTGACCACCCGCGCGGCCGGGGCCTGTAGATAACCAAGGCCGTCGCCTTTCCTGGCGTGAAATTATCTGAGCAAGGTTTAGGCCAATATCCCATTGGCGCAGGAAAATCAGCCAGTTAGAGGAAATGGGAAAATATCCCTAAACCATCGGGAGCTTCGGTTGTAAAGATTCTTGACACACGTCGTCGAGTGTCTTGCCGGGAAACCTCCGGCGTGGCCATCGCTCGGGCTATTTAGTTCTATTTTTCAGAAAGTTAGATTGATACACCCGAAACGCGGCCTGACAGGCCCGGAATGAGGGATGACCGCGCATCTGTAAAAATCGTGGACACCTGGCGCGAGTCGCGGGAACTCGTCCCCTACAGAGTTTCTTGTACGGGAGACGTTTGAATGAACCTGTGGGTGTCTGGAAGCGCGTCCTGCAAGGAACTTCTCGGAACCTTCGACGCGGCGACCGGCGAGTTGTCGTCAACGTGCGGTATCGGTCGGGAGCGGGCGCTGCCACACCGCCAGCACCGCGATCGGTTGCCGAGGCTGCCGCGACGGTCCCCGATGGGTGAAGGCTGTCGACCGCGACGGAAGCCCGCGAGGGACCGCGGTCCGGTCCGCGCGAGCGCGGCGTCAGGCCGCGCGCTGGAGATCGGATGCGGAGGCAGTCTCCTCGGCGGCCACCGGCGCCACGCTGACCAGGCTCGGGGCCGCCACCTGGGCCGCCCTGCGGTGCCGCGCGGTGGGATGGGTTGCGAGCACCTGTGCGATCTGGACGACGCGGGCAGTGCCCAGCGCGACGAGGCCGAATGCGAGAAGACCGAAGAATACCTGGAACAGCACGGCTTCCTGGCCGAACTGGTCCCCGAAGTGGGCGATGAGTGCTGCGGCCGCGCTGGTCAGCGCCGCCATACCGATGAAATCCAACGCCCGGACCGAGCGCATTGCTGGCTTCATGCGTGGGTGTCCCTTTTTCTGTTCTTTGTTTGTCGTTCGGGACTCCGGGAGAGACTCCGCGGGTTCCGACTGCCTGTGCGGCGTATGGTAGCGGGACGGGGTGACGATTCTGTGAAGCGCACCACATTGCCGTGGTATTCACGCTTTGTGACATTGTCCGGCGTGCGGCGGGTGTCACGTCCCGGCCTGACCGGGCGGTTCGGCCAAGCCGGGTGCCTGTGCCGGATTTCCTAGGGGCTTCGGCGACGCCGATCGCGTTCCTCTTCCTGCCGACGCTTGGCGCGCTCGGCGTCCATGCGGTCGAGGTCCTTTTCGAGTTCGGCAAGCCGGGCGTCGACGCGCATGCGCTGGTAGTGGGAGATGTCCGCCACGGTCTGCGCGAGCTTGAGCTGCTCGGCGGCCAGCTCGACCTCCCCGACCGCCCGGTAGTACTCCGCGAGGTCGTAATGGGAGTTCACCACGTCGCCCATGCGCTCCTCGGCCTCCGCGAGCAGCTTGTAGAAGCGAGGATCCCGCCGTTCGGCGGATCCGAACTCGCGCAGGATGCGCCGGGCCTCCTCCGGCTGCCCCGTGTGCGACAGCAGGCTCACGTAACCGTACGTCGCTGCGCGGCTCTCCGGGTCGAGCTTGCGCGCCTCGTCGAACAGCGCGAGCGCGCGCGGCAGCCGGCCCGCCTGCTGTTCGAGCCGCGCGTACGCGATGCGGAACGCCGTGATGTTCGGTTGCGCGAGGATCAGCTGGTCCAGTTCCCGGCGCGCGCGGTCGAAATCACCTGCCTCGCTCAGCGCGAGCGCGTAGCCGTAGCGTGTCGCGGCTTCGTTCTTGTAAGTCCGGTCACGGAGCGTCGCTTCGTAGTAGGTCTTGGCCTGGGCCGGGTCCGCGGCCGACATCACGTTCAGCTTCTGCCACACCAGCAGGTAGTCGTAACTGTCCTCGCGCACGGTCCGGGACGGCATCTTCTCAGCGCGCTCACGTGCCTCGGCGATGCGGTTCACCGTCACCGGGTGGGAGCGCAGGTACTCCGGAATGTACGCGGGGTCAGAGTAACGGTTGGCGAGCTGCATCCGCTCGAAGAACACGGCCATCGATTCGGTGTTGAATCCCGAGGTGTTCAGCAGCTCGATGCCGAGACGATCGGCTTCCTTCTCGTTTGCGCGCGTGAAGTTCAGCTGATACTGCTGCTGGGCCGCGCCAATCGCCGCCAGCGCGCCCATCCCTGCCTGCGGATCGATGGCCGACAGGATGATCGCGCCGAGAAACGCGGCCATCGACGGGATGCTCATCTTGCCCGCCGCCTCGATCATGCGGGCGCCGTGCCGCTGCGTGAGGTGGGCGATTTCATGGGCAAGGACGGAGGCCATTTCGGACTCGCTCTGGGAATTCAGGATGAGCCCGGAATGCATGCCGATGTAGCCGCCGGGCACCGCGAACGCGTTGATGACGGAGCTCTCGATCACGAAGAAGTGGAAGTCGCCGTAGTACCCGGAATGCTCACCGAGCTCCATGCCGACCTTCTGGATGTAGTCCTCGACCTCCTCGTCGGTGACGATCGGCGCCTGCCGGCGCATCTGGCGCATGAAGCTCAGCCCGAGGAGCCGCTCCTGTTCCGGCGAAATGTAGGCCCCGGCGGAATCCCCGAAGTCAGGCAGGTCGTTGAGATCGATGTCATCGTGCTCGGTCAGCGGCTGGCTGTCCTCCAGCGCGCCGGCCGGACTCGCCGCGAGCAGCAGCGACAGCACCGCGGCGGTGAACTTCCGCGGCCAGCGGGAGCGCAGGCAGGACTGGGACGGCACCGGAACGGTCTCCGAGTTGACGGATCGAGTGTATACGACGTGCCCTCGGTGAGGCCATCGCGCGCCGGTTGGCGCGCGCTGCGGCGGCCCTTTATCGGGTGCAGTCGCACGGGTACGATGGCTTGCAAGCATGCCGGGAGGGAGTTGAACGATGGCTGTACGGAACGCGTTCTACGCGCAGTCCGGCGGCGTTACCGCCGTCATCAATGCCACCGCGTCCGGGGTCATCCAGGCCGCGGCCCGGCATCCCGCGCACATCGGCAAGGTACTGGCGGGACGTCACGGCATCCTCGGCGCGCTGCACGAAGACCTGATTGACACTTCACAGGAATCCCCCGCCGCCATCGCCGCGCTCCGGCATACCCCGTCCGGCGCCTTCGGTTCGTGCCGTTACAAGCTCAAGGGACTCGCCGAGAACCGCGCCGAGTACGCGCGGCTGATCGAAGTCTTCCGCGCCCACGACATCGGTTACTTCTTCTACAACGGCGGCGGCGACTCGGCCGACACCTGTCTCAAGGTCTCGCAGCTCAGTGCCGAACTGGGCTACCCGGTACAAGCCATCCACGTTCCGAAGACGGTGGACAACGACCTGCCGTTGACGGACACCTGCCCCGGCTTCGGTTCCGTGGCGAAGTACGTCGCGGTGTCGATCCGCGAAGCCGGCTTCGACGTCGCCTCGATGGCCCAGACCTCCACCAAGGTCTTCGTGCTCGAAGTCATGGGCCGGCATGCCGGCTGGATTGCCGCGGCCGGCGGGCTGGCGCACACCGCGCCCGAGGATGCGCCGCATCTCATCCTGTTCCCCGAGATCACGTTCGATGAGGAAGCGTTCCTCGCCCGCGTGGACGCCTGCGTGAAGTCCTATGGTTACTGCGCGATCGTCGTTTCAGAGGGGATCCGCAACGCGGACGGAGCGTTCATCGCCGATGCAGGCACCCGGGACGCGTTCGGACACGCGCAGCTCGGCGGGGTGGCGCCGGTCATTGCGGAACTCGTCAAGCGCCGGCTGAAGTACAAGTATCACTGGGCGGTGGCGGACTACCTGCAGCGCGCGGCGCGCCACATCGCGTCCGCGACCGATGTCGCGCAGGCCTATGCAGTGGGCGAGAAGGCGGTGGAACTCGCAGTGGCGGGTGCCAATGCACGGATGGTGACGATCGTGCGCACCGCGGATGACCCGTACCGGTGGGAACTCGGGGACGTTGACCTCGCCCAGGTGGCGAACGTCGAGCGCAAGCTGCCACGGGATTTCATCAGCGCGGACGGCTACGGCATCACCACCGCGTGCCGACGCTACCTGGCCCCGCTGATCGCCGGCGAGGACTACCCGCCGTACCGGGACGGGCTGCCGGACTACGTGAAGCTCGCGAACGTCGCGGTCCCCAGGAAGCTGTCCGCGGCTTTCAAAATCGGTTGAATTCCGCGAGAATCGCCCGGCTCGACTGTTCGGGGGGAGGGTCGAGACCCTGGGTCGGTTCCGCTGATTCCAACCCCTTCCGGACACGGGCCGGCTGCATGCTGCCGGCTGTCAAAAACTACCAATCGTGAGGGGCCAATTCATGTCCTACCTGGGATTTTCCGTTCTATGCGGGTTCCTGGCCATCGCCTACGGCGTGTGGTCGGTGCGCTGGATCCTGGCGCAGCCCGAAGGCAACGACCGCATGCGCGAGATCGCCTCGGCCGTTCAGCAGGGTGCATCCGCCTACCTGAACCGCCAGTACACCACCATCGGCATCGTCGGCGTGGTGCTGTTCGCGGTGCTGTGGGGCATGCTCGACAAGTTCACCGCGATCGGTTTCGCGGTGGGCGCACTGCTGTCGGGGGCCGCAGGCTACATCGGCATGAATGTCTCCGTGCGCTCGAACGTACGCACCGCGCAGGCCGCGCACAACGGCATGGCGGCAGCGCTCGCGGTGGCGTTCCGCGGCGGCGCGGTCACCGGCATGCTGGTAGTCGGCCTCGGGCTGCTCGGCTGCGCCGGCTTCTACATGCTCGCGCCCACCCTGCTCGGCGCGGATTCCGAACAGGCGCTGCACGGGCTCGTCGGCCTCGCGTTCGGCGGCTCGCTGATTTCCATCTTCGCGCGTCTCGGCGGCGGCATCTTCACGAAGGGTGCGGACGTCGGCGCGGACCTCGTGGGCAAGGTCGAGGCCGGCATTCCGGAAGATGACCCGCGCAACCCGGCCGTCATCGCGGACAACGTGGGCGACAACGTGGGCGACTGCGCCGGCATGGCGGCCGACCTGTTCGAAACCTACGCGGTGACCGTGGTCGCCACGATGGTGCTCGGCGGGCTGATGATCGACCGGCTGGGCGACAACGCGGTGCTCTACCCGCTGGTGCTCGGCGGTGCCTCCATCATCGCGTCCATCGTCGGCACGTTCTTCGTGAAGGCGCCGGACGGCAGGATCATGTGGGCGCTGTACAAGGGTGTGATCGTCTCCGGTGTACTCGCGGCGGGCGCGTTCTTCTACATCAGCCAGCAGATGATGGGTGACAATGCGGTGCCGATGTTCTACTGCGCGCTGACGGGCCTGGTGCTGACCGGGGTCATCGTGTGGATCACGGAGTACTACACCGGCACACAGTACGGCCCGGTGAAGCACGTTGCGTCGGCCTCGCAGACCGGCCACGCGACGAACATCATCGCGGGGCTCGGGGTGTCCATGAAGTCGTGCGCGCTGCCGGTGCTCGCGGTGTGCGCGGCCATCCTCATCGCCTACGAGATCGGCGAGCTCTACGGCATCGCGATCGCAGCCACCGCGATGCTGTCGATGACCGGCATGGTCGTCGCGCTCGATGCCTACGGTCCCATCACCGACAACGCCGGCGGCATCGCCGAGATGGCGGAGCTGCCGAAGGAAATCCGCAACATCACCGACCCGCTCGACGCGGTGGGCAACACCACCAAGGCGGTGACCAAGGGCTACGCGATCGGCTCGGCCGGTCTCGCGTCGCTCGTGCTCTTCGCGGACTACACGCACAAGCTCGAGCAGGCGGGTCAGACGGTGTCGTTCGACCTGTCCAACCACATGGTGATCATCGGCCTGTTCATCGGCGGCCTGGTGCCTTACCTGTTCGGCGCAATGGCGATGGAAGCGGTAGGTCGCGCGGCTGGCTCGGTGGTGAACGAGGTACGCCGTCAGTTCCGCGAGATCAAGGGCATCATGGAGGGCACGGCCAAGCCGGACTACTCCCGCGCGGTCGACATGCTGACCAAGAGCGCGATCAAGGAGATGATCGTGCCGTCGCTGCTGCCCATCCTCGTACCGGTCGTCGTCGGCGTCGCGCTCGGACCCGAGGCGCTCGGCGGCGTGCTGATGGGCACCATCGTGACGGGACTGTTCGTCGCGATCTCGATGACCACTGGCGGCGGCGCGTGGGACAACGCCAAGAAGTACATCGAGGACGGCAACTTCGGCGGCAAGGGATCGGACGCCCACAAGGCGGCCGTGACCGGTGACACGGTCGGCGATCCGTACAAGGACACGGCCGGCCCGGCGGTCAACCCGCTCATCAAGATCATCAACATCGTCGCGTTGCTGATCGTGCCGCTGCTCGGCTGACCGGTAGCTCGCCGGATTGATTCAAAGCCCCGCTGAGCGGGGCTTTTTTTTCGGTTCGTCGCCCAACCCGGGCGCAGGCCGGCGCGCGAAGCGCTGGCCCACGCTGGCGGCGTCCGCTTACGCGACCGCGAAATCCGTGTAGCCGCGCTCGGCAGCTTCGATGCATTCCTTCCGGTAATTGCCGGCGCCGCCGAAGTAGAACAGCACCACGCGCGGCTTGCCCGGGATGTTGCCGCCCATGAACCATGAGCCGGGGGATCTCGGCAGCACCGTCATGTCGACGAGTTCCTTCATGCGCGCCCCCCAGGCCGCGACGGCGTCCGGGGTGGGTTCCATCGTCGCCCGACCGCGCTTGCGCAAATCGCCGATCGCGCGGCCGATCCAGTCCACGCAGCCGTCGATGATCACGGGGATGTTGGCGAACGGGCTCTGTGGCCCGCCGACCAGGAACAGGTTCGGAAAGCCGTCGACGCAGATCCCGAGGTGCGTGCGCGGCCCGTCGCGCCATTTCTCGGCGAGCGATACGCCGCCGCGCCCGCGGAGATCCAGGCGCAGCAGGGTGCCGGTGACGGCGTCGAAACCGGTCGCGAAAACGATCACATCCGCCGGGTATTCCTTATCGCCGACTTTCACGCCGTTCGACGTGATGCGGCTGATCGGCGTGCTGCTCACGTCGACCAGCCTGACGTTGTCGCGGTTGAACGTCTCGTAGTAGAAGTGGCCGAGCGGCGGACGCTTCGCGCCGATGGGGTGATCCTTCGGACACAGCAGTTCCGCGGTGGCGGGATCGTCGACGATCGCGCGGATCCTGTTGCGGACGAATTCCGCGACGACGGCATTGGCCTCCTCGTTCGTAAAGATGTCGTCAAAGGTTTCGAACAGGAAGCGGAACGTGCCGACCTCCCAGCCGCGCTCGAGGATGCGCTGGCATTCCGCGGGCGACACATCTGCGACATTGCGCCCGGCGTCCTTGAAATCGAAGCCGAAAAAGTGTTCCCGCGTGCGCGCCCAGATGCGATCGTAATTCCTGCGGATCGCCTCGCGCTGATACGCGTTGATGGGCGCGTTGCGCGCCGGCAGCACGTAATTCGGCGTGCGCTGGAAAACCGTGAGTTCGGCGGCCGTTTCCGCCACGACCGGGATAAGCTGCACAGCCGTCGCGCCGGTGCCGATGACCGCTACGCGCTTGCCGGAGAAGTCGACCGGTTCGTGCGGCCAGTTGCCGGTCAGGTACCACTCGCCGCGAAAATCCTCGAAGCCGGGAAAGTCCGGCTTGTACGGCGTGGACAGCGGACCGGTCGCCGGAATGAGGTAAGTGCAGGTCTGGCGCTTGCCGTCATCGGTGGCCACGATCCAATGATTGGCGACGTCGTCGTAGGTCGCGCCCGTCACGCGTGTGCTGAACTGGATGTCTCGCCGCATATCGCAGAAGTCAGCGACATAACGCAGGTACGCGAGCGATTCGTCCCAGCCGGGAAAGCGCTCGCTCCAGTTCCAGCTGTCCTGGATCTCCTTCGAGAACGAGAAGGCGTACAGCCATGCCTCGCTGTCGGTGCGGGCGCCGGGGTAACGGTTGTAGTACCAGGTACCGCCCACATCGGAGCCGGCTTCGATCACCCGTGCGCTGAGCCCAAGCTCCCGCAGCTCGTGCAGCATCCGCATCCCGCCGAACCCGGCACCGATCACGATTGCATCGAAATCGGCGGCCCGGGCCGCTGGCGTGTTCTTCTTTCGGTCGGCGACATCGGTGGTCTGCATCAGAGGTTCTCCTGCTGTCGATTTCGAGGGTGTCCGTTACACCCGGCCATACAACGTCACGACGCACGCCCCGCCAAGTCCGAGGTTGTGCTGGAGCGCGATGTTCGCGCCTTCCACCTGGCGCGGACCGCACTGGCCACGCAGCTGCTGTACGAGCTCCGTGCACTGGGCGAGCCCGGTCGCGCCGAGCGGATGGCCCTTGGCAAGCAGACCGCCCGACGGGTTGGTGACTACGCGCCCGCCGTAGGTGTTGTCCCCGTCCTCGACGAACTTCTCGGCGCCACCTTCCGGTGCCAGTCCGAGCGCTTCGTAGCTCAGCACCTCGTTCGCGGTGAAGCAGTCGTGGAGTTCGCAGACGCGGACGTCCAGCGGGTCGACCCCGGCCTGCTCGTAGACCTGCCGCGCAGCGGACTTCGCCATGTCGTACCCCACCGTCTTGATCATCGAGTGGTCGCGAAACGTCGACGGAAAGTCCGTGGTCATTGCCTGCGCGAGGATCGCGACGTCCGCCTTGAGCCCGTGCCTTTTCGCGAACGCCGGTGACACGATGATCGCGGCGGCCGCGCCGCAGGTCGGCGGGCAGCATTGCAGGCGGGTCATTGGTCCGAAGATCACCGGCGACGCCATCACCTGCTCCACCGTCACCGGATCACGGAAGATCGCTTTCTCGTTGTGTTCGGCGTGGCGCCGCGCCTTCACGGCGATCTTCGCGAAGGTTTCGGGCTTGGCGCCGGTCTTCTCGAGATATTCCGCACCCGCGGTGCCGAATACATGCGGCGCCATCGGTGCGTCCGGTGCCGGTTTCAGTTCCTGCGCCACGTGCACGAATTCGTCGAGCGGGCTCGGCCGATCCGTGAACTGCGTGGTGAGCGCCCCCGGCACCATCTGCTCGAATCCGACGGCGAGCGCGCAGTCCACCATGCCGGACGCCACCGCCTGGCGCGCGAGGTACAGCGCGCTCGAGCCCGTGGAGCAGTTGTTGTTGACGTTGATGACGGGAATGCCGGTCATCCCCACCTGGTACAGCGCGTTCTGGCCGCAGGTGCTGTCGCCGTACACGTAGCCGGCATAAGCCTGTTCCACCTTCGCATAGTCGAGCCCGGCATCCTCGAGCGCGAGCCTGATCGCGCGCGCGCCCATCACGTGGTACGGATCACTGCGGCCGGGTTTCACGAACGGGATCATGCCGACGCCGGCGACCAGGGCCTGCTGGGTCATGGGGTGTCCTCCTCTGTGCGGGTGGTATCGGCGGGCGCTGCGTGCCCCCGCGCTGCGCGGCAAGGGTACCACGCGTCCGTGAATACGACGCGCCGGACTGTCTCCTGCGCTGCCCTGGTGGCCGGATGGCCACGAGCCCGCGCGGTCGTTCAGCGACGTCGCGTGCGCCGGCCGGCGAGCCGCTGCTCGATGTCGGCGATGATCGCGCGCGCCTCGTCGCCTTGCGGGATCGGGCGTCCGGAGTCGCGCCAGCGCACCGCATCCTTGAAGCCGTGCAGCTGCGCATGCCGGCGGAACCACAGGCCCTCGGGACTGTGGCGGGTGATGCCGTCGAACAAGGTGGCAATCATCTGCGTATTCGCCAGCCCCATGTTCTCGAACGCCTGGTTGACCATCAGTTTCTGCATCATGAGCTGCGCCCTGGGGATCCCCGCCATGCGTTCCGCGAGCGCATTCACGGTGTCATCGAGTGCCGCCAGCGGCACGGCGTCGCTGACCAGGCCCCAGGCGTGCGCGGTTTGCGCATCGACGAGGTCGCCGGTCAGCAGCATCCGCTTGGCGCGATCGAGCCCCACGCGGTACACCCACCACGCGGTGGTCGGACAGCCCCACACACGGGTGGGCATGTAGCCGATGCGCGCGGTGTCGTCCATCACGATCTGGTCGCAGCACAGCGCGATGTCCGAGCCCCCGGCGATCGCGTATTTCTGCACACGCGCGATGACCGGCTTGTACGAGCGCCACAGGCTCATGAAGTCGTCGGTGCACTGCTTCATGAACGCGTAGTCCAGCATCGGATCCCACGGCGTCTTCTCCTGCTTGCACGGGTGTTCGGCGGCGGCTTCGCCGAACAGGCTGATGTCGTACCCGGCGCAGAAGGCCTCGCCCTTGGCGGCAAGCACGATCACGTGGACGTCGTCGTCGGCGTTAGCTGCCGCGACCGCCTGCCGGATCTCACCGGGCGTGTCGTGGGTGATCGCGTTGTACTTGGCGGGCCGGTTGAACGTGATCCGCGCGATGCGCGGGTTGCTGCGATCCTTGGCGTAGAGCAGCGTCTTGAACTTCGGCATGGACGGTCTCGACGGATGCGGTGCACCGAGGATCGCAGATTCGAGGCCGCTTTTGAAACTACGCCCGGACGTGACTGCGGCAAGCGGGTCCTCGTCACGCACGAAATCCACCAGGGTCGTGACGCAGGCCCGTACGCTCCGTTACGCTGGGCACAAGCCAGCCGCCTGTACGAGGTTCTCCATGCCGCTCAAGCATCGCCACCTGAACGTCAACGGGGTCCGTCTGCACGTCGCGGAGGAAGGCGAAGGACCGCTCGTGATCCTCGTGCACGGCTTTCCGGAGCTCTGGTACTCGTGGCGTTTCCAGCTGCCCGCGCTGGCCGCGGCGGGCTACCGGGCGGTCGCCATCGACCAGCGCGGCTACGGGAGTTCCTCCAAGTTCTGGCAGACCGATGCCTACCGCATCGGCCCGCTGGTCGCGGACCTCGTGGGACTCGTGGCGGCGCTCGGCGAGCAGCAGGCGGTGCTCGTGGGGCACGACTGGGGCGCCCCCGTCGTGTGGTCGGCCGCCTGGATGCATCCCGAGCACTTTCGCGGCGTGATGGGCATGAGTGTGCCGTTTGCCGGCCGCGGCGTGATCGCGCTGCCGGGCAATCCCTTCGGCGAACGCTCCCCGCACGAAATCCATCGCGCGGTGGCGGGACCGGACCAGCTTTTCTACCAGGAGTATTTCGCGACCCTGGGCCCGGTCATCGAGGAGATCGAAGCGGATCTCGCCGGCTGGGTCCGCGATATCGTGTGGACGGTGTCGGGAGAAGCGCTCCAGTCCGCCGGATTCAGCCTCGAAGGGCAGGATCCGATCGCGCTCATCCGCAACAGTGCGCTTTGCATCGGCCAGGGACAACGGATGCGGGATCGCTTCATGACACCCGCCACCTTGCCCGCGTGGTTCACCGCGGATGACCTTGCGGTATTCGTCGATGCACTGGAGCGCGGCGGATTCTCGGGACCGCTCAGCTACTATCACAATCTCGAGAACGACTGGCACGACCTCGCCCCGTATGCGCGGCGCACGCTGGAGGTCCCGGCGATGTTTCTCGGCGCCGAATACGATGTGGCCACCTGGTGGGGAGCGGAGGCCCTTGCGCGCGCTCCGGAAGTCATCTCGAACTGGATGGGGGCCAGGATCCTGCCAGGGTCGGGCCATTGGGTGCAGCAGGAAAAGGCGGCAGAGACCAACGCGATACTCCTCGAATTCCTGCGCGCGCTGGACTGAGCGCCGTCAGCGCGACTTCGCGATCCCGTACCACCCCGCCTTCTTCAGGCAGGCCACGAGCGAGGGGGACGCCACGTTCGGATCGGCGGTCGCGGACGGCGGCTCCTTCAACTCCGAGATGCACGCCGCGCGGGCGGCGTCGAACTGCGCGGCCGAGCCGCCGAGTTTCCACCAGCTCGTCACTTCCACGGGTCCGCGCGGCGCGGGCGGTGGGCGGCCCGCCGCCGGGCGGGGCGACGTGTCCGCTGCGGCAGCCGGTGCGCCCGCGGCGGGTGCGGGTGCCGGCACCGACGCCACGGGCGCGATGGCATCGACCTCCCCGGCGGGTGCGGCAGCGTCCTCGGCAGCGCCGTTCTCGCCTTCACCGGCGAAGATCGATTCGGCGCGCCGGTGCAGCATGAACCCGCGCGCGTTCATGCAGGACTCGTAGTCGGCGGCACCGGCCGCGCGACAGGATTTCTCCGCCGCGGCGAAATCTCCCGGCCCGGCGCCCGGCTTGAACGACATCTCCGCGCAGCCCCCCAGGAGCAGCACGCATGACGAAATGGAAACCCGCAGCGCGCGACGCGCGCGATCAGTGCAGCAGACCTTCATGGATGATGAACTCGCGGATGGTGGCGAGCCCATCGCCCGCCTTGAGATTGGTGAACACGAACGGCCGTTCGCCGCGCATGCGCTTCGCATCGCGCGCCATGACGTCGAGCGACGCGCCGACATACGGCGCCAGGTCGGTCTTGTTGATGACCAGCAGGTCCGAGCGCGTGATCCCCGGTCCGCCCTTGCGCGGGATCTTCTCGCCCTCGGCGACGTCGATGACATAGATGGTCAGGTCCGCGAGCTCGGGGCTGAACGTCGCGGCCAGGTTGTCGCCGCCGCTCTCCACCAGCACGAGGTCGAGATCCGGAAAGCGCGTGCAGAGATCGTCGATCGCCGCAAGGTTCATCGAAGCGTCCTCGCGGATTGCCGTGTGGGGGCAGCCGCCGGTCTCCACGCCGACGATCCGGTCCGCCGGCAGCGCCTCGCTCCGGATCAGGAACTCGGCGTCCTCGCGGGTGTAGATGTCGTTGGTGACGGCCGCGACCTGGAAGCGTTCGCGCAGGGACTTGCACAAGGCATCCATCAGCGCCGTCTTGCCGGAACCGACGGGACCGCCGATGCCGATACGCAGCACCGGGCGGCGGGGTGAGATTGCGGGCATCGCGTCTCTCCTGGAATGGGCGGCGGTCACGATCGGAACAGCCGCGTGTACTGGGTTTCATGGCGGCTGCTCGCGATGGCGAGTCGCGGCAGGGTCGCCCCGAGGTCGTCGTCGTCCAGCGCGAGCCCGCGCACCACCGCGGCCGGGATCGCCTCTGCGAGGTCGCGCAGCAGGCGCTGTCCGGCAAACTGGCCGAGCGGTACCAGCTTGACTCCGCACAGCACCTGGTTCTCGAGCCAGCCCCATGAGTACGCCTGTGCAGTCTCTGCGCGCGGAATACCGAACGCCACGGCGAGCTGCGCGAACGGAAGCGCCAGCGGGATCCCGGTCCGCGCGGGTTCCACCGCGCGCAGGTCGAGCCCGGGCACGTCGAGTTCGCGCGCGAGCCGCGCCAGCGCCTGGCCGCGCGCGCAATCGTCCTGGCGGAGTTCGCGGGTCTCGCGGTTCGCGAGCAGCCACGCGCTCCACTGTGCGAGGGCCGGCGCATCCGCCGTGGACGCGGCCCGGTGGAGCCGCGCCAGCGCCGGCACGTCGACCTGCGCAAGGCTCGTGTCCAGCGCTTCACCGATCCACCGCGCGAGGCTCGGCACGTCGTGCACCCAGCCGGCCTCCACCGCCCACTCGAGGCCCTGCGAGTACGCGTACGCGCCGATCGGCAGGCCGGGACTCGCGAGCTGCAGCAGGCGCAACAGCGCCATCGTGTCCATCGTTCAGTGCGCGTGCGCGTGGTCGTGACCGGGAGCACGCGTGTGATCGTCCGCGCCATGTCCATGGTCGTGCCCGTGGTCATGTGGATGTCCGTGCCCGTGGTCGCCGTCCGGCGCGTGGGCGTGACCGTGCCCCGCGTAGGCCCCGGCCTCGGGTTCGAACCCGAGGCGTTCCCCGCGGATGCGCAATCCGAGCTGCACCACCATCCGATCCAGCACATGATCGTGCAGGTAGCGCACCCAGCCTGGCCCGACCTGGACCGGCACGTGGCGATTGCCGAGGTGGTAGCACGCCCGCGCGAGCTTCAACGGATCACCGGTGTGCGCGGTCGTGACCAGTTCGTGCGTGGCGCGGACCAGGATCACGCCCCCCGCATCGTCGCGCAGCCGCTCGCCCGCGCGGAGCCCGGGTGCGCCGGGCGGCAGGATCAGGCCGGCCTCACGGCCGCTGTCGAGCACCACGCGCTGGCGCGCCTTCTGGCGGCGATCCCACGGCAGGGTCAAGGTGTCGTCGTGGGCGCCTTCGCCTCGGAGTCGTTCATGGATCAGCAGCATCGTCGTGCCTCAGAACAGGAAATAGCGTTGTGCGAGCGGCAGCGCGGTCGCCGGCTCGCAGGTCAGCAGCTCACCGTCGGCACGCACCTCGTAGGTCTGCGGGTCCACCGTGATCCGCGGCTGCCAGGCGTTGTGCACCAGGTCCGCCTTGCGCACGTGGCGCGTGCCGCGCACTACGCCCACGAGGTTGTTCAGGCCAAGCCGCGCCGGCACGCCGGCCGCGAACGCGGCCTGCGACACGAACGTCATGCTGGTCGCATTGCGCGCGGCGCCCAGCGCGCCGAACATCGGCCGGTAGTGCACGGGCTGCGGCGTCGGGATCGAGGCGTTGGGGTCGCCCATCGCGGCGGCCGCGATCATGCCGCCCTTGAGCACCAGCGCCGGCTTCACGCCGAAGAACGCCGGCGACCACAGCACGAGATCCGCGAGCTTGCCGGGTTCGATCGACCCCACCTCGTGCGCGATGCCGTGGGTCAGCGCGGGATTGATCGTGTACTTCGCGAGGTAGCGCCTGACGCGGAAGTTGTCATGCTGCGCCGGGTCGCCGGCCAGGCTGCCGCGCTGCTCCTTCATCTTGTGTGCGGTCTGCCAGGTCCGGATCACCACTTCGCCCACTCGCCCCATCGCCTGCGAGTCCGACGAGATCATCGAAAACGCGCCCAGGTCGTGCAGGATGTCTTCGGCAGCGATCGTCTCGCGGCGGATCCGCGATTCCGCGAATGCCACGTCCTCGGCGATCGCGGGCGACAGGTGATGGCAGACCATCAGCATGTCCAGGTGCTCGTCGATCGTGTTCACGGTGTAAGGGCGCGTGGGGTTGGTGCTGGACGGCAGCACGTTGGCTTCGCCGCAGACCCGGATGATGTCCGGCGCATGGCCGCCGCCGGCGCCTTCCGTGTGGTAGGTGTGGATCGTGCGGCCGCGGAACGCGGCCACCGTGTCCTCCACGAAGCCGGACTCGTTCAGGGTGTCCGTGTGGATCGCTACCTGCACGTCGTGCGCTTCCGCCACGTCCAGGCAGGTGTCGATCGCGGCCGGCGTCGTACCCCAGTCTTCGTGCAGCTTGAGGCCGATCGCGCCCGCTTCGATCTGCTCGTCGAGCGCGCCCGGCAGGCTGGCGTTGCCCTTGCCGAGGAAGCCCAGGTTCATCGGCAGCGCATCGGCCGCCTCCAGCATGCGGTGCAGGTACCACGCGCCCGGCGTGCAGGTGGTCGCGTTGGTGCCGGTGGCGGGCCCGGTGCCGCCCCCGAGCATCGTGGTCACGCCCGACATCAGCGCATCCTCCACCTGCTGCGGGCAGATGAAATGGATGTGCGCATCGATGCCACCGGGCGTCACGATCTTGCCTTCCCCGGCGAGGATCTCGGTGCCTGGCCCGATCACGATCGTCACACCGGGCTGCACGTCGGGATTGCCGGCCTTGCCGATCGCGGCGATGCGTCCATCCTTGATGCCGATATCGGCCTTGACGATGCCCCAGTGGTCGACGATCACGGCGTTCGTGATCACGAGATCCACCGCCTCAGCGCGGCCGCGCTGGCTCTGCCCCATGCCGTCGCGGATCACCTTGCCGCCGCCGAACAGCACTTCCTCGCCGTAAATCGTGAAATCGCGCTCGATCTCGATGATGAGCGCCGTGTCCGCGAGCCGCACGCGGTCGCCGGTGGTCGGCCCGTAGAGTTCCGCGTAGGCCTGGCGCGTCAGCCGGCTCATGGCGTCGTCCCCGGGTCGAGCGCGCCCATGACCCTGGCCTGGAAGCCATAGACCTTGCGGTCACCGGCGTACGCGACGAGGTCCACGGTGCGTCGCTGCCCGGGCTCGAAGCGCACGGCGGTGCCCGCGGGGATGTCGAGCCGGAAGCCGCGGGTTGTCTCGCGCGGAAAATCGAGCGCCGCGTTGGTCTCGTGGAAGTGATAGTGCGAGCCGACCTGGATGGGCCGGTCGCCGGTGTTCGCGACCGTCACCGTGATACGGGCGCGGCCGGCGTTCAGTTCGATCTCACCGTCGGCAGGCAGGATTTCACCGGGAATCATCGGGACTCCTCGCGGCGGGCCGGGGGCAGCGGCCGGCGCGTCATTGAATGGGATCGTGGACGGTCACGAGCTTGGTGCCGTCCGGGAACGTGGCTTCCACCTGCACGTCGGGAATCATCTCCGCGACGCCGTCCATGACGTCGTCACGGGTCAGCACGTCGCGGCCCGCGCTCATCAGTTCGGCAACCGTGCGGCCGTCGCGCGCGCCTTCCAGGATCGCGGCGCTGATCAGCGCGATGGCCTCGGGATAATTGAGTTTCAGGCCGCGCGCGCGCCGGCGCTCGGCGAGCAGCGCCGCCGTGAACAGCAGCAGCTTGTCCTTCTCGCGGGGGGTGAGTTCCATGCGAATCCTCGTTCAGGTGTGCCAGATGCGCGGGATCACGGCGGGCCGGCCGAGCAGTTGCGGCCGCAGCAAGGTCCACACCGCCTGGAAGAGCGACCGCAAGGTGAGCGCGTCGGGCGCGAGCGCGCGACACGCCAGCACGTCATCGACGATCGTCACCCCCGCCGGCCCCGCGAACGCGCCGACGAGCTCCTGCACGTCGTCCGGCACGCGACCGCCCGCCGCGTCGAGCGCCGGCCCGGCGGCGTACAACGTGCCGGTGGCGGCGCAACCGTGCCAGCCGGGCGCAGCCGCGGCGCCGGCGGGTGCGAAGCACAGGCGCTCCAGCAGGCGCGGGCGCGATGCGCCGGCATGCACGTCGTGGATCTCGACGCGCGCGTCGATCGCGCCGGACCGGAATGCGGCGCCGGCCGCCGGCCGCCCCAGGCAGGTGATGTCCCAGCCGATGAACGTCGCGGCGCGCGCCAGGGTCACGGTGGTGCGCACCCTGGCGCGTGCACCGTCGAAGTACAGCGTCTCCTGGGGCAGCCATTCGAGTACCGCGTCGGCACCGATCGCCAGTCGCTGTTCGACCGTCGCAGTGGCCCCGGCGCTGCGATAGAACTTGGCGGCGCCCGGCGTCGTCACCAGCGCGTGCGCGGCCGCGGCTGCCTCGATGTCGAGCGCCAGGGTGTCGCCTCCCACGATGCCGCCGGGCGGATGCAGCACGTAGACATGACACGTGCCGCCGGGCTCCGGGTGGAAGGGTCGCTGCACGCGCAGCGGCCCGCGATGCTCGCGGCGTCGCAGTTCCGTCCGGTGCGGCCCGCGCGCAAAGCCGAGCGC
>JBFWUN010000028.1:31776-34784 GCA_050247235.1 Gammaproteobacteria bacterium
CAGCCCGTCCGGATGCGCCCAGGCGGCGGGCGCGGCGCCAAGCACCAGTACGGAAAGCGCGAATCGTCGGATCGTTTTCATGGGGTATCTCCGTGGATGATCAGACCGTCAGGTATTGCCGGACCACGTCGTCGCCGAGTTCGGACATCGCGCCCGCGGCCACCTTGCGACCCTTGTCGAGGATGCAGAAGTGATCGCCCACGCGGCGCGCGAACGGCAGCTTCTGCTCGACCAGCAGCACCGTGAGGCCGCGCTCGCGATTGAGCTTGACGATGAGATCGCCGATCTCGTGCACGATGTTCGGCTGGATGCCCTCGGTGGGCTCGTCGAGGATCAGCAGCTTCGGCTCGAGCACCAGCGCGCGGCCGATCGCGAGCTGCTGTTGCTGCCCGCCCGAGAGATCGCCACCCATCCGGCGCAGCATCCGCCGCAGAACCGGGAAGAGCTCCAGCACGTCCTCCAGCGCGCGGCGCGCGCCATGGCCCGCGGCGAGCCCGATGCGGAGATTCTCCTCCACCGTCAGCCGCGGAAAGATCTCGCGACCCTGCGGCACGAAGCCGATCCCGAGCGCCGCGCGGCGCTCGGCAGGCAGCGCGCTCAGCACGGTGTCGCCGTAGCGGATCTCGCCGGCGCGCGGGACCAGCAACCCCATCACGCATTTCAGGAACGTGGTCTTGCCCACCCCGTTGCGTCCCATCAGGCAGGTGGTGGCGCCGGCGGCGATCTCGAGCGAGAGATCCCACAAGGTGTGGCTCTCCCCGTAGAACTGGTTGACGTCGCGTGCGCTCAGCATCAGGCCCCCAGGTACACTTCGATGACCCTGGGATTGGACTGCACGTGCGCCATGCTGCCCTCCGCCAGCACCCGGCCCTCGTGCAGCACGGTCACCTTGCGCGCGATGGCGCGTACGAACTCCATGTCGTGCTCGACGACGACCACCGAGCGCGTGCCCGCAAGCGACACCAGGAGCTCGGCGGTGCGCTCCGTCTCCTGCTGCGTCATCCCCGCGACCGGCTCGTCGACCAGCAGCAGGCGCGGCTGCTGCATCAGCAGCATCCCGATCTCGAGCCACTGCTTCTGTCCGTGGGACAGCGTGCCCGCACGCTGATCCCGGTGCGCGTCCAGTCCGATCAGGTGCAGCACGTGGTCGATCGCGTCACGCTGCTCGCCGGTCAGCGTCGCGCGCAGGCTGCTCCAGACACCCTTGCGGGTGTGCATCGCCAGTTCCAGGTTCACGTAGACCGAGAGCTGTTCGAACACGGTGGGCCGCTGGAACTTGCGGCCGATGCCCGCCTCGGCGATCTCGGGCTCGGACAGGGTCAGCAGATCGATCCGCTCACCGAAGTACGCGCGGCCCTGCGTCGGTCGCGTCCTGCCGGTGATGACATCCATCATCGTGCTCTTGCCTGCCCCGTTCGGACCGATGATGCAGCGGAGTTCGCCGGCTTCGATGTACAGGTTGAGATCGTCGAGCGCCTTGAAGCCATCGAAGCTGACCGTGATGCCCTCCAGGTACAGGATGCTGCCGCGCCGGGTGTCCAGGTCGGGACCGCGGCGCGCCGGCTCGGTGGCGGCGACGAACTGCTCCCACCAGCCCAGTTCATCGTGGACGACCGAGCGCGTCATGTCCCGCTCCCTTCGCGCGGTCGCACGAAGCCGGCGACGCCGCGCGGCAGCAGCAGGGTGACCCCGACGAACAGCGCGCCCAGCACGAACAGCCACGCCTCCGGCAGCACGCCGGTGAACAGCGTCTTCGCGTAGTTGACCAGGAAGGCGCCGACCACCGCGCCGTACAGGGTGCCGCGGCCGCCGATCGCCACCCAGATCACGAGTTCGATCGAGTTCAGCGGAGAGAATTCGCCCGGGTTGATGATGCCGATCTGCGGCACGTAGAGCGCGCCTGCAACGCCGGCCAGTGCCGCGGAGAACACGAACAGCCACAGCTTGAAGTGCTCGACGCGATAGCCGATGAAACGGGCGCGCGCCTCGGCGTCGCGGATGGCGACGGTGATCCGCCCGAACTTCGAGTTCACGATCGCGCGGCACGCCGCGTAGCCGCCGGCGAGCGCGGCGCAGCTCACGAGGAACAACGCGCAACGGGTCGCATCCCGCTGCAGGTCGTACCCCAGCAGGTCCTTGAAATCGGTCAGGCCGTTGTTGCCGCCGAATCCCATCTCGTTGCGGAAGAACGCGAGCATCAGCGCGAACGTCATCGCCTGCGTGATGATCGACAGGTACACCCCGGTCACGCGCGAGCGGAACGCAAACCAGCCGAGCACGCCGGCGAGCAGGCCGGGCACCGCCACCACCATCACCACGGCGAACCAGAAGCGGTCGAAGCCGACCCAGTACCACGGCAGCTCCGTCCAGTTCAGGAACACCATGAAGTCCGGCAGCAACGGGTTGCCGTACACCCCGCGGTCCCCGATCTCGCGCATCAGGTGCATGCCCATCGCGTAACCGCCGAGTGCGAAGAACGCGCCGTGCCCGAGGCTCAGGATGCCGCAGTAGCCCCAGATGAGATCCACCGCGAGCGCGAGCAGCGCGTAGCACACGTACTTGCCGAGCAGGGTCACCGTGTAGGTGGAGAGGTGGAACGCGGAATCGGCGCCCGTCGCGAGGTTCAGCACCGGCACGAGCAGCGCCATCAGCGCGATCACACCGTACACGGCGCGATCGGCACGGCGTTCCAGCAGCAGGGTCCGCGCGTCCATCGCTCAGCCCTCCGCCGCGCGGCCGCGCTGCGGAAACAGCCCGCGGGGCCATCGCTGGATGAACAGGATGATGAACGCGAGCACCAGGATCTTCGCAAGCACCGCGCCGGCGAACGGCTCCAGGAACTTGTTCGCGATGCCGAGCGACAGGCCGGCGACGAGCGTGCCCCACAGGTTGCCGACCCCGCCGAACACCACCACCATGAACGAGTCCACGATGTAGCCCTGGCCGAGGTTGGGGCCGACATTCGTCAGCTGGCTGAGCGCGACACCGGCGAGCCCGGCGACGCCGGA
>JBFWUN010000028.1:34884-53983 GCA_050247235.1 Gammaproteobacteria bacterium
CCCGCATCCGGTGACGAGAGATCGGCGAGCGCCAGCACCGTCCCGAGCGCACCGCGAACCGCCTCGTCCGGTTCTCCGTCGAGCGCGCTGCGCAGCAGCCCGACGGTCGTCGCGTCGAGGTCCTTCATCAGCGCGTACACCGACGCGATCCGCGCGGCCGGGTCCGGATCCTGCAGGCTGAGACGCGCGAGCGCGCCGCGCAGCGCCACGCGGAGCTTGTTGTTGATCGCGATTTTGCGGAGTTCGGCCTTCCGCCCCGGCCCCAGGTCGTCGCCGGTGGCGGCGTCCCGCAGCACGAGCGCATCGCCCGTGCCAGTCACGATCACCGGGCGCCGATCCGCCTTGCGCACGAACAGGGCGCCGCCCAGCAGCGCCTCGAGCACCGGTCGCGCGCGGGGATCGCCGCTCGCCTCGAGCACGCCGATCGCGTCGGCCTTGCGCTGGAAGCTGGACGTGTCGAGCGCCGACAGGCCCTCGCTTAGCGGCTGCGCCGGTGCACCCGGCGCGAGCGCAGCCCACAGCAACAGCGCCCAGAGGCCTCCAAGCGTCCGCGGCGCACCGCGGCCGCGCGGATCACGGGCACCACGCGCACGTCCACGCAGGTATGATGACAAGCGCACATTCATCGAGGATCTCCGCCGGTCCGTCGCGGCGTACCGCGCGGCCGACAGAGTGACTCCTTCTTTTCGTTGTTGGCAGAACCAGCGCGGTTTCCACCGCGCGGCGCGGGCATCCGTGCCCGTGGCGCGCGGCGGATCGGGACCGCGTCGAAGCTCAGACGACCGGGTGAGACCCTACTCGTAGTTCTGACCTGAACACTTCTTCGTCTCCGTGTTGTAGTTGCCGCAATTCAGCGCATCGGTCCAGTCGGCTTCGATGATCTTCGACTCCGGCAGGAAGTCCGACCACGCGTCACCCGGCACCAGGCCTTCGGTCTGCCAGACGGTTTCGAACTGGCCGTCCTCCTGGATCTCGCCGATCAGCACCGGCTTCGTGATGTGGTGATTCGGCAGCATCTTCGAGATCCCGCCCGTCATGTTGGGCGTCTCGACCCCGATGATCGCCTTCTGCACGGCCGTGGAGTCGGTGGACTTCGCCTTCTCCACCGCCTTCACCCACATGTTGAAGCCGATGACGTGAGCCTCCATCGGATCGTTGGTCACGCGCTTGTCGTTCTTGATGAACGTCTTCCAGGTCTTGATGAACTCGGCATTCGCCGGATCATCGACGCTCATGAAGTAGTTCCACGCAGCGAGATGTCCCACCAGCGGCTTGGTATCGATGCCGGAGAGTTCTTCCTCGCCCACCGAGAACGCGACCACCGGGATGTCCTCGGCGGACACGCCCTGGTTGCCGAGTTCCTTGTAGAACGGCACGTTGGCATCGCCGTTGATCGTGGACACCACCGCGGTCTTCTGGCCGGCCGCGCCGAACTTCTTGATGTCCGCCACGATGCTCTGCCAGTCCGAGTGACCGAACGGCGTGTAGTTGATCATGATGTCTTCCGCCGCGACACCCTTCGCCTTCAGGTACGCCTCGAGGATCTTGTTGGTGGTGCGCGGATACACGTAGTCGGTCCCCGCGAGCACCCAGCGCTTCACCTCGAGGTCGTTCATCAGGTAGTCCACCGCCGGGATCGCCTGCTGGTTCGGGGCTGCCCCCGTGTAGAACACGTTCTTCGACGATTCCTCGCCCTCGTACTGCACCGGGTAGAAGAGCAGGCCGTTCAGTTCCTCGAAGACCGGCAGCACGGACTTGCGGGACACCGACGTCCAGCAGCCGAACACCGCGGCAACCTTCTCCTTCTCCAGCAGCTCGCGTGCCTTCTCGGCGAACAGCGGCCAGTTGGAGGCCGGGTCGACGACCACGGCCTCGAGCTTCTTGCCGAGCAGGCCGCCCTTCCTGTTCTGCTCGTCGATCAGCATCAGCATCGTGTCCTTCAAGGTGGTCTCGCTGATCGCCATCGTGCCCGACAGCGAATGGAGGACGCCGACCTTGATGGTGTCCTCGGCCCGGACAGGCGCGGCGGACACCACCAAGGCGGCGACCAAACTGGCAGCGAGTGTGGCGGAACGGTTGAATTTCATCTTGTTGTGCTCCTTGTCGTTTGTTGTTGGCGGGACGATCAGATCTGGACCTGGAAGGCGATCTTGAAAGCTCCCACGTCGTCGCCGGCGGCGCCCGGCGCGTAGTTCAGCCCTTTCGTCGCGATGTCACCGTGCTGGTAGAACATCGAGATGCGCGCGTTGTGACCGCTGATGATGTAATTGACGCCCCCTTCGATCTCGTCACGATCCGAGCTGAAGTCCGGGTTGACCTCCGTGTAGCGCACGTACGGCTGGAACTTGCCGATGCCGACCTGCTGCGGGAACAGGTACAGGCCGACCACCGAGAACGAGTCGCCGTCGAACATGCAGAAGCAGCCGGTGGGATCCGCGAAGGCCACCCCCGGGTCGTAGTCCGCTTCGAAGTTCTTGTATTCGCCGTTGAACGTGAAGACACCCTGGCTGCCCAGCACCTTCTCGTAGAGAAGGTCGGCACTGACGCCGCGGAAATCCCCCGGGCTCATGAACGAGCCCGCGCCGTCTTCCTGGTACTGCACGGCCACGCCAAGCGTGAGGACGTCACCCGCGCCACCGTAGTACGTGCCGCTGGTGTAATACCCGGGGTTCGACTCGACGTTCAGGAAGTTGTACGCCACGCGCCCGGCGTACATCAGGTTGTCGTCCTGGTTGGGGCCTGCGCCGGCCGAGGACTCCAGGCCATTGAACACGCCGAAGACGTATTGCAACGCGCCCTTCGGGCCCACCGCGCCCCACAGGTTCACGCCGTGGTCGCGGGCATACACGCCGGCGCCGCCGCTGCCGAAATCCACGCTGAAGTCCGACGAGTAGAACGGCGTCTTGTAGGCGTCGTACGTCGTGGAGTAGTACGGACCGTTCAGTTCCTGCCGCTCTGCGGGAACCAGCAGGCGGCCCGCCCAGATGTTGAGCGCGGGCGAGAACTCGAACTTCGCGATGGCGTCCAGCAGCACGAACTCCTCGAGCGCGCTGTTGCCGCAGAACACGCACTCGGTGTTGAGTTCGAACTTGATCTTCTCGTGCAGCTGGCCGTTGACGTAGATGCGCGCGCTGTTGGCGTTGAAGTCACTCGACCACTCGTCACCGTTGGGCGCCGCGTCCTCCACGGTGGAGAAGTCCGCCCGGGCACCCGCCCCGATGCTGATCCACTTCGTGTCGTCGATCGCGATCTTCCCACCCGCATGGGCGAGCCCCGTCATCATCATCGTGCCTCCCGCAAGCAATGCCGCGGCAGGACGCATCCACTGGTACATGGAGGTCTCCTTCTTCTTGCTCGAAAACGTGGTGCGCCTGTCCGGGCAACAGACACGTAGCGAATGTCGTGCCAGTGCGACGCCGGCGAAGGAGACCAATCGGTTAAGCCGACGCGCCGTCGCTCAAACACCGATTTTTTGCACTGCAAACGAGCGTGCGTCGCGTCGTTGCACAGCAAAGAGCCCCGCCGTGGCGCAGCGGCCGCGACGGTGCGGGTGTCGTTCGACGCGCGGGCGCGGGATCAATACGCAGAATGTCGTAGGCGATGTGCCTCGGGGGATCGGCACCTGTGCGCAATGCACCTGCGATCTGCGTCGCGGCGTCAGCTCTGCACAGGCGGGCGGGAGCCTGCGAGTGGCTGCCGACGCGACCGACGGCGGCAACGCTCAGGGCGTCGGATGGTGCCGGCGTACGGGGCCGGACTCGGCGAGCAGCGCGCCGTGCCGGTCGAGCAGCGCTTGCAGCAGCGCCGGGCGATCGTTGACGCCAAAGCGGGCGTAGACCTGCTGCACGTACTCGTTGATGGTGGCCGGGCTGAGGTCGAGTTCCCTGGCCATCTCGGCCTGGCGTCGGCCATCAACCAGTCCTTCGCACACCTCGCGCAGGCGCGGCGACAGTTGCAGACTGCCGAGGAGCCGGCGGAGGGCCACGACACGCGGCGCGGCGTAGTCGATCCGGATCTGCACGAGCGTCGGCACACCGGTCGCGCCATGCATCCGCTGGGCATGCAGGCGAAAGCGCCCCCATGCGTTGTCCCGGACGCACGACGGTGGCGGGCCTTCTTCGCCGCGTTCGAGCGACGCCAGCCGATCGACCAGCCGCTTCGCGAAGCGCGCACCGGTCTCGGCGGTGCCGCCGATGCGTGCATCCGCCAGCAGGTGCAGGTTGCGCAGCGCGATCGCGTCCGCGTGTTGCACGGCGGCGCGTTCGTCAACGAGCAGGACGCCGCTCTCGGGCAGCGGCCAGGGGTCCGCGGTCACCTGTTCGGAGTGCCACGGCACGGCGAGCGCGTGCGCAATCCAAGGCAGCAGCCGCTGGAGCAGGCGGAGATCCTCCGCTGCGAACGGCCGGCCGGCGCGCCGCGACAGGATCATGCTGCCGTAGACACGCGCGCCGTCCCCGATCACGGCATCGAGCTGGTGATGGGAACCGAGCGGCCGTTCGATGTCGTGGTAGTAGGGCGAGCTGAAATACCGTCGCGTCTGGTAAGGCAGGTAGTAACCGACCCCCGGGCCGCGCCGGAGACACGCCGCGACGGACGGCCAGTAGTCGACCTTGCCGTCGATCTCGGTGAAGTACCGGGCCAGGTGCACGTAACACCCGGGGTCCTCGCAGTAGGCGGCGACGATGCGATCGTTCGCGGCGAAGCCGAGACGGTTGAACTCGCTCGGCAGCACGCGATGGAGTTCGTCCAGCAGCGCGACGACGGCCTGCGGGGGCGGCAGGCCCCGTGTGCAGAGTCGCTCGAAACGCGCGAGCGTACGACGATTCATGTCCTGGCTCCGGGCTCCCGGGGCATGTTGCCGGCCGCATGACCGGCCGCCGAGCCGGGTTGATCGATGGGTGCACGATAGCAGAGCACCCGCCACGCGCGCCGCGTCCTGGCGTGTTAACAATGCACACGCGAGGCATGCATCCGGCCCGCGCCTTCCGCGCTGCGCCGACGCATCCCGGCCCGATGGCTTTGCCGCGGCCCGGACAACATAATGTCGGGCAGACCTCCCTTGCTGCACGCCTGACATGCGCCCGCCGTCCACCTTGGTTCACTTTCTCTTCCCGTTCCTCCTCGCGGGGTTCGGTGCTCTCCTCGCCGGATGCGGAAGCGCGAAACTGAAGCTCCTGGAACTCATGCCGGCGCCCGCCGCGTACGCGGCAGAGGCCGCGCCGTTCGGTGCGGAAGCCGCACCGGCCATCGACGCGACCGCGCGCATCGAGATGCTGTACGCGACCAACCGTGCACCGGCGGACACGGCTGCGGCCCCCTATACCGGCGAACGCGGCCAGGTTCTGCGGCTGGGCGCGGCAGCCGTCGCGTTCGGGGAATCCGATATCGACTGGGCGCGCGCACGCGAGATTTCGCTGCTGAAGAACCGTCCCGGCCATTTTCCGCTGAAGGTGGCCGGGGTCACGGAGTTCGGGATCCTGCCCGACAGCGTGTCGGCCTTCACGCCCCACGCGCTGGCGGAACATACCGACGGCCGCGCGGCGCGCGAGTTCGTCCAGCGCGTGGAGCAGCAGCTCGCGCGCTCGTCCGTCAAGGACATCTTCATCTACGTGCACGGCTACAAGGTCATTTTCGACAACCCGCTGATGGTCGCCTCCGAGTTGTGGCACTTCATGGGTTACGAAGGCGCGTTCGTCGCGTTCTCATGGCCATCGACGCCGGCGCGGCTCGCGTACCTGAAGGACATCGAGACCGCCCGCCTGTCCGCCCAGTCGCTGCGCACCCTGATCGAATTCCTGGCGCGCGAGACCAGCGCCGCGCGGATCCACGTGGTGGGGTACAGTGCGGGCACGCGGCTCGTGCTCGCCTCGCTGTACGAGAGCGCGCTGATCCACCAGTCGAGCAGCGACGCCGACATCCGGCGTGCCACGCGGCTCGGGCACGTCATCCTCGTCGGCTCGGACGTCGATTCGGACGTGTTCGCGAGCTACGTGGTGGATGGACTGCTGCGCGTCCCGGAGCGCCTGACGTTCTACACGTCGCCTGCCGACGAGGCGCTGCACCTGTCGAGCAGGATCTTCGACCACGTGCGCATGGGACAGATCCTGCCCGGCATGCTCGATACGCGGATGCGCGAGTTCGTCGCGGCGTCCGATCGCCTCACGCTGATCGACGTGGAAGGCGCCGCCGACTTCGACGCCGGCAACGGGCACGCGTATTTCCGCCGCAGCCCGTGGGTCAGCAGCGACGTGCTGATGACCCTGCGCTATGGCCTGCCGCCGGCCTCGCGAGGGCTCGAACAGAAAGCGCCGTCGCCCATCTGGCGCTTCCCGGCGGATTACCTGGAGCGCTCGGATCGTGCATTGCGCGCGGCGAACCCGGCGCTGGACACCGGACAGCCCCCGTGAGGAGGCTGCGTGCCGGCCGACACGCGCTTGCCGGGTGCCTGCTCCTCGGCGCGCTGGGTGGCTGCGTGGTGCTGACGGACGAGCGTGGGCCGTCGGAACCCGATGACGGCGCCCCGGTCGCGCGCGACGCGGAGGTCGACCCGTTGCCGCTCGCCGACCCCACGGGGTCCGAGGAGGCGCTCCCGGGTGTGAAGCACGGCACCTCGGCCGCACGCTTCACTGCCGCCAGTCTGCAGAGCGAGCTGCTCGCGTTCGCCGACCGCTACCTCGAGGCGTTGGCGGAAGCCGCCGACCGTGCGGCCGAGGCATCTCCCGGGCCTGCCGAGCGCGCGGGCTTCAAGCAGACCAAGGTGGTCTACGTGACCGCCGCAATCACCACCGTGACCGAGCCTGATCCGCTGCGGGTGCTGCGCGATCTGCTGGTGCTGCTGCGCCTGCAGCGGATCGTCTGGGAAGGACAGAAGCACCCCTGGGCCGCGCCGGACAACGCGGCGCGCATGGCGCTGGCCGTGGCGCGCCTGGAAAAGCAGGTGACGGAACTCGCCGGGCTGATCCTCGACGCGCAGGCCATCGCGGACATCCACGAACTCACGCGCCGCTGGCACGCGGCGAACCCGGAGCGGCGTTATGTCGCGTTCGTGCGTTTCCACGATCTCGAAGATTCGCCGCTGAAGCAGCGTTTCACTTCACATCTTGGGCGCCGGGGATTGCTCGCGCCGGTCCGCGAGGCAACCGCGGAAATCGAACAGATCCGTCGCGTGTCCGAACGTGCGCTGTTCCTCGCCAACCACCTGCCGATGCTGCTCGAATGGCAGGCCGAGGCGTACCTGCACGGCGCCCTCGAACTGCCGGAGGTCCGCGCGCTGTCCGGGAACTTCGAGCACCTGACCGGCACGGCCGCGGAGCTTTCCGCCAGCCTGAAAGCGCTGCCCGACGACATCGCGCACGAGCGCGCCGCGGCACTCGGTGAACTCGCAAGCCTGGTCCGGCGCGAGCGCGGGGAAGCGCTCACGCAGATCGCCGGGATCCTCCGCGCAGAGCGGGCCGGACTGGTCACGGATCTCGGGGACAGCACCACCCGGCTGGGACCGCTCGCCGAACATCTCTCGACGATCTCCACCAACCTGCGGGAAGCGCTCGAGGTCTTCGCGGCGCTGCGTGGCGCGGCCGATGACACGGCATTCGATCTCGCGGCATTCGACGGCACCGTCGCCGGGCTCACGCGGCTCGCCGGCGACACCACCACGCTGGTCCAGGCGCTGCGCGACACCCTGGCGGCGGGCGACCACGCCACGGCCGGCGTGGACCGGCTGGACAGCCTGCTGCGCGCGCATGAGCGGCGCCTGTTCGGTTACGCGCTCGGCGTAAGCATGGTATTGGGACTCTGCCTGCTCGGCGCCGCATGGCTTGTCCGCGGGAGGCCGCGCGCCTGAGACGGTTCAGCGCCGCGAGAGATGGATGGCGTCCCGCGCGGCCTTGGCTTCGTTCAGCAACCGGTACGCGACATAGTACTTGCTGATGTTGCGCACATAGCTCGTGGTCTGCATCCCGATCTTCTCCGCCACCACCACCTCCACGTGATTGAACCAGCGGTTCGGGTCGAAGCCACGCCGCGCGGCTTCGCGCCGGATGCGGGCAATGGCACCGGGACCTGCGTTGTAACTCGCGAACGCGAACAGCGGACGATCGAAATCACCAAAATCGGCCTCCGCGAAATGACGTTGCACGAGGGTCGACATGTACTTGGCGCCGGCATGGATGTTTGGCTCCAGCTGCGTGATATCACCGACGTCCAGTTCGCGCGCCGTCGCGGGCATCACCTGCATCACCCCGATGGCACCGCGCTTGCTGCGCGCCTCCTGGCGCAACCGCGACTCCTGGAAGCCCTGGGCCGCAAGGATCAGCGGGTCAAATCCGTACCGGTTGCCGTACTTTTCGAACAGGCCGATCGTCCGCGCGAAGCGATCGAGCGCGCGTGTGTGCGTGTTGTCATGCAGGTGATGCAGATGCCGGTTGAGCATCGCGACTCTTTGTCGCACGGTTCCCAGCCCGCGCGGCAGGTCGGCGAAGAAGCCCTGGATCTCGGCGGCAAGCAGCGGACTGCCCGGACGGATGGCCCAGCCGGTGCGGTCACCGTCGCGCACCACCAGGTCTTCGCGCACCGTGATGCCGGGCAGCAGGGATTTCCAGAGTCGTGCGACCCAGTCGTCGACCACGACGATATCGAGAATCCCCACGTTGACCATTTCGAGTTTGTCTTCATCCTCGACAGGCTCCGGCAGGGGCACCACGTCGATCGGGGCCTTGCCAGCCGCCACGAACCGTACATTCAGCGCGGCGAGACTCTCGGCATAACTTGTCGACATGCGCACGTGCACCGTCTGCCCCGCCAGGTCATCGAGCGTCCGCAGCGGCGGCGCGTCGGGCCCCGTCACCACGATTTCGCGTACCTCGGCGTCGGCATCGGGCAGCACGAAATCCGCGAGCACGCGGCGCGATGGCGTGACAGTGAGATTGCCGGCGGCAATGTCGCCCAGTCCCGCGCGCAGTCCAGGCAGCAGGCGATCACGGGTAGTGGGGATCAGGAACACCGTCAGCGGCCGACGACCCAGCTGGCGGGCGTAATTCCGGTTGAGACGGCGCTCGAATTCGCGCGCGAGCTCCGCGGTGAGGCCACGTTCCTCGCCCTGGTCGTTGAAGAACAACGTCCGGCTGTGGGGCACCAGCACCCGGATGAGCCGGCGGTCGAGCATGGCGTCGAAATCACCGGTCCACGGCTCGCTCGCCCGCGCGATCTGCCGCGCGTAGTCGTCCGCAGGCAGTGCACCGGCCGACGCCGCGATCGCCAGCCACTGCAGCACCACCAGGCCGAATCCCATCCCCCGCCAGCACGCCCGCATACCTGTTCCCTGGACTCCCTCGCCGTCCCTGTCGGACGCGCTGCGTCAGTGTACAGGCAGTCGCGCGCGACGCCTGCGTCATCGTCAGCGGGCGACGAGGATCAGCACCACCCCGCCAGTCACCAGCGCACTGCCCCACAGCTCCGCGGCGCTGAGACGCTCCTTCAGCACGAAGCGCGAGGCGAGCGCGGTGAACACCAGCTCCACCTGCCCCACGGCACGCACCCGCGCAGCGTTCTCCAGGGTCATCGCGAGCGCCCACAGCGCGGATCCGCAGACGCTGAACACGCCAACCCACAGTGACGAGCGCCAGTGCGCGACCACCTGGCGGAGCTGCGGCGGATCACGTCGGCGCAGCCACCACGACATCATGACCACCTGCAGCGTATTCATCGTCGCCAGCACCGTGATTCCCCTGATCAGGAAATCGCCCTCGACGAGCTTGGACGATTCGCGGATGAACCCGGCGGCGAGCGCGAAGAAGAACCCGGACAGCACGCCGAACAAGGCGCCCTTGTGCGCGAACTCGGCGAGCACGCCGCGCAGGTCTGCAAGCCCGCCGCGCACCGTGAGCACCATGACCCCGGCGAGACAGACCAGGATGCCGCACCACGCGCCGAACGGCAGCGGTTCGCCGGCGACGAACGTCGAGAAGAACGCGACGAACACCGTCTCCGTCTTGGAGTAAACGGTCCCCACCGCGTAGTTGCGCAGGCTGAACGCGTGGATCATCAGCGACGTGGCGATGATCTGCGCAAGCCCCGCGGCGCCGACGGTGGCGAGAAACACCCACGACAGCGCCGGCAGTGCCCTCCCCGTGCCCCACACCAGCACGCCGAGGAAGCCGAGCGCGAGGGGGGCGCCGTAGAGGTAGCGGACGAAATTCGCACCATCCACGCTGAGCAGCCCGCGGATCTTCTGCTGCAACGTGGTGCGGACGTTCTGGCAGAGCGCGGCGGCGAGCGTGATGGAAAGCCAGAGCGGCATGGTTCTCGATAACGCATGGGTCGGCACCGCGGGGGCGCCCGTGGCTGCCAGTGTATGCGCGAAGCCGCGGCGATGGGCCAGTCCGCTGCGGCCGCCTGTCCTGCCCGCAATGGCGCGATCCGCAAGTGACAGCCGTGTTCGGACGGCGCAGGCTGGCGCGCATGTCCATCGTCAGCGTCGCGCGATGAAAACCATTGGCAAACCGGACACCACGCGGGTCCCGACGCCGTGCCGCCTGCCCGACGGCTGGCGCCTCGCCTTGCGCCAGGTCGGGCTCGATGCGCGGGCCGTCCTGGCCCGCGTCCCGATCCCGGCAGGCCGGCTGCGCGCGCAGCGGGAACGCCTGTCGATTGCCGAGTATTTCCGGTTCTGGGACGCGGTCGCCTCGCTCAGCGGCGATCCGCTGGTGGGGCTGCAAATCGGTGCCACCGCCGAGCCTTCGCCGCGCGAGCCGCTGTTCGTCGCGATGCGCGCAAGCGCGTCCGCGGGCGAAGCACTCGCGCTGATTTCGAAATACAAGCGGCTGCTGTGCCCCGAATCGCTCGTCATGGAAACGGAGCGCGATGATGCGGTACGGCTCTGCTTCCGCTGGCCGGAGGCATGGCGGCCACCCCAGGTGCTCGTCGATCTCGAGTTTGCGTTCCTGGTGACGTTGTGCCGGCGCGGCGCAGGGCGTGCATCGCTGCGCCCCCGTGACGTGGCACTGCGCGGCACGTCGCCGGCGCTCATCGGCCCACGTCGGGCGTTCTTCGGATGCCCGGTCCGGACCGGTGCCACCGATGACGCGATTACCTTCGGCGCGGACGTGCTGGAAGCGCCGTTCCAGCATTCCAACCCGGCGCTGAAGCGTCGGCTGTTGAGCGGGTTCGACGCGGCCCAGGATCGCAGTCCCGGCAGCGCGAGCGTGCGGGTTCGCGCCGTGCTCGCCGAGCGGATGCCGTTCGGGCGTCCGGCGCTCGCCCACGTCGCACAGTCCCTCGCGCTCAGCACACGCTCACTGCAGCGGGAGCTGACCCGGGAAGGCACCACGTTCCGGGCGCTGGTGGATGCCGTGCGCAATGCCAGTGCGCGGGGCTATCTGCGCGAGACCTCGTTCTCGACCGAAGAGATCGCGTTCCTCGTCGGCTTCGAGGACGCCGCGTCGTTCTATCGCTCCTTCCGCGACTGGAACGGCGTGACACCGGCCCGGTTTCGGCAGAGTCCCGTGCTGCGCACCGCGCATGCCGCACGCGGCTGAACCTGCGGCGCGCTCCAGTCCCTTCGTTTCACGTCCAATCGAGGAGGCCCAGATGACCGATCAGGACAAGGTACTCGTCACCGGCGGCAGCGGATACATCGCCGGCTGGTGCATCGTCCAGCTGCTGCGCGACGGCTGGCAGGTCAATACGACGATCCGCGACCCCGCGCGTGAACCGGCGGTGCGGAAAACGCTGGCACAGGAAGTCGAGGCGGGCGACCGTCTCCGGTTCTTTGCCGCCGACCTGATGCAGGACGCGGGCTGGGCTGACGCAATGTTCGGCTGCAGCCACGTGCTGCACGTCGCTTCACCCATCCCCACCACCCTGCCGCGCAACGACGATGAACTGGTCGTGCCGGCCCGCGAAGGCACGCTCCGCGTGTTGCGCGCGGCGCGCGAGGCAGGCGTGCGGCGGGTCGTGCTGACGTCCTCCACGGCTGCGGTCACCTACGGCATCGATCGTCGGCCGGGGCCGGCACATGTGTTCACCGAGGAGGACTGGACCAATCCGGCGCATGCCGACACGTCGCCTTACGTTCGGTCGAAAGCCATCGCGGAGCGTGCGGCATGGGACTGGCATGCGCGCGAAGGTGGCGCGCTGGAGCTCGTGGCCGTCAATCCGCCCGCGGTGCTGGGACCGGTGCTCGGTCCGGACTTCTCCGCGTCCATCGAGATCGTCCGCAAGCTGATGACCGGCGAATTCCCGGCGTGTCCGCGCATGGGCTGGCCGCTGGTCGACGTGCGCGACCTTGCGGACCTGCACGTGCGCGCGATGACCAGTCCCTCCGCGGCGGGTCAGCGGTTCCTGGCGGGCGATCGGGTGTACTGGCTGAAGGACATCGCCGCGGTGCTCATCGCGCACTTCGGATCCCGCGCGCGCAAGGTGCCCCGACACGGCATCCCGGACTGGCTGGTGCGCCTGCTGTCGCTGTTCGACCCGGTGACCCGTTCGGTCGTGTTCGAACTCGGCATGGAGCGTCCCGTCTCGCACGCCAAGGCGGCGAGTCAGCTCGGCTGGCAGCCGCGCCCGGTGTCTCGCACCATCATCGATACCGCCGACAGCCTGTTCGCGTGCGGGGTCCTGCGTTGACGGGGCAGGCGCGGAGGCGCGGTCTGAAATCGCGAACATCGCGCCGATGACGAGGTACGCGGTGAACTCGCAACCGGGGCATGCAGTGCCAAGTCGACTCGCGACGATCCGGAATGGACGCCTCAGGGGAAAGCGAGCGCGCGTTGGCGCGCACCGATGATCCGGCCGAGATGCGCCTGCCGGGAATCGCGTGCGGGGCGGCCCTGCTTGGCCGCCACGTAGTCGGCATCGCCCAGGTGCGCCAGCAGGGTCTGAAAACGCCGGTGCGCGGCGGCATCGAATGCCCGCTCACGTCCTTCGGCATCACGCGCCGGGTGCGGCGGGTAGAGCGTGAGGCAGGGCAGCAGGCCCGCAGGCACCGGGATGTTCGCGTCGTGCACGCGGCCCCGTCGCATCACACCCGGCAGCAGGTGAGTATGCGGTCCCGCCGGCGACACCGAATCCGGTGCGGGGATCGGGTTGCTCACTTCAATGCGCGCCAGGCGTGTCAACAGGACGCGCACCGGGTTCGCGCGGACGACTGCAGCCTCCAGGCCGTGGTCCGCTCCCCAGGCGGTACCTTGCGCCGCCTCAAGGCGCGCGATCAGCGCCCGGTCACGGGTGCGCACCAGGAAATCGGTAGTCGCGAGTCCGAACCCCAGGTCGAACAGATGCGCGTCGCGGTCCGTCGCGTGAATCGCGTCCTCGTCCGGCCCCAAGGCGGTGATCGTTGCGCGCGCCGCACCCCGCGCCGCCGCTTCGGGCAGGCAGAACACGATGCCGTGGTTCCACAGGCGCGGATTCGCAGACGGCGTCTCGTACGCCAGTGGCAGCGGCCGGAGGCTGGCGGCTACACGCATCGCGCCTCCTTGCGTGACGAGGGTGCGTGCGTCCGGACGGTCCGTCTCGCCATGAGAATGAAACTCGGCCAGCACACCCAGTTCACCCACGCTCCAGCTGCAGGCCGGATCGGCCAGGTGGGTCAGCAGCAAGTCCTCTGCATCACGCACGGTTTTCGTCCTTCGCGAGCCCGCACGCATGATGCGCCGGTGGACATCCGACAGTCGAGAGAGGCTGCATCGCGAGACACGTTCGCCAGTCTGCGGACTGACGACCCGGCAATCGTCCCGCGGTCCGGTCGCGACCGGTAACGCCCCTGCTGACAGGCTGGGCAGATGGGGTATTGCAGCGGACGCGTCGTGTTCGATTTCAACCGCTTCCCTTGCTGCGCGAGTGCCTCGCCCAGGTGCGCACCTGCCAGTGCACGATGCACGTCGATCGGCAAGCCAGTCAGCAACATGGTCTCTGCGCTCAGGGTCGCGCATGCGCAAGGGGCGTGCGCGCGAGTCCGGTCGAAAGCCCGGTGGCGATCGCCGCCGCCTCGCGCGCGCAGGACGCCGCGATCTCCGGGGCACCGGCCGCGTCCGCGAACCGCTCGGCCGCGCGCACGAGTGCGAGACTGAGTCCCGGCAGGCCCAGAGCGTCGCTCCGCACGTGCGCGGACTGCACGTGCGCGAGCGCCGCCGCCGGATCCGTGAATGCCTGCGCTTCCGCCAGCCACCGCTCGGCGCGCAGCGCCACTTCCTGCAGGTTGCCGCGGGCGGCGAGGCGCCTGAGCGCCATGGCCTGCACGCGAACGTTCCCGGCATCGCCGCGTCGCCACGCGAGCTCCGCGAGTGCCTCGTGCAGGCGCGGCAGGAACCAGCCGTCGCGCGTGTCGAGTGCCACCGCCAACGCCGCCTGCAGTGCCTCCTCCACGGCCAGGTCGCCCAGGCGCATTTTCGCGATCGCGCAGTTCGCGTCGAGCAGGGGCATCCAGTAGGCGATCTGACGCGCCCGCGCGGCGGAGAGCCCGCGTTCCACCAGCTGCAGCGCCTGCGCATCGAGTCCCAGGTCCAGCAGCACGTGCCCGGCCATGTTGCACGCCATCACGAAGTAGCGCGCGAGATGGGCTTCTTCGAGTTCTATCATCATTCCCGCAAGCCCGGCCCACGCGGATGCGTAATGACCCTGCGCCGCAAGCGCAAAATCCCGTGCAATGCAGAGCGGTCCCAGGTGCCAGCTCAACCCCGCGCGCTCGGCGATGGCGAGCCCCTGGTTGAGGGATTCGATCGCGCGCGGATAGTCGCCGAGGCCCATCGAGCCGAGGCAGGCCCAGCCGATCATCATCAGGTTCTCGGCCTCGTAGGCGCGGTCGCCGACGGCGCGCGCCAGGTTCAACGACCGCGTGAAGGATTCGATCGCGGCGACCGGCCGGGCATCCGCGAACTGGGCCTCGCCGAGGCCGTGCCAGGCCTGCACCGCCACGAGATTGGCGAGGTCCAGTCGCCCGCACAGCGCCACGGCCTCCTCGTGGTACCGCAGTGCGTCCACGTTGCGCCCGCTGCTCCATGCGACGGTGCCGAGGTGATAGAGCGTGTCGGCGGCGGCCGCGGCATCCTGCCTGGCGCGACACGCGGCCAGCGCTTCCGTCAGGCACCGATCCGCGGCAGCGTAATCGTCGCCGCGCCGATGCGCCATGCCGAGCCGGATGAGCAAGTCGCGCACGCGCACCGGATCGCCCTGTGCACGCGCCGTCGCGAGCACGGCTTCCAGGTCCGCGACCGCGCCGTCGATTCTGCCCGCCAGCGCCCGCGCACCGCCGCGTTGCTCGAGCAGCGCGGTGCGTGTGTCGTCACTGACCGCGCGCGGATGCGCCGTCGCCGCGGTCACCGCGCGATCCAGCAGGTCGAGCGCCGCGCCCGTCGCGAACAGGCGCAGCGCGCGTTGCGCGGCCTGCGCGAGAAAGCCGATGGCTTCCGGCCAGCGCTCCGCGCGCGAGTAATGCTCGGCAAGCGCCGGCGCCCGTTCATCGAGCGGCATGTCATCGAATGCCTCCAGCTGCATCGCCACTTCCCGGTGCAGGATTTTGCGGCGCGCGGCACCGATATCGGCATATACCGCTTCACGTATCTTGTCGTGCGTGAAGTCATAGTGGTCGCCGTCCACTTCGCGCAGCAGCCGACGCTGCAGCAGCGCCTCCAGGCGTACCAGCAGCGTATGTTCATCGCACTGGAGCACCGCCTGCAGCAGCGCGAACTCGACGCGCCTGCCGAGTATCGCTGCGCGATCCAGCACATCACGCTGGTCGGCGTCCAGTGGCGCAAGCCGCGCGCGGACGGCGTCGAGGAGCGCTGCCGGCAGTGGGTTCGCGGTGAGCGTGGCGTCGTCGAGCGGTGTTGCGCGCTCGGCGAGCGACTGCAGGATCGACACGAGGAAGAACGGGTGCCCGGCGGTTTCCCGGTGCAGCCACGCGCCGATCGCGGGCGCTGCGAACGCGCTTCCGGCGGCGCGCACCACCGCCTCCGTATCCACGGCACTCAGCCTGCCCAGCGACAGCGCGAGTACGGCTGGTTCGCGCTTGAGACGGCCGATGAAAGCAGAGAGCGCCGCGCGTGACACCATTTCCTCGTCGCGGAACGCGAGCAGCAGCCGCAGCGGCGCGGCGTGCAGGTGACGCGCAAACGCGTGCACGAACTGCAGGGTCGCTTCGTCCACCCAGTGGAAGTCGTCGAACGCGAGCGTGAGCGACCCTTGCAGTGCGAACGTGCGGAAGCAGTGTTCGAACGCATGGAAAAGCCGCGACTGACGGGCTTCCGGCGCGCCGGTGTCGGTCACCGCCGTCACCGGCAGCTGCGCGGCGAGTGCGGGCACCACGGTGGCCAGTTCAGCCGCGATGCGCGCCGGCAGTCGGGTCGACAGCGCGGGCTGCGCCGCGAGCATGCCCGTGACGAGTTCGATGAGCGGCTGGTACGGCATGCCCTGTTCGATCTCGTAACACGCGGTGATGAGTACCTGATGCGAACCCGTCGCCGCGCGCGCGAATTCCGTGAGCAGCCGGCTCTTGCCGATGCCCGCCTCGCCGTCCACGAGCGCGACGCGCAGCACCGGATCCTGCAGCCACGCCTGGAAGCGGGCGAGTTCCGAGGCCCGGCCGACGAACGGCAGTCCCTCCTGGAGGGCCGGGCCCCCAGGACCCGCCGCGCCGATAGCGTCGGCGGGTGCGACTGCCGGATCCGCGACAACCAGCGGCGTCACGGGCAGCGGCACTGCCGCGACCACCTGCAACGCCCGCGCGGCGGCGAGGAACGCGGCACGCTCCTCGGGCGGCACCGCGAGCCGTTCCGCCAGGCGCAGCGCCAGCATGCGTGACGGTCGGCGCTCGTCCGCTTCGATCTTGCGGATGGTGAAGCGTGAACAGGCGACGCGCGCGGCGAGCGCCTCCTGGGTCAGGTCGAGCGCCTTGCGTCGCCGCCGCAGCCAGTAACCGAATGAATCCGTGCGTTCATCTCCCACGCCCACGGTGCGCGCTCCTCTGACCGTCGCCACCCGCAGTGTGCGCCCCACGACCGCGACGACCAAGACTGTCCCTTGGTTTGTCCCCCTTTCTGTCCCGCCGTCCCTGCAGCTGTCCCGCCTGGCGCCCCCCGCCCCGCGGCCGGTCGCGTTCCAATACGGCTCGACATCCAATCACAGGAGCCATCCCCGATGAACGCCCAGCTTCAACCCCTCGACTTCTCTGCCATCAAGACCCGCCAGCAGGCCGCGTGGGCGGCCGGCGACTACGCCGTGGTGGGCACCACGCTGCAGATCGTCGGCGAAACCCTGTGCGAAGCGGTGGACGTCAACGCGGGTGAAGCCGTGCTGGACGTGGCCGCAGGCAATGGCAATGCCGCGCTCGCCGCCGCGCGACGCGGCGCGGACGTTATCGCCACCGACTACGTGTACACCTTGCTGGAACGCGCGCGCGCCCGCGCGGCAGCCGACGGCCTCACGCTGAAATTCCAGGAAGCGGATGCCGAAGCGTTGCCGTTCGGCGACGATCGCTTCGACGTGGTGCTGAGCACATTCGGCGTGATGTTCACGCCCGATCAGCCCGGGGCCGCGCGCGAACTGCTCCGCGTGTGCCGGCGCGGCGGTCGCATCGGGCTCGCCAACTGGACACCCGAGAGCCTGATCGGCCAGTTGTTCAGGACGCTCGGCGGCCATGTCCCGCCACCGCCCGGACTGCAGTCACCCGCGCTGTGGGGAACCGAGGCCCGCCTTCGGGAGCTCTTTGGTCCGCAGGCCGCGGACATCCAGTGCCAGCGCCGGCACTTCACGTTCCGCTACCGCTCAGCGGCACAGTGGCTGGACGTGTTCCGCCATTACTACGGGCCGCTGAACAAGGCGTTCGCGACCCTTCCGCCGGAACGGCAGGTGGAGCTGGCGGATGACCTGGTGGCGCTGGTGGAACGGTTCAACCGCGGTCGCGAGGCGCTGGCGGCACCCAGCGAGTACCTGGAAGTGGTGGTGACGAAGCGGGCCTGAGTCAGGCGCACGGTGGGGAGACGACGCGGCGCGCCTGCGCTCGACACGCGGGCACGGTTGCGGGCGCCGTTCACCCCGCCTGCCGCGCGGCCAGGCACACCGGCGGCGCGATCGCGCGATCGAGCGCGCCGAGCGGCTGTGGCTTGTGCAGCAGAAAGCCCTGCGCGTAGTCCACGCCCAGCGCGCGGATGCACGCAAGGCCGGGCTGTGATTGCACGTGCTCCGCCACGGTGGGGATCCCCATCACGCCGGCCACTTCCACGAAGCAGCGCACGGCGGCGAGGTCGAAGCGGTCGGTGTCGATGTCGCGTACGAACTGGCCGTCGAGCTTGAGACAGCTGATCGGCAGCTGCTTCAGGTAACCGAACGAAGACGCGCCGGCCCCGAAGTCGTCCAGCGCCACGCGGATGCCGAGCTCCTTCATCTGGCCGATGAACTGCACCGCGTTCGCCATCTGCGTCACCACCGCGGTCTCGGTGAGCTCCAGGCTCAGGCGGCTCACGTCGAACGATGCGCCCGCGATCAGGTCGCCCACGTACCGATGAAACGCCTGGTCGCCGATCGACTGACCCGAGACGTTCACCGCGATCGTCGCGTAGCGTTCGAGCGCATGGCCGGGGGTTGCGAGCAGTTCGAAGACCTTGCGCAAGACCCAGCGATCCAGGCGCACCGCCAGGTGGTAGCGCTCGGCGGCCGGCAGGAACGCGCCCGGCATCACCTGCACGCCGTCCTCGTCCCGCATGCGCAGCAGCACCTCGCAGTGCAGATAGGGCCCGTTCGCGCGCAGCGCGAAGATCTTCTGGCCGTACAGCTCGAACCGATCCTCGTCCAGCGCGTGCTCGATGCGCTGGGCCCATTGCATGTGACCCTTGTGCGCCAGGATGCCCCGGTCGCCGTCGCGCCAGAGATGTACCCGGTTGCGCCCCGCTTCCTTCGCCGCGTAACAGGCGCTGTCCGCGGCCTGCATCACCGCGGCGAGCGAGCCGAGACGCGCATCGATGGGCACCAGGCCGATGCTCGCGCCGATGCGGTACGGCTTGCCGTCGTGCACGAAGCGGAACAGGTCCATGTCATCGCAGATCTGCTGTGCCACGCGGTCGGCCTGCTCGGGAGTGCAGTGTTCCAGGATCACGCCGAACTCGTCGCCGCC
>JBFWUN010000029.1:0-53944 GCA_050247235.1 Gammaproteobacteria bacterium
GTGGCCCTCGTGCTGACCACGATCAACATGGCCGGCGGATTCGCCGTCACCCAGCGCATGCTGCGCATGTTCCGCCGTTCGGAGTAGTTTCATGAGCGAAGGCCTGGTCACCGTTTCGTACATCGCTGCAACGATCCTGTTCATCCTGAGCCTCGGCGGTCTCTCCAACCCGGAGACCGCACGGCGCGGCAACTTCTATGGCATGACGGCGATGGCAATTGCGATCGCCGCGACGATTCTCGGACCGAAAGTTTCCTCGCTGTGGCCGATCGTGCTCGGGATGTCGATTGGCGGCGCCATCGGCCTCTACGCGGCCTACAAGGTGCAGATGACCGAGATGCCCGAACTCGTCGCGCTGATGCATAGCCTGGTCGGCCTTGCTGCGGTGCTGATCGGGTTCGCGACCTTCCGTGACAGCTCGGTGCATTTCGAAGGCGTGGAGAAGACCATTCACGAGATCGAGATCTACCTCGGAATCCTGATCGGCGCCGTGACGTTCTCGGGGTCCGTGATCGCGTTCGGCAAGCTGTCGGGCCGCATCGGCGGCAAACCCATGCTGCTGCCGGGCCGGCACTTCCTGAATCTCGCCGCGCTGATCGCAGTAATCATCGTCGGCAGGATGTTCCTCAACACCGATTCCGGCGTCGGCGGCATGTTCCTGCTGTTCGTGATGACCGGCATCGCGCTCGCGTTCGGGATCCACATGGTCATGGCGATCGGCGGGGCCGACATGCCCGTCGTGGTCTCGATGCTGAACAGTTATTCGGGCTGGGCCGCCTCGGCCACCGGGTTCATGCTCAGCAATGATCTGCTGATCGTCGTCGGCGCGCTCGTCGGCTCGTCCGGGGCCATCCTGTCCTACATCATGTGCCGCGCGATGAACCGCAATTTCATCAGCGTGATCGCCGGAGGATTCGGCACGGGGGGTGGCACCGTGGCCGCTGCCGGCGCGGGACCGCAGGGCGAAGTGCAGCCGATCAGCGCCGAGGAAACCGCCGAGGTACTGCGCGGCGCGTCCAAGGTCATTCTCGTCCCGGGCTACGGCATGGCGGTCGCACAGGCCCAGCACACCGTGTTCGAAATCACGAAGCTGCTGCGCGAGCGCGGCGTCGATGTGCATTTCGCGATTCATCCCGTCGCAGGTCGCATGCCCGGGCACATGAACGTGCTGCTCGCGGAAGCGAAGGTGCCGTACGACATTGTTGCCGAGATGGACGAGATCAACGACGAATTCCCCCAGACCGATGTCGCGATGGTGATCGGTGCGAACGACATCGTGAATCCCGGGGCGCAGGAGGATCCGTCGAGCCCGATCGCCGGCATGCCGGTGCTCGAGGTGTGGAAAGCGAAGACGTCCATCGTCATGAAGCGGTCGATGGCGTCGGGGTATGCCGGGGTCGACAATCCGCTGTTCTACAAGGAGAACAACCGGATGCTGTTCGGCGACGCGAAGAAGATGCTCGACGAAGTGCTGGCGGCGCTGCGCGCCGGTTGATCCAACGACCGCGCGCCGCGCCCGGCGCCCGGCAACGACCAGGCCGCGCGGACGACGCCGCCGGCATCATCCACCAGGAGGTCCCATGGGCATGATCATCACCAGCGAGAATTTCAAGGAAGGCGAAATGCTCGGCACCCAGCACGTGCTGTCCGAGGCATTCGGTTTCGGGTGCAAGGGCGGCAACCTGTCACCCCAGCTGAGCTGGACTCACGCGCCGGCAGGCACGCAGAGTTTCGCCGTCACGTGTTTCGATCCGGATGCACCCACCGGCAGCGGGTTCTGGCACTGGGTGGTCGTCAACATACCGCCGACCGTGACCTCGTTGCCGCTCGGCGCGGGCGATCCGGCCGGCGGCAAGATGCCGGCCGGCGCGCTCGAAGTGCGCACGGATTTCGGCAAACCGGGCTACGGCGGGCCGTGCCCCCCGGAAGGTTTCAACGTGCACCGCTACATCTTCACGGTGCACGCAGTAGGGTTGGCGTCGCTGCCGGTGACCGCGGACACGTCGGCCGCGATCGTCGGCTTCTACCTCAATTTCCACACGCTCGAGAAGGCGTCACTGATCGGGCTGTACCGGCGCTGACCGGAATGCCGCGATGACGCGCCAGTGCCGGCGTGTCATCGTGGTCGTCAATGCACGCTCGCGGCCTCGGCCCCCAGGCCGGTCTGCGAGCGCACATACTGACGCGGGAACGCGGCGCGCGCCGCCATCGCCCCCGGTGAGCGATCCGAAAGCGAGCCGAGGATGCTGCCCGCGAACGACGCCGCCAGCGCGAACAGCGCCGGGTACTTGTACGGGAACAAGGGGGTTGCATTGCCCAGGACCTCCACCCACACCGTCGGTCCGAACAGGATCCCGCCCACCGCGACTGCGAGACCGAGGCAGCCACCGATCAGCGCCCCACGCGTCGTGAGATCGCGCCAGTACATCGAAAGGAACAGCAGCGGAAAGTTCACGCTCGCCCCGATGGAGAATGCGAGCAGCACCATGTACGCCACGTTCTGGGCCTCGAACGCGAGCCCGAGCCCCACGGCGAGTGCGCCGAGGGCGAGTGCCGAGATCTTGGAAACACGCACGACTTCCGCCTCGCTGGCGCCGCGTCGGAACACGTTCGCGTAGAGGTCGTGCGATATCGCCGACGCACCGGACAACGTCAGGCCGGACACCACGGCGAGAATCGTCGCAAAGCAGACCGCCGAGATGAAGCCAAGAAACGCGTCGCCGCCGACGGCATGCGCCAGGTGGATCGCGGCCATGTTGCCGCCGCCGAACAGTCGCTCTGTGGCCGGATCGAAATAACCTCCTGCGGGTGTCACGAGCGCCACGGCACCGAAGCCGAGCACGAAGATCAGCAGGTAGAAGTACCCGATGAAACCGGTTGCGTAGAACACCGAGCGCCGGGCGGCTGGCGCATCCGGCACCGTGAAGAAGCGCATCAGGATGTGCGGCAGGCCGGCTGTTCCCAGCACCAGCGTCGTGCCGAGCGACAGGATGGAAAGCGGGTCGTGCACCATGTGCCCGGGCGACAGCATCGCCATCCCCAGTGTGTGCCGCGCGCCAGCTTCACGGAGCAGCGCGTCGAGCGAGAAGTCGAACCGCTGGCAGATCAGGAAGGTCAGCGCGGTGCCGCCGACGAGCAGCAGCGACGCCTTGATGATCTGTACCCAGGTGGTAGCGATCATCCCGCCGAAACTGACGTAGAGCACCATCAGCACGCCGATCGTGCAGATGGCGACCTCGTAGCGCAGGCCGAACAGCACTTCGATCAGCTTGCCGGCGCCGACCATCTGCGCAACCAGGTAGAGCACGACCGCGACCAGCGAACCAGTCGCGGCGAGGCAACGCATCGCGGTGGGATTCAGGCGCAGCGACACGGCGTCGGCAAACGTGAACCGGCCGAGATTCTTCAGGCGTTCGGACAGCAGGAACAGCACGATGGGCCAGCCGCAGACACCCCCGATCGCGTAGATCAGGCCATCGAACCCGAAATCGAAGATCAGTGCCGTCAGACCGAGGAACGTGGCCGCGGACATGAAGTCCCCCGCGATCGCGAGTCCGTTCTGAAACCCGGTGATGCGACCGCCGGCCGCGTAGAAGTCCTTGGTGGACCGCGTGCGGCGGGCTGCCCAGAAGGTTACGCCCAATGTCACGGCGACAAATCCGAGAAACATCGAGATGGCGATGGCATTCAAGCCGTCGGCCGCGGCGGCCGGCAGCGGGAGTGTCAGCAGCGCGGTACCGGCCGGCCTAGCGCGCATGCCGGGTGGCATCGTCGAGGATCTGGCGGTTGAGACGATCGAATTCGCGATTGGCGCGCCACACGTAGACACCCGTCAACAGGATGCAGAACACGATGATGCCGCTGCCCGCCGCGAGACCGACCGTGATCGAGGTTTCCGCATGCAGTGGGCGGGCCAGCCAGGCCGGTTGGAACGCCGTCACGCCCATGAACGTGTAGAACGCGACGAACACGAGTGCCGCGAGGCCCCAGGCGAACCGGCTCCGTGCGCGCTGCAGCGCGTGGAAGCGGGGATCACGGTCGATGAGGGTGGTGGTGTCGTGCATGGCGTGGCGCGCCGGCACCGCCGGCCGGTGCGCGCAGTGCGCGTTCAGTGTTGCTGGGCAGCCTCCGCGCCGAGCCCGGTCTGGGAGCGCACGAACTGGTCTTCGAACGACGCCCGTTCCTGCTCGGCACGCGGACTGCGATCGAGCAGTGAGACCACGATCATCGTGACGAACGAGATCGTGATCGAGAAGAGCGCGGGATACTTGTACGGGAAGATTGGCGAGGGGTTGCCGAGGATCTCGTGCCAGATGGTCGGCCCGAGGATCAGCATAATCACCGCCGAGCCGAGTCCGACCCACCCGCCGACGACCACCCCGGTGGTGGTCAGGTTGCGCCAGTACATCGCGAGCACCAGGATCGGGAAGAACACGGTGGAACTCACGGTGAACGGCAGCACGATCATGTACGCGATGTTCTGATCCTTGAACGCGATCCCGAGCATCACCCCGAGCACCCCGAGCACCAGCGCGGCCACCCGCGACACCTTCACCACCTCGTCGTCACCCGCGCGGCCATGCCGGAAGACGTTCGCGTAGAGGTCATGAGAGATTGCCGACGCCCCCGCGATCGTGAGGCCGGCGACCACCGCGACAATCGTCGCGAAAGCCACGGCCGAGATGAACCCGAGCAGGAGATCGCCGCCCATGGCCTGGGCGAGATGGATCGCGGCCATGTTCGCGCCGCCGATGATCGTGCCGTTCGCGTCCAGGAACTGCGGATCCTTCATCACGAACGCGATTGCCCCGTACCCCAGAATGAACGTCAGCAGGTAGAAATAGCCGATGAACACCGCGGCATAGAACACGGACTTGCGGGCCTCCTTGGCGTCGGGCACCGTGAAAAAGCGCATCAGCACGTGCGGCATCGAGGCTCCGCCAAGCAGCAGCATGACACCCGCGGAGATTGCCGATACCGGGTCCGGGAGCAGCCCGCCAGGTTGCATGACTTTCTGTCCGCTCGGGTGGTTCGCTGCGGCCGCCTTGTAGAGGCCTTCCAGTGAGAACCCGAAGCGATCGAGCACCAGTATGCAGATGAGCGTGGCGCCCGTCAGCAGCAGCACGGCCTTGATGAGCTGCACGTAGGTGGTCGCGATCATGCCGCCGAACGCCACGTACACCACGATCAGCACGCCGATCACGAGCTGGGCGGTTTCGTAGCGGATGCCGAACAGGTTGGAGATAAGGGTGCCGGCGCCGACCATCTGCACGATGATGTAGCCAACCACGAACGCAAGGCTTGCGCTCGCGATCAGGGTACGGACCGGGGCGCGCGACAGGCGCAAGGTCACGATGTCCGCGATGGTGAACTTCCCGAGATTGCGCAGGCGCTCCGCGATGAGGAGCATCATCAGCGGCCATGCGCCGAACGGCACCACGGAGTAGATCAGGCCGTCGAACCCCGTGGTGTAGATGAGCGCCGCGATCCCCATGAGCGCCGCCGACGATGCCCAGTCCCCGGTGATTGCGAGCCCGTTCTTGAATCCCGAAATGCTGCCGCCGGCGGCGAGGAAGTCTTGCGTCGAGCGGGTTCGACCCGCCGCCCAGTAGGTGATGAACAGGCTGAGCACCACGAACACGAGGAACATGCCAATCGCGTTGTAGTTGGTGGAGCCCGTCGCCGCCTGGGCCGAAACCGGGCCGCACACCAGGAGCGGCAGCGACGCTGTCGCGCGTTTCATCGGATGGCTCATCAGTTTTCTCCGGCAGCGCGGCGTGCGTCGCGCACGATGGCGTCCTTCAGTGCTTCGAACTCGCCGTTGGCGCGATAGATGTAGATGCCGACGATCGCGATGAAGAGCACCGTCTGCACGAGGCCGATCACGATGCCCCAGGTAGTCGCGAATCCTTCCGCGACAGGTTCGCCCCACAGGCGGGCGAACCCGTACCGGGGATAGAAAGCGGTGGCGAGGATGTACCACGCCTCGTTCAGCAGCAGGACGGCGAGCAGTACGGCGACAAATCTTCCGCGCTTGCGTTCCAGTTCGTGAAATCTGGGATCGGCGAGGATGCGGCGATACAGGTGCTGCATGATCAACCCCAGAGCTTGCGGCTCGCGAGCCGCGCACCTTCGGCCATGGCTTCGAATTTCTTCCAGACGACACTCGCAGCGACCATCTCCCAGCCTGCGAACGTGCCGAATCCGCAGTCTGCGCCGGCAATCACGCGCTCGCGCTCGCCCATGGCGTCCACCGCCTCGAGGAGGCGGTTGCATACCACCTGCGGGTGTTCGATGTAGTTGACGGTCGAATCGATCACACCGGGAATCAGGATGCGATCCTTGGGCAGCGGATGCCGTTTGAGCGCGGCGTACTCGTGCTGATGACGTGGATTCGCGAACTCGATGGAGAACGCGCCCACGTTCGCACGGCCGATGATGGGGAGGATGTCTGCCAGCGGCACGTCGCAGTCGTGCGGGCCGTCGTAGTTGCCCCAGCAGACATGCAGACGCACGCGATCGGCGGGAATGGACGCGCAGGCATCGTTGATCGCCTCGATGTGCAGGGCGACGGCGTCCTGGAATTCGCGCAGCGAGGCGTGCTGAAACATGCCGTGCCGTTCCATCGCCAGGTCCGGGCAGTCGAGTTGCAGGACGTAGCCCCGCTGGTGGATGAGTTCGTACTCCTTCTTCATTTCCCGGGCGACCGCCCGGACATACGAAGCGTGGGAGTCGTAATGGCCCGCGTTGCGCAGCGTGGTGCACACGATGCCGGGAGACGCCGCGGTCATGAAGGTGTCCGTGTAGCGTCCGCGATGTTCGGCCAGCGCGGCATCGAACAGGTCGCATTCCCGCGTCGCGGGACCGAGGTCTCGGTACCGGACTTCCGCGTTGGCGGCCGGCGCGTCGAACACCTTGGACATCACCATGCCCCGGTTGGCCCAGACCTGACCGAAATCGGGGTAGTGGGCGAAGTCCGTGAAGGGTTCGCGTTCACTCACGCCGCCAAAGCCCTCCAGGCGCTGGCCGACATAGGTCTGGAAGCCGACGCGAGGCTGTTCTCCATCGTTGATGACGTCGACCCCGTTCTCGATCTGCCGGGCCACGACGTGGCGTACGCCTTCGCGGGCCAGGCGCTCGAGTTCCGCCTGGTCGAACGGCCGGCGGTCTTCCTGGGCAATCAGCAGGTCGGACAGGGCACGGGCACGCGGCAGGCTGCCGACGTGCGTGGTCAGGAGGCGTTCCTCGCTGTGCTTCATCGTTCTCTCCCCTCGTCGGCGCGTGATGGGCGCTCTTGTCGGGCCGTTGCGCGATTCTCGGCCGCGTGGCGTGACCGTCCGCCTAGTGTACACGCTTCGCCCGGACCCGCACGGCCCGCCCGCCCGGCCGGTTTCCGCGGGCGAAACCGTGCAGGCGGGTACCGGCCGGCCAGTCTCTCCGACCGATAAAGGATTCGCGGCGCCGGACGATAAACGGGACTCGGAGTTCAGCGCGCACGCCTTCCGGCGGTGTGCATTTACATGAGGAGATTGATTCGATGGCGAGCATTCTTGCGGTGGACGATTCCGCGTCGATGCGTCAGATGGTGTCTTTCACGCTGAAAGGTGCGGGTTACGAAGTCATCGAGGCGGTCGATGGCCAGGACGCGCTGGGCAAGGCCAAGGGCAAGGTCGCCGACATCGTCCTGACGGACGTGAACATGCCGAACATGGACGGAATCCAGCTGATCCGGGAATTGCGCAAGCTGCCCCAGTACAAGTTCACGCCGATGCTGCTCCTGACCACCGAATCGGCCGCAGACAAGAAAGCGGAGGGCAAGGCCGCCGGTGCAACCGGCTGGCTCGTAAAGCCGTTCAATCCGGAACAGCTGCTCGCCACGCTGAAGAAGGTGATGTCCTGACGCGTCGCTCGACGCCGCGGTTCGCGCGCACCTCGGCCGGGGGCGCGCGTGCCACGTCCAGGCGCGCACGCGCGCGATAGTCCCCGGCGAACAGGCGCAGCGACGAAAGAATCCCGATGAGTGTGGACATCAGCCAGTTTCACCAGATCTTCTTCGAAGAATCGTTCGAGGGTCTCGAAATCATGGAGTCCGGGCTGCTCGCCCTCGAACCCGGCGAGCCCGACCTGGAGGCCATCAACACGATCTTCCGGGCCGCGCACTCGATCAAGGGCGGCAGCGGTACATTCGGCTTCAGCGCGATCAGCAGCTTCACGCACGTCCAGGAGACTTTGCTGGACGAGATGCGTGCCGGCAAACGCCTGGTCACCCGCGACGCAGTGGACGTGCTGCTGCGTGGGGTCGATGGTCTGCGCGCGATGCTGAATGCCGCCCGCGATGGCGGCAGCGTCGACGAAGAGGCCATCGCGGAGACGCGTCGCGAGCTCGATCGCCTGTTGAACGGCGCCGAGGCCGCGCCCGCCTCGACGGAAGCCGTCCCCGACATCGCCGCCGCCAGCCCGGACGCGCCCTGGCAGCTGCGTTTCGTGCCGGAGGAGCACCTGTTCAAAACCGGCAACGACCCAGTGCGGATCCTGCGCGAACTGAACGCGCTCGCGCCGTGCGTCGCGACACCCGACCTGACCCGCCTGCCCGACCTGGAGAGTCTCGATCCGGAAGGGTGCTACCTCGGATGGACCCTGGAAGTGCCCGGTCACCTGCCCGAACACCAGGTGCGCGAGGTCTTCGAGTGGGTCGACAACGATGCGGAGATCACGCTGATCCGCGCCGCGCCGTCCGCGCCGGAGGTCGTGGCCGAACAGTCGACGCTTCAGCCGGCCGGCACGGCCCTCGTGGACCCTGTCCCGGCGACGCCCGCCGCCGGCGCGCCCGCCGCCGCGGGCGACCGCAGGCAGGCGGCGCCGGCATCCCAGAACTCCTCGATCCGCGTGGACATCGAGAAGGTCGATGCGCTGATCAACATGGTCGGTGAGCTGGTCATCACCCAGTCGATGCTCAGCCAGTTCACTACCGAGTTCGACATGCGCGCCATCGAGAAACTGCGGGAAGGCCTTCTGCAGCTCGAGCGCAACACCCGCGAACTGCAGGAATCGGTGATGAGCATCCGCATGATGCCCATCGGGGTGTCGTTCAACCGCTTCCCGCGTCTCGTGCGCGATCTGTCCTCCAAGCTGGGCAAGCAGGTCGAGCTCAAGCTGACCGGCGAGCAGACCGAGCTCGACAAGACCGTGCTGGAGAAAATCGGTGATCCGCTGGTACACCTGGTCCGCAATGCACTGGACCATGGGATCGAGACGCCGGACGTTCGCGTCGCAGCCGGCAAGCCCGCAAGCGGCACGCTGGAACTCGCCGCGTACCACGAAGGCGGCAATATCGTCATCGAGATCATCGACGACGGCGCGGGCTTGAATGGTGAACGTATCCTGGCGAAGGCGCGCGCGCGCGGTATCGTCGGCGCCGAGGAGGTTCTGACCACCGAGCAGGTTCATGACCTGATCTTCGCACCCGGATTCTCCACGGCGGACGTCGTCTCCGATGTCTCGGGTCGGGGCGTAGGAATGGATGTTGTGCGCCGGAACATCAAGGACCTCGGCGGCGTGGTGGAAATCGAATCGACCGCCGGCAAGGGCTCCGTATTCCGCATCCGCCTGCCGCTCACGCTGGCGATCCTGGACGGCCAGCTCGTGTGCGTCGGGGAGCAGATCTACATCGTTCCGATCGTGTCGATCGTCGAATCCCTGCAGGTACAGCCCGCGGCCTTGAACTCGGTCACGGGACAGCACCAGGTCTACCGCCTGCGGGACGAGTACATCCCGATCGTCCGCCTGCACGAAGTGTTCAACGTGAATGCGCGCGCCGCGGAGATCACCGACGGCCTGCTCGTTATCGTCGAGGGAGACGGTCGCAAGATCGGGCTGTTCGTCGATGAACTGCTCGGCCAGCAGCAGGTGGTCATCAAGAGCCTGCAGACCAATTTCCGACGCGTCGCGGGTGTCTCCGGCGCCACGATTCTCGGCGACGGCAAAGTCGCGATGATCGTCGACATCGGTGGACTGATCCAGCTTTCCCAACTCACTCCGCGGGCCGGGTCCTCCTGGCAGCCGCGCCTGGTTGCCTAGGAGAACCGACCATGACTCCAGAACTGACCAACAGCCAGTCTTCCGCGGCGATCGACATCGCTGCCGGCGGCGAGCAATTCCTGACCTTCATGCTCAACGGCGAGGAATACGGCGTCGACATCCTGCGCGTGCAGGAAATCAAGGGGTGGGAAACCGCCACCGAGATTCCGAACATGCCGGACTATATCCGCGGCGTCATCAATCTCCCCGGGACGATCGTGCCGATCGTGGATCTGCGTCGCCGCTTCTCGATGACGGGCGCCGAGTACACGAGCACGACCGTGATCATCGTCCTGATGGTGCGCAATCCCGAAGGAGCGACGCGCACGATGGGCTTCGTCGTCGACGCCGTGTCGGATGTCTACAGCGTGGGTGTGCACCAGATCAAGGCGGCACCGGACTTCGGGCAGTCGGTACGTGCCGAGTGCGTGCGCGGCCTGGCCACCGTCGACGAAAAGATGATCATCCTGCTGGACATCGACCAGCTGATCGGCGGCGACCCGGCTTTCAAGACCGAGTCCGATACCACGCACTGAGAGACGCCATGACCAACCCTACGACCAGCCCGCTGGTCCTCGACGAACGCTGTGGAATCTCGGCGGTCGCCAGCCTGCGCGACGAGATTCAGCGCCGGCTCGAAGCGAGCGCCGAATGCATCATTGCTTGTGACGGCGTGCGCGCAATCGACGCGGCGACGCTGCAACTGCTGGTGGTCGCGCGACGCTCGGCCGAGAAGACCGATCGGATGGTGCGCTTCGAGCGCCCCAGCGAGGAATTTCTCCAGGCCGCCGATTACCTCGGGCTGCGCGCGCAGTTCGACTGAGGCGACGATGCAAGGGACCGCACCTCTCATCACTCCGCGTGAGTACGAGCTGGAGGATGCCCAGTTCGAGTTTCTCAGCAAGCTCGTCGGGCAGCAGACCGGAATCGTGCTCACGGATGCCAAGCGTGAACTGGTGCACGGTCGGATCACGCGCCGGATTCGTGCGCTCAAGCTGGGCGGGTTCGCTGACTATTGTGCGCTGCTGCGCGACGACCCGGACGCGGAGATCGGTGAGTTCATCAACGCCATTACCACGAATCTCACGGCGTTCTTTCGCGAAATGCACCACTTCGAGTTTCTCGCGACGGAGGCACTTCCGCGCTGGCTGCAACGTTCTGCCGACCGCCTGCGCGTCTGGTCCGCGGGCTGCTCGACCGGCGAGGAGCCCTACAGCATCGCGATGACGTTGCACGAAGGGCTCGGGCGTCGGGTCGGCGATGCCGCGATTCTCGCGACGGACATCGACACCAACGTGCTCGATACGGCGCGGCAAGGTGTCTACCTGGCGGAGCGGGTGGAGGGCGTGCCCGACCGCTATCGGCGGTACCTGCAGCGCGGGCGCGGCCCCAATGCGGACAAGGTGCGCGTGAAGCCCGAGGTTGCCGACCTCATCCGCTTCCGCCAGCTCAACCTGATGCAACCCTGGCCGGTGAGGGGGCCCTTCCAGATCGTGTTCTGCCGGAATGTCGTGATCTACTTCAACAAGGATACCCAGCGACAGCTCTTCCAGCGCTTCGCGGACGTCATCGAACCGGGTGGGTTCCTGGTCATCGGGCACTCGGAGACGTTGTTCAACATCTGCGACCGCTTCGACCTGATCGGGCGCACCATCTACAGAAAGCGTGCATGAAAGCCCTGGGAACCGAGCAGACGGGAGCGGCGCGACCGCTTCCGGGGTTCGAGCACATCAACCGGTACTTCGACGCACAGCGCAAACGTTACGCGGCCAAGATCCTGCCCGGCGAGTACTACGTCACGCGCGCGGAGGAGCTGATCGTGACGGTGCTGGGATCATGCGTATCCGCCTGCATCTGGGATCCGACCGCCCGGGTCGGGGGCATGAACCATTTCATGCTGCCGGAATCCGGGGAGAAGTTCTCGACATCTTCCATCTCCGCCGCATCGGAAGCGGCGCGTTACGGCAGCTATGCGATGGAGCACCTGATCAACGCGATTCTCAAGAACGGGGGGCGGCGCGAACGCCTGCTGATCAAGGTGGTTGGCGGCGGCCGGGTGCTCGCCGGTTCCACGGATGTGGGTGCCAAGAACATCGCGTTCGTGCGCGAGTTCATCCGCAACGAGGGGATGAATCTCGTGGGTGAGCACGTGGGCGGGCAGTGGCCGCGCAAGGTGTGTTTCGACCCGATGTCGGGCAAGGCGCAGGTCAAGGAGCTCGTGACGGTGGCCAACACGACGATCTCCGAGCGCGAGCGTGCTTACCAGAAGTCGCTGGTGCAGGCCGCGCCGGGCGGCGAAGTTGAACTTTTCTGAGGAGTTCGCGATGGACAGTACACCACGGAAGGCGCGTGTTCTGATCGTCGACGACTCCGCCCTGGTGCGTCGAATCCTCTCGGATCTCATTTCGAGGGACCCTGAGCTGGAAGTTGTTGGCACGGCGACGGATCCGTACATGGCGCGGGAACAGATCAAGCGTCTGAACCCCGACGTGCTGACCCTGGACGTGGAGATGCCGAAGATGGACGGGGTGACGTTCCTGGCCAATCTCATGCGTCTGCGACCGATGCCGGTGGTGATGATCTCTTCGCTGACCGAGGCGGGGGCCGACGTCACGCTGAGCGCGCTCGAACTTGGCGCGGTCGACTTTGTCACCAAGCCGAAACTCGACATCTCGCAAGGTCTTCACGAGTACGCGCGCGAAATCGTCGCCAGGGTACGGGCAGCCTCCAAGGCGCGCGTGCGCGCGCGCGAAGAAAAGCAGATCGTCGCCAACACGACGAAGATGCTGAACCCGCTGCGCCAGTTCCGCACCACCGACCGGCTGATCGCGATCGGCGCCTCGACGGGCGGCACCGAGGCAATCCGCGTCGTCCTGGAGCAGATGCCGGCGAACGCTCCCGCGGTGGTCATTACCCAGCACATCCCGGCGGCGTTCAGCGAGCCGTTCGCGAAGCGGCTGGACCAGTCATGCGCGATGACGGTCTGCCACGCGACTGATGGCCAGCAGATCCTGCAGGGACACGCCTACGTTGCCCCGGGGGACCGGCATCTCCGCGTCGTTCGCAGCGGGGCGCGCCTGGTCTGCCGATTGGACGATGGTGAGCCGGTCAATCGCCACAAACCGTCGGTCGACGTGATGTTCCACTCCATCGCAGAGCAGGTGGGGTTCAACGCCGTCGGCGTGCTGCTGACCGGTATGGGCGCGGACGGCGCGCGAGGATTGAAGGCTCTGCAGGCGGCCGGTGCCCCGACCATCGCGCAGGACGAGGCCACCAGCGTGGTCTGGGGAATGCCCGGCGAGGCGGTCAAGCTCGGCGCCGTGGACCATGTCCTGCCGCTCGAGCGTGTCGCCCACCGCTGCCTTGAGGCCGCGCAGCAGGAAACGCCTAAAGGACGGGCGATTTCGAACCGATGATACGAAACCCACGACAAGCGATTCGCAGATTCGCGGCAATGGCTGGAAACACACGATGACAAGACAACTGCCCTGGCTCCCGCTGGCGCTCGGCATGGCCGCGACGGCGACCCCCTGGTTGACAACGGCGCCGTGGGTATCGGCGGCCGCCTCCGCCTGTGCACTGGGCACATGGCTGTGGACCTGGCGCGCCGGGTTGGCCCGATCCGCCGCGGACGCCGCAGCCGACGAGACGAGCAGGTCCGGCGATCTGCCGGCGTTGCGCGCCGCACTCGTGGACGCGACGACCCAACTCGCGACGGAGCTCCGAGATGCGCGCAGCGAGACCGAGCATTCGCTGGTCCTCGTGCGCGACGCGGTGCGCACGCTCGGCGAGTCCTTTCACGGTCTGGAGCAGGATTCCCGCCAGCAGAGCGGTTTCATGCGGGAAGTCGTTGATGCGCTGTCGTCCGGGCTCGGGGGGATGCGTGAAGACCTGCGCACGCCGACGGCTACCGAGAAGGTGACGATTGCGAACCTCGTCAAGAGCACCACCGAGCTGATGCGCAAGTTCGTCGAAATGTCGGTAGTTTCCAGCAAGCACAACATGGACAGCGTGTCGATGATCGACGAGATGACGGACCAGATGGACCGCATCTTCTCGCTGCTGTCGAACATCCGGGGTATCGCCGACCAGACCAACCTGCTGGCGCTCAACGCGGCCATCGAGGCTGCGCGCGCCGGCGATGCCGGACGCGGTTTCGCGGTCGTTGCCGACGAAGTGCGCAACCTGTCGCGGACATCGAACACGTTCAACGAACAAATCAGGGTCAACGTCGAACAGGCCAGGGACGCCATCGATCGCACGCGGGCGTCGGTGGGGCTCGCCGCCTCCCAGGACGTGAGCCTCATGATCGCGGGAAAGAGCGACATCGACGTCATGATGAAGACGCTCGAGGAATTCGAGGCGTTCCTCGTCGACCGGGTGGACAACACCCGGGTCGTCTCCGAGCAGATAAGCGAGCGCGTCGCGGACGCGGTGCGCTCGCTGCAGTTCGAGGACATCGTCCGGCAGGTCACTGAGTATGCAAACAAGAAGCTCGCGCACGCGGAGGGCATGGCGGCCGCGCTGAGTGGCTTCCTGGAGCAGTTGGATCGTCGTGATCCGGTCGCGGTAGCGAACGATGTCCAACGCACGATCACGCACTTTCGCGACAATCAGCCCCGAAATCCTGCCGGTCAGCGCGACATGAGCAGCGGGGACGTGGAACTCTTCTAGACTCCGACGAGGAACAGGACATGAGCGTAACCGCAATGCAGTCGCCGGATGGCGCGACCTTGACCATCAAGATCTCGGATCGCTTCGATTTCAACGTGCACGCGCAACTGCGCGCGGCCTACCGCTCCGACGGCAGGCGATACGCCGGCTACGTGGTCGATCTCAAGGACACGACATACATGGACAGCTCGGCCCTCGGCATGCTGCTCCAGATCAAGGAGTACGCGGGTGGTGGTATGGGCGCAATCCGCATCCGGAACGCGGGCACCGGCATCAAGGACATCCTGCGCATCGCCAACTTCGAAAAGCTGATGACCATCGAGTAAGCGACGCGCCGAGGGGCACCGCATGGCAGCGAATCCTGACCTGATGGAACAAACCGCCCCACGCGGTACGCTCCTCATCGTGGACGACGAGGCGGTCAACCGGCTTGTCGTGCGGCGGATGCTCGCCGAATACGCGTTCGACGTGATCGAGGCGACCAACGGTCGGGAAGCTTGTGAGGTCTGCCTGCGGATGCAGCCCGATCTCATCCTGATGGACATCATGATGCCCATCATGAACGGCCTCGACGCGACGGTCCGAATCAAGCGTCATTTCGGCGAAACCCACGTCCCGGTTATCTTCCTCACCGCGGTATCCGACGAGCGGGAGCTGTTGCGATGCATCGAGGTGGGCGGTGACGACTTCCTCGTCAAGCCTATCAGCGGTCCGTTGCTGAAAGCGAAGATCGACTCCAGCCTGCGGTTGCTGGCGATGCAGCGACGGCTGGCCGTACAGCGAGATGAACTCCTGCAGCACACCACGCGCGTGCAGGGAGACATGGAGATCGCGAAGAAGATCCTGGAGGCGGTCGAGTCGCAGCATCACCTGGACGCGGAGAACGTCCGCTACCTGCTGCGTCCGATGGAGATCCTGAATGGTGACTTGATCCTGGGCGCACGCCGACCTTCGGGCGACCAGGTCTTCCTGGTCGGAGACTTCACCGGTCACGGTCTGCCGGCGGCGATCGGTGCGCAGACGGTCAGCGGGATCTTCAACGCAATGGTGGGCAAAGGACTTGCCCTGGTGGAGATCGTCAACGAACTCAATCGCAAGATGCGCGCACTGCTGCCCGTTGGACGCTTCCTGTCGGCCTGCCTGCTCGAGGTGAGCCGTGAATCGGGGCTGGTGCGTGTGTGGAACGGCGGCATGCCAGAGGTGCTGGCGCGCGCAGCGCGGGGCGGCGTACGTGAATCGTTTGCGTCGACCGACCTGCCGCTCGGCATCGTCGATGACTACGCGCCGACGGTGTCTACCGGGACGCTGATGCCCGGCGACATGCTGATCGTCCACAGCGACGGGGTACTGGAGGCGCATGACGCGGCGGGAGAGCTGTTCGGCCAGGAGCGGCTGCTTGCCGCAGTAGCCACTGCCAGCGGTCCCGCCGGCGTCCTCGACGGCATCGTCAACGCCGTGTCGCGCCATGTCCAGGACGCGACGCAGAACGACGACCTGTCGATCCTGGTGGTCGAGTACCGGCACGCCACACTCACCGAGCCCGAACTCCCGACCGACGAGCAGGCAACGTTGCGCCAGCGGGCGATGACCTGGAAGTACTCGGTGGTGCTTTCGCCCGGAGATCTCCGCGTCGATGAACCCGTCGCGAAGATCATCCAGGTGATCGACGCTGCCCAGGGAATCGGGCCGATTCGAACCCAGCTGTTCCTGATCCTGACCGAGCTGTACTCGAACGCGCTCGAGCATGGGCTGCTTGGCCTCGACTCGCGCCTCAAGGAAGACCCGGAAGGCTTTGGCGATTACTACGCCGCGCGCGCCGAGAGACTCGCGGCCCTCGATCGGGGATCACTCACGATCACGTGCACCCACGCGCCGAGCGGGAGCGGGGGTTGTCTGCAGGTGTCCGTTGCCCATGATGGCGTCGGGTTCGACGTCAGCGTCCGGCTGCGCGAACTCGCGGAAAATCGCGAAGCCAGCGGCCGCGGGATCCCGCTCGTGAAGTCGTTGTGCGATTCGCTGGAGTATTCGGACGAGGGACGCTGCGCGACCGCGTGCTATCGCTGGCGATCGCAGTAGGCACCGGAAGGACGACGTTGCCGGGAGATCCGGGACCGGCACTGACAAGGGTGGATCGGGTGCGGGGTCAGGCCGGCGTGCGGCTTCAGTGGCCGGTATGTGCGGTGCCGTCGCCCGCGCCGTGGTCGGGCAGCGTGAACAGGACGCTGGTCCCGCCTTCCGCGTTTGATTCGAGCCAGATGCGGCCCCCGTGCATCTCTACGATCCGCTTGCACAGCGCGAGTCCGATCCCGGTCCCCGCCTGGCCGCGGTCCCGGGTCAGGCGCTGGAAGATCATGAACACCCGGTCCCGGTACTCGGGCGCAATTCCCGGGCCGTTGTCGTGGATGGCGATCTGCCAGGCATCCGTCGTTCGCGCCGCGTCGACGCGTACGCTGGGTCTGGAATGCTCGTCCCGGCGATACAGCAGCGCGTTGCGCAGCAGATGGTAGAACAGCAGCTGCATGTGCGCCGGATTGGCGTGCACAACGGGCAGCGGGTGCCATTCGATGCAGCCGGCACAGTCCGCCAGCAGAGATTCAAGCGTGCGCGCGGCCTGGTGCGCGGGTTCGGTCAGGGCCACCGGCTGGTGCGGATCGAGCTCGCTGCTGATTCGCGTGTACTGCAGCAGGTCCGCGATCAGCGCCTTCATCTGTCGCGCGCCCGTCAGCGCATAGTGCAGGTACTGCTGGCCGGTTTCGTCCACCACATGCTGGTAGCGGCGCGCGAACAGCTCGGTGAAGCTCGTCATCAGTCGCAGCGGCTCCTGCAGGTCATGCGCCGCGACTGCCGTGAACTGCTCGAGTTCGCGGTTCGCGCGCGTCAGCGCGATCGTGAGATCGTGCAGCGCAGCTTCGCGCGCATGGCAGTCATCGCTTGCGACGGGCATGGATGCGGTCAGCGGGCCGGCAGGTGAACTGTCATACGGTGCCATGCCTGGGTTAGCGGCCGGGTGTTCCGCGGCTTTATCACCGCACTTCCATCGGCCGTTGATTTTACGCGCACGTTGCCGGATAACAGGCGCAGTGATGCACTCTCCCGTCTATATCCACCTGAAACTCGTCGTCGCCACCCTGTTCTGGGCGCTGACGCCCATCTTCGGAAGACTGCTGGCGGATTACTCCGCGCCGTACGCACTCGCATTCGGACGGTTTCTTGTCGCGACGATCGCGTTGTTCGTGCTGCTGCAAGTGACCGGCGAGACCTTCCGCGTCGCCCGCCGGCACCTCGCCGGGTTCGCGCTGCTCGGGCTGACCGGGATCTGCCTGCACAACGTGCTGGTCTTCATCGGCGTCCAGTACACCGAGGCGAATCGCGCCAACGTGATCTTCACCACGATCACGCTCATGATCGCGATCATCGACCTGTTGTGGTATCGGCAGCGTCCACGCGCGGGAATGCTGGCGGGCATCGTGGTCGGCATCACGGGGACTGTCATCGTGGTGACCGACGGCGCGCCCTGGACACTGCTTGCAGGGCAGATCAGCCGGGGCGATGTCCTCGTTCTGTTGAGTGCATTGAGCTGGGCGCTCTACTCGGTGCTCGGCCGACCGCTGCTGCGGCACTACACACCGCTGACCTTGACGTTCTACGCGTCCCTGTCCGGCACCCTCCTGCTCGCTCCGTTCGTCACCCTGGACGGCGCGTCGCTGCCCGCGATGATCCAGGATCCGCGGGCGCTTGCGATGGTGGCATTCATGGGCGTGCTGAGCTCCGCAGTCGGTTTCCTGTGGTACTACGAAGCCGTCGCGCGTCTCGGCGCGGTATTGCCGTCCGCGTATATCAATCTCGTGCCGATTTTCGGCATCATGCTTTCGGCTGCCATGCTCGGAGAACGCCCGACTGTCGCGCTGCTCGCCGGCGGGGCACTCGTGCTCGTGGCGCTCTACGTGATCAATCGCGTGCAGGATTCGGCATGAACTGCACGGGGCGGGGCACTTCGGGCACGGTGCAGCCGCTCTCGCAGCATTGACCCGGTTGCGCAGGACCATCGGCACGGCCGCTGCCCGCGGTCAGTCCGCGATCGATCAGCCGTGCGACGAGCCGCTGCCGCTGCTGCACGGGGTAACGTCGATAGATCTCGCGCTTCATCGCTTCGGGTGACCCGCCCCCGTGCAGGCTGATCACCGACATCCAGCCGCCGGCGTCGGACGCGGTGAGGTCTTCCATGAAGCGCGCCACCTGGGCACGCTGCGCGTAGGGGATGTCCGGGCGGCCGGTCAGCACGGCGGCGAGATCCGCTCGCGTGTCGGGATTGTGATCCTCCTCCGGGTTTGGCAACGCCACGATCAGGCCGCCCGACACCTCGTGCGCGAGCCGGTGCATGTCGTAGATCTGTGTCGCGAGCAGCAGTTTGCCGATGTTCGCGAACACGGGCTCTGGTTCGATGTTGCCCGCCGGATCCTTCACTCCGTACACCGAGGATGCGACCCCGCAGGCGTAGAAGCCTTCGACGATCTTGATGAGTTCGACCAGCGTGTTGCGCAGGTGCGCATGGCGATCGCAGTGCAGCCCGTTAGCCTCGATCAGCGTCGCGCCTGCGCCGATCAGCAGGTCACCGAATCCGGCCCGCGCGCCGATGCAGGTGTGACGGTGGTGCGTCGCGTACGACTTGGTCAGGAACTCGGCGTGCTGCCACTCGCCGCACAGAAAGACCCGATCCCACGGCACGAATACGTCGTCGAACAGGCAGACGCCGGTGGTCTGTCCGTAGTGGGCGCTGAACAGCGCCTTCTCCTCGCCGGGTCGTCCGGCCGGGCGGGCGACGATCGTGAGACCCGGGGCATCCAGCGGCACTGCGCAGGCCACCGCGAACGGCGCGTCGGCCGCGGTCATCGCGCGACCAGGCAGTACGAGCAGCTCGTGCACGTAGGGAGCAGACGTCACGATGGCCTTGGTGCCGGAGATCACGATGCCGTCGGCCCGGCGTTCGCGGACATGGACATAGGTGTCCGGATTGGTTTGCTCGTGCGGTCGCAGGCTCCGGTCCCCCTTGGCGTCGGTCATCGCGATTCCGAGGGTGAGATCCTCCGCCTGCACGCGGTCGAGGTAAGCGCGGAAACGCGCGTGGTAGTCGGTGCCGCAATCGTCATCCAGGCGGTGGGTCAGCTGGTGCAACGCGTTGAGCCCGTCCATGGACAGGTAGCGCATCGCACAGCCGGTTTCCTGGCATACGAGGCGCACGTACTCCAGCTTGGCGAGGAGATCGCCGGTGGTCGAATTCAGATGCAGAAAGCGATTGATCGTGCGTCCGGTGAAGCGATCGCTGGCCTGGGCGAGCGCCTGGTACTGCGGTTGTCGCGCATAGTCGTAGGTGACGCCGATGGCGTTGATGCCGGGCCTGAGGCGAGGATCGTCGGCGACACTGCGCACCGCGTCGCCGTTCACGAACACGCGAGGACGGTAGCGTCGCAGGCTTTCACGGTAATCGTCGGCAGACATGAACATCGCAGGCATCCTCGTGTTTGGTCGGACTCAGGGGTGCGAGTCCGCCATGTGATGGCGCGGATCCACCGGGCGCATGAGTGCATTCGCAACCAGCGCCACGAACAGCAGTCCCGCCATCAGGAACATGGTCTGGTTGTAGAGGCCGGGCGTGGGATCGACCGTCCCGGGCGGCACGATCTCCATGAGTTTCGCGATCGTCACCGTCTTGGCATGGACCAGCGTGGGAAGCTGGTCGATGCCGGCACCGAACTTCGACTCGAACACCGCAGGATCGATCCTGGCCACCAGGTCCTCGATCGCACGGGTCACCGCGCTCTCGCGCAGCGAGGTGATGGCGAGCGGGCCCAGCACCCCGGCGGTGCTCCACGCCGTCAGGAGCCGCCCGTGGATGCCGCCCACGAACCGCGTGCCGAACATGTCCGCGAGATAGGCCGGGATGGTTGCGAAGCCGCCACCGTACATCGTGAAGATGAGCATCGTGGCCGCGTAGAACAGTACGAGCCAGGTTACGCCAGGACTCGCGGTGACCTGCGCGGCGATCAGCGGGATGGAACAGTACAACGCGATGCCGAGCGTGAAGAAGAGCCAGTAAGTGAGGCGGCGACCGAGGTAATCCGACGCGCTCGCCCACACGAAGCGCCCGAGCATGTTGAACAGACTGATCATCAGGACGTACGTCGCCGCGAACTCGGCATCGACGATGCCGGGCAGGCTCGAGCCGAAAATCTCGGTGATCATCGTCTGCGCCACCGCGAGAACGCCGATGCCTGCCGTGACGTTGAAGCACAGGACGATCCACAGCTGGTAGAACTGGGGGGTTCGCAGCGCCTCGTCGATATCCACTTCGTGCCGGGTGATCATGCGCCCGTGTCGATCATCCTCCGGAGGAGGTTCCCAGCCCGCCGGCTGCCACCCCGCCGGCGGCACCCGGTACGCGAACGCGGCACAGATCATCACGACGAAGTACACGGCCGCCAAGGTGAAGAAGGTTTCCGCGACGCCGACCGAGCCGGTGCCGACGAGGTACACGCCCTCGGGGCCGGGCATGACCATGCCCGCGAGATCGTTGGGGCCGATCACCACCGCCTCGCGCAGCTTGCCGCCGACCTCCACCCAGCGCCGACCGCCCTCGGTCACGAGCGTGACGCTGTCCGCAGCCCCGACGTACTCGGCGGCCCGGTAATAGAAGCGCAGAAGTCCCCCGATCATCGGCTTCGCCAGCATCGCGCCGCCGCCGAAACCCATGATCGCGATGCCGGTCGCCATTCCGCGGCGATCCGGAAACCATCGAATCAGCGTGCTGACCGGAGAGACGTAGCCGAGGCCGAGGCCGCAGCCGCCGATTACCCCGTAGCCGAGATACAGCAGCCACAGCTGGCCCGTCACGATACCGATCCCGCCGAGCAGGAAGCCGCCCGCCCAGCAGCACGCGGCCACGACGCCCACCATGCGCGGTCCTACCTTCTCCAGCCACTTCCCGGCGACCGCCGCGGAAATCCCCAGGAAGACGATCGCCACCGTGAACACCCAGACCACGCTTTTCAGCGACCAGTCCTCCGCGGCGCTGGTCACCACGCCGACGCGCTTGACGAGTGCGGGATTGAACAGGCTCCACGCGTACACCGACCCGATGCACAGATGGATCCCGAGCGCGGCGGGCGCGATGAGCCAGCGGTTGAAGCCGGGTGCGGCGACGATGCGTTCTTTCGACAGCAGTGGAAACATGCAGTCCTTCCGGGTTGTGCCGGGCCATGCGAGCGCGGGTCGGGCGATCCGACCCGGCGGCGAGCCTTACGAAACGGCCCCGCGAAGTCAAGCGTGCGGCCCGTGCCCTGCCCTGGCACGACTGCTAGAATCGCCACCGCGCCAGTTCACAGGATCACATCGTATGCGCGAACACAGGCCGCGTCCGATCAGGGGTTCCGGCACCGTGGATGTCGCCGGTGCGTGAGGCCGCGCCGTTGCGCGTATCGGAACGTGACGGTGTGCGCCTCCTGACTTTGCACCGACCGCAGGCGCTCAACGCGATCACCCGCGATCTCGCCGCCACCCTGGCACAGGCCCTCGACGACGCGGGGCGTGACCGTGGCATCCGCGCCGTGGTGCTCATTGGCAGCGGCGATCGCGCGTTCAGCACCGGGGTCGATCTGGAGGAAGCCGCCGCGCTCACGCCGGCGGAAGTGCCTGCGTGGTTCACCATCCTCAGCGAGTGCTACCGCCGGGTCCTGTGTCTCGACAAGCCGGTCGTGGCCGCGCTGAACGGGCTGGCGCTCGGCGGCGGCTACCAGCTTGGCCTGGTGTCGGACTGGCGCATCGGGCATCTGCGGACGCGGCTCGGGCAGCCGGAAGTGAATGCGGGCGTGCCGAGCATCATGGGCTCCTACCTGATGCGCTTCTACCTTCCGCACGGCTTGAACCAGGAACTCTCGTACACCGGCCGCCTGCTGCACGCCGAGGAGGGTCGACGCCTCGGATTGCTGAACGAACTGGTCCCACCCGAGGAACTGGAGGAGGCGGCGTTCGAACGCGCACGCGAATTCGCCCACAAGCCCGCCCTCGCCTTCCGGGAGACCAAGGCGCGTTTCCGGGATCATCTCCTCGAAGGGTTCGACGCGGCGCGGGCGGCCGCGATCGCCGGTATGCAAGCCGCCTTCGCGGCGGGCGAACCGCAGGCCGCGATGGCGGCATTCCTGGCGCGTCGCCGGTGACCCGCCCGGTGTCGCGATGGGTCGCCGCGTGGCTGATGCCGGCGGCGGTGTTCCAGTCGGTGATCGTCGGCGGCGCCTACGGCACCGGGCGCGAGGTCGCGGAGTACATCGCGCGCTACGGACCGTGGGGCGGCCTGGGTGTCATCGCGCTCGCCGGCGCAGGGTTTGGCGCGATCCTGGCGGTCAGCTTCGAACTTGCGCGCGTGACCCGCTGTTTCGACTACCGCCGGTTCCTGCGCGCGCTGCTCGGACGCGCGTGGATCGTGTACGAACTCATGTTCGTCCTGCTCCTCCTCGTTGTACTTGCCGTGACTGGCGCGGCGGCCGGCTCAATCCTTGCGGATACGTTCGGCGTGCGGCGCACCGACGGCGTCCTGATCATGCTCGGCGTGGTGGTGGTCACCACGTACTTCGGGCAACGCATCGTCGCCATCACCCTGACCGCGGGCGCGGTGTTGCTGACGACGATGATCCTGTCCGTCATGATCATCGTGATGCTGCGATCGGGAGATGCCATCGCGGCGACCTTTCGCGCTGCCGAGACCGTCCCGGGATGGGCGCGCAGTGCATGCGTGTTCGTCCTCTACAACAGCGCGCTTGCCCCCGTGCTGCTTTACGTGGCTGCGCCGCTCGCCAGCCGCCGCGAAGCGTTGGGGGCCGGGTTGGCCGCCGGGTTGGCCGGCGTGCTCCCGGCCTTCGCGTTTCATCTCGCCTTCATGAGTGCGTATCCGGACATCGTGTCGGCGGAGCTCCCGACGTACCAGCTCATCGACGGGCTGGGCCTGCCCGCGATGCGTGCGCTGTACGTATGCATATTGTTCATGACGATCGTGCAGACCGGTGTGGGTGTGCTGCAGGGGGTGAACGATCGTCTCGATAACTGGTGGCGGGAAGATCACACGCGCGGGCTTGTTCCCTGGCAGCGCAGCGTCGTCGCCGCCGCTGCGATAGTCGCGAGCCTGTGGCTCGCGGAACAGGGCATCGTTGCGCTCGTGGCACGCGGCTACGGCACGCTCGCGTGGGGCTTCCTGTTCGTGTATACGGTTCCGGTGATGACCATCGGCGTGGCGCGAATCCTCCGGGCCACGCGGTAATCCACGCACGCGGCGCAACGGGGAGCCGCTGCAACATCTCCGGAGAGGCGACATGAAGCATGAAGTGATCGGCGGCGCACTGACATTGGCCGATGGCAAACCGCTGCCGCTGTCGAAGGCAATCCGGGCGGGCGACTACATCTTCCTCTCCGGGCAGCTCGGACTGAATGCGCAGGGCCAGCTCGCGGGCAGTACGATTGAGACACAGACGCGGCAGGCGCTGCACAACGTCTGCGCAATCCTCGACGAAGCCGGCGCGAGCCTGTCGCATGTCGTCAAGTCCACGGTATGGCTGGTGGAGCGGGGAGATTTCGCCCGGTTCAACCAGATCTACGCGGAGTTCTTCGCGAACCAGCCTCCGGTGCGTTCCACCGTGGTCTCCGGACTGGTTCTCCCTGGCGCACTCGTTGAGATCGAAGTCCTGGCCTACGCGCCATGAGGTATCGCGAGGGCGTCGAGCTCGCCCCGGACACTGCCGACGGCACGCACACCCGGCTGACGGACGATTTCGTCGCGCTGACGGTCTGGTTGACGTTCTTCATCGGCGTGCTGTTCACCGTGATCGGGTTCAAGGCACGCCAGCGCTGGCTGCTCTTCTGGGGAACGCTGACGCTCGTGGCATGCGGGTGGTATTGGACCTATTTCCTCGCGCTCTGAGCGTCGTTCACACCGCCACCTGGTGAATGTCGACCAGGCCCGCCTTGATCGCGAGCAGGCACAGCTGCACGTCAGTGGTCGCGTTGAGTTTCTTGCGGATGCTGTTGCGATGCGTCTGGATGGTCTTTTCGGTCAGGCCGAGCTTCAGCGCGATCTGCTTCACTGACAGCCCGCGCGCGATCTCGGTCAGCACCTCCAGTTCCTTCTGGGTCAGCACGTGGCGGAGATCCGTCGGCGAGACCTGTGATGCGTTCAGCGCGAGGTGCACCGCGATCTGCGGACTGATCGCCAGGTCACCATTGGCAACCCGCCGGATCGCTTCCAGGATGTCCTTGGTGTTCGAACGCTTGGTCAGGAACCCGCGCGCGCCAAGTTCAATCAGTGCACCGGCGTGGTAGTCACCATCCATCCGGGACAGCCCGATTACCCGCAGCTCCGGCCGGACTTCCCACAGGCGGCTTGCCACGCCGAGCCCGTCTTCCTGCTCGAGCTGGATGTCGAGCAGGGCGATGTCCACCGGCTGGGTTTTCACCAGGTGCAGCGCGGCGGCCCCGTCGTTCGCGATCCCCATGATTTTCAGGCTGGGATCGAGTGACAACCGTTGGGCGAGGATTTCGGCGAGGAACTTGTGATCCTCGACCAGGATGACACGATAGGGTGGGCGCAGCGGGCGATTGCGCATGACGTTCCTCCTTGGCTGGGCTCTTGCTCTTATTCAGTCCAAGGGTGAGTAATTTGGGAATAAATCCCAAAATAGACTCAGCACCTGGCTAGGACATTACCAAGCGAGGAGGCGCGCTGAGAATCTCGAACTGAGAAGGAATTCCGCTTTTTTCCGCCGTGCCCTGGCGGAGATCAGGCGAACAGTACCTGGATGGCGTCGAGGATGGCCGCGTGGAACGGGGGCGGTGCGCACACGATGCCGCGGTTCTTCTTCAGCGTTGCGCCCTGACTGAAATCCAGGGCGCGTCCGTCGACATCGCTGACCGAAGCGCCTGCTTCGGTGGCCACCAGCATGCCGGCCGCATGGTCCCAGATTTTTTCAACGTAATCCGCGCGCGTCGGCATCCGGATGTACGCGTCGGCCTGACCGCGCGCGACGACCGCGTACTTGCACTGGCTGTCGAGCCGCGCAGGCGTTCCGCGCGCACCCAGGCGGGCCGCGATGCGCTGCGTTTCGTCCTGGCGGGAATGCGCGGCTTCGACGGATTCACAGACGCGCATGCTTGTCAGGTCCTGTGTTGTCCGCACCCGCACCGGCGTCGCACGCGCGCCCGCTGAGTTCGCCGGCACCGCGAAGGTACCGCTCCCTCGCCGCGCGAAGAACAGCGTACCCTCCGGCGCGGGACGGTCGAACGGCATTGCGAAGTCCGCGCCCAGGTTGGGACAGCCAAGGACCCCGAGCACGACCTCCCCACCCGTGATGTACGCGAGCGAGATCGCGTACTGACCGCCGCGCAGGAAGCCCTTGGTGCCATCGATCGGATCGAGCGTCCAGTACGCGTCACCGCTCGCGTCGTGATCGCCGAGATCGATCGCAGACAGGACTTCGGCCTCGGTGAGCGTGGGGCGTACCTGGCACACTGCCGCGACAACCGCGTCGCGCAGCGTCGCCGAGCGCGCCGTGCGCAGATCCGCCGCGGTTTCCTCGCCGACGAGGGCCAGGCTGCCGAGTCGCTCCCTGAGGTGCAGCGCGACCAGCGCCTGCACGGCGAAATCGGCGACGGTCACCGGACTGTAATCGTCCTTCGTCAGGCGCTTCATCTCACCTGCCGCATGCTGCACCTGCCGGGCTACGACACAGGTCTGCGCCACCGCGTCACGGGCGGCATCGAGCATGAGTTCATAAGCGGTCATGGTCGCAGTATCCGTTTACGGGGCCTGCACCTTAGAGTGGTGCGCGCAGTGATGCAAATGCACGCGCAGTCGCCAGGCATCCGGTGGCCAAACCGAGGCGGAGTTTGCATAATCCGGGCGGATCGCCTGGAGGTTCGCATGAACAACGAGAAAGTCTATCCCGTCAGTCCGGCCGCCGTTGCCCGCACCCATCTCACCGAATCTCAGTATCGCGCGTGGTACGCGGAATCGCTCGCCAACCCGGATGAGTTCTGGGCACGCCAGGCGCGCGAGTTCGTGACCTGGAGCAGGCCGTGGGACCGCGTGTCGAACTGGGACTACCATGCGGTGGACATCCGCTGGTTCGAAGGTGCGCGCCTGAACGTCTGCTACAACTGCGTCGATCGGCATCTCGATGCGCGCGGCGACCAGGTTGCCATCCTGTGGGAAGGCGACGATCCGAAGGAAGACAGGCGAGTCACTTACCGTGAGCTCCATGATGCCGTGTCGCGGTTCGCCAACGCGCTGGTCGCCAAGGGTGTGAAGAAGGGCGACCGCGTATCGATCTACATGCCGATGATTCCGGAAGCGGCATACGCGATGCTCGCGTGTGCCCGCATCGGCGCGGTGCATTCGGTCGTGTTCGGAGGATTTTCACCGGAAGCCCTGAAGGACCGCATCCTGGATTCCGACTGCCAGGTCGTCATCACGGCCGACGAGGGACTGCGTGGGGGACGGTCTATCCCGCTGAAGGCGAACACGGATCAGGCACTCGAACACTGCCCTGGCGTGCACACTGTGTTCGTCGTCCGCCGCACCGGTAAGCCGGTGCCATGGCACGCGGGACGTGACCACTGGTATCACGAGGCCGTCCAGGCGGCCAGTCCGGTCTCGACCCCGGTGGAGATGGATGCCGAAGATCCGTTGTTCATCCTCTACACCTCGGGTTCGACCGGCAAGCCCAAGGGCGTCCTGCACACGAGCGGTGGTTACCTGATGTACGCCGCGATGACGCACAAGTACGTCTTCGACTACCACGACGGTGACGTCTACTGGTGTACCGCGGACGTCGGCTGGGTCACCGGGCATTCTTACATCGTCTACGGACCGCTGGCGAACGGCGCGACGACCTTGATGTTCGAAGGCGTGCCGACCTATCCCGATGCGAGCCGGTTCTGGCAGGTCATCGACAAGCACCAGGTCAACATTTTCTACACGGCGCCCACGGCGATTCGGGCGCTCATGGGGCAGGGCGACGCCCCGGTGAAGCGCTGCGCACGATCGTCCTTGCGGCTGCTGGGCTCGGTGGGAGAGCCCATCAACCCGGAAGCGTGGGAGTGGTACTACCAGGTGGTCGGCGATGCGCGCTGTCCGATCGTGGATACCTGGTGGCAGACCGAGACCGGCGGCATCCTGATCTCGCCGCTCCCCGGTGCGCGACCGCTCAAGCCCGGCTCCGCGACTCTCCCTTTCTTCGGCGTGGAGCCGGCGCTGCTGGACGAGAAGGGCAACGAGCTCACGGGTGCCACCAGTGGCGCGCTCGTGATCAAACGCTCATGGCCGGGACAGATGCGCACCGTGTACGGTGATCACGAACGTTTCAGGGACACGTATTTCCGGATGTTTCCCGGCTACTACTTCACCGGCGACGGGGCGCGCCGCGATGCCGATGGCTACTACTGGATCACCGGCCGCATCGACGACGTGATCAACGTGTCGGGTCATCGAATCGGCACCGCCGAGGTGGAAAGTGCACTGGTGCTGCACCCGTCTGTCTCCGAAGCTGCGGTGGTGGGCTATCCCCACGATCTGAAGGGGCAGGGCATCTATGCCTATGTCACCTTGATGGCGGGCCAGCAGCCGACCGATGCGCTGCGCAAGCAGCTTGTCGACCATGTGCGCAAGGAGATCGGCGCAATCGCGACGCCGGACGTCATCCAGTGGGCGCCAGGTCTCCCGAAAACCCGTTCGGGCAAGATCATGCGACGCATCCTGCGCAAGATCGCGGCCAACGAGCTCGACAGCCTTGGGGACACCAGCACCCTCGCCGAACCCGCCGTCGTGGACGACCTGGTCGCGCATCGGGCTGTCCAGTGACCGCCCGAGGTGCTTTCGACGCGGGTGCGTCGGAAGCATGGCGAAGCGCCGCCGATCTGCTGCGCGGCTGGCTTGGGGTCCTCGCCCCGCCGTCTGGACTGGCGCAGGTTTTCGGTGACCTGGGCTTTCCCTCGGCATCGACCCAGGACGCCAGCGAAACTCCGCACTTTCGACAGTTCGCGACGGCGCTTCGCGAATTCGCCGACTGGTATGGACAGAGCGGGGCGGCGCCACTGGACATGACGGAGATTATCGCGCTGTGGTTCGAAGGAATCCGTATGCAGGTGGACGCGGTCGCGACCACTCTCGCTTCCGAAGGCGACGTGCTGAGCGGATGGTTCGAGTCACAGTCGCGCCCGATTCTGGGACCGGCCCGCGAATCACATGCCCGCTGGGCCGCCGTCGCCCGCGCCGGCGGCGCACAGCTTCGCGCCCTTCGGTCCTTGCAACGCGTACACCTGGAAGTGCTGGTGCACGCGCTGGAGCGCTGTCTCGCCCGGTTGCGCGATCCTTCACTGCCGAAAATCGGTCGACTCCGCGCGCTGTTCAGGGAATGGAGCGAGTGCGTTGATGAGACCTACCGCGCGCGCGCCCTGACGCCGGAATATGCGGCGGCGTTCGGGGAATGCGTGAACGCGGGGAGTGCGTTGCATCTCGCGTGGCAGACCTGGCAGAGCGGCATGCCAGGCGCTCCGCAGGCTTCGGCGACACGGCGCGCGGCGACAGACGGATCCCCGCGAACACCGCCGGTGGAAAAGTCCACCGACGCCATCGTCGCGGCGCCGGAGACCTCTACCGGTGAGACGCGCAGCCGGCGCTCCCGAACACCCTCGGTGCGATCACGTGCGCGAGTGAATCGCGTATCCAAGGCGGAGGCGGCGCGTGAAGAGTCCGTAGCAGAGCGCGCGCACGGGGGTGTTCGACGCTCCCAGGCCGGCGCCTCGAAACCCGGTAAGCCCGGTCGTCCTGGCAAGTCGAAGGCGCGCGCGGCCGAGTTCGACATTGCCCGGATCGGTCGACCAGAAGGGCGCTAAGCCGGATGTCGCGCGTCACGTTCACGCTCGACGATCTGCGCGGAGAACTGGCGGACTTCGGACGGCAGAGCGAGTCGGCACGCCGGCGGCTCGCGGCCTGGCGGGACGAGGCGCCGACGCATGCCCGACGCGAATCGGTGTTCCATCGCGGCAAGTTGCGGCTGTTCCACTATGTGAGCGCGCGCTCGTCCGACCGACGCAGGCCGCTGCTCGTCGTGTATGCGCTGGTCAATCGACCGTACATGGCCGACCTGCTGCCGGAAACGTCGCTGCTCGGTGATCTCGTCGCGCGTGGTATCGATCTCTACCTGGTCGATTGGGGATATCCGGACGCAACGGACCGCGGACGCGGCCTCGCGGACTACGTGGACGGGGATCTCGACGCATGCGTGGAATACGTCCAACGCACGCGGCAGGTAGAGCGCGTCGATCTGCTCGGAATCTGTCAAGGTGGCACACTTGCCCTGTGCTATGCCGCGCTGAATCCCGGCAAAGTGGCGCGTCTGATCACAACGGTCACGCCGGTTGATTTCCAGACCCCGACGGATCTCCTGAGCCACCTCGTGCGTAGCGTGGATATCGATGCCCTGGTGAACGCGTACGGCAACGTGCCGGGAGAATTCCTGAACGCGATTTTCCTGGCGCAGAAGCCACTTCAGCTCTCGGCACAGAAGTACGTCGATTTCGTCGCCAATGCGGACAACGATGCCTCGAGCGAACTGTTCCTCGCGATGGAGAAATGGATCTTCGACAGCCCGGCACTCGCCGGGGAGGCGTTTCGGCAGTTCGTGAAGGGCTGCTACCAGCGGAACGGGCTGGTGAACGGATCGCTGCGAATCGGTGATCGCCTGGTCGCGCCGTCTCGCGTGAGACATCGCGTTCTCAACGTCTACGCGCGCGACGATCATCTCGTGCCGCCGGCAGCGTCCAAGGCGCTGCGCACGATCATCGCGAGCGACGATTACTCGGAGGAGGAAATTCCCGGCGGCCACATCGGCATCTACGTGAGTCCGCGGGCGCGCGCGCAACTGGTCAGGCGCGTGGCGGACTGGCTCGAATCCCCGGGGTGAGACTCGAAAAGTTCCCCCTGGGGATCCGTGGAATCCACGAATCCCAGGGGGAAGAGGGGAGGTCAATCGGGTGACGGCCTCGCGGACGCAACGCCGCCGAATGAGGGGTCAGGCCGCCTTGAAGAAGCTCGCCGGATTGAACGACGTGGCCGCTGACTGCGCCTGTTCGGTCAGCGTTTTGAAACCCTGCTCGAACCAGTTGCGGTAATCTTCCTGCGAAGACACCAGGATCTCGCCGGTTTCCCGCGTCACCGCGAGAAGCTTGCTGCCGAACTCGGCAGTCAGCCGGCTCTGCTCGGCGATCAGTTCCGGCATCTGCTTTCCTTCGCTGACCAGCGCCGCAACTTTGTTGCCGGCGCTCACGGCGGAATCGAACAGTTTGGCCTGTTTCTTGACCAGCTTGTCGAGAAGCTTGAGGTTCAGCGCTTCGAGTTCCTTGCCGCGTTCCATGGACATCCTGGACAGGGTGTCCCAGTAGGCCATCGCGTCCTTCGACAGAAAATCGGGCGTGGTGAAAGTTGTATCCATCGCGAAGCTCCTTTCAGTCGGGCCACCGGGCACCAACGCTATTGTTGCTATGCAGCATAGTCCCGATGATGCGCCGCGTCAAACGGGTTTTGAAACTTTTTTCCCGGGATGGACGGCGAAAGGGTGCGCCGGTCGCATTTGCGGCCGAAAAATGTCTCGGATTGTGGGCCTCGGACGGGATTTTGTTCAAAAGAGCACAACCCTTGGTTAGCATGGCGCACTTTCTCGGCGGGCCCCCCGGCGACCATCCTTCGAGGCCCAATGCCGCACCCGATTTCCAGACTTCAGGAGACCTTCATCGATGACCACAAACGCGGAATTGGCGGCGTGGGTTCAACTGGCGGCGTCCCTCATGCAACCGGACGCGATTCACTGGTGCGATGGTTCCGACCGGGAAAATGACCTGCTCGTGGAGCGAATGCTGAATGACGGGTCGCTCATTCGGCTGAACGCTGAAACACATCCGAACTGCTACCTGCATCGTTCGGATCCGACCGACGTCGCGCGCGTGGAGCACCTGACCTTCGTCTGCACCCGCAACAAGGAAGACGCGGGGCCCAACAACAACTGGATGTCACCCGAGGAAGGCCACCGCCTCGTTGATGGGATCTATTCCGGCTGCATGCGCGGCCGCACGATGTATGTCATTCCGTACCTCATGGGGCCGTACGGTTCGCCCTATTCACGCGCGGGTGTCGAGATCACGGACAGTCCCTACGTCGTCGCCAACATGCGCATCATGGCGCGCATCGGGACGCAGGCCCTCGCGCATATCGAGGATGGAAACTCGTTCGTGCGCGGCCTGCACTCCATTGCCGACCTTAACCCCGAACGTCGTTACATCATGCACTTTCCCGAGGAGTTGCTGATCAAGAGCGTCGGGTCCGGCTACGGCGGAAATGCACTGCTCGGGAAGAAGTGCCATGCGCTCCGCATCGCGAGCTGGCAGGCGCGCACCGAGGGCTGGCTGGCCGAGCACATGCTGATTCTCGGTATCGAGAATCCACACGGCGAGATCACCTACGTCGCGGCGGCGTTTCCTTCCGCATGTGGCAAGACGAACCTGGCAATGCTCGTCCCGCCGGCTGCGTTCAAGGGCTGGAAGGTGTGGACCGTCGGTGACGATATCGCCTGGCTGCATCCCGGACCCGATGGCCGGCTTTACGCGATCAACCCGGAGGCAGGATTCTTCGGTGTGGCGCCTGGGACGAGCTACAAGACGAACCCCAACTGCATGGCAACACTCGGGCGCAACGCCATCTACACGAATGTCGCGCTCACGCCCGACAACAAACCCTGGTGGGAAGGCATCGATGATCCCGAACCTGCCGGCCTGATCGACTGGCAGGGACGACCGTACGACTGCAAGGACGGGCCCGCAGCACACCCGAATTCACGTTTCACGGTTGCCGCTTCTCAATGCCCGAGCTATTCGGCGAAGGCGAATGCACCCGAGGGCGTGCCCATCTCGGCAATCATCTTCGGTGGCCGCCGGTCGACGGTGGCCCCGCTGGTGTACGAGGCGCTCGACTGGGAACACGGCGTCTTCACCGGGGCGTCGGTCGCTTCGGAGACGACCGCTGCCGCGGTCGGACAGGTCGGACAGGTTCGACGGGACCCCATGGCGATGAAGCCCTTCTGCGGTTACAACTTCGCGGACTACTGGACGCACTGGGATCGCATGGCCGATCGCGCGAGCCAGCTTCCAAGGATTTTTCATGTCAACTGGTTCCGCAAGGACGCCGACGGCCGTTTCATGTGGCCCGGCTATGGCGACAACATGCGCGTGCTCAAGTGGATCGTCGAGCGCTGCAGCGGTCGCGCGGCGGCGCACCGCACACCCGTGGGGAACGTTCCCCACGCGGACGACATTGACCTTTTCGGGCTGGATCTCAAGCGCACAACGCTCGACGCGCTTCTCGCGATAGATCCCGAGGTGTGGACCCGCGAAGTGGACGAAATCGGGCAGTATTTTGCGGGCTTCGGCGATCGCATCCCGGAATCATTGCGTCGACAGGTGGCGCGCATCAAGGCCGAACTGGCGAGACAGCGCGCTGCCTGAGCGGACGTGGTACCGCCCTTGCCGGCCGGGTTCCCCGACGGCGGGGCGACTGCCGGCGCGGGGTGATCCTGGCCGAAGCGCGGAATACCGGTGCGAAGGCGGTGGGTGAACACCGCTGTGGAAGGTGACACGCCGCGAATGGGGATTCCGGCGTGATTGAACAGCGAGCTAGTCTTTCATCTCTTTCTCGGGATTCAGCAGTCCCCCCGACTTGAAGAAGCTCTCCTGCATCTTCTGCCACAGTTCGAGGTTCCTTTTCGCCGCCTCGGTGAACGCGTTCGGCATCGGGGACATGTTCAATGCATCCGTCATCTGTGACTGCAGTCGCTTCTGCTGCTGGTAGAACATGTTGACACTGTTGCGCAGAAAATCTCCGGCCAGCTTGTTCGCCGAATTGCCGTAGAACCCGATCATCTGCTGCAGCACGTCAGTCGAGAAAATCGGCTCACTGCTGTCTTCCTGTTCCACGATGATCTGCAGCAGGATGTTGCGCGTGATGTCCTCGTTCGTCTTCTTGTCGATGACGCAGAACGGCACATCGTCGAGCACCAGTTTCCGCACGTCGCTCAACGTCACGTACTTGCTCTCGCTGGTGTCGTAGAGACGGCGGTTTGGGTATTTCTTGATGACTCGTTTTGCACTCGTTTCGGTCATGATGCTGGGCTTCGTTATGAGGTTGCGGTTAATCTAGCGTTGCAGCGCACAAGATTGCAAGGCCGTGCGCCGGCGAGACATGCCAGGAGACGTGCGGAATCAAGGTGGTCCGGCGTGGTGGTACCCCCTCAAGCTGCGCACGGGCACACGGCATGGAAGGTGCTCAGACCTGCAGCAGCAACCGGCTCGGGTCCTCGAGAATCTGCCGCATCGTATCCAGGCACTGTACGGCTTCTCTTCCGTCGATGATGCGATGGTCGTAGGAGAGCGCCAGGTACATCATCGGCCGGATGACCACCTGCCCATGTTCGGCCACCGGGCGGTCCTGGATCTTGTGCATGCCCAGGATCGCACTTTGCGGCGGGTTGAGAATCGGCGTCGAGAGGAGCGAGCCGAAGATACCCCCGTTGCTGATCGTGAACGTTCCTCCGGTGAGCTCCTCGATGGTGAGTTTGCCATCGCGTGCACGCTCGCCAAACTCACGGACCTGGAGTTCGATCTCCGCGAGTGAGAGCTGCTCAGCGTTGCGGATGATGGGTACCACGAGGCCGCGTTCCGAGCCGACCGCAACGCCGATGTCGAAATACCCGTGATAGACGACGTCGTCTCCATCTACAGAGGCGTTCACCACCGGGAACTTGCGCAGCGCCTCAACGGCGGCCTTGACGAAGAATGACATGAAGCCGAGTCGCACTCCGTGGCGCCGCTCGAAGGCGTCCTTATAGCGTGCGCGCAGGTCGGACAGCGCCTGCATGTTCACTTCGTTGAAGGTGGTGAGGATGGCCGCCTGCTGTTGGGCCTGCAGGAGGCGCTCCGCCGTGCGCTTTCGAAGCCGTGTCATCGGTACCCGCTCGTCCGGACGTTCGCCAACCGGCGTTGGGGGCGCTGCGGGCGTCGCCGCGGCGGGGGATGCCACTGGCGGTTCTTCCGGGACATTCGCGCGCGCTTCAACGTGCGCGAGGATGTCCCCCTTGGTGACGCGTCCGTCGGCGCGTGACGACGGGACCGCGCGGGCATCGACCCCCAGTTCCTCAGCAAGCTTGCGCGCGGCGGGACCCATCTTGCCCGCGCCCGTAGCGGTTTCCACGGCGGTGGGTCTCCCCGGTGCGGTCGGGGAAGGCGCCGCGGCGACACCCGCCGTATCGATGACTGCAAGGATGTCGTCACTCAGCGCGGTCTCGCCGGTCTGCTTGCGGATTTCCAGCAGCACGCCCGATTCCGGCGCGGCGATTTCCAACGTGACCTTATCGGTTTCCAGGTCGATGAGATTCTCGCCGCGTTCAACCCGGTCACCGGGCTTTTTGCGCCACTCCAGGAGCGTCGCGTCCGGTACGGATTCCGCGAGCACCGGTACTTTAATTTCAACTAGCACGCGTCAACCTCTCTTGTTCAAGTCGATCACCGCCATGATCAGGCGGATTTCTTGCGCTGGCCCTTCGATGTCGCGATGACTTCCCGCGTACGGTTGAGTCCCAGTGCTTCGGCAACCACTTCCTGCTGCTGCTTCACGTGAAGCGCCATGTAGCCCACGGCGGGCGACGCGGAATAGGGGCGCGCGACGCACAGCAGCGGGCGATCGACCGGGAAGCACCCGCCCAGGTGGCGTCTGGACAGCATGACCGTCCACGCACCTTGATTGCGAGGTTCCTCCTGTACCCAGATGTACTCGCGGACATTGGGGTAGGTGGCGGCGATCGCCAGGATTTCCTCGCGCGGGAACGGGTACAACTGTTCTATTCTCACGATCGCGCAGTCAGCAAGACCGTGTTCGCGCCGGGCTTCCAGCAAGTCGTAGTACACCTTCCCGCTGCAGAACAACACCCGATTGACGTGACTGCGATCAAGCGCGTCGATTTCGTCGATGACCGGTTGGAATGCACCGTCTTCGATGTCCTCGAGCATCGACGCCGAGAGCTTGTGTCGCAGCAACGACTTCGGACTCATGACCACCAGCGGTTTGCGATACGGCCGCAGCATCTGGCGTCGCAACAGATGGAACATCTGCGCGGGAGTGCTCGGGTACACCACCTGCATGTTGTCCTCGGCGCAGAGTTGCAGAAAGCGCTCCAGGCGCGCGGACGAGTGCTCCGGACCCTGTCCGTCGTACCCGTGCGGCAGGAACATCGTCAAACCACAGTACCGTCCCCACTTTTCTTCACAGCTTGCGATGAACTGGTCGATCACTACCTGCGCGCCGTTGGCGAAGTCGCCGAACTGTGCTTCCCAAATGACCAGCGACCTTGGTTCGGCACTGGCATAGCCGTACTCGAACCCGAGCACCGCTTCCTCCGACAACGTGGAATTCACCACGAGGAAACTCGCCTGCTCAGGCGCAATATCCTGGAGGGGAAGGTAGGTATCGCCCGTCTTCTCGTCATGCAGCACCGCGTGGCGATGAAAGAACGTCCCGCGCGCGCTGTCCTGGCCGGAGATTCTGACCGCATAACCTTCCGTCAGCAGTGCGCCGTACGCCAGTGTCTCGGCGAAGCCCCAGTCGAGCGGCAGCTCGCCCCGCGCCATCTTCCGACGATCCTCGACAATCTTGCGTACGGAACGATGCAGTTGAAACGATTCGGGGTGCCGGGTCATTCGGTCGGTCAACTCGACGATGCGCGCGCGTGCCAGCCGCGTGTCCGCCGGGTCCCGCCAGTGCGTGTTTCTGTACGGTTCGTAGTTGATCAGGTAACGCGTGTCCTGAACGCTCGCGTACGGTCGTGAAACGACGACGTTGCTTTCGAGCGCCGTGACGTAATCCGTCGTCATTCGCTCCATCGCGGCGGAATCGATTACCCCTTCCTGCACCAGCCGCTCCGCGTAGTGCTTGCGAACTCCAGGATGACGCCGGATGTGCTGATACATCGTAGGCTGGGTTGCAGCCGGTTCGTCCGCCTCGCTGTGACCGTGCTTGCGATAACACACCAGATCGATCACGACGTCCTTGGAGAATTCCATGCGGAAATCGAGCGCAAGCTGCGCGATCAGTGCAACCGCTTCCGGATCGTCGCCGTTGACGTGGAAGATGGGCGCCTGCACGATTTTCGCGACGTCCGTGCAATAGAGCGTGGAGCGCGAATCAAGCGGGTCGCTGGTCGTGAATCCGATCTGGTTGTTCACGATCACATGCACCGTTCCACCCGTGGAGTATCCGCGTGTCTGCGACAGGTTGAAGGTTTCCATCACGACGCCTTGTCCGGCGAAGGCCGCGTCTCCGTGGATGAGCACCGGCAGCACCTGGTTACGCTCCACGTCACCACGCCGATCCTGACGAGCGCGCACCGAGCCCTCGACTACCGGGTCGATGATCTCGAGGTGCGAAGGATTGAACGCCAGTGTCACGTGCACGGGGCCGTGCGGAGTCGCGATGTCCGACGAGTAGCCGAGATGGTATTTCACGTCACCTAGCCGCGCCTCCCGGCTGCGTCCCTCGAACTCGTCGAACAGCTTTGACGGGTGCTTGCCGACGATGTTCACCAGCACGTTGAGGCGTCCCCGGTGAGCCATGCCGACCACCACTTCCTTGACCCCGTGCCGGCCGGAGTCCTCCAGGAGCTGGTCCAGCAACGGGATCATGCTCTCGCCGCCCTCCAGGGAGAATCGCTTCTGACCGACGTACTTGCGATGCAGGTACTCTTCGAGGCCGCCCGCCGCGACCAGACGGTCAAGCAGCCAGCGCTTTTTTTCGGGCCCGAAGCGAGGCTGGCTGCGGATGGGTTCGAGGCGCTGCTGGATCCAGCGCTTCTGCGCGGTCTCCACGATATGCATGTACTCGGCGCCGATGGTGCCGCAGTACGTGGCGCTGACGATGTCGAGAATCTGTTGCAGTGTGGCCTGGTGATTGTCCACGCCCTGGAGCGAGCCGGAATTGAATATCCTGCCCATATCCTGTGCCGTCAGGCCATGAAACGCAGGGTCAAGTTCCGGCACCTGGGGGCGCTCATGCTGGTTGAGCGGGTCGAGCCTGGCCTGCCGGTGCCCCATGAACCGATAGGAATTGATCAGTTGCAGAACCGCAACCTGCTTGCCGTCATCCACGGTGCGCGGCACCGACACCGCGCGGGGGGAGCGTTCGACGTGGGCGAGCATACGATCACGGATCGGTCCGTGGGGTGTGTCCCGGTGCGGGGCGTCCGCCGACATTTCGTCGAAATAGCGCCGCCAGTCGTCGGGTACCGAGGCGGGATCACAGAGGTAGGACTCGTACAGGGCCTCGACGAACGCGGCATTGCCGCTGAATAGGCAGGACGGGGTCTGCATCGTGTTCCTCTCTCGTGAGCAGTGCCAGGGTATGGACGACGGCGTACGGACTGCCGCGGGCGGTCGCCGTTGTGTCGGCGGATGGCCCGCGATCTTTGATCAGGTGTTTCCACAAAGTCATTAAGTTTGAGGCGTTTTCGGCTCGCTTTATCCGCCGCGACACTGCGGGAAACCCGTCGATAACCGCGAGATCCGACGGGCGAACAAGCGACTCGGACACCGGCGCGTCGGCGGTCGCAACGGCTTGAAGCGACCGGACGGCCAACGTTATCCTTGGCCGGTTGTGCATTGCAGAACCTGCCGCATTCCCGCAGTCCAGAGATGAGGATGAGAGATCTATGACGACGCGCACTGTAGTGATTACCGACAAGGCCTCCGGCAAGTCGGTTGAATGTCCGGTTCACGAAGGCCAGTACGGGGCGCCGGTCATCGATCTGAAGAACCTCTACAAGGAACTCGGCATGTTCACGTTCGACCTCGGTTACGGGTCTACGGCGGCCTGCCGGAGTCGGATCACCTATCTGGACGGGGAGGAAGGCGTCCTGCTCTATCGTGGCTACCCGATCGAGCAACTGGCGGAGAAGTCCACCTTCCTGGAAGTGGCCTATCTCCTGATCAATGGCGAGCTGCCGAACGCCAAGCAGTCTGAAGAATGGAAGCACGTCATCAAGATGCACGGTATGACGCACGAGCACCTGACGCGCTTCTATCAAGGCTACCGGTACGATGCGCACCCGATGTCCGTTCTGGCAGGCGTCGTCGCGGCGGTCGCCTCGTATTATCACAACCAGACGGACATCTACAATCCGGACCATCGTCGGCTGACGGCACAACGCGTCATCGCAAAAATGCCCAACCTGGTTTCCAAGATTTATCGGTACGGCAGCGGTCTCCCATTCGTCTATCCCGACAACTCCCGCGAGTTCGTCGAGAACTTCATGTACATGATGTTCTCATGGCCTACCGAACCGTACGTGGCGAACCCGGTGGCGGTACGTGCGCTTGATCTGCTGTTCATCCTGCACGCGGACCACGAGCAGAATGCGAGCACATCGACCGTGCGCTTGTGCGGAAGCGCGGAAACGAACCCGTTCGCGTGCGTTGCCGCGGGAATTTCGACCTTGTGGGGGAAGGCACACGGGGGTGCCAACGAAGCCGTCATCGACATGCTGACGGAGATTCAGAATCCCAAGAACATCCGCAAGTTCGTCGATCGCGCAAAGGACAAGAATGACAACTTCAAGCTGATGGGCTTCGGGCATCGCGTTTACAAGAACTATGACCCCCGCGCCAAGATCATCCGGCAGGCCTGCCACGACCTGCTCGACGAGATGCACTTGAATCAGCCGCTGTTCGAGATTGCGATGGAGCTCGAGCGAATCGCGCTCGAGGACGAATACTTCATTTCCCGCAAGTTGTACCCGAACGTCGATTTCTACTCGGGACTCATCTACCAGGCACTCAATATCCCGACCAACATGTTCACGCCGATGTTCGCACTCGCACGATCGGCGGGCTGGATCGCGCAGTGGATGGAGATGCTGGGTGATCAGGCGGATTTCCGCATTGGACGCCCCCGGCAGCTGTACATCGGCGCTCCAAAGCGGGACTACGTGCCCGTGGCAGAACGTGCGTAAAGGCTCCGCTCAACGCCAAACCAACCAGACAAGGTATCAGCCCAGATGAAAAAACCAGTCCGGGTCGCGGTCACCGGTGCCGCCGGCCAGATTTCCTATTCGTTGCTGTTCCGAATCGCGTCCGGGCAGATGCTCGGCCCCGACCAGCCGGTGATTCTCCAACTGCTCGAAGTGACGCCTGCGATGAAAGCGCTTCAGGGTGTCGTCATGGAGATCGATGACTGCGCATTCCCTCTGGTCAATCGCATCGAGACAAGCGATGACCCCAACGTCGCGTTCCGCGATGTCGAATACGCGTTGCTCGTCGGCGCCAAGCCGCGCGGTCCGGGTATGGAGCGCGCGGATCTGCTGGCCGCCAACGGTGGCATCTTCAAAGTGCAGGGCAAGGCTATCAACGACAACGCAAGTCGCAACGTCAAGGTGCTGGTGGTGGGCAACCCCGCCAACACCAACGCGTGGACGTGCATGACTGCCGCGCCTGATATCAATCCGCGCCAGTTCACCGCGATGACCCGGCTGGACCACAACCGGGCGGTCGCGCAGCTTGCCGCCAAGACGGGCACCGAGGTCTCCGAAATCCGGAAAGTCACCATCTGGGGCAACCACTCCACGACCCAGTATCCTGATCTGAGCCAGACGCTCGTCAAGGGCAAAGCTGCCATGTCGCAGATCGATCGCGCCTGGTATGAGACCGACTACATCCCGCGAGTCGCGAAGCGAGGAGCCGAGATTATCGACGCCAGGGGCGCCTCCAGCGCGGCATCTGCGGCTAACGCCGCGTTGGAGCACATGCGGGACTGGGTACTCGGCACGCCTGCGGATGACTGGACGAGCATGGGGGTTCCGAGTGATGGGAGTTACGGAATCGAGAAGGGTCTGATGTACTCCTTCCCGGTGCGTTGCCGCAACGGCGATTACGAAATCGTTCAAGGCCTTCCGGTCGATGAATTCAGCCGCAAGCGGATGGAAATCACCGAGAGCGAACTCAAGGAAGAGCGCTCGGCGATCGAGAAGCTGGCGGGCTGACCCGCATTGCCTATCCCGGTTGCGCTAGGCCACAATCCGGCCGTGGCGACAACCAACTCCGCGGGGCGCCCACGGACGCCTCGCGGCGCTCGCGAGGCGAAAGCACGCGGACGATCCGATCAACGAGACCGTTCCCAGAGTCATGATCGACGCGCAAGGATTCCGGGCCAACGTCGGCATCGTGCTGCTCAACGAGCGCGGACAGGCGTTCTGGGGACGGCGCATCGGGATGTCGGCGTGGCAGTTCCCCCAGGGGGGTATCAACCCCGAGGAGAGCCTCGAGCAGGCGATGTACCGGGAGTTGCGCGAAGAAGTCGGGCTCCATCCACATCATGTCGAAGTCCTGGGTTGCACCCGCCGGTGGCTCAGGTATCGACTGCCCAGGCGATTTATCCGGCGCGACAGTAAACCGGTCTGCATTGGCCAGAAGCAGCGGTGGTACGTGCTGCGGCTCGCAACTGACGAGGCGGATGTCGACCTGCAGGTCGATGCCGAACCTGAGTTCGAACAGTGGCGATGGATCGACTACTGGGATGCGGTGCGGGAAGTGGTGGATTTCAAACGAGGGGTCTACCAGCGTGCGCTGCATGAACTCGCTCCGCTGGTAGAGCAGACCGGCCGGATAACACTGGGACCCAGGCCCGTGAACTGAACCTCGGCGTCTGCAGTACCCTTGGTACTTACCCGCCTTTCCTGAGCGCCAGTTCAGGCAACAGCGATTTTGCAGCGCGGGATCTGGCGTGGTGCACGAATTGTTCGCCAAACCCTGGTTCGAAATTATAGCCGTCAATCGTTTGGCGTAGTTTCAGACTCAGATTCTCACAGGCTTCCATCGCCGCATCCGCGGCCTGCCTGATGTCGGGAAACGCATCCACCTTCTCCATCCCCGCCCGGTAGACGCAGGCATTGTATTCTCCCACCAGTTGCATCATCGCCGACCGTTCTTCCAGGGTCATGTCACCGGGGGAACGGTAGTCGCCCGCCGCAACCTGCGTAGACAGCATCATGAGGCCCGCGTACAGGGCGCCGGCAAGACAGCCAGAAATTCGTGACATTGCTCAATGCTCCACAAAACGTGCGCGCTTGACGCGCCACCGCTGCGGACGACCGCCGACCCGATCGCAGCCCAATTTCTGGGCATCCGCGCCGGGCGGGATCACCCCGTCCATCAGTCCTTGCGGGCGCCCGACGAAGAGGCGCTCCAGGCGGTAAAGAATCGGTTTCGCCGGATGCGTATTTCTCATCAGCGTGAGCTTTCCGCCCTCGCTGAGAATATGACATTTCCCGTCGAGAACCGTTTCGAATTCGATGAAATCGGCGGCTGCGGTTTCCGCACGGGCGGCGGATGCAAACCCGAGGACGCATGCCGCCAGCGCCACCAGCTGCGACCGCAGCACGGACCCTCTGCGCAAAGCGGCGGAGTTATTCACAAATACTGTGGATAAACTTGTGCAAGAACGAAACATCACGAGGGGGCGACCCACGATTACAGGTCTTCACGTCAGGTTGCGCAAAAAATCGCCAATTCCTCATAATTCAATATAAACAGTGGGTTAAGAGATAAACGTAACGCGTGCTACCGATCACACGGGCAACTTCCAGATTGTCGGGAAAATAAGAACGTGGGTTGTGCAAAACGCCGCTTCTTCGACGGTGAGGCACCTCGCTGGCCTTGCGCCGGTTACGTTCCACGAAGCATATCCCAGTTGCGCTGCCGCCCGACACCCTCTCACGGCACCGCGCGGTGGCGCCGCCGGTCCTGGGCCTTGGTCGACGGAACATGCGCTGAATACCCTCAGCGAGTCGCTATGGATTGGCGACCTGTTCAAACCGAAATCGAATATTTATTCTCTGTAAGTGAATCAGATACCCTGTGTTCGTGAGAATGTACGTTAGAACAGGCATGAATCCCCGGCAACGAGGCGACGCCTCGAGACACGCCCCGTCATGCCGTTTCGTCCTCGCGTCGTGTTGCATATCGCTGGCAGCGGCATTGTCGGGATGCAGCGTGTTGTCGCCCGCCCCAGAATCAACGCCTCCCACGAGGTCCACGGCGCCGGGACATGAATCCGGGTTCACTCCCGGCGCACCTGGCTTTGACACCTTAGGCCTCGTCGCCTACGCGGCGAGCATGCAGGGAAAACCGTACAGGGCTTCGGGCGCGTCGCCGGAGGAAGGATTCGATTGCAGCGGCCTGGTTCAGCATGTTTTTGGCCGTTTCGATCTGATGCTACCGCGCAGCGCTGCCACGATGGCCGCGAGCCTTCCGGAAATTCCCCTCGCGCGAATCCAGGCGGCGGACCTGCTGTTCTTCAACACGCAAGGTGCGCGCTATTCGCATGTGGGTATTTACCTCGGAGATGGTCGGTTCGTCCACGCGCCGAGCCCTCGCACGGGCAGGGTCATTATTTCGACCGTCTCCAACCAGTACTGGCAAGGGCGCGTCACCGGTGCTCGTCGGCCTCAGCCGATTCCGATTGCGCTCGGCGTGTCAGCTGCGGCGTCCCAGGTCCGGTGAATCACAGAGGTCGATCGGAAAATCGCCACCCGGGTGAAAATCGCACGGAACCTTCCGGATTCGATACGGTCCGTATTGCAAATGCCGTTCACATCGGTCACCATCAAAACCTGAAATCGCATCGCAGCAAAACCTGCGAACAGACAGAAAGAAGGAATCCCCATGGACTTTCATCCTGATACCGCCTCCAACCCCGCTGACCCGAGCGTGAGCACGCCAGTTGCAGCGCCTGCCGTCTCGGCCGGTCGATTGACGCCAGCACGCCAGACCGTACTGCAAATCCTCAAGGCAACTGACCGCGCCCTGACACATCATGAAATTGAACAGCAGGCCAGGGAGAAAGGTGTGCAGTTCGATCGCGTGACACTCTACCGGGCGCTGGAATGGCTGGTCACCAAGGAACTCGCGAACAAGGTCGCGGCCGAGGACCGCATCTGGCGCTTCAGCGCCGCCCGGGATGACAGTCACGGCCAAGCCTACTTCCATTGCACGGCCTGCGGAGCCGTTTACTGCATTGACCTGCCGGTGGACCTGAAGTCGATCGCACTGCCCGCCGGATTCAAGGCACAGCGCACTGAACTGATGGTCCGCGGCGACTGTGGCCGCGGCGACTGCGCGCGCTGAAGGCGGCAGCCGAAACGCCGTATTGCGTAAGGACGGAACCCGGGGGAATTTACTTCAAATTCCCCCGGAATCGTCTGATCATTTGACCTTCCGCGCTTTCTTGGCGCGCGAATCTGCGCCCGCCGCCTGCGGTTCCAGCAGGCTCCGCAACATCCAGGCATTCTTCTCGTGGATCTGCATCCGCTGCGTGAGCAGGTCCGCGGTTGGTTCGTCACCGGCCTTGTCGACGACCGGGAACAACTTGCGTGCCGTCCGTACGACCGCTTCCTGACCGGCGATCAGCTGCTGCACCATCTCCAGCGCGCTCGGTGTCCCGGTCTCTTCGGGAATACTCGACAAGCGCCCGAACTGGCTGTAGGACGCAGGCGCCGGATGTCCGAGCGCACGGATCCGCTCGGCAATCTGGTCGAGTGCATTCCAGATTTCCGTGTACTGATCCATGAACATGAGATGCAGCGTGTTGAACATCGGGCCAGTCACGTTCCAGTGAAACCCGTGCGTCTTCAGGTAGAGCGAATAGCTGTCGGCGAGCAGGCGGGAAAGCCCGTCCGTGATCGCGGCGCGCTCGCGCGTTCCAATTCCGATATCCATGAATGATGTGCTCCTCAGTGACGTTCTGCCTGCGTGTAATTGTTCCCGGATTACCCGCAGACGGCCAATACCCGATTCCTACGGGCGCGATAGGTGGCCGTGGTTCGCGACGACGAGCGCGGAAGTCATTTCGCGGTGGTAATGCGCGAGCGCCAGCTCGTTGCGTCCGAATACGATGTGCGTCTGGGCACCGCTGTGGAAGCCCCGCTGGATACCTTCTCCGACCGGGAAATCCTCGTTCTCGACGACATGCAGCACCAGTTCGAGGTTCCGATCCCAATGCCTGCGCGCCTTGTCGGTGGTTGCCGTCTCGGGCGTGTACAGCGTCAGTCGAAATCGTGATTCGTCGGGGGTCGCGCCCGGGTAGATCTCCCACAGTTCGACCTGCTCCCCCTGCCAGACCAGGACCGTACCGGGGAACAGCACGTAGATGACCACGATATGCGGCAGCAACCGCCACTCGGGTTCCGGTTGCGTCGGCAACCCGGTGATGGATTTGCGCGGAGAAATCAATCGGAAGTGCTTTCCGTAGGTGTCGAACACCGTCAGGTTCTGATGAAAAATCGAGCAGATGGAATCCCGGTGCAGGACGCAGAAGTGATAAGACTCAAGGAAGGTGTCGACCACCAGTTTCCAGTTCATCCTGCGCGACAGCTCGCGCGATTCGTAGCGCTTGAATCCGGCGAGCCCGTAACTCGCGATCTCGGCGTCGAGACGCCCTAACCAGTCGACCGCGTCGAATGAACGTCCCGGTGTCGGACAGACCCACAGCAGCCCGTGCCGCTCTTCGGCGGGCAGCGGGGCCAAGCCGAATTCCGCTCGCGGCAGTGAGACGAAGGAAGCTTCGTCGGGCCGGGTGACCAGTGCGCCATCGAGCCCGTACACCCAAGCGTGGTAGGGGCAGGTGAAGCCGCGCGCATCACCGCATTTTTCCGCGACCCGCGCACCGCGATGTCGACACACGTTGAGAAACGCCTTGAAGCGCCCCTCCATATCGCGGACGAGAAGCAGCGGGACCCCGCTGAGGTCATGGGTTCGATAAGCGCCCGGATTCGGCAGGTCGTCGCTCAATCCCACGCACAGCGGCTGTTCACGGAAGAATACGCGCTGTTCCCGTGCTGCAATCTCGGCACTGACGTACTCTTCGATTGGCTGCGAATACGGCGCCTCGCAGAGATCGGTGGATGCTTCGTCGATGAAACGCAGGAGCCGTTTAGCGACGGCGACTTGTTCGGCGTGGTGCATGGGTTCTCGCAGTCTCCGCGGCGTCAATGAGCGACCTGGCGCGCGGGCCTGATCCAGATGCTGTTGTCGTGAAACGCGGCGCCACCAATGGGGCCCGCCGGGTCGGCACCCGTCAGCGCGTTGATTCCGAGCCCTCCGGGGAACGCGGCGTTCGGCCAGATACTCTCGCTGATGACGACCCCCCGCTGCAGGCCGTCGAAAACTCGCGCCGCGAGTTCAATTTCACCGCGTTGATTGCCGATTCGCACGTGTGCGCCGTCGATCACGCCCAGGGCAGCCGCGTCCTCGGGGTGGATCAGCAGGGTAGGGGCACGCTCGCGCCGTTGCGACGTCGGCGTTTCGGTGAAACTCGAATTCAGATAGTGACGCGCCGGCGCGGTCACGAGGCGAAAGGGCCGCGTCGCATCGACGTTCTCGATCACTGGCACGTGATCGGGCAGTTTGGGCATGTCGATATCCGCACCGAAACCTTCCGGGCGCAGCGCCGACCAGTCCGCAGCGAAATGGAAGCGACCGTCGCCGTGTCCGAACCCGTTGAGAAAGTGCGCGGTGTCGAAATCCGGCTGGCAGTCGATCCAATGTGCACGTTCCAGGTTTGCGAGATCGCCCCACCCGGAATGCTGAAGCGTCCAGTCGACGATTTCGCGGGCCGTCATCTCGAACCCTGGGTGCGAGGCGCCGAGGCGCCTGGCGAGCTCGCATACGACGAAATGATTGCTGCGACACTCTCCGGGAGGGGTGACGACCTGTGGACCAAAAAGGATGTGCTGGTGCCCGCCGCCCTGGTAGAGGTCGTCGTGCTCGAGGAACATCGTGGCGGGAAGTACGATATCCGCCAGCACGGCCGTTTCGGTCATGAACTGCTCGTGCACGCAGGTGAACAGGTCTTCGCGCAGGAAGCCGCGCCTGACCGTGTTCAGATCCGGCGCGACCGACATCGGGTTCGTATTCTGGATCAGCATCGCTGTCACGGGCGGGCCGCCCCGCAGAGCGCCCGGATCCCCAGTGAGAACGGCGCCGATTCGGGACTGGTCCAACATCCGCACGCCAGGATCACGCAGGGCGCTGCCTTCAATCAGCGAGCGGTCCCAGTGGTAGATGGCGCCGTTGTTGTGAAATGCGCCGCCGCCCTCGTGCAGCCAGGCGCCGGTGACTGCCGGAATGCACGCCGCGGCGTGCATGTTGAACGCGCCGTTGCGCTGGCGCGAGAACCCGTATCCCAGTCGGAAGAACGTACGCGGATGTGTCCCGACGAGTCCCGCGAAAGCTTCGATAGTCTCGGTCGGGACCCCCGTGATCGCGCTCGCCCACACCGGAGTCTTCTGTGCCAGGTGCGTTTCGAGCCGTTCCGGGCAGTCGGTGTAACGCGCCATGTATTCCCGGTTGGCATGGCCGTCGCGGAAGAGACAATGCATCACGGCGCACGCCAATGCACCGTCTGTCCCGGGCCTGACGCAGACGAAAAGATCCGCCTGTTCGGCGGTCGCGTTGCGGTAGGTATCGACAACAACGATCCGTGCGCCGCGCTCACGCCTTGCGCGCAGCGCGTGCGTCATCACGTTGACCTGGGTACTGGCGGCGTTGGTACCCCAGATGACGACGACGTCCGCGCGCGCCATCTCACGCGGGTCGCAACCCGAAAGCCGACCGGCCCCCGCGAGGAAGCCGGTCCACGCAAGTGTGACGCAGATGGTCGAATGCTGCCCGGAGTAGTGCATCGCGTGCCTCAGCCGGTTGATGCCGTCCCGCATCACCAGTCCCATCGTACCGGCATAGTAGTAAGGCCAGACGGATTCCGGGCCGTGCGCCTGCGCCGCGGTCAGGAATGCTTCGGCTGTCGCATCGAGCGCGTCGGACCAGCTGACGGGCACGAACCTTCCGCTGTCTTTCGTACCGGCACGACGCAACGGCACGGTCAGTCGCTGCGGATGGTGGATGCGCTCCGCGTAACGCGCGACCTTGCTGCAGATCACCCCGGCGGTATACGAATTCTCGGCTGCCCCCCTGACCCGGCCGATCCGGTTCCCGGGCAGGCGTTCGACTTCGAGCGCGCAGGTCGACGGGCAGTCATGCGGACAGGCGCTGTAGTGGAGGTCGGGCTGGGCACCCACGATGGTTCTCCGGCGGTGCGTGGCGTGTGTGTCGTAGTGTGCAGCGGCGATTGCCCTAGGGCAACGCGTTCCGATTTCGTATCATTCCGCGTTCCTCGCAGGGAGTCGAGTCATGATATTCAGGAAGGCACTGTTGCTGGGGGCGTGTATCGCGCTGGTCGGCTGCCTCAATCTCAAACAGTCGCGCGTCACCCCCGAACATCGGCAGCTGAAGAACAAGGTAGCGGTGGTCGTGCTTATGGATCCGGCACCCCGCGTGCACCACATCCAGCGATCGGCCATCGACAGCACGGCCACGACGCTCGCGCTGCCCGGCTGGGATGTGCGTCGGAGCGTCGGGGAGTATCTCGCGCAGCGCATGCGCGGCATGGCGCTCGACGTGCGCGCCGCGCCCTACACGACCGACGAGTTCCCGACCCCCTATGACAGCAGCATGGCGTATCCCGCGTTCCTGCGCCTGCGACCGGTTCTCGGCGAATGGGCCGCGCGCCAGGGGCTCGACATGGTCGTGGTCGTGTATCGGCAGGCCGAGGAAGACTTCATCGGAGAGTCGGTCGAGAACCTGATCGGGTACGGGATCGCCCGGCATGCCGACGAACGGACGGATGCGTATGCCGCGATCTACCTCGAAGCGCTCGACACCGAGGGTCGCCTGGTCGGCAACTCGGACGGGGTCAAGACGCTTTCACTGGATGCCTCGGCGTGGCGCGCGGAATTCGACGTGGACCGGACGCCGGTTGCGGTGACTGGCGCGGATGCCGAGCAGCTCACGGCGGTGATCACGCAGGTGTTGCACGATGCCGTGCTGACGGCCGCGCAGGAAGCCGGGTTGTCGCATTGAACGGATACGCGCCATGCACTGGGTGATTCTCGGCGCCGGCGCGCTCGGCACGCTGCTCGCCGGCCACCTCGCGCGCGCCGGACATCGCGTGCAACTCGTCGCCCGCGGCGCGCGCGCGGCCCACCTGGTGGCGCAGGGGTTGTCAATCCGGGGTCTCGGGCAATTCGACACCCATTGCGAGATCGTGCAGGACCCATCCTCGCTCCGCGCAGCGGACGTGTTCATCAATACCGTTAAGACCTGCGACAGTCGCATCGGGCTCGCGTCGCTCGCGCGCCTCGAGCCCGCCGTCGCGTTGTCCGTACAGAACGGCGTGGTGAAGGAAGACGAACTGCAGGCGCAGTTCGGCCGCGCATGCGTACTCGGCGCGATGGCCGACTTCAGCGGTGAACTCGCCAAGGACGGGACGGTGCTGTTCACCCGGAACGTCAATCTTCACCTGGGTGAGCTCGCCGGGGCTGCCGGCGTGCATGCCGCCACCATCGCGTCGGCGATCGACGCCGCGGGAATCCGTGCGCGCGCCGTGGACGACATCGAGACCCTCATCTGGTCCAAGTTCAGCGGGTGGGTTGCACTGATGGTGATGGCGGTGCTTACACGTCGCTACACCGGGGATTACCTGCAGGACCCGGACGTCGCGCGGGTGGTGGTGGAGATCACGCGCGAGACCGCGCAGATCGCGGTGCACCGCGGGATCCCGCTGATCGACATCTCGCCGCTGCCGGTCGCGCGAATCCGGTTGGCCAGCGAGGATGACGCCGTCGCGGCCGTGCGCGAAGCAGGTGCCCGCATGCACGCCCAGGCCCCTGAACATCGCCTGTCCAGCCTGCAGGATCTCCTGCGCGGACGTCGCCTCGAACTGGAGGAAACCGTGGGGGACGCGTGCCGCAGGGGACACGCGCTCGGGATCGCGATGCCGACGCTGACGACGTGCTACCGGCTGGCCGCTTGCGTCGATCGCGGCCTGGCCTGATCGCGTTCCGACGCCCTCGCCGACGCACAACGTGAACGCATCCCGCTGAGCCTCGGCGCCGCACGCCCGCCGCTGAGCCTTGGCGCGGTCCGCCGGTGTCCCTGGCACCACGATCCGAATGGCGCTTGCCAGGGACACAAAACCCGCGCCGTTTACCGCGGCCGACCCGGACCGGGGCGGTTCCCGGTCTCTGTGCGCGAAGACCGACCCGGCGCGCGGGTGCCCCGGTCACCCGGACGCCGCGCCGCGCCCGGGGCGTGAGAGTCGCGCCCCGCGGAGTGTCGTCGCTCGGGAACACGTTCCGTGGTCGCCGGGTTCGGCGTGTTCATGCCCGGCAGTTCGAGACGCTCGATACGGCGTCCGAGCAGCTTCTCGATCGCGGCGAGCTGCGAAAACTCCTCCTGGCAGACCAGCGAATACGCTTCGCCTTCGGCGCCCGCGCGCCCCGTGCGCCCGATGCGATGGACGTAGTCTTCGGGTACCTGTGGGAGCTCGTAGTTCACCACGTGGGGCAGCTCGTCGATGTCGATGCCTCGCGCGGCAATATCGGTGGCCACCAGGACCTGCAACTCGCCCGCCTTGAATGCGCCGAGCGCGCGGGTGCGGGCGTTCTGGCTCTTGTTCCCGTGAATCGCGAGTGCGGGAATGCCCGCCTTGTCCAGCTGTTCCGCCAGGCGGTTCGCGCCGTGCTTGGTGCGGGTGAACACCAGCACCTGGAACCAGTTTCCGTCCCGCACCAGGCCGATCAGCGCATCGCGCTTCCGCGACTTGTCGAGCACGCAGACGCGTTGGCGGATCTGTACCGGACTCGTGCCGCTGCGTGCCACTTCCACGCGCTCGGGTGCGTGCAGCAGCTGCTGCGCGAGCGTGACGATTTCCGCCGGGAATGTCGCGGAGAACAGCAGGTTCTGGCGCCGCGGGGGCAGCAAGGCGAGCACCTTGCGAATGTCGCGAATGAAACCCATGTCGAGCATCCGGTCCGCCTCGTCGAGGACGAAGTACTCGATGCCGGCGAGGCTGACCGCACGCTGGCCGGCGAGATCGAGCAGGCGACCCGGTGTCGCGACCAGCACGTCCACGCCGCGCTCCAGGCGGTCAATCTGCGGGTTGATGCCTACTCCCCCGAACACGACCAGTGCGGAAAGCTTCGCGTGGCGCGCATAGTCGCGGAACGATGCTTCGATCTGCGCGGCAAGTTCGCGTGTGGGAGTCAGTATCAGCGCGCGCGGTGCGCGCGGGGTGGGGCGGCGCGGGTCGGCCAGCAGCCGCGCGAGGATCGGCAGCAGGAAGGCCGCGGTCTTGCCGGTGCCGGTCTGTGCCGCGGCAAGCACGTCGCGACCCTGCAGGACGAACGGGATGGCCTGCTGCTGAATCGGGGTGGGTACGGTATAGCCGCATTCATGCGCGGCGCGAACGAGGACCTCGGGAAGGCCCAGACGGGTGAAATCGGACATATAGCTCCTTGGTAGGGCTCCGGCCTTGCACGTTCTTGCGTGCGAGGGCGCGGTTTCGGGATCGCCTGCGCCGGGTAAGCGGCGTCAGTCAGAGGCAGATGAGGTAATTGAAACGACCGGAGTCGGCGGAGAACGGAGGACTGAATTCTGTTAAACGCGACGGCACTGTAGCAGCCCGGGCGCATGAAGTCTTGCACTTTGCGCCAGGCGCCGTGGCATCGGACGGTTCTCAAGCGGCGACGTAGCGCGCATGATGCAGGGCCATCGCCGCGGACCACGGCGCCCAGCGACTGACAGTGGAGAATGATGTGAACAGGCAAGGTTGCGTGCGCGCGGCCCTCATCATGCCGGCCGTCCTGCTGCTGACGCCCGGGGCGGCGCGCGCGGAAGTCGGCGCCGGTGTCGCCTTCACCTGGCCTGCGACACCCCTCGGTGCCGGGCCCTGGCCCGCGTGCGTGCCTTGGGGCTGCGCCGATCCCGTGCAGCTGCGCCGCGCCCTTCGGCGGGAACTGCGCGAGGAAGCGCTCCGGCGGGATCTCGCTCCGCCACCCCCCGCGGACGCCGCCGACGTGCTCTTCACCTACCCTTCGCGCGCTGGCCTGCCTCCGCCGACGCCGGCCTCACAAGTGCAACCGCGCTATCGCGAGTCCGGCACCGTGCGCCCGAAGTACGACCGGAACTGACTGCGCGGCGGTCCGCGCGTTCGGCCGGCATCGCGCCAGCGAGAGAGTCACACCGGGGGACGGCGCTTGTGCCATTCGGTCGCGCGCTCGTACGCGGCCGCGGCCCGGATGATCGTCGCTTCGTCGCCGCGTCGCCCGATGAACTGCATGGCCGTCGGCAATCCGTCGGCGTTGAAACCGTTCGGCACCGTGATCGACGGATGCCCGCTCAGGTTGGTCGGCCCGGTGTAGCGGACGAGCGTCGGGATCTGGTCGGCGGGCACTACGCCCTGCGGATGAAACAGTTCCTGCGGCATGGCGGGCGACGCGGTGGCCGGGCAAAGGATGCAGTCCACCTGCGTCAGCAGGTGATCGAACGTCGCGATTGTCGCCTGGCGCAGACGTTCGCCGCGCGCGTAGTCCTCGGCGGTGGCCGCCGCGCCGTGGTCGAGCATCGCGCGGAACACGGGACCGTACTCCGCGGTGCGCGCCGGGTAGAACTCACGATGCCGCAGCAGCGCGTCGACCGCGCAGATCGTGTACCAGTACGGCAGGCCGTCCAGCACGCGATGCATGTCGATGTCGTGAATCTCCATGCCCTGGCCCTTCAGCATGTAGCACGCGCGGAACGTTGCGTCCGCCTGGGCGGGGTCGGTGTCCGCGGTACAGTACGCGCGATCGATCCCGATGCGCAGTCCGGCGGGCCCGCGCGCGATTTCTGCCAGATAATCGATTGCACCGTCGCTGCGTGTCGACGGATCGCGCGCGTCGCGACCTTCCAGCACGCCGAGCATCAGCGCGGCATCGGCGACGGAGCGGGTCATCGGACCGACATGATCGAGCGTGTCCGCGAGCGGAAACACGCCATGCCGCGACACCTTGCCGAATGTCGGCTTGATGCCGACGATGCCGCACATCGATGCTGGAAAGCGGATCGATCCACCGGTGTCGGTGCCGATCGCGCCAAAGCACAGCGACGCGGCGGTGGCCGCCCCGGAGCCGCTGGAGGAGACCCCGGCGGAGTACCCGAGGTTCCACGGGTTGTGCGGCAACGGCATGTCCGGGTGGTAACCGTACAGCGCGAACTCGGTCAGGTTGAGTTTGCCCGTGAACACCGCGCCCGCGGCTGCCAGCTTTTCGATGATCGTCGCGTCGAAATCCGGGCGATCGTCGCGCAACATCGGCGACGCACACGTACGCGGCAGCCCCTTCATCGCGACCAGGTCCTTGATGCCGAGCGGGATCCCGTGCAGCGGACCCCGGTACCCGCCGCTGGCGATTTCACGTTCGGCCGCGCGCGCCTGTGCACGCGCGAGCTCGGTAGTGACCAGCAGGTACGCCTGCAGTCGAGGCTCGAGCGCGTCGATGCGCGCGAGCTGCGCCTCCACCAGCTCAACGGGGGAGATCTCGCGGCGTTCGAGCAGCGGTGCGACGGCGGTGATCGTGCCGGTCAGCAGTTCGTCGATGCGCGGCATGCGGTCCTCGCAGGATCAGCGCGCGAGGTAGCGCGCGTAGGTTTCGTAGAAATGGCGCAGCCGGATCTCCTGGTGGCTGAGGCGCAGCCCCGGAAACCCGGCCGACCGGACGCCCCGCTGCACGAGCGGGAGCTGGCGTCCGTCCTGGTCCAGCACGAACCCCATCCCTTCTTCGCCATGCCGGATATGGCGACGCACCGGGCGCGGCGCATCGCCGCTCAGGTCGGCCCCCGCGGCGTCCATGTAGAACGGAAGCCGGCATTCCGGATCCCGGACCTGCCGCGCCAGCACCCACACGTCATAGTGGCAGCGTTCCGGGTCGGTGGCGTGCGGACGGAAGCGCATCACGAGGATCCCTTCGGGATGCACATTGAACGTCACGTTCGGAAACACGCCGAAGTTCCAGTCGTCGGATACCTGGCTGTCGGTGAAGTGCGAGTAGTCCAGGCCGAACCGCGCACCCCACGCACGACGATGTGTCTGGAGCGTCGCCCGGACCTCCTGCGCCCGCTGGGCGAAATCCTCCGGGTCCAGGTCCAG
>JBFWUN010000030.1:0-6339 GCA_050247235.1 Gammaproteobacteria bacterium
TGGTCAACGTGAAATCGAACGTGTCGCTGGCAGGGTCTCCCGGATCGGTCTCGAGACGGTAGCGCCCTCCAGCGGTGGTGCGCAGGAATTCCAGCGCCGTGCCGCCGGGCAGCACACGCACGCTGTTCGGCAATGCGAGGCGCAGTTCGCGCTGAATCCGGTTCAGCGCGAGTTCACCTTCGTCGACCAGTTCGGCCCGGCGGGAGACGTCCACGAACGCACGCAGCGGACCGGTGATGTTGCGCCATACGACAAGCCCCAGTATTCCACTAAGGATCATGACAGCGACGAGTTCGACCAGGGTGAAGCCCTGCATGCGCGCGGAAGTTCGCGTCATTGCGCGTTGCTCCGGTAACCGGATACTCGGTAGGTCACGCCGAGCGCCGGATGTGCGACGGTTACTTCGACGCGCAGGACCTCCCCGGCATCGGATGACAGCGCCGGATCGCCCAGACCGATTCCGAGATCGCGTACGTCGATGCTCACCTGGTAGTCCGCGAGATCCGCCAGTGCGGCGCCCGACCGATCGCGCGCGCCGGAATCACGCAGACCATCATAATCACAGACATCGTCGAACCGCGCGCGCGTACCTTCGATCGAGAAGCTGCGTCCTGCGCATCCTCCCGAGCACGCACTCACGCTGCACTCCTCCCGGCACCCCGTGCCCGGATTGCCATCCGGATCGAACTCGGGATCGCAGAAGCCGGTCTGGAGAACCTCATCTAGGTAGGCCTGGGCGATCGCGCCGGCCTGGGATTCGACCATCGGGTCGGCACTGCGACCCGCTGTCGCGGACACCGCCATCATGAGTCCGACCGTCGCGACCGCGACGATCACGATTGAGACCACCAGTTCAACCAGGGTCACTCCCTGCTGGCGCGGCGCGCTGGGGCGAGTCATCGCACCAGTCCCGTCTCGGGTTCGACGGTCAGGTGGTGAACACCGACCGTGAAGTCAGAAGGTGCTGTGAGCAGAGTACCGTCGGATCCCGCGCGCGGCCTCCCAATCGCGTCGAAGACCACGTCGAACGCTTGCACGCTAACGTCGGTCGGTGCGCGGCCAAGGTACTGGCCGCCGCCGGGCCGGGCCACCGGTACCCGTGAACCGGCGAGGTCATTGCAACCGGCGCCGCCCAGCCATCGATGTACCGAGTACCCGGTAGCGGATGCGCTGAATCCCACCGCACAACCGGAAGCGACGGCAAGTGCGCGCGCATAGCGCAGGCCTACCCGGGCGTCCTCAGCGAACCCCCGCGCGGCAAAGCGTTCCGTCGAGAAGAAGCGTGGCCCGGCGACCACCGACAGGATGCCGACGATCGCCATCACCGCCACGAGCTCCACGAGCGTGAACCCCCGGTCGTGCGCGCCGCTCGACCGGCGACTCACCGGACCGTGTCCTCGTGTCGACGTCCGTGCTCGCGCCGCGATTACTCGCAGGCGGAGTTGGCGACGGTCACGGTCGGCGGATCGCCCGCGGCCGCACCCAGGAGATAGGTGACGTTGCAGTTCGTCGTCGCGACGCCAGTCACACCGAAGATGTACCCGGGTGAGCCACCGCCGATCGGGGCGAACGTGAAGCCGTCGAGATTCGAGATGACGGCCGCGACTCCCGCATTCACATCGTCCGGATACCCGGTTGTCGTGTCCATCGTGATGGCCTGTCCTTCCATTGTCACAGACGCCGGCTTGGTGCCGTCCGCCAGCCACAGTGAATGCGCCAGCGCCGCGCCGCTGCGGACGCTGCCGGCCAGGCCTTCCAGGGATGCCGCGCGAGCATGCGCTTCCAGTCCTGCGAAGCGCGGCAGGGCGAACGCCGAGAGGATGCCGAGAATCACGATGACCGTGATGAGTTCGATGAGCGTGAAGCCTGACTGGCCTTTCATTGTGTTCTCCTTGATGGGTCGTCGCACGGAGGCGCGCCTGGGCGCTGTCCGGTTCCGGGAATTATCGGCCGGACCATTTCCGGCTTGAGACGCTGTCACATTGCCGCGTCAACCACCTTTCAGCTTCACGCTCGCGAGATCCCACATCGGGAGGAACACCCCCAGCGCAAAGATCAGCACGAAGCCGGCCAGGACCACGATCAGCACGGGTTCGATCGTCTGGCCGAGGTTCTTCACGTCGTAATCCACTTCTCTTTCGTAGAACGACGCACACTCGGCGAGCAGTTCGTCGACGGCACCGCTTTCCTCCCCCACCGCGAGCATCTGCAGCACCAGCGGGGAAAACATTCCTGTCGCCGTGGCGCTCCGTGTCAGCGAGTCTCCACGCTCGATGCCGGTCCGGATGTTGCGAATCCGCTCGCCGATGAACTCGTTGTCCACCGCGTGCGACATCACGCCGAGCGCCTGCGTCAACGGCACGCCGGCGGCGAGTGACATCGAGAATCCCCGTGCGAAGCGCCCGAGCGTCGCGCGGTGGAGGATGTCGCCGACAATGGGAATCCGCAGCTTCCATCGATCCCACTGGTAGCGACCTGCGTCCGTCCTGACCCACCGGCGTGCGGCGAACCAGGCCACACCGCACGCGCCCAGGAGATACGGCCAATACGTGACGAAGAACGCCGACGTCGACATCAGCACGCGCGTCGGCATCGGCAATGCCACCTCGGCTCGTGCGAAAATCTGAGCGAACTGCGGGATGACCACCACGTTCAGTACGCCGATGGCGAGCATGATCGCGATGATCACGAACGACGGATAGCGCAGCGCGCTGCGGATCCGCGCGCGCGTGTCGCGGTCGCGGTCGAGGTATTCCGCGAGCCGCAGGAACGCCTCGTCGAGGCGCCCCGTGCCCTCCCCGATCCGCACGGTATTGACGAACAACGCCGGGAACACCTGCGGATGGCGCGCGAGTGCAGCGGACAGTTCGCGACCGCTCTCGATGAAACCGCGCACCTCGCCGAGGATCCCGGCCAGCAGCTCGTTGCGGGACGACCGGACGAGCCCCGCGAGCGCCTGGTTGATCGGAACGCCCGCCTTCATCAGCGTGTACATCTGTCGGCTGAACAGCACCAGGTCCTCGAGTCCGGGCGCACGCCGGCTCAGCCGGCGCCGCAGGTCGGCCAGCGGATCCTGGGTAACGACGGCCTCGCGAATCTCGACGGGCGTGATCCCGCTGTTGATGAGCTGCGTCGCGACCGCTTCGCGCGTGGATCCCTCCAGCGCACCCAGGATCAGGTCGCCGCGGCGGCCTCTGCCCCGGTACTGGAAACTAGGCATGCGCGGCCAGCCGCACCGGGGCCTCGTTCGCGAGGTTCAGCGACTCGGTATCCGCGGACACGCGCATCGCCTCCGCTACCGTCGTGAGGTGCGCCTGGGCATAGTCGAGCGCGACGTACTCGAGCGGGCGGTACGATGGGGACTGCCGCGCGAGTTCCGAGAACGCCAGGCTGTCCTGCTGGGACAGCGCGCGCGCGAGCGGCGGGCTCATCTCCAGCAGTTCGTACACGCCGATCCGGCCCTTGTACCCCGTGTTGTTGCACTGGTGACAACCCGCGCCGCGGCGATACTCGAGACCCGCCGCGGCGGGACCGCCCTTGAGCTGAACCCACGCGCGCGCCACCGGCGAGAGCTCCTCGGCCTCGCTGCAGTCCGGGCATACCCGACGAATCAGCCGCTGCGCCAGCACGGCATGCAGCGACGCGGCGAGCAGGAAGCCTTCCGCCCCCATGTCGCGGAGCCGCCCGACAGCGCCAATCGCATCATTGGTATGGAGAGTCGACAGCACCAGGTGACCGGTCATCGCCGCACGCAGCCCGATCTGCGCGGTTTCCTGGTCGCGCATCTCTCCCACCAGCACGATGTCGGGGTCCTGGCGCAGGGTCGTCCGCAGCACGCGCGCGAACGTGAGCCCGATCTGGGAATTCACCTGCACCTGGTTGACGCGGGGAAGCCGGTACTCGATGGGGTCCTCGACCGTGATGATCTTGACCTCCGGCTCGTTCAGCAGCTTCAACGCGGAGTACAGGGTCGTGGTCTTTCCGCTCCCGGTCGGGCCCGTCACGATCACGAGGCCGTGTGGCCGTCGAATCGCGCCGCGGAACCTGCCGAGCAGCGCCGGGGGCATGCCAAGCTGCTCCAGGTCCCGGACCCCTTCGCTCTGGTCCAGCAGGCGCATGACCACGGATTCTCCGGTCTGCAGCGGCATCGTCGAGATGCGCACGTCCATGTTGCGATCGGCAACCCGGATGCTGAAGCGCCCATCCTGCGGCAGGCGCTTCTCCGCGATATCCAGGCTCGCCATCAACTTCAGCCGCTGCACCAGCGCGGGCGCGATCCGGCGCTCGCTGATCACCTGCTCCTGGAGCATACCGTCGATCCGCTGCCGGATCCGGAGCACGGTGTCATCCGGCTCGATGTGAATATCGGACGCCTTCATCTGCACCGCGTCCTGGAACAGCGAATGCAGCAGCTTGACGACCGGTGCCTCGGAGAGATCCGCGCCGATCGCGAGCTGGTCGACATCGAAGTCGCTTTCCTTCAGTTCGTCGCTGAGCTGTTCCGCGAGCCCGGAGATCTGTGCAGACTGCCGGTAAACGCGATCCAGTGTGTCCAGCAGTTCCTGCTCGCGGACTACCGCGACATCGATCTGGCGGCTGGTGACCCTGGTCAGCTCGTCGAACGCGAAGATGTTCGTGGGATCGGACATTCCCACGAGAAGCGTATTGCCCTTCTCTTTGAGTGCGATCGCGCGAAACCGGCGGGCGACGATCTCCGGAACGCGCTGCACGACTTCCGGTTCGAACTTGTAATGCGTGAGTTCCACGAACGGCACGTTGAGCTGCTGCGACAGGAAGGACAGCAGCGCGTCCTCGCTGAGATAGCCGCTCTCGATCAGGATCTGGCCGAGCTTGCGGCCGCTGCGCTTCTGGTCTGCGAGCGCGGTCTCGAGCTGCTGCTGCGAGATGATCTTGTTCTCGACGAGCAGGTCACCGAGACGAAGTTTGCGTCGGACGTTCATCGCAGGCGCCCCAGCCGGACGGCTTCGCTCGCGGCGTACTCGCGCACGGCGCCCGAGAGCGCGGAATCGGTGGCCGCACGGGCGAACGCGCCGCGCGCCTCCTGCACTCGCCCGAGCGCGGCGAGCGAGATCGCCATTCCCAGGGCTGCGGATCCGTTCGATGGCCGCACCGTGAGCACCGCGCGGTAGATTGCCGCGGCATCCGCATGGCGGTTCATCTGCTGGCAGACCGCCGCCATGAACGCGTGGTAATCCGGATCCGCTGCAACCCGCGGCGCCGCACGGCGCAGCACCTCGAGGGCCGCGGCAACGCGTGACTGTTCGAACAGCAGGTGCGCGAGCAGCTGGGCGAGCGCGGTGCTGCGCGGTGCCACCTCGAGTCCGTCACGCAGTGCCGTTTCCGCCTCGCCGTGCCGGGCATCCCGGATCAGCGCGCGCGCATAGGTCAGGCGCGCGTCGACTTGCAAGGGATTCTCACGCAGGTAGTCCGCCAACGCGGCGATCCCCCGTGCACGATCGCCGCCGCGAAGCTGGTTCAGCGCGCGCGTCAACGCGACGTCACCCGCTGCCGGCACGGGCTTATGCGCCGCCTCCCGCCGGAACGAACCTGGCCGTTCCACAGCCGGTGCCGCCGGGTCCGCGCGCGGCGTCGACGGCACGGTCGGGATCTCCGGTGCGCGAGTCGCCACCATCGGCGGTTCAATGGCAGGTGCGACTCCCGCCTCGATCGCACGGGCCTCGGCCCGCAGGGCTTCCGTCACCGGGTCGCTCGCGCGGTGCTGCCCGGCGGCGGGTGCAGGCGTCGGCCGTGCGGTCGGCGCCGCCACCATGTCCTCGACGGCCGCCTGCGGGTGCGAAGCGGGCGGCTCGGCCACCGCAGGTGTGGGTTCCGCGACGCGGGGCGCCGTCGGCATCGGCAGCACGGGCAGCGCTGCGGACTGTGCAGGCACGTGTGACACCGCAACGTGCGAAGTGCGCCGCTCGCCTGACATCAATTCCAGGCTGAACGCCGCCGCCACCGTGCACACCGCGACGATTGCCACCCACGGCAGCGCGCGCGCCGCCGACTGCGGCCACGGACTCACCGCCGTCAGCCCGTCCAGCGCGTGATCCACGGGCAGCGCGGTCGGCGCCCGTCGCGCCTCCAGGTCCCGCAGCATGTCGTTGATGAGACTCATGCCGCACCCCGCAGCCAGTGCAACCAGGCGACGCGCGGACCCGGGCGCGCCGGCGTGCGCGCGTCATCGGTATCCAGGATCGCGCGCTGCACGTGCGGCCGGTCGATCACCTGCACCCCCTTGCCGTACGCCGCCATCAGCGACTTGTGGGCGAGGATGTTCAGCAGGCGCGGGATCCCGCTGCTGCCTTCGTGCAGGAG
>JBFWUN010000030.1:6439-51887 GCA_050247235.1 Gammaproteobacteria bacterium
CCAGGATCGCGCGCTGCACGTGCGGCCGGTCGATCACCTGCACCCCCTTGCCGTACGCCGCCATCAGCGACTTGTGGGCGAGGATGTTCAGCAGGCGCGGGATCCCGCTGCTGCCTTCGTGCAGGAGGTCGAGCGCCCGTCGCGTGAACGGCGGCGCGCCCTCGTGGCCCGCGACCGTCAGTCGGTGCATCACGTACCGGTCCACCGTCTCGCGGCTGAGCGGCGCCAGGCGGTAGCTGAACGTGATTCGCTGGCGAAGCTGACGGATGGACGGACGATTCAGCACCGCGTCCAGTTCGGGTTGGCCGAACAGCACCACCTGCAGCAGCTTCCGCTTCTCGGTCTCCAGGTTGGTCAGCAGACGCAGCGTTTCCAGCGTGGCGACCGGCACCGCCTGGGCTTCGTCCATGCACAGCACCACGCGTCGGCCCTGCGCGTGCAGCGCGAGCAGACCGTCGGTGAGCCGGCGGGTCAGATCGTACTGGGTCACCCGTCGCGGGTACGCGATCCTGAGTTCATCCGCGATGGAGAAGAACATGCTCGACGGCCGCAGGTAGGGATTCGGCAGGTAGGCGCAGGCGAACTCGTCGCCCAGCGCCTTCATCAGTGCGCGGCACAGGATGGTCTTTCCGGTTCCCACTTCCCCGACCACCTTGACAAAACCTTCGCCGCTGCGCAACGCGACGAGCAGCACGTTCAGGGCATCATGGTGCCCGTCGCGGCTCATGAAGAACGCCGTGTCGGGCGTCAGCGCAAACGGGAATTCCTGCAGACGGAAATGTGCGAGATACATGCTCCCTCCTGGATAGTGCCGGCGAATGCGCCGTCATGGTTGCGCGATGCCGATCCCTCCAGCCTTGCGCGCCTCGTTCCAATCGGTCAGCGTGCTGCCCAGTCGATCCAGGTCTTCGCGTGTCGTCTGCAAAGCGCTCGCCCACTGCGCCGGCGAATCAACGACGATCGGCCGGAGCAGGATGACGAGTTCGCTCTTGACCGCCTGCGTCTGCTTCTGGCGGAACAGCGCGCCGATCATCGGCAGGTCGCCGAGCGTCGGAGTCTGTGCGTTCGTGTCCGTCTGGCGGTCCTGCATCAGGCCGCCAATCACCACCAGCTGACCGTTGCGTGCCTTCACGATCGAATCCGATTCGCGCACCGTGCTGCGCGCGAGCGGCAGGGTCTGCGCGACCCCGGCGACGGTGATGTTCTTCTGCTGGTCCGCGACTTCGCTCACCGTCGGGTGGATATGCAGCATCACTTCGCCGTCCCGGCTGATCTGCGGCGTGACGTCGAGCGCGATGCCCGAGAAGAACGGTGTCAGCTCGATGTTGGGCGTCGACGTCGTCGATGTCCCCGTCACGGTGGTCGTCGACACGTCGGTGACGAAGAACTCGTCTGTCCCAACTTTAATGACGGCTTTCTGGTTGTTCATCGTCGAGATCCGCGGGCTGGACAGCACCTGGACGGAACCCTGCGTCTTCAGCAGTTCCAGGAAGGCGGTGAAGTCGCCGCCGTTCAACGCGAGCGAGAACACCCCGCCGAATGCCGAGGCCGGCACGCCCGCGATGTTCGTGATACCAGGGACCAGGTCGAATGCCGCGCCCTGCAGATCGCTCCGTACGGGCGACTGGTTGAACGCGGTGCCGCCGCCGGTGTGGCCCACGGTGAACTCGCTGAACACGCCCGCCCAGTTGATGCCGGACTGGAAGCCGTCGGCGAGTTCGACTTCGAGGATCTTGGCTTCGAGAATCACCTGCCGCTGCGCGATCAGCTGCGAAGCAACGAGGTAGGACTCGACCTCCCGCAGCTCTGTCGGCAGCGCGCGAACCACCACCACCCCGGACTGCGGATTGACGACCACCTGGCGACCCTTGCCGTCGCCGACCAGGGCGAGGACCGACGCCTGAAGTTCCTGCCAGAACGAGGTTTCCGGCAGCTCCGTGCGGATCTCGGTGCCGACGACGCCCCGCCGAGGCTCGGCGCCACCCACGGTCCCGGCGACCTCGTCGACGGTACTGTCGACGTCGCTGTGGTCGCCGCGTCCCTGCAAGGTGCCCGCGCTGACGAACGTGGACGATGCGCCGCTGCGGCTGACGTTCAGGTAATTGATCTGGAAAACGCGCGCCTCCAGGCGCGTCGGCAGCACCTGGTATCCGTAGGGCGTGCGGGCGAACTCGTAACCGTAGACGTCACGCGCGGCGGCGATGACTTCGGGAATCGTGACGTTCTTGAGGGCCAGCGAGATCTTGCCGGTGACCGACGGGTGCACGACGATGTTGTAGCGCGTGCCATCCACCAGGCTCATGAAGAACTGCTGCGCGTCGACCTCGTTGACCGCGATGTCGAAACGCTGCTCGTCCGGTGGGGCGACGAGTTCCCGATCGTCGAGCTTCAGGCTGGGTACCAGCGCGGCCCGCACGGCTTCGGGCACCGGTGCCGGCGCCGCTTCGGAAGTCAGGCGTTCGGCATCGATTTCGGCCTTCACCGCCTCCAGCGCATCGCGCCGGGGTCCCGGATTCTGGCAACCGGCGAGCAGCCACGCGGCCGCCAGCGCGAGCCACCATCGCCCGCGAACTTGCCCCTCAGCGCGCGGCCGATGCGGGCAGCTTGATGTCCTGTGCATTGAACTGAATCTTCCGGTGACCTTCCCCGTCCCCTATAACGACCGCGGTGGGCTCGATCTTGAGAACCCGTTCACGGCCGAGTGAGGCGCCCTCCGCCACCAGCCTGCCATCGATCAGCGCCGCGCGCCGCGCGCCGTCGATCTTGATGCCTTGGACCACGTATTCGCGCAGCGGCGCCGCGGCCGCGTCCGCCGGCGCCGCCGGCGTTGCGACGACCGCCGGTCGCATCGGGTCGTCAAGCGCCGGCGCCGCCACGGGCAGCCCCAGCAGCCCGGCGGCAAGGCAGGTGCCGAGGTGCCGCCGCTTGGACTGTCCTGACCGGTGGTTCACAGGCCGATCCACCCGCGGTGCACGCTCAGCGTGTACACCACGATCGATCCCGTCGCCCGCGGGTAGTCGTCGGTCACGAGTTCGACCGAGTCCCAGAAGAATCCCCACGGCAGCGCTTCGAGCGCGCGCAGGTAGTCGAGCACGTCGAGGAAGCCGCCGGCGAAGCGGATCCGGATTCCGTGGCGATACGCGGTCACCGATTCCGCCGCAGGCTCATCCTGCGCCGTGAAGGTGTCGATTCGATTGGTCGTCCCCGGCGGGGCGGACACTGGTTCCGCACCGAGTCCCTCGAGACCGACGAACTCCAGCCGATCGAACCCTGACAGCACGGACTCGAGGACCTGGGCCATCTGTTCCGGGGCCACCATCCGCCCGATGCGCTGCCTGATCTCGGCTTCGGCGAGTGCGAGCGCGGCGCGCTTCTGGATCAGTTCCTCGCGAACCGTGGCGTCCGGATCGTGCGCCGCTTTGGCGAGAACATCCGCGGTCAGGCGCTCGGTCTCGGTGAGCGCGCGCGAAATCCCGTCGATCTCGGTCGCGAGCCTGTGCCGTTCATCGTCGAGCGGCTGCAGCAGCCACCGATCCCAGGCGCCCAGTACAAAGAGCGCGCAGGCCACGATCACCAGCACGCGTTCCTTGAGCGCGAGCGCGTCGAATCGCGTCTGCCAGGCCTGTACTTGCGCACGGACCATCAGCGGTCTCCCCGCGCCGCGGTGGCGGTCGCGTCCGGGCCCGGCGCCGTGCCCGAAACGGCATCCATTGCGGTGGCAATCTCGAACCGGATCGCGCCGGAAGCGGCCTGCGTATCCGCATCCGCGTGGTGGAGATTCAGCGAACTGAAAGTACGTCCGGCGAATGCCGGCTCCTGCGCGAGCTGCCGGACCAGCGCCGGTACGAGTTCCGGGCGCAGTGCTTCGCCAGCCACCGAGATCGCATCACCCCCCTCGGCAATCCGGATCGCATTGAGCCAAGTGCCCTCCACCCGCCGGCGCGCGAGCCCGGCCAGGTGCGCGGAGAACCCGCGCGAGTTGCCGAGCGCCCCATGCGTCAGCGATCCGGACAGCGACTGCGCTCGCTCGAGCGCATCGGCAGCCTGGGCGAGTGCGCGCTTGAGCAGCGGACTCGAGGTCGCAGGCGGATGCGCGCGGGTCACTTCCTCGAGTCGCAGAAGCTCCCGGTCGCGCATCGCGGACAGCTGCGCGACGCGATCCCCGAGCGTGCCGACCTTCCACAGCCCGTACCCTTGGACCGCCGCCAGCGCGAGGCACAGCACGATCATCGACTGCGCCGACGTGCGCGCCGAGAACACCCGCCTGGGGGCCCGGAAGATCGGCTGGTAGAGATTGATCTGCTGCATCAGAGCGCCACCCGCTGATCGCGCAATGCGAGCCCGACCGCCGCCAGGCAATGCGCCTGCTCGGCCGGCGACAGCGGAACCGGCGGGTCCAGCAGTTCGTTCAGATCCAGTCCCCGCACCGGCAGGCCGAGCTGGCTCTGCAGGTAAGGCGCCGCGACCGTCATATCCCGCGCCGCCGGCGCGAGCACCACGCCGTGCACCGCCGGCTGCGCGAAGTGGCGCTCGTAATAATCGAGCGAACGCTGGATCTCGATGACGAGCGAATCGAGCAGGCCTTCCCGCTCGTTGGAGACCTCCGTCTCCCCGTCCCCTAGCAGGCGATCCGTGCCGTAGTCGAAGCGGCGCGACAGGTAAAGGTTCCCCTGGCGCGTGATCGTCAGCAGGCCGCGTTCACGTTCGAGCGCGACGAGCGCGACACCGCCGGCGTCCTCCGACAGCAACGTAGCGAGGTTGCGCAGCGCGAACTCCGGAATGTCGACGTACTCGAGCCGGAAACCGGCCTCGTTGAACGCATCGACGACCTGGCGGACGCTCTGCGCGCGGGCCGCCACGGCGTAGAGGCGCGTGTGATGGGCGACGTTCGCGGCCGGCACGTCGAACACGTCGATGACGGCATCGTCGACATGGAAATCGATCAGCTCATTCACGCGCCAGCGCACCGCTTCGCGCAATTCGGCGGGTGGCACCTGGGGTGCGTCCACCATCACGAGGCTGTATTCCCCGGGCGCCACGGCTCCCGCACAGCGCACCTGGCGCAGTTCACGACGACGCCCGAGCTGCCGAAGCAGCGCCGCGCGATCGTCGCCGGAAGCGTGCGCGGTCCACTGCAGGCGCGGTGGCTGCCCGGGCAGCCGTTCCACTACCGCTGCCGCCACCGACTGGTCACCGGTGGTCACGCCGAGGAGGCGTGTCTCGCGTCGCTTGTTCCGAACCCACTGCACCCTGTCACCCCGCGCGTCAGTCGGGTGGCCGACGGAATCGCCGCAGCCTGCCCGGCGAAACTAGCGGCCGCGGGCGCCGGAAACTGAACGGATGGGCGCGCCCTCAGACGCCGGATGGCAGGTCACGCGTCATCAGGGTGTGGACGGCGGCGGCCGGCGTGCACTCGCCGCGCAGCGTACGGGCAACTTCGCGGCAGATGGGCAGGTCCACGCCCCGCGCGTCCGCGCGGGCCATCAGCGCGTTGGCGGTCGGCAGTCCCTCAACCAGCCCGCTGCGCCGCGCGGCCTCCGCCACCGGCATCCCCGCGCCCAACGCAAGTCCGAACCGGCGGTTGCGGGACTGGTCGTCGGTGCAGGTCAGGACCAGGTCGCCAAGCCCGGCGAGTCCCATGAAGGTTTCGGCGCGGCCCCCCAGCGCCGTGCCGAAACGTGCCATCTCGGCGAGCCCGCGCGTGATCAGGGCAGCACGACTGTTGGCGCCGAGCGCAAGACCGTCGGCGATCCCGGCGGCAATCGCGAGCACGTTCTTCAGCGCGCCACCCACCGCCACGCCGGGCACGTCGTCGGTCAGGTATGGCCGCAGGCTCGGGGTATGCAGCGCCGCGACGAGTTCGCGCCCGAACACGACGTCCCGGCTTGCGACGGTCAGCGCGGTCGGGCGCCCCTCCGCGACCTCGCGCGCGAACGTGGGCCCGGACACGATTGCGACCGCGGCGGCGTCGTGCGTCACCGTCGCGACGATCTCATGGACCAGCAGGCCGGTCCCGGTTTCGATGCCCTTGGCCGTGCACGCGAATCGTCGGAATCCGCACGCCAACGCGCGCGTCATCACCTCGCGCGTCGTCTGCAGCGGTGTAGCGAGCACGACGAGCGGGTCGGTGTGTGTCAGGTCATCCAGGTGCGCGCGCGGTTCGATCGCCGGAGGCAGCGCCACCCCCGGAAGGTGGCGCGTGTTCTCGCGGGTGCGCGCGATGTCGGCGATCAGCGCGGGGTCGCGGCCCCACAGGAACACCTGCCGACCGGCCCGCGCGCAGGACAGCGCGAGCGCGGTACCCCACGCGCCAGCCCCGATGACCAGCACCGGCGCGACAGGGTCTCCCGGGAGAGGCATCGCCGGATTTCCTCCGGGCGCCGGCGCTCGTCAGTGCGAGGTCTCGGCGGCGTCGCCGGCGGTCCGTCGGCGCTGCACTTCCTGCGCGTACAGCAATTCGAAGTTCACCGGCGCGATCAGCAGCTGCGGGAACCCGCCCTTGCCGACCAGGTCGGAAATCGCTTCGCGGGCAAACGGGAACAGCACGTTGGGGCACGCGGTGGCGAGAATCGCCGGCATGTGCTGCTCGGAGAATCCGCTGATCGCGAAAATCCCCGCCTGCTTGACTTCGACGAGGTAGATCGTGCGGTCGGCCTGTTTCACCGTGGCCGTGACCGTCAGGATCACTTCATGCAGGTTGTTGCCCAGCGCGTTGGCGGCATTCGCGAAATGCAGATCGAGCGTCGGGTTGAGCTGCTCGGTGAAGACGGCAGGCGACTGGGGTGATTCGAACGAAAGATCCTTGACGTAGACCTTCTGGATTCCGAACTGTCCCTGTGGGGGCTGCTGGGCGGCGGTGGTGTCGTTCTCGTTCGCCATGGGAGATTCCTGTAGAGGTTGCTGAAATGTCTATCGGCCCGATTCGACCGGCAGGTTGTCGGCGCGCCACGCGGAAATCCCGCCACGCAGTTCGAACACCCGCGGAAAACCAGCGGCCCGGAGGCCCGCCGCAGTCTTGCCGGACGACATCCCCGTTTCACAATAGACGAGCAGGGGCCGCTCCCGGTGCTTCTCGAGCTTGCGGACAGTCTCGTCGATCTGCCCGGGCTCGACGCGGAGTGCGTGGATGATGTGCCCTGCCTTGTAGCTTGCTTCGGCGCGGAGATCGATCGGCAGCGCGTTCTCGCGGTTCAGCAGCAGGACGCCTTCTGCCGGCGACAGCGCGTTGCCGCGCGCGCCCCGCAGGACCGTGTAGAGCAGTGCGCCCAGCAGGGCGACGAACGATCCGACGAGCCAGGGGTGATTGGAAGCGAACTCGAGGAGCCGGGGCATGTGGAATTTTTCGCGTCGGGAATGTCGAAGATTGTGTTCGGCTCCGCCGCTCGGGTCGCGCGGCGGGCCGGCGGTCGGGGTCGCTATGATACACTCCGACTCTCCGATCAGGCAGCCGGCAAGGGACACCGACCGAACCATGGCGATCGTCAAGCACCCCGTGCTCCTCGTCGTACTCGACGGCTGGGGACACAGCGACAACCCCTCGTACAACGCCATCCACCACGCGTCGACACCTCATTGGGACCAGCTCCGGCAGGACTGCCCGCATACGCTGATACGCTGTTCCGGACTGTCCGTCGGGCTGCCGGACGACCAGATGGGCAATTCGGAGGTCGGCCACATGCACCTTGGTGCCGGCCGCCTCATCTACCAGGACTTCACCCGCATCTCGCAGGCGATCAGGACCGGCGAGTTCTTCGCCAACGTCGAGCTGACCGCGGCGTGTGATGCCGTCGTCGCCACCGGGCACAGCCTGCACGTGATGGGCCTGCTCTCTCCCGGCGGCGTGCACAGCCACGAAGACCACATATTCGCAATCCTGCAGCTCGCGGCGCAGCGCGGCGTCACCCAGGTGCACGTCCACGCGTTTCTCGACGGCCGCGACGTGCCGCCGAAGAGCGCACGCGCGTCGCTGGAACGCCTGGCTGCCGAATGTGCGCGGCTGGGCATCGCGCGCATCGCGTCGATCGTCGGCCGTTACTACGCGATGGATCGCAACAAGAGCTGGGACCGGACGCGCCTCGCCTACGATCTGCTCGTTGACGGCGTCGCCCCGGTCCGGGAGATCGATGCAATCAGCGCGCTGGAAGCCGCCTACGCGCGGGGCGAGACCGACGAATTCATCAAGCCGATCACGCTCGCGGCCGCCGGCGCGGCGCCGGCGCGGATCGAGGACGGGGACGCGGTGGTGTTCGCCAATTTCCGCGCGGATCGTGCCCGTCAGATCACGAGCGCACTGACGGACACCGCGTTCACAGCGTTCGAACGCGGGCGCGTGCCGCGCCTCGCACGCTTCGTCGCGATGACCGACTACGGCGCGCAGTTCCAGTTGCCGGTCGCGTTTCCGACGATCGACATCCGCAACACTTTCGGCGAGATCATCGCCCGGCACGGCCTGCGCCAGCTGCGCATCGCCGAGACGGAGAAGTACGCCCACGTGACGTTCTTCTTCAACGGCGGCGAGGAACAGCCGTTCGCGGGCGAGGATCGCATCCTCGTTCCATCCCCCCAGGTAGCAACGTACGATCTGAAACCCGAGATGAGCGCCGACGAGGTCACCGACCGGCTGGTGGATGCGCTGCGGAGCCGACAGTACGACGCGATCGTCTGCAACTACGCGAACGCGGACATGGTCGGTCACACCGGCGATTTCGACGCCGCCGTCAAGTGCATCGAGACGCTGGACCGCTGCCTCGGTCGCCTGCGCACCGCGTGCGCGGAAGCCGGCACCGAGATGCTGATCACGGCGGATCACGGCAACGCCGAACAGATGCGCGCGGACGGCCGGGAAGACGCGGAAGCCCACACCGCCCACACCTGCAACCTCGTTCCGCTGGTGTACTGCGGCCGCGCGGCGACGCTCGCCACGGACGGCTGCCTGAGCGACATCGCGCCCACGCTGCTGACCTTGATGGACCTGCCTGTTCCCGCGGAGATGACGGGTGTATCCCTGGTGAAGCTCACGGCCGGGCGGTCGCAACACGCCGCCTGACACCTCGATTTCCACGCTTAAGCCCCGCATGCCGAATCCGCGCGACGTCGCCCCGTTTGTCCTGGCGCTCGCGCTCGGCTTGCCGTCCGTCCTCGCGCTCGCCCAGCAGGCGACACCGCCCGCGCCCCCGGCCACACAGGCGCCCGAGACGGCACCGGCCGCAACTGTGCCGGCAACCCCGACCCCGGCCGCCGACGCCCCGTCCTCGACACCCGACGCCGAGCCGCTCCCGCTGGACGAGATCCGCGTCTTCGTCGAAGTGTTTCACAAGGTCAAGCGCGACTACGTCGAGGAAATCGCGGACAAGCAGCTGCTCGAAGACGCCATCAAGGGAATGCTCGAAGGACTCGATCCGCATTCCGCGTATCTCGATCCCGAGGAGTACACCGAACTGCAGGAGGGCACCACCGGCGAGTTCGGCGGCCTGGGAATCGAAGTCGGCACCGAGGACGGCCTCATCAAGGTCATCAGCCCGATCGACGACACGCCGGCCAGTCGCGCCGGGATCCAGGCCGGGGACACCATCATCCGGATCGACGGCAGCCCCGTGCGAGGAATGTCCACCAGCGACGCGATCAAGAAAATGCGCGGCAAGGTGGGCACGAAGATCGAACTGACGATCACGCGAGAAGGCCGCGCGAAACCGCTCGACGTCACACTCGTGCGCGACGTGATCAAGATCAGGAGCGTGCGCAGCCGCGTGCTGGAACCGGGGTTCGGCTACATCCGGATCTCGGCCTTCCAGGGCCACACGGGCGAGGACCTCCTGCGTGAACTGGACACCCTGAAGAAGGGCGCGCAGGGGGGTCTGCGCGGCCTCGTGCTGGATCTTCGCAACAACCCGGGTGGCATCCTCGGCGCCGCGGTGGCGGTTGCCGATGCGTTCCTGTCCTCCGGCAGGATCGTCTACACCGAAGGACGCGTTGCCGACGCCAAGCTCGAGTTCGAAGCCAAGCCGCCGGACCTGCTGGAAGGTGCGCCGCTGATCGTGCTCGTCAACGAAGGTTCTGCGTCGGCCTCCGAGATCGTGGCCGGCGCGCTGAAGGACCGGGAGCGCGCGCTGGTGATGGGCCGCCGGACATTCGGCAAGGGCTCGGTACAGACCATCCTGCCGATGAACAACAAGTCCGCGATCAAGATCACCACCGCGCGCTACTTCACGCCGGACGGCCATTCGATCCAGGCGAAGGGCATCGAACCCGACATCGTGATCGATCGGATCCGCGTGCAGAGTGACGAAGGCACGGACAACCGGCTGGTCAGCGAGGCGCAGCTCGATCGCCACCTCGAGAACCCGGCGGGTCAGGGTGGAAAAAAGCCGGGGGACGACAGTGCCGCGCGCAGCACGCTCGCGCAGGACGACTACGAACTCTACGCCGCGCTGAACCTGTTGAAGGGCATGGCGCTGCTGGAAGCACGCAGCCGCGTGGAACACGCCCCGGCCCCCTGATGGCGGCACTGGCTGCGGCACTCCTGATCGCGGGATGTGCCGTGGCGCCGCCGCCAGTCGCCATCCTGATCGACGATCTCGGCTACCGTCGCACCGAAGGCGCGGCCGCCATCGCGCTGCCCGGTCCGGTGGCGGTGGCCGTGCTGCCGCACACGCCCCACGGCCCGCTGCTCGCGCGTGCAGCACGCGCCGCGGGCAAGGAAGTCCTGCTGCACATGCCGATGGAGGCCGACACGCGCCACACGGGACTCGGCCAGGGTGCGTTGCGCGTGCGCATGGATCGCGCGGCGTTCGACAACACGCTGCGCAATGCGCTTGCGAGCGTGCCCCACCTGAGCGGACTCAACAATCACATGGGCAGCCGGCTGACGCGTGACCCTGAACGCATGAACTGGCTGATGGGCACCCTGCGCCGGGCCGGACCGAGGTTCTTCGTCGACAGCCGTACGACCCCGCAGACGGTGGCGGCGCGCGCGGCACGCCACCACGGTCTCGCACACCTCTCGCGCGACGTCTTCCTGGATACTTCACCCTCGCGCGGCGCGATCGCGCGCGCGCTGCGGGAACTCGTCGGCATCGCGCACCGGCAGGGATCCGCGCTCGCGATCGGACACCCGCTGCCGCAGACGCTCGCGGCGCTCGCCGCCTGGAACCCGGCCCGGGAAGGTGTTCGGCTCGTCAGCCTGCAGGCGCTTCTCGTCCATCGCGCGCGCGCCCTGCCCGGCCCGGCACCACACCTGGCCGCGGGTTTTGCGACGGAGACGGCCTGTGCGCACCCGCCGCCGCCGGATCTCGCCGGAGATCAAGTGCGTTTCACCCCGCTGGTCGTCGCCCGTGACGCCCCCTGAGCGTCCGTCTTCGACGGCGTCCGGTGCGGTGCACGTCCTGCCCGGCAGAGGATTGACCGGCAGGCGGTCCGACGCGCCTGGATGCAACGCGGAGCGATATGCCGCGTCGGTGTGACCCAGGACGCACGGTGCTTATCGCCCCGCGCCGGCGCCCCGTTCCTGGTCGATCTGCGCGCGGATGAGTCGACGTCCGAGCATCGGGATGGTGTCCCCCATGAACGACACCCGCGCCAGCGATTCGTTGATTCTTCCTCCGTCCGGAACGCGCTTCATCTGCGCCGAGATCAGTGCCTTGTCCTGGTTGAACGCGAACACCAGCGCGTCCGCGCAGATCTGCGTGAACTCGGCTCGACGAGCCTCGGATGCCTGCAGGTTGTTCGCGGTATGGAAGAAGTAGTGCGAGCTCACCTCCGTCTCCGGCGTCACCGCGTGCAGGCTCGCGATCTGAATGGCACGCGCGTCGTCTTCTCCCACCGCCTTGGTGCGATGGTTGAACAGGAACAGGCCCGGCGTCACGTACCGGAACGCGAGGTCCCAGTCCACGTTGTCGTGCCATTCAGCCATCTCTCTCTGGTAGGCGAGCATCTGGTGCAGGATCGGGCCCGCCTGGATGTTCTCGGCGTGGAAATCCCGATGCAGATGGCGGGTGCCCAGATCCTGGGTGACACGCCGGTGCGGAGTCTGTTCGTCAGGGGACATCCGGTACATCTGCGGAATGACGGTCGTACCGAGCGTCTCCGGATGAACGAACTCCACGTGCGACACGTCATGCAGGTTGTCGTTGATCAGCTCGTAGTAGACCGGCATCGACAGGAACCGATCCGCCCTCCCTTGCCAGTCGCGCGATCCCGGGTCCGCCGGGGCAAACCACCCGGGAATTCCTGCGCCGCCGTCCACGTGCGCAGGGTTGCCGGGCCATATCCACACGTATCCGTGGCGTTCCTGCAGCGGGTAGCTGCGCAGCGTCACCTGCATGCCATGGCGCCCGCGCTGGCCTGGAACCGACACGCATTGCCCCGACTGATCGTAGACGGAACCGTGGTAGGGACACCGGATGCAATCGTCCTCGATCCGGCCGAGTGACAGCGGCGCGTAGCGGTGCGGGCAGGCGTCCGCAAGTGCGACGGGGGCGCCGGCACGCGTGCGAAAAAGCACGACGGGTTCGTTCAGCAGCGTGCGGGCAAGCGGCCTGTCGCAGGTCACTTCCGCGGACTCGGCGGCAACGTACCAGGTATTGAATACGAACATGATGTCCTCCTTCGTCAGCACGATGCGCCGCGCGCGAGTGATCAGCCCGGCGTGCGGCGCTCGTCGATGCCGGGACGCAGCTCGGCGGAATTGCGCCGCAGGTACTCCAGCAGTTGGCGGCGCTTCTCGGGCCCGCGAATACCGCCTTCGTCGTGCAGACCGGCAGCACCGAGAATGTCGGGCGCGGTCCTCGCTACGCGCTGATAGATGCTGCGCCAGCGGCTCTTCACGGAAGGGCCGGCAAGATTGAGGTTCTGTGCGATCTCATGGTCCGTCATGCCGAGCAGCGCCTGCCGCAGCAGCGCTTTCTCACCGCGGGCGAACCCGATCCGCGGAGGCGTGTAGAGAAATATCGGTGCTCCGATATCGCCCGGTTTCGCGCGCGCTTCCGCCAAGGTCAGCCCCACGAGGTACGGGCGAAGACCGGGGGGCGGCGCCGGCTCGTCGCGTGCCGCGTACCAGCCGGCGTAATCGCTGCGGACACTGCCCCACCCGTTCAGGATGTACTCCACGCTGATCTCGTCCCACATCTCCTGCGCGACCGCTTTGACCCGGTAGCCGGCGAAGGTCGCGAGAAACGCCCGGATCATTTCGTATCGCAGCGCGGTCGTGAGCGCGGTGGACAGGCCCGGCGCCTCCGCGTAATGGAGATTCAACACGTTGAGGCCGTCGCTTGCGTTGAGTCGCCCGATCGCCGGTGGGCACAGGATGGGCGATGGTCGTGCCCGCAGGGTGCGCAGCGTGACGTAGGGTTCGCGCGCGCGCCAGATCTCGTCGAGCCATGCATCGGAGATGAAGACGCCCGCGCCGAAACCGACTATCCGCCGACCTTCGCCGTCGCTCGACACCACGACCTGCGCGAGCAACGACTCCTGCCGCAGCAGTTCGCCCCACCGTCGCGGGAGTTCTACCAGCAGATCCTGCGGGTACGCGAGACGACCGGAGAGCAGCGCCGCGCAGGCGTCGAAATCTCTCTCGTCCAGTGGCCGGGGGATGAGTTCCATGGCGTCTCAGGCGGTCGCTGGTGCTCGGATTTAATCCTATTAGATCGTTGCTGACAACCGCGCACGGGACTAGCTTCATCCCGGACTTGCCCGGATCGACGCCCCGCCTCGACGCACGGCGCGCGTCGGCGATGCGCGCGAACCGCGTGGCGAACGCCGTCCCGAACCCGCAGCGGAAGGAGAAGAACATGCAACGGCCGTTGAAGTTCCTGGCGACCGCCGTCCTGGTGCTCGGATGCTGCAGCGTTCACGCGCATGGAGGCGACGGCGATCCGGGTGATCGTGCCGAACGCGCAAATGGACCATCGTTCCGTGGCCCGGGCAGCCACGTCGACAACGTACTGACGGGCCCGTGCCTGCGCGCGCGGATTGCGTCGAAGGGCCGTGCATCCTGTGCGGCAAAGCTGTTCCCGCGCATCGTCGCGAGCGTTCCACGCACCCGGCGCTTGTCGCTTGCGCTGTCGCCGGAAATCTCGGTCACCGCCGAGCGCACTGCGTTACAGCGCAACCCGGCGGGGTTCAGCTGGTTCGGGATCCTGCAGGGTCAAAGCGGCGAGATGGTCGTGACGGCCGATGGCGGCGTGGTCTTCGCGACCGTCCACACCGACGGCGAGGTCCATCGGCTGCGGCAGATCGGGCCGGGCCAGGTCGTGATCGAAGCGTTGCCGCCGCCCGGGTTCAGCCCCGAGGATCCGCCGCACGCGCTCCCACCCGACGGGAATATCACGCTCGGCACCAAGCCGCCCCCCGCCACCTGGGATCCGCGGGGATTCGACGAGCTCGTAACCGGCCAGGCCGCGTCGGTCTACGAAGACGGCAGGATCCCGGAGTGGAAGGCCCAGGTGTATGTACCGCCGCCGCCTCACGAGGAGGGATTCGACCTGCTGCTCGATGACGGGTCGGTCATCGACGTGCTGCCGGTCGTCACCCAGACCGCGGTCGAGTGGATCGTCGCGCAGACCTCCAGCGGAACCTATTCTCCTCACCCCGAATCCGCCGCGCGGGCCTACGTCCAGCACGCCATCGATCAGCTCAACGTTGCGTTGAACGAGAGTGGTGTCCACACCTGGTTCAACATGCTGCAGCCGCGAATCATCGCGTACCAGGGCGTCAATGATCCCACCGCGGAGCTCAAGCGCCTGAAGAGCAAAACGGACGGCGCGCTGGATGAACTGCATGACTGGCGCAACCAGGCGGTGGCGGATCTCGTGGTGCTCATCGGTGGACCGGACGATTACGCCGGAGTGTTCGGTGGTGCCGACACGAAGCTGTTCGAAGTGAACGATCCGGGGGTTTTTCTCGCGATCTTCAACGTCGATTTCAACCCCAAGGTGTTCGCCCACGAGGTGGGACACCTGCTGGCACTGGGCCACGACTGGTTCGTGCAGGATGGCCCGGAGGGTGTGGGCTTCAACCCCACGGACCACGCGCCGGACGGTCATGGCCACAATGCCCCGGTTGTGATCGTGAACGGTCAGTATCGCCAGTACCGGACCTTGATGGCCTACGCGGCACAATGCGAGGCAATCTTCGAGAACAGTTCGGTGGACCATGCGTGCGTCCAGCTGAACCGGTTCTCCAACCCGAACCTGCACTTCGTGCTGCCGGCGCAGAACGTGGCATTCCCGCTGGGTATTCCGCAGCCGCTGGACCTGGCCGCGGATTCTGTGCGCGCGGCGAACTCGCAGATCCGGGACGTCGCGAACTACCGGCTTTCGGCATGCCGCAACTTCCCGGCCTTCCCGTTCTGTCCGAACTAGCGCGTGGCACATGCGAGCGGCCGCCATCGCCGTCAGCGCGCATGGATCGATTGATTTCGAGTACACGCCAAAGACATTGATGCCGGGCCGCGGGAGCACGTCCTCGCAGGCGCGGACGGCGCGGTTCGAGCGTGCGCCTCAGGATTCGCGCCGTGGACGGAGCGCGAGCACCAGCGCGAAGAGGCCGAGCGCGCCCGCGATCCACGCGCCCGGCGGAAGACGTTCCAGCTGGAGGACGATGGCCTGCTGCCGGCCCGCGAGCAGGCCCCCTGCCAGCAGCAGTCCGACCCCGACCACCGCCAGCACGAGCCGCCGGTGGATTTCGCGGATCTCCCGCCGCACGCCACGCAGTTCGTCATCGTGCGTGGCGACCTTCAGGCGCCCGTCCTTGATCTGGTCCAGCACATCGAACGCCATCTCCGGCAGGTGCGGCAACCGCTCAATCCAGCGCGGCAGGCCGCGTCGCGCCTCGCGCAGGAAGTTGCGGGCGCCTGCGCGGTCCTTCATCCACCGGGACAGCGACGGCCGCGCGGTACGCCAGAGGTCGAGTTCCGGGTCGAGCTGCCGCCCGATGCCCTCGACGTTGACGAGCGTCTTCTGCAGCAGCAGCAGCTGGGGCAGGATCTCCATGTGGAAGCGCTGCGCCGTCTGGAACAGCCGCATCAGCAGCTGCCCGACCGAGATCTCCTTCACTGGCCGGTCGAAAATCGGCTCACAGACCGTTCTGATCGCAAACTCGAAATCGTCGACGCGGGTGTCGCGGGGCACCCAGCCGGACTCGACGTGCAGCTCGGCCACCCGGCGGTAGTCGCGATCGAGGAACGCCGAAAAGTTCTCCACGAGATAACGCTGATCGAACTCGCTGATCGAACCCATGATCCCGAAATCCACCAGGATGAAGACCGCCCGCCCGCCCGGCTCACCCGGACGGATGAACAGGTTGCCGGGGTGGATGTCGGCGTGAAAGAAATGATCGCGAAAAACCTGCGTGAAGAAGATCTCGACGCCGGTGGCCGCGAGATCGTGCAGGTCCACGCCGGCATCCCTGAGCGCTTCGATGTTGCTGATCGGGATACCCTCGATACGCTCCATCACGAGCACGTTCTGCCGCGTGTACGACCAGTAGATCTCAGGCACGTACATGACCGGCGAATCCGCGAAGTTGCGCTTGAGCTGCGACGCGTTCGCGGCTTCACGCAGCATGTCGAGCTCATCCAGAATGGTCTTCTCGATCTCGGCGACGACCCGCGTCGGCTTGAGTTGGCGCGCGTGTGACGAGTACCGCTCGGCGGACTCGGCCAGCGCGCGCATCAGGCTCACATCGCGCTCGATGGTCCGTCGGATGTTCGGTCGCACCACCTTCAGGATCACCTCGCGACCATCCAGCAGCTGCGCCACGTGCACCTGGGCGATCGACGCCGATGCCAGCGGTGTTTCGTCGAAGTTCGCGAACAGCGTGTCCAGCGGCTGTCCGTACGCGCGCTCGACAATCTCCCGGGCCTGCGAGCCGGGAAACGGCGGCACGTGATCCTGCAGCTTCGCTAACTCCTCCGCGACGTCGTCGGGCAGCAGGTCGCGCCGGGTCGACAGCACCTGGCCGAACTTCACGAATACGGGTCCGAGGTCCTCGAGCACCTGCCGGAGCCGCGTGGCGCGCGGCGCGTAATCGTGACGCACCCAGTTCCACGGCAGGAGCATGCGCAGGAAGGACAACGAGCGCAGCCACGGCGTCGCGAACAGCATCTCGTCGAAGCCGTGCCGGATCAGTACGCGCTGGATGGCGAGCACACGCAGGAAACGGGCTGGCGTGAACAACATCAGCGTGCGCCGTCGCGGCCGGGCGGTATGCCGGCGCGTTCCCGCAGGCGCGCGATGCGCGCCGCGAGGCGGTCGACATCCGATCCCAGCGTCATGCCGTCGCGCGCGAACTGTTCGATCTCCTCGGCGCTGGGGACCCAACGTTGTTCACGCGTCAGGAACGCCGGCACGTCCTCCAGCCAGGCCGCGCGCGCATCGCGCAGCCAACCGATTCCGTGGCGTAACCCGCGCCCGACCTGGCGCGCGGCCACGTCACCGATGCGGCGCGCGAGCAGTGCCTCCCAGTCGATGTCCAGCTCGTCGAGCAGCCGCTGCACCGCCTGGGCAGTCGCGAGGTCACCCTGGATCTGCACGCGACCGGCCGGCACGGCCTGCGCCTCTTGCCGCGCGCGCGCGAAGGACGCGAAATCGGTCAGCCGGCCGGACAGCATGACGTCGGGTTCACGCGCGGTGCCCGTGGCGAGCAGCAAACGGTCCGCATCGATTGCCGCGTAGAATGTCGCGTCGAAACCGTCGACGCGGATGGCGATGACACGCCCGGCCAGCGACGCCAGGCGCGCGCTTGCGAGCGAATCGGTCCGCAGCACGCGCATCACGGCCTCCGCGATCCGTTCGAGCACACGATCCTGGCCGAGCAGTCCCTGCAGCAGTCCAGTCACAGTCTCATCCCGGAGTGCAGCGCGACGACGCCGGCCATCAGGTTCTGGTAGCGGCAGCGTTCGAACCCGGCATCCTCGAGCATCGCGAGCAGCTCGCGCTGCGGGGGATGCATGCGAATGGACTCCGCCAGGTAACGATAGCTCGCCTCGTCCTGCGCGACCCAGCGACCGAGCCGCGGCAGGCAGTGCAGCGAGTAGAGATCGTAGAGACGCGCGAGCAGCGGAGATTCCACCCGGGAGAACTCGAGGACACACAGGCGGCCCCCGGGCCGCAGCACCCGGCGGATCTCCGCGAGCGCCTGCGCCTTGTGCGTCACGTTGCGCAGTCCGAACGCGATCGTCACGAGATCGAACGCGCGGTCCGCGAACGGCAGTGCCTCGGCGTCTGCCTGCACGAAGCGCACGTTGCCGACGATGCCCGCGTCGAGCAGCCGATCGCGGCCGACGGCCAGCATCCGCGGATTGATGTCCGCGAGCACCACTTCTCCGGTCGGTCCGACCCCGTGCGCGAGCAGCCGCGTCAGGTCGCCGGACCCGCCGGCGAGATCGAGCACGCGCTGGCCCGGTCGCACCGCGGCAGCCGCGATCGCGAAGCGCTTCCACAGGCGGTGCAGCCCCCCCGACATCAGGTCGTTCATCAGGTCGTAGCGGTCCGCGACGGATTCGAACACCCGCCGCACGCGGGCGGTCTTCTCGCGCGCGCTCACGCGTTCGAAACCGAAATCGGTGACGTTCTCCCCGGAATCCGCCTCAGCCATGGCCGTCACCGGCGTCGCGCGCGTGCCCTGCGTCGTGCAGCGCCGCGAGGTACTCACGCCACTTGACGTCGTACTGGCGACCGAGCAGGTGAAGGTAATCCCAGGTATAGAGGCCGCTGTCGTGACCGTCGTCGAACACCAGCCGCACCGCGTAGTTGCCCACGGGCTCGATGTCGTTGATGTTCACGTGCTCCTTGCCCACCTGCAGGGTTCCCTGACCGGGACCGTGGCCGCGGACTTCCGCCGAGGGCGAATAAACGCGCAGGTATTCGCAGGGGAGCCGGAAAGTCGTGCCGTCCTCGAAGCTCACCTCGAGTACGCGCGACTGCTGGTGCAGCACCAGGTTGGTGGGAACATGCGTTGCCATGCCGGTCCTCTACAGGATGTATCGCGCCCAGTCCTCGTCCTTCACCAGTTCTCCGAGGTACGTATCGACGTACGCGGCGTCGATCGTGATCTCGCGCTGGTGACCATCCGGCGCCGTGAACGACAGCGCCTCCAGCAACCGTTCGATCACCGTGTGCAGGCGGCGCGCGCCGATGTTCTCGGTACGCTCGTTCACGTGATGGGCAATCTCGGCGATGCGCCGTACGCCGTCCGCGCCGAAGTTCAACGTCAGGCCCTCGGTGGCCATCAGCGCCTGGTACTGTTCGGTCAGGGAGGCACGCGGTTCGGTGAGGATCCGGATGAAATCCTCAACGCCCAGCGGCTGGAGCTCCACGCGGTTCGGCAACCGGCCCTGCAGCTCCGGGATCAGGTCCGACGGCTTGGAGAGGTGAAACGCGCCGGACGCGATGAACAGCACGTGGTCGGTGCGGACGATGCCGTATTTCGTGCTCACCGCGCACCCCTCGACGAGCGGCAGCAGGTCCCGTTGCACGCCCTCGCGGGACACGTCGGTGCCGCTGACCTCACCGCGCCGTGCAATCTTGTCGATTTCATCCAGGAACACGATGCCGTTCTGCTCGACGTTCTCGATTGCCCGCGCCCGGATGTCCTCCTCGTTGACGAGCTTGGCGGCCTCTTCATCCGTCAGCAGCTTCAGCGCATTCGCGATCCTGAGGCGACGCGACCGCTTGCGGCCGGCGCCAAGATTCTGGAACAGGCTCTGCAGCTGGTTCGTCATCTCCTCCATGCCGGGCGGCGCCATGATCTCGACGCCGACTGCCGACTGCGCGACCTCGATCTCGATTTCCTTGTCGTCCAGCCTGCCCTCGCGCAGCATCTTGCGGAAGCGCTGGCGAGTCGAAGACTCATCCTCGGGTGTCGTTTCACCGAAAGCCCGCGGCGGCGGCAGCAGTGCGTCGAGCACCCGCTCCTCGGCGGCATCAGCGGCCTTCGCGTGGACCAGACCGGTGGCCGCCGAGCGCGTCATGTTCAGCGCCACTTCCACCAGGTCGCGGATGATCGATTCGACGTCGCGGCCGACGTAGCCCACTTCGGTGAACTTGGTCGCCTCCACCTTGACGAACGGCGCGTCGGCGAGCCGCGCGAGCCGGCGTGCGATCTCGGTCTTGCCGACACCGGTCGGTCCGATCATCAGGATGTTCTTCGGCGTGATTTCGCCGCGCAGCTCGGGTGCTACGCGCATCCGCCGCCAACGGTTGCGCAGCGCCACCGCAACGGCGCGCTTCGCCGCGTCCTGGCCCACGATGTGCCGATCGAGCTGGTCGACGATCTGCTGTGGCGTCAATGCCCGGGAAACGTCCGCCGGTGCGTCCACTTCAAAACCTCAATTCTTCGATCACGTGGTTGGAATTCGTGTAGACGCAGATATCGGCGGCGATCGCGAGCCCCTTGCGGACAATCGCGGCCGCATCGAGTTCGGTGTTCTCAACCAGTGCGCGCGCCGCCGCCTTCGCGAACGATCCGCCCGAGCCGATCGCCATCACCGCGTCCTCGGGTTCGATCACGTCGCCGGTACCCGAGATGATCAGGGAGTACTGCGGGTCGGCCACCGCGAGCAGCGCCTCCAGGCGGCGCAGCATCCGGTCCGTGCGCCAGTCCTTGGCGAGTTCCACCGCGGACCGGATCAGGTTGCCCTGGTGCTTGTCGAGCTTGGCTTCAAATCGTTCGAACAGGGTGAACGCATCGGCGGTACCACCGGCGAAGCCCGCGATCACGCGATCGTGGTACAGCCGGCGGACCTTGCGCGCGTTGCCCTTGAGAATCTGGTCACCCATCGAGACCTGGCCATCACCGCCGATGACCACGTGGCCCGGTCGGCGCACGGAGAGGATGGTGGTGCCATGGAACATGCTCTGCGACGTCATCGCCCGGATCCGGAATTCAAAACGGGATTGTACATCAGCTCCCGCGTCGGCCCCGCGGAGGTCACGCGGCTCACGAGCGCCGTCGCGCCCGGGGATGTGCCTGGTCGTAGACCTTGGCGAGATGCTGGAAATCCAGGTGGGTATAGACCTGCGTGGTGCGGATATCGCTGTGCCCGAGGAGTTCCTGCACCGCGCGCAGGTCGCCCGAGGATTCGAGCAGGTGACTCGCGAACGAATGGCGCAGCATGTGGGGATGCAGCGAACTGTCGATACCCTGTTTCACGGCCCAGGTCTTCAGGCGCGTCTGCACGGGACGCGGAGTCAGCCGCCGGCCGCGCCGGTCGACGAACAGTGCCCGTTCCTCCGGTGCGGCAAGGGCGGGTCGCACGCGCAGCCACCGAACCACGGCCTCGCGCGCGGGCCGGCCGACCGGGACCACGCGTTCTTTGCGACCCTTGCCCAGCACGCGGACTTCGGCGGCAACGAGGTCCAGCGCATCCACGTCCAGTCCCACCAGTTCCGACACGCGCAGCCCGCAGGAATAGAGCACTTCCCACATCGCGAGATCGCGCACTTCCAGGTCGTCGCCCGGCGTGCGATCGAGCAGCCGCGCAGCCTCGTCCACGCCGAGCAGCTTGGGCAGGCGCCGCGGCCCCTTGGGGGCGCGCAGACCCCGCGTGGGATCGTGATCGAGGAGCCGGCGTGACTGCAGGTGGCGGCAGTACCCGCGCAGCGCAGAGAGGGCACGCGCGATCGAACGCGGCGCAAGGCCATGACGGTGCAGCGTAGCGAGGTAAGCCCGGACCCGGTGGGCATCGATGGGCGCCCCATCGGCCGGGCGCACGCACTCGCGCACGAAGCGCTCGAGATCCCGTCGATACGCGTCGCGCGTATGCGCTGATCCGCCTGCGAAGCGCCGCAGGTAGTCTGCAAGTATCGCTGGCGACCAGCAGGATTCCACGTCGCTCACCGGGCTCTCCGTGGCCGCGCAATCCACGGCGCGATCGCGAGCACCGCGACATCGCGCAGGAACGCTACGAACTCGGTGCCCATCTGCGCGTCGAAACGCGACGGATCATCGCTGCTGATCGCGAGCACACCGTCCCACTGGCTGCCGGCGAGCGGCATCACCACGTGCGAGCCGCGGAACGGTTCGCCGTCGAACAGGGCCTGGGTCTGGATCAGCGACAACTGGCCGCACAGCGGGGTGCGCTCGCGCAGCGTATCCGCGAACGGGACCCGCCGCGGCGAGTCGGCACCGGCGAACTGCGGAAGTTGTCCTTCGACGTACGCGGGTGTCGCGAACAGCAGCACGGTGGCGCGCGTGGCGCCGAAATCTTCGGCGAGCCGGCGGGTCAGCAGCTGGAAGATCGCCTCGGGACCAACTGCTTCCATCAGCGCGAGCGCCAGCCGGTGAATCCGCGAGATCAGCGCCTCGTTCTCCCGCGCGGACACGAGGAAGGCGTCGAACCGGCCCTTCAACCGCTCGTTCTCCTCGCGCAGCACCGCGACCTGGCGTTCCCACAGCGATACCGCCTGGCCGCTCTCGTGCGGAATGAACAGGCTACCCAGCAGTTCCGGGTGACGATTGAAGAAGTCGGGATGATCACGCAGGTACTGGGCCACGTGTGTCTCGTGCATGCCGGCGTCGGACAACTTGGTTCTCTCCCGATGGATTAGCGACACTCCGCACGCACGCGGAGTCTTCTCACAGTTCTATCGACCCGACGAACACGGCGGTCGCCGGTCCCGTCATGTACAGCGGCTCGGTGCCGCCACCCCACGCGATCGCGAGGGTCCCGCCGCGGAGTTCGACGGTCACCCGTGGCGCCAGTCTGCCGGCGCGGATGCCGATCGCGACCGCGCCGCACGCCCCGGTGCCGCACGCGGGGGTTTCGCCGACGCCACGCTCGAACACCCGCAGGCGGATGCGTTCGGGGCTCAGCACCTGCATGAATCCCACGTTCACGCGTGCCGGAAACAGTGCGTGGTTCTGCAGAAACCCACCGAGCGTCGTCACCGGCGCGGTGTCGACGTCCGGCACTTCGAACACGGCGTGCGGGTTGCCGATGGATACGGCGCCGAACTCGTACCGGTGCTGTTCGAACGTTACCGCGTAGCATGATGATTCGGCGTCGACGGCGAGTGGGATGTCGCGCGGTGCGAACCGCGGAACCCCCATGTCCACGCGCACGTCGTCGGAGGGCGTCAGCGCAAGCGCGCAGGCGCGGCCGCCGATCTCCACCTTGAGCGTGCCGCCCGTCACGTCACCGCGGTCATGCAGGTACTTCGCGACGCACCGGACGCCGTTGCCGCAGTGTTCCGCCGGTGAACCGTCGGCATTGAAGATCCGGTAGCGCGCGAGCGCGTCCGGCAACGTTGACCGATCGATCACGAGCACCTGGTCGCAGCCGACACCGTAGCGCCGATCGGCCAGCTGCGCGAACTGCGCCGGCGTCAGTTCGAGAGCCTCCGCGCGCGCGTCGAGCAGCACGAAATCGTTGCCGAGCCCATGCATCTTCGTGAACGTGAGGCGCATCGCGCAGAAACCACCGGAGGTCGTCAGGTGCCGCGCATCGTAGCCGATTTCGGCGGCGGCTGCCGGCTTCCGGTCATCGCACCGGTACCGGCCGGAGTTCGAAACCCGCTGCCGCAAGGCCCGCGAGCACCCCGTCCGCGCCGGGCAGATGCAGTGCGCCGATTGCGACGAACACCGCCTCGCGCGCGAGGAAGACCTGCAGCCGCTCCACCATGCGCCGGTTGCGGGCAACGAGCAATGTCTCCATCAGCCGCGTCTGCGCCGGCGATTCGTACCGATGCGCGAGACGGTACAGCGCCGCACTGTCTCCCGCTGCGTAATGTCCGATCAGCGCGGCGGTGTCGGCCTGGAAGCGCGCGTGATGACACACGCTCTCCCGCAGCAGCGCCACCTGGATTGCCGGCGCCAGCGCATCGAACACCGCGGTCTGCTCCGCCAGCGTCTCCAGGCCGAACAGGCGCTTCCCCGCCGCCTGTGCGCGCCCCATCAGCACGAGGTCGAGCGGCAGCGCGTGCTGCCCGGGCGGCAGGCTCAGGGTCGTGTAGGCGGCCCAGGGCTTCAGACGATCCGCGAGATCGGACGTGACGCCGTAGGCGCGCAGCAGCGCCACCGTACGCGTGAACAGTTCATCGCCGACGAGGTCGCGGAGACGCGCGTCCCCGGGAAGCTGCATCACGTCGGACACGTCGGCGAGCGTACCCGGGTCGAACAGCACTTCCATGGCGAACGCCGAGGTGGCCGCGAGCGCGCGGGTCACGGCGGGTCCCGGCGAAGCCACTGCGGCGTCGCCCAGGTGGATGGTGCCGAACACGTAGCTGACCGGCAGGCCGGCACGCCGCACCTCCCACAGCAGGCTGTCCGCATAGCGCACCGGGTGCGCCGCCGCCGCGCGCTCGACGAGCGGCGGACAATCGAGCGCGCGGGCCGCCTGCACGCCCGGCAGGCAGAGCAGGCACAGCAGGCAGGCGATCCACCTGCAGCCGCGCCGGGCGCCCTCAGGCCGGCGCATCGTCACCGAGCGCCAGCGTGGGGGACTCCGCGAGCGCGGCAAGCGCCGTGAGCGCGGTCGCGCGGCGCGGATGGGCCAGCAGGTCCTGCTCGCCTTCGGGACGCCTGCCATGCATGCGCATCAGGCGCACCTGCGCGATCGGCTCGGGCGGTCGCCGCAGGCGATCGATCACCTGCAAGGCGGCACTGCGATCATTGCAGACGAGGCACATGTCGCAGCCGGCGTCGAGCGCCATGCGCGCGCGCTCCACGGTACTCGCGGCGATCGCCGCGCCGGACATCGACAGATCGTCGCTGAAGATCGCACCCTGGAATTCGAGCTCGCCCCGCAGGATCCGTCCGAGCCAGGCGCGCGAGTAACCGACCGGGACCGAGTCGACCGCCGGAAAGAGGATGTGCGCGGGCATGAGGCCTTCGATTCCGGCCGCGGCGAGCAGCCGGAACGGCACGAGATCGCGGTTGCGCAGCACGTGGAGGTCGCGCCGATCGATGGGGAGTTCGTGGTGCGAATCCGCGGCGACGGAACCGTGGCCGGGAAAATGCTTGCCCACCGCCGCCATGCCGGCGGCGTGCATGCCGCGCACGTAAGCCTGGGCCAGTCGCGCGACGATCTCCGGCGCGTCGTGAAATGCGCGCTCGTTGATGATGCGGCTGTGCGTGGTGTAGAGATCGAGCACCGGCGCAAAGCTGAAGTCCACGTCCGCCGCCCGGAGTTCGCTCGCCATCAGCCACCCGAGCTCGCTCGCCAGGCGCAGTGCCTCGGCGGGATCGCGCTCGAAACGCTCACCCAGCCGGTGCAGCGGCGGCAGCGCGCTGAATTCCTCCCGAAAGCGCTGCACGCGTCCACCTTCGTGGTCCACCGCGATCAGCAGCCGTGGCGCGCGCAGCGCGTGGATGGCGGCCGTCAGCGCCGCGAGCTGCGCGCGCGATTCGTAGTTGCGCGAGAACAGGATCACCCCGCCGACGAGTGGATGGCGCAGCAGTTCGCGTTCCTCCACGGACAGGGTGGGGCCCTGGAGATCGATCATCAGGGGGCCGAGCGACATGGCGTCCTCGCAGGTGCGCGTTCGATGCCGCGCATGATACTCAAGCGCGCGATCGGATCCGATCCGTCCGCGTCAGCGCGGGACCTCCCAGCGCACGCGCAGGCGTTCGCCGGCCGCCTGCACCGCCATCACGAGCGAGACGATGGCGACCCCCGGGCCGAGCAGCATGTGCGGCGCGATCAGCAGGAAATGCGTGGCCTCCCGCAGCATGTTTCCCCAGGTCGGTGTGGGCGGCTGCGCGCCGAGTCCGAGGAAGCTGAGGCCGGCCTCGGCGGCGATCGTCGCGGCGAACGCGAACGTGGCCTCGACGACCAGCGGTCCGGCCAGCAGGGGCAGCACGTGCACACCGAGGATCCGCCACGTGGGCGTGCCGAGCGCGCGCGCGACCAGCACGTGATCGCGCGCCTTCAGCGCCGCCGTCTGGGCGCGGGCCAGCCGCGCGAACCCCACCCAGCCCACCACGGCGAGCGCGATGGCGACATTCGCGAGGCCCGGACCGAGCAGCCCGGCCAGCGCGATCGCGAGCAGCAGGCCGGGAAACGCCATGAAGAGATCCATCACCCGCGCGATCGCCGCGTCGAACCAGCCGCCGCGCCATCCCGCGCACACCCCGACCGCGGCCCCCACGACCAGCGAACCGAGCACGACGCCGCCCGCGAGCGGCGCCGAAATACCCGCCCCCACGATCACCCTTGGCAGGATCGCGCGCCCGAGCTCGTCCGCGCCGAGCCAGAGCTGCGGACCGGGCATGGCGAACATCCGCGCGAGGACGACTTCGTTCACCGCAGCGCCCCACCCTGCACCCAGCACGGCCGCGCCCGCCCACCCGGCGAGCACGGCCCCCCACCAGTTCCGCCACCAGCCGCGCCTCACCACGCGTCTCCAATCCGGGGATCGCACCACGCACACACCCAGTCGGTCAGCATGTTCACTCCCACGTAGCACGCGCTGACCACCAGCACGCAGGCCTGGAGCACGGGGTAATCCCGCCGTTCGATCGCCTCCATCGCAAGCGTGCCGAGTCCCGGCCACGCGAACACGGTCTCGGTGATCACCGCGCCCCCCAGCAGTGCGCCAAGCTGCATGCCGAACACCGTCAGCACCGGGATGGCGGCGTTGCGCAGCGCATGCCGACGCACGCGGACGGCAAACGGCAGCCCGCGCGCGGCCGCTGCGCGGAAGTAGGGTTCTCCGAGCACCTGGATCAGTGCCGCGCGCAGCTGACGTGACAGCACCGCCGCCAGTCCGCTCGCGAGCGTGAGGGCGGGGAGGAACACGCTGCGCGGAGAATCGGCGCCGCCGATCGGGAACCATCCCAGTCCCACGGCGAACACCACGATCAGCACGGGGCCGATCACGAACCCGGGAACGGCACCGCCGATGAGCGCGACGGTCGCACCGATCCGCTCGGGCCAGCCGGTCGGTGACAACGCGCTCCAGAGTCCGAGCGGCAGCGCGATCGCCACCGCGAGAACGAGCGCGGCAGCGGCCAGGCCCAGCGTGTACGGTGCGCGCTCGGCGATCATCCCGCCGATCGCACGCTGGGAATGCAGCGACCTCCCGAGGTCTCCGCGCGCGAGTCGCGCGTAGTACGCCCCGAACTGCGCGCCGAGCGGCGCGTCGAGACCGAGCGCGCGTCGCAGCTCCGCGCGGTCCGCGGCGGTTGCGCGTTCGCCGAGCATCGCGTCCACCGGATCGCCCGGCACCACGTGTGCGAGCAGGAACACGCACGCGGAGATGGCCATCACCGTGGCGAACCCACTCGCCAGCCGTTGCACCCCTGATTTCGCTACGCGCCTCATGCGCGTCATTGTAAGGAACGCCGCCTCCCCCGCGGCAACGCGCCGCGCGCCAGAGTACCCCGGTGTTGCGCGCATGGTACGGCGCGCGGGTGGTCAAACGCAGAGCAGTTCATTACATTGCGGCACACACGTTGACATCACGCTATCCGGGACGGGCAGGTGGCCAGGTACCAGTTCGAGCAGGACGCGGCGGGAGACGAACTCCTGTCACGGGGCACGCGCATCGCACAGGGCGTCGTGCAGGGATGCGGGTTCGTGCTGCTCGCGGTGGGGTTGTGGATTGCGCTCGCGGTGATCGCCGAAGCCTGGTCGCTTTACCAGGATCCCGCGCGAGTCGAGCGCGTCGCGGACGCAATCGAACGCGGTTCGCATCTCGATCGCACGCTCGCCGCAGCCGGCGGCGCCACCACCATGACCGACGAGGAAGCGACGGAATCACCCCCAACGCCCGCGCCGGGCAGTCCCGGTCCGAACACCTTCCGGCTGTCTTACTTCGTCGCGTGGATCATCACCTTGCTGCTGCTGATGCTGGTGGGGCGGCTCGCCATCGCGGCGGTGAAAACCGGCGGAGAACTCGTGCTCTATGACCGCCAGTTCAAGCGTCTCGCGCGCGAGCTGGTGCGTGAGCTGAAGTCCTCCTGACGACGCGTCGGTCGCGCGGCAGCTCAGTCCGGGTACACCGCCGGACGGCGTGCCGCAAATGCGGCCGCCGCCTCCGTGACATCCGGCGCGAACAGAAGGCTCGCGTTCTTCTCCGCGACGTATGCCAGCCCCTCTGCCACCGCGTGGTCACGACTGAAGTTCAGCGTTTCCTTCGTGCCGCGCACCGCGAGCGGAGATTTTCCGGCGATGTCGCGCGCGATACGCGCCACGTCCGCGCGCAGGGCGTCTGCGTCCGGGTAGACCCGGTTGACGAGTCGCATCTCGGCCGCCTCGCGCCCGTCGAAGTCACGGCCGGTCAGCGCCAGCTCGCGCGCAATCCCGTCGCCGACCAGTCGCGGCAGCCGCTGCAGGGTTCCCACATCGGCGACGATGGCAACGTCGATTTCCTTGACGCTGAAGCGCGCGTCGATCGTCGCGTAACGCATGTCGCAGGCCGTGATCAGATCGATTCCACCGCCCACGCACGCTCCGTGGATGCAGGCGATGACCGGTTTGCGGCAGCGCTCGAGGGCGCTCACGCAGGCCTGCAGCTCGCCGATGCGGTGGCGCAGGTACTCGGAGCGATGCCCGGGCGGCAGCGCGCCGGCGTGCTGCTGGAGTCCGCTCAGCATCGCGAGGTCGATGCCCGCGCAGAAGTGTCGTCCGCGACCGGACAGGATGCCGATCCGCGCGGCGGGTGTCGCATCCAGCCATTCACATGCGGTCTTCAGTTCGAACCACATCGACTCCGACAGCGCATTCGCCTTGTCGGGACGGTTCAGTTCGATGTGTGCGACGCCGTCGGTGAGTGAAACGGCCAGGGTGTCGAATTGCATGCGGGGTTCTCCGGAAGTCGCGAAGGGGTGCACGTCGGCCATCACGCGATCTGTACGTGCGTGCCGATTTCCACCCGCTCGAACAGTGCGATGATGTCGGTATTGCGCATGCGCACGCAGCCGCGCGAGCCGATCCGGCCGAGCGCCGTCTCGTCCGGCGTGCCGTGGAGATAGATGTAGCGCGCCTGCGTATCGCGGTCACCGCCCTGGTTGAATCCGGGCTCACAGCCCGACAGCCACAGGACCCGGGTCAGTATCCAGTCCCGGCCCGGCGGCTGCGTCGCGGCGAACGCGGGGGAGTAGATTTCGCCGGTCGGCACGCGGCCCACGAACACCGTCCCCGGCACTGCGCCGGCCCCGATCTTCGCGGCGATCACGTGGCGTCCGCGCGGCGTGCATTCGCTGTCCAGCTGCTCACCCGGCCCGTTGCGCGCGGTCGATACCGGGTATTCGGCGACGAGCACGGTGCCTTCGAACAGCCGCAGCCGCTGGGTAGCCAGATCGATGTCCACGCGCTGCCGCACGGCCGACGGTGCTGGCATCCGCCGTGGCGCGACGGCACTCACGGGAAGACGATGCTCAGCCCTTCAGCCACCAGTGCGGGCTGGGCCTGGCCTTCGATTTCGATCGTGTTCTCGAACGTCAGACGCACGCCACCGTCCTTCACGTCGTCCGCCGCCAGGAGCTTCTGGCGCAGGCGGACGCGCGCTCCGACCGGCACCGGCGCGGTGAAGCGGAGCTTGTTCAGGCCGTAGTTGAGACCGCGGCTGCGCTTCTCGATCTTCCAGATGGTCGCCCCGAGCCGTGGGACCAGCGACAGGGTCAGGAAGCCATGTGCGATGGTGCGGCCACCCGGCATCTCCTTTCTGGCCCGCTCCACGTCCACGTGGATCCACTGGTGGTCGCCGGTGGCCTCCGCGAACTTGTCGATCATCGCCTGGTCGATTTCCACCCATTCCGACGTGCCGAAATCCTCACCGAGATGCTTCTTCATGTCCTGTGGCGTTTCGATGCTGCGCATGGGGTCCTCTGGCTAAGTGTGGTTGACGCCGCGGCTCGGCGAGTGAACCCGGATTGTAGCGGGGCGCGGTGCGGCACGCAGCGCAGTTCACGCGCGTGGTGACAGCGCCGCGATGGCCTTGCGCGTCGCGCCGATCCGATCTTCGTTGACCGGGCTGACGGCAAGCACCGGCAGATCGACCCCGACGTCACGGAAGGCGTCCAGACGCGCCCGGCACTCGGCCGGCGTGCCGAACACGCAAACCTGTTCGACGAGCGCATCGGGGATATGCCGTGCCGCTTCGCGCCGATCGCCACCCTGCCAGGCGCCGCGCACCGCGTCCATCGCGGCAGCGAACCCGGCGCGCCGCCACTGGCGACGGTAGTTCGGAAGCTGCGCGAAGAATGCCAGGTTGTAGCGGGCAGCGGAGCGCGCCGCCGCGAGGTCGTCGCTGAGGAATGTCGGAATGCTGAGGCAGCAGCCGAACGTCGCGGGATCGCCGCCGGCCGCGGCCCGCGCCTGCCGCGCGGCGGCAAGCAACGCGGGCAGGTGGTCGCGCGGGGTCAGGAATGGCATCAGCCCATCTCCCACGGCGCCGGCCACCGCCGCGCTCTCGACCGTGTTGCCGGCCACGTACACGGGCACCGGGTAAGGCGAAGGTGGCGGGTTCAGAAAACCCTGGGTCACCCGGCCGGCCAGCCCGTTGCGCACCGCCAGCGTGTAGTCGTGGAGGACGCGCCGCGCGTCTCCCATGTCGATGCCGAGCGACGCGAGCAGCCCGCGGTGGCTGATCCCGAGCCCCAGCAGCAGGCGGCCGCTCGAGATCCCGGCAATCGTGCGCGCCGTGGCGGCGCACAGGAACGGGTGACGGAAATAGATGTTCGCGATGTTCGTGCCGACGCGCACCGTGGTCGTCGCACCCGCGATTGCCTGGCTCGTGGCGAGCGCGTCGCCGCGTCCCTCGTTGACGAGTACCGCGTCGTACCCGTACCGCTCCGCGAGCTGTCCAAGCTCGATCATCTCGCCGATCGTGGCATCGGTCACCGTCGACAGCACCACGCCCAGTCGCCGTACCTGCTTCATCAGGGTTTCTCCCCGTCGTTTCGGGCCAGTATAGAAGCATTGCCGGGGACCTCGACGCGCCGCAGATCGCGCAAACCGTCGAACTGTCCATGGAGGTCGACCGTGTAACCCCGCACGCGCGGACCATACGCGACGAACGTGTCCTCGTACCACAAGGGCACGTACGGCAGGTCCGCCAGCAGCTGTGCCTGGAGCGCGTGGTAGAGCCGTGTGCGTGCCGTCGGGTCGGCGGCGATCTCGGCGCGTTCGATCAGCCGGTCGACCCGCGCGTTCGCGTAGCGCCCGCGATTCGCCCCGCGCGGCGGCACCGACGTGCTGTGAAACGCGTGGCGAAAAATGTCCGGCAGCTGCAGCCCCACCCAGGACAGCGCGTACAGCTCGAAACGCCCTTCCCGCACGTCACCATAGAACGTGCCCCAGTCGTGACTCTCGATCGCGAGATCGATCCCGACGGTCTTCAGCTGGTCCTGCAGGATTGTCGCGATGCGTCGACGGAACGGATCATTCGACGTCTTGTAGCGCAGCCGCAGCGGCCGCGCGGGTGAGAATCCTGCGTCCGCCAGCAGTGCCCGCGCACTTGCCGGCGCATGCGCCGGACCGGCGAGCCGCGGATCGCTCGCCCAGTGTTCGGGCGCCAGCAACGTGGCCGCCGGACGCGCACGGTCACGGAACACGTACCTGATGAGCGCCGCGCGATCGATCGCATGCGCGATGGCTGCGCGCACGCGCCGGTCCGCGGTGGGACCACTCGCGAGGTTGAAACCGAGATACGTGAAGACCGTGCCGGGCCGCGCCATCACGGTGAGATCCGGACGCGCGGCGAGCCAGTCGCCGAGTTCGGGTGCGAACCCGCCCTGCAGCAGGTCGAGCTCACCGCGCGCGAGCTTCAACGCCCGCGTGGTCTCGTTCGGCACGATCACGAAATCCACGCGCTGGCCGTCGGCAATCCGGGCGAGCGCGATGCGGCGACCATCCGGCGGCGCGACCACGCGGAACGGTCCGCTGCCGACGGGACGCGACGGCAGCACTGCAAGACCGGCATCCGCCGCGCGCAGGATCCCCTGCGTGAGCAGCCCGGGAAACAGCGGGTCCGGGCGCGCGAGGTGAAAGTCGACGGTCCGGGGATCGCGCGCCTCGACGCTCACGATGTGCGCCAGCGCGCCCCGCAGCGGCGATGCACGGGCGGGGTCCAGGATCGCGCGGTACGTCGCGACGACGTCGCCGGCCGTCACCGGCGCGTCGTCGTGGAAACGCGCCGCGCGCAGCGTGAAGCGATAGAAGCGTGGAGACACTTCGACCCACGTGGCGAGCGCCGGCACGGGCGTGAAACGCGCATCGAAGTCGACCAGCGCAGCGTAGACGAGCCGGCACAGCCGCGCCGCGCTCGCATCCGTGGCAAAGCGCGGATCGAGCGTCGCCGGTGGAGTCGCCAGGCCGAAGCGCACGGTGCCGGGGTCGGGCGCGGGGCCGCACGCCACGAGCGTGGCGGCGAGCAGCAGCGCGCCGACCCGCTCAGCGGCGCCGATCGAAGACCGCGATCGATTCGACATGCGCGGTGTGGGGAAACATGTCGATCACCCCCGCCGCGCCGAGCGTGAACCCGCGATCACGGACGAGGATCGCAGTATCGCGCGCCAGGGTCACCGGGTTGCATGACACGTAGACGACCCGCCGCGTCGCCGCGAGATCGAGCGCCTTCAGAACCTGCTCGGCGCCACTGCGCGGCGGATCGAGCAGCACGCGATCCCAGCACTCGCGCGCCGCGCGCGCGGCGCCTTCGGGGCTCGCCAGGTCCGCGGTATCGAACAGCGCGTTCGCGCAGCCGTTCGCGGCGGCGTTCGCACGCGCGCGCGCTACCAGCCCCGCTTCGCCTTCCAGCCCGAGCACGTGTCCCGCGCGCCGCGCAACCGGCAGCGTGAAATTGCCGAGGCCGCAGAACAGGTCCAATACGCGTTCGTGCGGCTCAGGCGCGAGCAGCGCGACCGCGTGCGCGACCAGCTGCTGGTTGATCGCGGCATTCACCTGCACGAAATCACCGGGCCGGAACGCGAAGCGCAGATCGTCCACCGCGTAGCTGAGCGCGACCGGCTCTCCGAGCGGCGTACTGTCCTGCGCCGCCCCGGACTGCAGGTGGACGCGCAGCCCGGTGTCTTCTTCGAACGCGCGCAGGCGCGCGCGGTCCGGCGCCTCCACGGGCACCAGGTGCCGGATGAGCACCAGCGTGTGGTGATCGTCAGCGGCGATCTCGATCTGGGGAATCTGCGCGCGGATGTCGAGCGATTCCACCAGCGCGTGCAGCGCCTCGAGCCGGTGCCCGACGTCCGGCGTCAGCACGTCGCAGCGGGTGATCTCGGCGACGTAGTGCGATGACTTCTCGCGGAAGCCGATCAGTACGCGCCCTTTCTTGTGGACCTCGCGCACGCTGAGACGCGCCCGCCGGCGATATCCCCAGACGGGGCCCGTGATAGCCGGCAGCACCCGCACCGGGCGCGCGTTCGCCTGGTGCCGGAGCAGCTCGAGGAGCACGGACTCCTTGTGCGCCACTTGCGCCGCGGGCGCGAGGTGCTGCAGCGAACAGCCGCCGCACGCGGCGGCGTGCGGGCACCGCGGGTCCACGCGGGTCGGGTCGGCCGCGAGAACGTGCTCCGTCACCCCTTCGTCGAAGCGACGATGGCGGCGCGTGATCCGGACTTCCACCCGCTCGCCGGGCAGTGCGTCTGCAACGAACAAGGTCTTGCCGTCCACGTGCGCGACGCCGCGCCCCTCGTGCGACAGGCGTTCGATCGTCACTTCGACGGATCGTGGCAGCGCCTGCCGCGAACTCATGGCTCGGGCCAGGCGTCGAGAAACTCCTGGAAGTGGGGGTGGCCCTGCTCGCGCAGCCAGGCACGCAGGCGCTGCTGTTCTTCCGCGTGCCGGGGTTCGTGCAGATTGCCGCGCATCCGCTCGAACGCCAGGTAGACCAGGTACGTGTTCAGGACATCGGTCTCGCAGTACGCGCGGATCTCGCGGATCCCGCCGGCGAGATAGCACTTCCAGACGTCCGCGCCGGTCATGCCGAGCTTGCCCGGGAATCCCATCAGGGTGGCGATCTCGTCGAGCCTGGCGACGGCGCGTGGCTGGTAGCCCGACAGCACGTCCATCAGGTCGAGGTGCCGCCAGTGGAAGCGCCCGAGGTAGTTGTTGTAGCGGAAGCTCGCGTCGTCGTGTCCGATCTCCCAGTAGCGCGGCGCGGCCACACCGTGGAGGAGTGCGCGGTAGTGCAGCACCGGGAGATCGAATCCTCCGCCATTCCACGACACCAGGGTCGGCGAATAGCGCTCCAGGCCATCGAAGAAGCGCTTGAGGAGCTCGGCCTCGGAGGCGTCCTCTTCTCCGAGCGACCACACGTTCAGGCGATCATCGTGGCGGAACACGGCCGAGATCGCGCACACCCGGTGCAGGTGATGGCGCAGGAACTCCACCTGCCCGCCGGTCTCCTGCTGACGCTTCGCCACCATGACCTTGGCGACATCCTCGTCTCCGAGTCCCTCCAGGCCCCACAACCGGCGCGCGCCATCGACGTCCGGCACGGTCTCGATATCGAACACGAGGCAGTTGAGATTCATTGTCAGGCTGGAAATACCTTGGTGGAGAGGTAGCGATCGCCACGATCACAGACGATGGTGACGATGACGGCGTCCTGTACCTCGTCCAGGATGCGCAGCGCCGCCGCGACCGCGCCCCCCGCCGAGATGCCGCCGAGGATGCCCTCCTCCGCGGCGAGCCTGCGGGCCATCGCCTCGGCCTCCTGCTGCGTCACGTCGACGAGCCGGTCGACGCGCTCCGGTTCGAAAATGCCAGGGACATACGGCGGCTTCCAGCGGCGGATCCCGGGGATGCTCGCACCCTCTCCGGGCTGCACGCCGATGATCTGCACCGCGCGGTTGCGTTCCTTGAGGAAGCGCCCGGTCCCCATGATCGTACCGGTGGTCCCCATCGCGCTCACGAAATGGGTGATCCGCCCGCCGGTGTCCTGCCAGATCTCGGGGCCGGTGGTTTCGTAATGCGCGCGCGGATTGTCGGGATTCGCGAACTGATCGAGCACCCGCCCCTCGCCGTCCGCCTGCATGCAGCGGGCGAGATCGATCGCCGCTTCCATGCCGCCCTCGGTCGGCACCAGGATGATCTCGGCGCCATACGCCTTCATCAGCGCGCGGCGTTCCACGCTCATGTTGTCGGGCATGATCAGGATCATCCGGTAACCGCGCATCGCTGCGACCATCGCGAGCGCGATCCCGGTGTTGCCGGACGTGGCTTCGATCAGGGTGTCGCCGGGGCGGATGTCACCGCGCAGCTCGGCCTGCAGGATCATGTTCCGCGCGGGGCGATCCTTGACCGAACCGGCGGGATTGTGGCTTTCGAGCTTCGCGAGCAGAACGTTGGAGGTGTCCCGGACCAGGCGCTGCAACCGCACGAGCGGCGTGCGGCCGATGGTGTCTTCGATGGTCGGGGGATTCGCCATGCCCCGATTCTACCCGAGGGCGCCGCCGGCGGTCGTCGGCGCGCCGCCCGGGCCCGCGGGGTCAGAAGTGGTAACCGAACTGGAAAAGGTGGAAATTCACGCCGGGGTTCTTGTCCCCGATGCTGGCGTTGGACAGGTGCTGGAAGCGGTACAGGATTTCGTAGCGGCCCTGGTCGCCCAGGCGTATACCGCCCCCGACGTGGCTGCCGAACGCGAAGCCGATGTCGAAGTCCTTGTTCTCGATCTCGCTTTCCGTGTGGCCGTGCGGACCCACGCCGAGTTCGAGGAATGGGGCGAACCCGGCGTTCACATCGCGCTGCCAGCGGAACACCGGCGTGATGTGCAGATCGACCAGCGAGTCGTTGCCGGTGCGGCCCGGGTCACTGTCCCAGAAGTTCACGCCGGCCTCCCAGTAGCCGCCGAGGTACCAGCTGCCCGACTGCAGCCAGCGCACGTTCCAGTCGAACGTGGCCACGGCGCCGTACCGATCGATGTTGGCATCGCCCGCGGAGTCACCGTATTCGAAAGCGACGCGATCGATCGCAAACGTGGAGGTGGCGGTCCCGAGCAGGACGGCACACGCGAGGGAACGAAGCGTTGTCTGGACCATGCGATACGGCTCTCTGGTTTCGGATGACGGGGTGCGGGGCACCGTGAATGCCCGGAAGGCTAGCCGACTCACCGGGTCTATTCAATGGGCTGCCGGCCCGCGGCGCGCGCCGGCGAATGCTCAGGCCGGCGGGAAGTTGCGGCTGAGCACGTAGGCATCCTCGCGCCCCGCCCGCGCCGGGTAGTAACCCCGGCGGACCGCGATCTGCGTGAAGCCGTTGCGGGCGTACAGGCGGCGCGCCGGTGCGTTGGAAGGCCGGACCTCCAGGAACACCATGCTGGCGCGATGGCGGATCGCGAGTTCCACGAGGTGATCGAGGATGACCTGCGCGAAGCCGCGCCGCTGGTAGGCCGGATCCACGCAGACGTTCAGGATGTGAGCCTCGTCGAGCGTGACGACCATGATGCCGTAGCCGACGATCCGTGCGTCGAACTCCAGTGCCCAGCAGCAGTACCCCGCACGCAGGCAGTCCGTGAAGATGCCGAGCGTCCACGGAAACTCGTACGCGCGCTGTTCCACGTCGAGCACGTTCGGCAGATCGTGTTCGCGCATCGGGCGCAGGCGCGGTGACTCGGCCTCCCACGCCGCGCTCACGACTGCCCCTCGAACACCTGGCGCGCAAACAGCAGGTCCTGCCATGCCCGGCGTTTCTCCGCGGGGGAGCGGAGCAGGTAGGCGGGATGGTAGGTCACAACGACGGGGATTTCGCGCGGACCGTAGTGATGCCGCTGACCGCGCAGGCGCCCGATCGGCGTCTGTACCTTGAGCAGGTTCTGGGCCGCGATGCGCCCGACCGCGAGGATGATCCGCGGGGCGATGAGTGCGATCTGCCGGGCGAGGAACGGTTCGCAGCAGGCCACCTCCTCGGGGCGCGGATCGCGGTTGTTCGGCGGCCGGCACTTCAGGATGTTGGCGATGTACACGCGCTCCCGCGCCAGTCCGACGGCGGCGAGCATCGCGTTCAGCAGCTGCCCGGCCCGCCCCACGAACGGTTCGCCCCGACGGTCCTCTTCCTGCCCGGGCGCCTCGCCGACGATGAGCCAGCCGGCCGCGCGGTCACCGACGCCGAACACCGTCTGCGTACGGCCTTCGTGCAATGCACAGCGCACGCACGCGGAGACCTCACCTGCGAGCGCGGCCCAAGCTTCCGGCGCGTCCGCGCGGGCCACGGGCGCGGCATCCGGCGTGGCCGCCGCGGCACTCTCCGCGGCGGGCGGCGACGCGGCGGCGCGCGGGGGTGCGTCGCGTCGGATCCAGGCGTCGACCCCGAGAGCCGCAAGGTAGGCACGCCGGCGCGTATCGTCCCGCATGGCGTCAGTCCGGCCGGGGAGGGTTACGGTCGACGATGCCCGGCCGGTCTTTCACACGAGAGGTCACGGGGAACCGCGCCGGGACCTGGCTCAGCGGAAGCGACGGCGTTCGCGCCGCCGTCGTCGCAGCTGGGTCAAGGTCAGGATGGGACCGGACGCCGCGTAGGCGACGAACCCCGTGAGCAGTACCACCGGCGGATTCACCGAGATGACGCCGAACGCAAGCACGACTGCAAGGACCTTCACGAACGGCACGCGACTGCGCAGGTCGAGTTCCTTGAAGCTGTAGAAGCGGATGTTGCTGACCATCAGCGCGCCGCACGCGACGGTCACGAGGATGGTCAGCGCGACCACCAGGCCATGACCCTGGAGATTCCCCTCGTCGAAGCACCAGATGAACCCGGCGACGACGGCGGCCGAGGCCGGGCTGGGAAGCCCCTTGAAGTATTTGCGATCGCTGGAGGCGAGCTGCGCATTGAAACGGGCCAGCCGGAGGGCGGCGGCGGAGGCGTAGACGAACGCCACCAGGAAACCCAGCTTGCCGACTTCGTGGAGCAGCCACTCGTACGCGAGGATGGCGGGCGCCACCCCGAACGAGACCATGTCCGCCAGGCTGTCGTACTCGGCACCGAACGCGCTCTGCGTATTGGTCAACCGGGCGATGCGGCCGTCGAGTCCGTCGAGCGCCATCGCCATGAACGTGGCGATGGCGGCGGCGTCGAAATTGCCGTGGATGGCGGCGATCATCGCGTAGAAGCCGGCGAACAGCGCGCTCGTCGTGAACAGGTTCGGCAGCAGGTAGATGCCGCGTCCGCGCAGTCCCGGCGCGTCGAGCGGGAACAGCCGGTGGACCTTCTGCTGGCCGGGATCGGGTGACTGGTTCATGGGCGACGCCCTCCGGGTGCGACAGGCGATGTCGATGAGCGGTAGCTTAGTCCTCCCCGCCGGGGAGGTGAAGGCAGCGTGCGGTCACGCCGTGGGCGGGGCTCGGCGCCCCCGCACACGGACCACGTGACCCGCGCGCGTCAGTTCTTCGACTGGTCGACGAGGCGGTTTGCCTTGATCCACGGCATCATCGCGCGCAGGCGTTCACCGACTTCCTCGATGCCGTGCCCGCGGGCGATCCGGCGCTTGGCCTTCAGCACCGACGCGCCGGTCCTGTTCTCGCCCATCCACTCGCGGGCGAACTCGCCGTTCTGGATCTCGGACAGGATTCGCTTCATCTCCTTGCGCGTCTCCTCGGTCACGATGCGCGGGCCACGGGTGAAATCGCCGTATTCCGCCGTGTTGGAGATCGAGTACCGCATGTTCGCGATGCCACCCTCGTAGATCAGATCGACGATGAGCTTGAGCTCATGGAGGCATTCGAAGTACGCCATCTCCGGCGCGTAACCGGCCTCGACCAGCGTGTCGTAGCCCGCCTGGATCAGTGCGGTGGTACCGCCGCAGAGCACGGCCTGCTCGCCGAACAGGTCGGTCTCGGTCTCCTCGCGGAAATTGGTCTCAATGACGCCGGCGCGCGCACCGCCATTGGCGGCCGCGTAGGACAGCGCGATCTCCTTGGCCTGGCCCGAGCGATCCTGTGCCACGGCGATCAGGCTCGGCACGCCGCCGCCCTGCTGGTAAGTGGATCGCACCAGGTGTCCCGGCCCCTTGGGCGCGATCATGATGACGTCCAGGTCTTCGCGCGGGGTGATCTGCCCGAAGTGGATATTGAACCCGTGCGCGAACGCGAGCGCCGCGCCCTGCTTGATGTTCGGGGCGATGTCACTGCGGTACAGGTCTCCCTGCTGCTCGTCGGGGGCGAGGATCATGACCACGTCAGCTTCGGCCACCGCGGCGGGCACCGCTTTCACTGGCAGCCCTGCATTCTGCGCCTTCTGCCAGGAGGCCGAGCCCTCGCGCAGCCCGACCGTCACGCTCACGCCCGAGTCCCGCAGGTTGTTGGCGTGCGCATGCCCCTGCGAGCCGTAGCCGATGATGGCGACCTTGCGCCGTTGAATGAGGGTCAGGTCAGCGTCTTTGTCGTAATAGATGTTCAGGGCCATGTGTCTTCTCCCGGTGGTTGTTCCGCTGTCGAGCCCCCCAGTGGGCACAGCGATTTCTGGTGCGATGCAGGTTCGCGGCCGTCCGCGCGCCGGGCTCTGGTCAAGCGCGCAGCGCCTTGGTGCCGCGCAGGATCCCGAGCACGCCCGAGCGCACCACTTCCATGATTCGCTTGGCGCCGACGATGTCGACGAAGGCGTCGAGCTTGGCGCTGTCGCCCGTCATCTCGATGATGTAGCTGGACTCGGTGACGTCGACGATGCGCGCGCCGTAGATCCCGGCGAGCCGGGCAATCTCGTCGCGCTGCTCGCCGCCGATGGCGCGCACCTTGATGAGCATCAGCTCACGTTCGATCGAAGCGCCCTCGTTGAGATCGATGAGGCGGATCACATCCACCAGCTTGTTCAGCTGCTTGGTGATCTGCTCGATTACCTCTGCCGACCCGCGCGTGACGAGTGTCAGGCGCGAGACGGTGGGATCCTCGGTCGGCGCAACCGACAGCGACTCGATGTTGTACGCACGTGCCGAGAAGAGTCCGGCCACGCGCGACAGCGCGCCCGCGGCGTTCTCCAGCAGGATGGAGATCGTGTGCCGTTTCATGCGAGTTCCCGTTCGGAGGTTCCGGGCGCCAGGTGCATCTCGTGCTGCCCCTTGCCGGCGGCGATCATCGGGTACACGTTCTCGCTCTGGTCGGTGATGAAATCCATCAGCACCAGCCGGTTCTTCATCGCGAAGGCTTCCTTCAGCGCACCTTCGACATCGCCTGGTTTCTCGATCCGCATGCCGACGTGGCCGAACGCCTCCGCCAGCTTGACGAAGTCGGGCAGCGCGTCCATGTACGAGTGCGAGTAGCGCCGGTCGTAGAAGAACTCCTGCCACTGCCGGACCATGCCCATGTAACGGTTGTTCAGGCTGACGATCTTGATCGGCAGGTCGTACTGGAGACAGGTGGACAGCTCCTGCACGCACATCACGAAACTCGCCTCCCCGGTGATGCACGCGACCTGGCTCGACGGGAACGCGAGCTGCACCCCCATCGCCGCCGGCAGGCCGAACCCCATCGTGCCGAGACCGCCGGAGTTGATCCAGCGCCGCGGCTGGTCGAACTTGTAGAACTGCGCCGCCCACATCTGGTGCTGACCGACATCCGACGTGATGTACGCATCGCCACCGGTCACGCGGTACAGCGTTTCCACCACGGCCTGCGGCTTGATCAGGTTGCTGCCGCGGTCGAAGCGCAGGCAGTCGAGTTTCTGCCAGTCGCGGATCTGACGCCACCAGGGATCGTTGTCGCGATCGACCGGCTTGTGGCCGGTTTCCTCGATCAGCCGGTTGAGTTCGGACAGCACGTTGCCGACGCTGCCGACGATCGGCACGTCCACCCGGACGTTCTTGGAGATCGAGGAGGGGTCGATGTCGATGTGGACGATCTTCGCGTGCGGGCAGAACTTGGCGAGATCGCCCGTGACCCGATCGTCGAACCGCGCGCCGATCGCGATGAGCACGTCGCAGTGGTGCATGCCCATGTTCGCTTCGTACGTGCCGTGCATGCCGAGCATCCCGACGAACTGCGGGTCCGTCGCGGGATAGCCGCCGAGGCCCATCAGCGTGTTCGTGACCGGATAGCCCAGCAGGCGCCCGAACCGGGTCAGTTCGCCGGCGGCGTTGTCCAGCACAACGCCTCCCCCCGTGTAGATCATCGGCTTCTGCGCCCCGAGGATCAGCTGGGCAGCCTTCTTGATCTGGCCAGGGTGGCCCTTCGTCGTGGGTTTGTAGGAGCGCATCTCGACCGTCTTCGGGTAGTGATACTCGGTGACGTTCGCGGTGACGTCCTTCGGGATGTCCACGACCACCGGGCCGGGCCTCCCGGAGGTCGCCACGAAGAATGCCTTTTTGATCGTGGCCGCCAGGTCCTCGACCCGTTCGACCAGGAAGTTGTGCTTCACGCACGGGCGCGTGATGCCGACGCAGTCGACTTCCTGGAACGCATCGTTGCCGATCAGGTGTGTGGGCACCTGGCCGGTGAAGACCACCAGCGGGATGGAGTCCATGTAGGCCGTGGCGATGCCGGTGACGGCGTTGGTCGCACCGGGCCCGGACGTCACGAGCACGACGCCGGGCTTGCCGGTCGCCCGCGCGTAGCCGTCGGCGGCGTGGGTGGCGCCCTGTTCGTGGCGCACCAGGATGTGCTTGAGGGTGTCCTGCTTGTACAGCTCATCGTAGATGTGCAGGACGGAGCCGCCGGGGTAACCGAAGACGAATTCGACGCCTTCGTCGATCAGGGCGCGCACGAAGATCTCGGCGCCGCGCAGTTTCTCGCTCATGCGAAGTTCCTCACTACTGTTTGAAGCAAGTGCCGCGGTCATCGCGCGCCCGGCGGGGTGACCCGCCGAACGGTTCCGACCGTCCCCGGCGCCTCGTGAGCACAGGGTCGGCGTAACGCCTGTCGCTCGGTCTGCGGGGAGCCGGCCGGCGGACAGGGGCGGCAACGGTAATGGGATTCCCGGGTCCGGTCAAGGAATCACCACGCGCGCGACACGCCCTCGGCGTCACGCGGGATGCGGAGGCCCGAACGCACGTGGTCGCCGAGGGGCGCAACCCCGGCACGGCCGGCGTCGCAGCGGGACATCGCAGCGGTTGCGGCGAGCCCGCGCTTCTACCCAGAATGCGCCTTTCCATCCGCGAAGATCGTCATGCGCCTGTCCAACCTGCTGCTCCCGACGCTCCGAGAATCCCCCGCCGACGCCGAGGTCGTCAGCCATCAGCTGATGCTGCGTGCCGGCATGATCCGGCAGCTCGCGGCAGGCATCTACACCTGGCTGCCGCTCGGACTGCGGGTGCTGCGCAAGGTGGAGCACATCGTGCGCGAAGAGATGGATCGTGCCGGGGCGCAGGAAGTCCTGATGTCGGGGGTGCTGCCGGCGGAGCTGTGGCAGGAATCCGGTCGCTGGGACAAGTACGGGCCGGAGCTGCTGCGGCTGCAGGATCGACACGAGCGGCCGTTCTGCCTCGGGCCCACGCACGAGGAAGTCATCACGGATCTCATCCGCGGAGAGATCAAGAGCTACAAGCAGCTGCCCGCGAACTTCTACCAGATCCAGACCAAGTTCCGTGACGAGGTGCGCCCGCGCTTCGGCATCATGCGCGCGCGCGAGTTCCTGATGAAGGACGCGTATTCCTTCCATCTCGATCGCGACTCCCTGCTCGTCACCTACCAGCAGATGTACGACACCTACTCGCGGATTTTCGATCGCATCGGGCTGACCTACCGCGCGGTCCTCGCGGACACGGGGAACATCGGCGGCTCCGGGTCGCACGAATTCCACGTGCTGGCCGATTCGGGCGAGGATCTCATCGCGTTCTCCACCACCGGACGGTTCGCCGCGAACGTCGAAATGGTGCCCGCGCCCGCCCCGTCGGCGCCGCGTCCTCCACCGGGCGAGCCGTGCACGAAGGTCGCGACACCGGGCCAGCACACGATCGAGGAAGTCAGCCGGGGACTCGGTGTGCCCCCGGAACGCTGCCTGAAGACGCTGGTGGTCGAGGGGGCGGACGGGGGGCTCGTCGCGCTGGTGCTGCGCGGCGACCACGACCTGAATGCCGTCAAGGCGCAGAACCTTCCCGGCGTGTTCAAGCCACTGCGGTTCGCGCGTGCCGAGCAGATTGTCCGGGCGCTGGGATGTGCGCCCGGTTCGCTCGGCCCGGTCGGACTCGACATCCCGGTGCACGTGGACCAGGCTGCGAGCATCGTCGCCGATTTCGTCTGCGGCGCGAACGAAGAAGGCTACCACCTGCGGGGCGTCAACTGGGCGCGCGATCTCCCGCTCGCGAACGTCGCCGACGTGCGCAACGTCGTGGCGGGCGATCCGAGCCCCGACGGCGACGGCACGCTCGAACTGAAGCGTGGTATCGAAGTCGGGCACATCTTCCAGCTCGGCACCAAGTACAGCGAAGCGATGAAGGCGACGGTGCTCGACGAGAAGGGCAGCGCTGTCACCATGGTCATGGGCTGCTACGGCATCGGGGTGTCGCGCATCGTGGCCGCCGCCATCGAGCAGAACCACGACGAGAAGGGCATTCTCTGGCCGGTGAGCATCGCGCCGTTCCAGGTCGCGATCGCGCCGATCCACATGCACAAGTCGGAGCGGTTGCGGCAGGCAGCCGAGGCGCTCTACCGGCGCTTCCTGGATGCCGGCATCGACTGCCTGTTCTACGACCGCAACGAGCGCCCGGGCGTGATGTTCGCGGATCTCGAACTGATCGGGATCCCCCATCGATTCGTGATCAGCGACCGCGGGCTCGATGCCGGGACGCTCGAGTACAAGGCGCGCACGGACGACGAGGCGGAACACGTACCGCTGGAGGACGCGCTGCCGATGATCCTCCGCAAGCTGCCGCGGCATTGAGCCGCGGCGACGTCAGGCACGCACGACGAACGCGTCCAGCGGCTCGACGGGCGCGTCACGGCCGGTCACCGCCGTGACGGCCGCGAGCCGGGGCCCCTGCCACAGCCAGTCCTCGAACGCCGCAAGCTGTGCTGGTGTCCCGACGGCGCAGGCTTCCACGCTGCCGTCCGGGAGGTTCCTTACCCAGCCCGTCAGGCCGAGTTCGGTGGCCTTGCGCTGGGCCGAGGCGCGGTACGCCACGCCCTGCACGCGGCCGGACACGATAAAGCGGCGTCCGCGCGACGCCGACCCGTCCGGTGCGCGCCGTTCGCTCATGCGTGGCCCCTCGCCCTCTCGTCCTCGCGCTGCCCCGATTCGTGCGTGAACACCGCTCCGAACAGCACGACGAACCACGATACGTAGACCCACACGAGGAACAGCGGCACGGCGGCGAAGGCGCCGTAGACCATCTCCTGCTGGGGCGAATACCTCACGTAGAGTTCAAACCCGCGCCGGGCGCCCGCGTAGAGCACTGCCGTGAGCGCTCCGCCCAGCAGGGCGTCACGCCACGCGACCGGCCGGTTGGGCACGAGCTTGAAACTGACCGCGAACGCTACCCAGGTGGCGAGGAACGGCGTCATGTCCAGCAGCACGGAGAACGGCGCCCGGGCAAGCGCGCGTCCAATCATCGGGACGGACGCCGCGAGCGTGGTCACTGCCATGCCGGCGGTCAGCAGCAGCGGCCCGAACCCGAGGATTGCGATGTACAGCCAGCCGCGATGCCACCATGCGCGGTGCGTGGTGACCTGCCAGATCGTGTTGAACGTCGACTCGATCGTTTCCATCATCGCAATGGCCGACACCGCGAGACCCGCGAAGCCGAGAGTCTGAAGGGTTTTGGCCTGGTCGACGAACGCGACCACGTACCCCCGGATCTGTTCGCCGCGCGCGGGCACGAAGTTCTGGAAAATGAAATTCTCGATCGAGATATGCCAGCCGTAGAGGGCCGGGACGAGCGCGAGCGTCGCCAGCATCACCGCCGACAGCGGCACCAGCGCGAGCACCGTGGAATACGACAGCGCGCCCGCCGCCTGCGCACATCCATCGCGGTCGAACGCCGCGATGACGCGCCACACGAAGCGCGCTTCCGCGACCAGCATGTCTCGCGCTACGCTCACGCCTTGCTTCCGTGACCACCCGTGCGCGCGACGGGGACGGGAAGACCGTGACGCGCGCGGCACGGCGACTTCGTTCGGAGAACCCACATGCAAACCATTATCTATCACAACCCCCGGTGTTCGAAGTCACGCGAAGCACTCGCGCTGCTCGAGGCACGGGGCATTCCGCATCGCGTGGTGGAATACCTGAAAACGCCGCCGGACCGCGCGACGCTCACCGCGATCGCACGCGTGCTCGACGGCGGGATCCAGGCGATGGTGCGGACGAAGGATCCGCTGTTTGCCGAACTCGGGCTCGCAGACGCGACGGACGCGCGGCTGCTCGACGCGCTGGTCGAGCAGCCGGCGCTGCTGGAGCGGCCGCTGGTGGTGCACGACGGGCGCGCCGCGCTCGGGCGACCGCCGGCGAACGTCCTCGCGCTGTTCGAACGCTGATCCGCCATGCTCGACATCCTGGTGCTCTACTACAGCCGTCACGGCCACGTGCGCGAGATGGCAACGCTCATTGCCCGCGGCATCGTCGGCGTCGCGGGGTGCGGCGCCCGGCTGCGCACCGTACCGCCGCTGCACGCCGACCGGGACACGCTCGCCACCG
>JBFWUN010000031.1:0-47768 GCA_050247235.1 Gammaproteobacteria bacterium
GCCGCCTGCCCGACGTGCGCTTCCTGCTGCAGGAATCGTGGAAGCTCGACTCTCGCGCGCGTGAGAACCTGGACGAACGACTGGCAGTCCTGCCCAACGTGACGTTCGCGCCCCGCGTGTCGGACATGCGGGAGGTGTACCGCCGCACCCGCCTGCTGATCGCACCGTCCCGCTGGGAGGAAGGCTTCGGCATGGTCGCGCTGGAAGCCGCCTCGTGCGGCATCCCGGTGATCGCGAGCCGTCGCGGCGGGCTGCCGGAAGCCGTGGGTGACGGCGGCGTGCTGATCGACGATTACACCAATGTCGATCGCTGGGTGGACGTGCTGACGCAGGTTCTGAGTTCGCCGGCGCGCTGTGCGGAGATCGGCGCACGGGCAAGGCGTCACGCAGCTTCCGAGCGCTTCCAGCCGGATGCGCTCGCCAGGCAACTCCTGATGGTGCTGTCCGCGCCGCCGCAACGTCCTGGTGCGCTGTCGCGCGGCCTGTTCGAACTGGGCCGTCACGCGCGACGCTGGCCACTCGTCGGGCGCCTGCTTTCGCCAGCGCGCTGAAAGGAGCTCCCGTGCCGCGTCCCCTGCCCTCGCCCCGTGTGTGCCAGCTGATCGGAACGGGCGCATTGCTCGGTCTCGCGGCCTGTGGTCCCACCGAACAGCAACTCACGTTGTTCGAAAAAGCCCCGGTCGATGCGCTCGCCGGCAACGCAGGCATGACCCACGGCGCCGCGTGGGGCGATCTGGATGCGGATGGACTCCCGGATCTCTACATCACCAACCATCTGCGGAACGCGCAGCTGTTCCGCAACGAGTCGGGTCGCCTGACCGAGGTCACCGCGGAGTGGCTCGATGCTGACGCACTCGGCGCCGACAAGCACGGGGCGGCGTGGGCGGATTTCAACCGCGACGGCCGCCTGGATCTCGTGCAGCTGACAGGCGCCGTCCAGGGCCGCGGCGAGGAACCCAAGCGCCTGTTCGTCAACGACGGCACGCGCCTCGTTGATCGCGCCCCGGCATGGGGAGTGGACAACCCGACTGCCCGCACCCGCATGCCGCTGTGGCTGGATCCGGACGGGGACGGGAAGCTCGATCTGCTGCAGGGTGCCGAACAGCGGCTGGATTCGTCTGATCCCCCGCGCTATTTCCGGCAGCAGGACACTGCGTTCATTGACGCGTCCGAAGCCCTGCCGTTCGCCTCGCGCGGATTTCCGTTCTGCGTGCTGACCCTGCTCGATGATGACCATCACCCCGAACTCGTGTGCCGCCTCAAGGGCGATCGCGCGCTGCAGGTACTGTCCACTGCGGCGCTGCCGGCAGGCTCACCCGAGCTGCTGCCGCAGACTGCGTTCGAGGATGCCGTTGCGGGTGACTTCGACAACGACGGCGCGATCGATCTCTTCCTCGCGCGCAAGAACCCAGGTGGACGTCTCGCGCTCGCCACCGGGGAAGGCCATTCGATTACGGCCCAGGCGGAGTTGCCCGGGGCCGCGCCGGATCTCGAGGTGGGCTTCACGTTCGAGAGTACGGGCACGCTCACCATGACCCTGGCCGGCCAGCATACCGGTGAGCTCACGGCCGGGGACATCCGGCTCGGCGCCGAGGGTCGCGTACCGGACGCACTGACCCTCACGTTGCGCCCGGGCGACGCCGAGGGCCTTCCGCGCGGGAGTTCCTCCATGCGCCCGGTGATTGCCATCGGGCACGACGGCGATGCCTGGCATGTGCGTTTTCGCGCCCCCCGTGACAAGCGTCCCGGCGGACCGGCACAGCTGAACCTCGCCGCGCGCATAATCTCGGACGCGCCGCTTGCCGGACTCACAGCCCTCGAAGGATCGAGCCAGGACGAAGCCGCGCCCCAGCGCCTGTACATGAACCGCCACGGTGCGTTCGTCGACGAAGGTGCCGACCGCGGGCTGGAAGATCTCCTGCTGGCCGTGGTCAACGCCGTCGGCGGCGATTTCGACAACGACGGCGATCTCGATCTCTTCCTGCTGTGTTCCGGGGATGCGGGCAAGCGGCCCAATGTCCTGCTGTTGAACGACGGCACCGGAGACTTCACACCCGTCACCGCGGCCGGCGGCGCTGCCGGCACCCTGCACGGGGTCGGCGACTCGGTGACCACCGCGGACATCGACGGCGATGGTTTCCTGGATCTTCTGACCGCCAGCGGCGGCAGCATGGGCCGGAGCCTCGGCCTGCCGTCGGACGACGGACGCTACGAACTGTTCCGCAATGTCGGCAACGGCAACCACTGGCTGATGATCGACCTGGTCGGCACACGGTCCAATGCGCACGGCATCGGCGCCCGGGTCACCGTGACCGCCGGCGGGCACAGCCAGGTGCGCGTGCAGGACGGCGGAATCCACGAGCGCGGACAGAACCACATGCGGCTGCACTTCGGACTTCGTGACAGCACTGTGGCGGACCGGGTTTCTGTGACGTGGCCCACGGGTATAGTGCAGGAATTGACTAAACTGCCGACAAATCAGGTGCTCACGATCGAAGAGCCGCGCTAGGGCGCGCACGCTCGCAGGACCCCACATGCTGTTCTGGAAGAAAACGAAACCGAGCCACGTCCGCGCGCTGGACTGGTTCAAGGCGAACATGGTGCCCGGCCAGGGGATCATCGTGCACACGCGCCAGCCGGTGGCGTACCCCGAGGTGACGGGTTACTGGATCCCCACCTTGTACGCGTGGGACGAACCGGAGCTCGCCCGCGCGTGCACGCGCTGGCTGCTGTCCATCCAGCTCCCGGACGGCGCTTTTCCGGCGCCGGACGGTGTGCCGTACACGTTCGATACCGGTCAGATCATGCGCGGGCTGGTGGCCGCACTCGGTGACGTGGACGGTGCCGAGCCGGCGTTGCGGCGGGCCTGCGACTGGACACTTATGCAGATCGAACCCAGCGGTCGGCTGACCACTCCTTCCACGGAACTGTGGACAGGCATCGCAAGCGATCTCATCCACACCTACGTGCTGCCGCCGCTGGTGGAAGCCTCGCGGCAGCTCGGCGAGCCGCACTGGGAAGTCGCCGCGCGCAAGGTTCTCGAGTACTACAAGCAGCAGCCGGAACTGGTACCGTTCAACCGCCTGTCTCACTTCCATGCTTACGCGATGGAAGCCTTGTGCGAACTCGGCGAGCTGGATCTCGCGCGTACCGGTATGGCCGACGTGGCGCGCCATCAGCGCCCGAACGGCGCCGTCCCTGCCTATCCCAACGTGGACTGGATCTGCTCGACGGGGATCGCGCAGTACGCGATCTGCTGGTACCACCTGGGCGAACGCGCCCGCGCGGATCGCGCGCTCGCGTACCTGGAAACCATCCAGAACAAGTCCGGCGGGTTCTTCGGCAGCTACGGCAAGGGCGCGCAGTATATCTCCGGCGCGGAGATCAGCTGGGCCAACAAGTACTTCCTGGATGCGTGGAAGCTCAAGCTGGCCGCAGGGGATGCGCGTGCTTAAGGTTCTCACCGTCTTCGGCACGCGGCCGGAGGCGATCAAGATGGCGCCGCTGATCGCGGAACTGGCGCGTCACCCGGATCGCATCGACAACCGCAACTGCCTGACCGGCCAGCACCAGGACATGGTGGCACCGCTGGTCTCGCTGTTCGGCATCCGGGCGGACTACGAACTCCACCTGATGCGCGAGAACCAGACGTTGGAGCACATCACCACGAGCGTGCTGCGCGAGGTCGGTGAAATCCTCCGCCGCGAGAAATTCGACCTGCTGCTCGTGCAGGGAGACACCACCACGTCGATGGCGGCTGCGCTCGCCGCGTTCTACGCGGGCGTGAAGATCGGTCACGTGGAAGCCGGCCTGCGCACATTCGACAAGCTCCAGCCCTATCCCGAGGAGGTCAATCGCCGGATCATCGATTCCATGGCGGATCTCTACTTCGCACACAGCGACAAGGCGCGTCGGCACCTGCTTAACGAAGGCGTGCCGGATCAGGCGATCGCCGTGACCGGCAATACGGTGATCGATGCGCTGCTGGACGTCTCACAGCGGCCGTTCGACCTCGCGGCGTCGCCACTGGCGGATATCCCGTTCAATCGCAAGCGCATCGTGCTCGTGACCGCCCACCGGCGCGAAAGCTTCGGCGGTCCATTCGAGTCGCTGTGCGCAGGCCTCGCCGCCCTCGCCCGCCGCTATGCGGACGACGTCGAGCTCGTGTACCCGGTGCATCGCAATCCCAACGTGCGCGCAGTGGTCGGACGCCACCTGGACGGCCTGCCCAACGTGCGGCTGCTGGATCCGCTGGATTACCTGCCGCTGGTCCAGCTCATGAAGCGCGCCACCCTCGTGCTGACCGATTCCGGCGGCCTTCAGGAGGAGGCGCCGAGCCTCGGCAAGCCGGTGCTGGTGCTCCGCAACGTCACCGAACGGCAGGAAGGCGTGGAGGCCGGGACCTTGAAGCTCGTCGGTACCGACGCGGACGACATCGTGCATGAGGCTAGCCGGCTGCTCGACGATCCAGACGCCTACCGGGCGATGGCCACGCGCGCGAACCCGTACGGCGACGGCACGGCGTCCGCGCGCATCGTGCGCAAGATCCTGGACAGCTGCGGGGCGAGCGCGTGAACAGCAGGCGCGTCAGCGTGGTGCTGCCCACGTACAAGCGTGCGCACCTGCTGGGGCAGGCTGTCCGGAGCGTGCTCGACCAGACCTACACGAACCTCGAACTGATCGTGGTGGACGACAACTCCCCCGACGACACGGCGGCCGTGGTGCGGGCCTTCGACGACCCCCGCGTGCGCTACGTCAGGAACGATCCGAATCTCAAGCTGCCCCGCGCGCTGAACCGCGGGTTCTCGCTCGCGCAGGGCGACTATCTCACGTGGACCTCGGATGACAACCTCTATGCGCCGCAGGCAATCGCCCGCATGGTGAACGCCCTGGAACGCACCGAGTGCGATTTCGTCTACGCCGATTACTGGCTCTTCTCGGAGCAGGACACCACGGGCAGTCCGCGCGATCCCAGGCACGATCGGCTGCCGGATACCCTGCAGCTCGAGAAGGGCAACCACATCGGCGCCTGCTTCCTGTACACCCGGCGCCTGTACGAGGCCGTGGGCGATTACGACCCGGAACTGTTCCTCGTGGAAGACTACGACTACTTCCTGCGCGCGGCGCGCGCGTTCCGCTTCTGCCATGTCCCGGAACCGCTGTACTACTTCCGACGCGATGACGAGACGCTCTATGTTTCGCGCTTTCCGGAAGTGAAGACCTCGGACCTGCTCGTGCGTTACAAGAACGGCCTGCTGGACGACGCAACTGCCGCGGAGATGCTCGCACGGCTGCTGCTGCGGCACCCGGAGAACCTGACCGATGCCTGGCTGCGGCGCGCGCTTGAAATCCGCGAGAAATGGTCGTACCGGCTCGGTGACTGGCTGACGCGTACGCGCGCGGACCGGCTCACGTCCGAGCTGCGGACCGCGCTCGCGCCGCTGCTGGCGAGCTATGCGTCCGGCACCCGATCGTTCGCGGAGACGCGCAGTGCGCTGCTCGATGCGATCGTGCGCTTTGGCCGGCTTGCGCACTGACCGGCGCACTGCGCGGACCGGATGCGTGTAGACGGGTTCCGCCAATGCTCGATGCACTGAAAGCAGCATTTCTCGGCCCGTCGCAGGCGCGCGCGCAGCACCGCGAGCAGTTGCGGCGCTTTCGCGGGCTCGCCGGCGGCGTGGAGGCGCTTGCCGCGCTGGCTCCGCCCCCCGCGGAAGACACCGTCTCGCCGATCTTCCTGCTGTCGGCCGGCTGGCGATCGGGATCCACGCTGCTTCAGCGGCTGATTATGTCGGACAAGCGCGTGATCCTGTGGGGCGAGCCATACGACGAATGCGCACCGATCCAGGCGCTCGCGGCGACCTGCGAGGCCTTCCGCAGCGACTGGCCGCCGAAGGATTACTACTACGATGGCACGCCGCCGCAGCAACTCACGGGGAGCTGGATCGCGAATCTCTTTCCGGCCCCGGAGTCTCTCCGACAGGCGCACCGCGTGTTCCTGGACACGCTGTTCGGCGCCCCCGCGCTCGCCGCCGGGGCCACGCGCTGGGGATTGAAGGAAGTCCGGCTGACGATCGAACACGCACGCTACCTGAAATGGCTGTATCCGCACGCACGCTTCGTGCTGCTGTGCCGTCATCCGCTCGACGCCTACCGCTCCTATTGCGCGTATGGTCGCAGCTGGTACGACGTCTATCCCCATCGCCCGGTGTTCACGCCGACTGCGTTCGGCGATCACTGGCGACGTCTGACAGAGGGATTTCTTGCGGACGGCGATGCGCTGGGCGCCCTGCTGGTCCGATACGAAGCACTCCTGGACGACCCGGCGCTCCTCACCGCGCTGGATCGCCATCTTGATCTCGAGACCGATCACACCATCCTGACCCGCAAGATCGGCGGTGCCGGTGGCGAGCGGCGCGGCGCGGAGGTCAACGGGCTGGAGCGCTGGCTGCTGCGGCGGGCCACCGGACCCGTAGCGGCACGCCTCGGCTATCACTGGTAGGTTGCACCACATGGCAACAGCTTCCATGCATGCGAGCATCGTGGTCTGCACGTACAACCGTGCAGCCTCCCTGCGGGACACGCTGGCCGCGCTCGCCGCACTGCAGTCGCCCCCGGACTGCGCGTGGGAAGTGCTCGTCGTGGACAACAATTCGCGGGACGATACCGCGCAGGTGGTCACCGCGGCCCAAGCGGACTGGCCGCGTCTGCGCTACGTGTTCGAGTCCCGGCAGGGGCTGTCGCATGCGCGTAACCGCGGGATTGCAGAGTCCTCCGGTGAGATCATCCTCTTCACGGACGACGACGTGCTGCCGGAACCGGATTGGCTGGTGCGTACGCTCGATGGGCTCGCGCGCTTCGGTGCGGATGCCTGCGGCGGCTACATTGCGCCTATCTGGGAGAAGGCGCCGCCGGACTGGCTGACCGAGCGCTTCTACGGCTTCCTCGCGGTGCGCACCGACCGCACCGACGACTTCATGCTCGCTGCGCAGGACGCCACACCTTACGGTGCAAACATGGCTTTCCGCCGCCGCGTGTTCGAGCGCGTGGGTCTCTTCGACGTGAACCGCGGCCGCAAGGGCAATGTGCTCGCGGGCGGCGAAGATGGCGAGATGTTCGATCGCCTGTTCGCCGCTGATCTGCCTGTCGTGTTCCTCGGCAGTTCGCGCGTGCACCACAAGGTGGAGGCTTTCCGCACGACCAAGGCCTACCTGCGCCGCTGGCGCCGGCAGGCAAGCCGCAATCTCGCGATTGCGCGCGGCGTGCCCGGCACGCGGCGGCTCGGCAACGTGCCGTTGTATCTCTTCCCGCAGTGTCTCCGCGCGGTGGGACGCGCGATTTTCGGGCATCTCTTCCTGCCGCGCGACGAGGCGTTTCATCGCGAGATGATCGTCTGTCATTTCATCGGCACGCTCGAGGGGCTGTGGTCGACCCGCGCATCGCACGCGGGGCCGCACTGAGCCGATGGAATCGCTCACCATCCTGGTCTGCACGCACAACCGCGTCGAACTGCTGTCCCGCGCGCTCGAATCACTGAACGCCTGCACGCGCCCGACCTCACCGGTGCGCATCCTGGTGGCCGCAAACGCATGCACGGATGGCACGGTTGCGTATCTGCAGGACTACCAGGCGCACCAGGAAGCGCGCGGCCTGCTGCCACTCGACTGGATCGAGGAACCGACCCCCGGCAAGTCACACGCGCTGAATACCGCGATCCCGCGCATCGAATCGACCCTGGTCGCGATGGTCGACGATGATCACCGGATCGATGCCGGTTACCTGGTGGCGGTCTTCGATGCGGCGGAACATCACCCCGAGGCGGGGCTCTACTGCGGCCGCATCCTGCCCGACTGGGACGGCTCGGAACCCGCCTGGGTGCACGACGAAGGCCCGTACAAGATCTACCCCCTGCCGGTGCCGCGCTACGACCAGGGCGCGGAGTCGCGTGACGTCACCGAGGAACACGGCCCCATCCCCGGGGGCGGCAATCTCGTGGTGCGCCGCCGCGTGTTCGCGCAGACCGGGCGCTTCTCAACGGAACTCGGCCCGCGCGGACACGATCTTGGCGGCGGCGAGGACAGCGAGTACGTGTTACGCGCGCTAAACAGGGGGGAGACCTGCCGCTACTTCCCGGCGATTCTGCAGTATCACTACGTGGACGTGGAACGCCTGAAGCTCGGCTACCTGCTGCGCAAGAGCTACCAGCGCACGCGTTCGATTGCGCGGCTCGACGGCGACGGTACCGTGCCGCCCTACGTGTGGCGCAAGCTGATCGAGTATGCCGCGCTGATCGTGGTCAGCATGGTATGGCAGAAGCGCCGGTTCTACCTGATGCGCATGGCGGCCGCACTGGGCGAACTGCGCGGCCGCCAGGAATCGGGCCATCGCCGTCACCTGCCGCTGCCGGCGGATCGCGGCACCTGGATCGGACGGGGGCTCGCCGTCGTCGCGGGGTTGTGCGGCACCTTCGCGATGGCCGGCACCGATCTCCCGCACCTGCTGATATGGCCTGCCGTCGCTGTCGCATTCACAGGGACTGTCGCGCTGGTGCTGAAGTCGCTGCGGGACTTCTCGCAGACCGGGCCTCGCATGCGCGAGGAGATCTTGCGTCACTACCGTCGGTACACGTTCTACGCGCTCGCGCGACTCGGGGCATGGACTTTCGCCATCCTGCTGTTCCTCTCCGGGTGCGGCATGCTGGCCGGCGGCATGCTGGCGCTCTCGACCGGGCTGACCTGGACACCCGCGGTCGCGCTCGCCTCCGCGGTGTTCGGGATCCTGGCCGGCACGGGGGTGCAGTTCGCGCGCAAGCTGCGCGGCAACCCGGGTTTGCTGCTCGCCTCGATGCACTACCGGCCAAGCCGGCTGTACCGGCTGTGGGCGGTGCTGACTCCCGGCCGTCAGCGCGCTATCGGGGTGACATGTGCCATCGTGGTCGGTGCGCTCGCTGTGCGCGCCACGCACACGCTGCTCGCGTCGGGCCGCCCCCACGACGCGGCCGCGCTGCTTGCCACGTTTACCGCCGTGCTACTCGTCGCGTTTCTCGCCGGCTGGGAACCCACCAGTCGACCGGCCCGCCGTCCCGGTCAATCCTCGGCACGGCGTCCGAACATCCTGATGATTGGCTCGGACACGCTTCGCGCCGATCGCCTGGGCAGCCTGGGCTACCGCCGGATGCTCACGCCGCACATCGATGCGCTCGCTGCGGAAGGAACTCTGTTCACGCAGTGCTACGTGCCCTGCGCGCGGACGGCGCCGAGCCTGATCTCGCTGTTCACCGGGACCTGGCCGCACCGTCACGGGATCCGAGACAACTTTGCCGCCGCCACCGAGACACGGCTGCGATTCGATGCGCTGCCGACCCTGCTGAAGGAACTCGGCTACCGGAGCGCCGTGATCTCTGACTGGTGCGGCGCCGACATGGGCAAGTTCTCGTTCGGCTTCGACCACGTGGAGCTGCCCGCGGACCAGTGGAACCTGAAGTACCTGATCCGGCAGGGTCCGAAGGATCTGCGGCTGTTCCTGTCACTGTTCCTGCACAACCGCCTCGGCCGCCTGTGCGTGCCGGAGCTGTACTACCTGGGAGGCGCGCCGCTGACCACCCCGCTCGGCCGCCGTGCGAGGCGCCTGCTGTCGCGGCTGGCAGCAACCGACGGACCCTTCCTGCTGAACGTGTTCTACTCGACCACGCATCCGCCGTTCGCGTCCGAGTGGCCGTGGTACACGCGCTTCGGAGACGAGGCCTATCGCGGGGAATCGAAGTTCGCGATGGCCCGCCTGACAGATCCGTTCGAGATCATCCGCCGCCAGGGTGCGCCGCGCGAGGAGTTCGACCTCGATCGCATCATCGACCTCTATGACAGTTGCGTCGCGCAGTTCGATGACGAGGTCGGCCGTATGCTCGCGCATCTGGACGCGAGCGGTCTCGCGGAGAACACGATCGTCGTGATCTATTCCGATCACGGGATGGAGTTCTTCGAACACGACGCCTGGGGCCAGGGCAACTCGGCGGTCGGCGAAGCGAGCCCGCGCGTGCCGCTGGTGATGCGCGTGCCCGGCGCGCCGCCGCGCGCCGCCGTGGAGTCCGTGGTGCGATCAATCGACGTTGCACCCACCCTGCTCGAACTGGCGGGCGGCAAGCCCCGCGACACCATGGATGGCGTGTCGCTGGCGGCCATGGTTGCCGGCGGACCCTGTCCGGCGCTCGATGCGTTCAACGAGACGGGGATCTGGTTCACGGAGATCCCGGGATTGCCGCGCGGCCATCTGCGCTACCCGGAATTGCTCGAACTCCTGGAAGTGCCGGACCGTGTCGCCGGGACGATCAGCCTGAAGCCGGAATATCGCGATGTGATCGTCGCTGCGAAGGACCGCATGATCCGGCGTGGGCATTGGAAGCTCGTGCTGCAGCCGCTGGATGACGGTGCCGAGATCGCGCTCTTCGATGTGTCCCGCGATCCGGACTGCCGCGTGAACGTAGCGCGTGACCACCCGGACATCGCGCGTGAACTGCACCAGGCGCTCGTCGCGTGGATGGACGGGGACGCGCCGGCACGGGCGGAACTGGCCGCCTGAGCGGACGATCCCCTACTGGCCGAGAGTGTCCGGATTCCCGCCTGCGGCCTTGTAGCGGGACAGCAGGTACCGGTTCTTTGGATGGCGCTTGAGGCCTTCCGCGTAGACGCGCAGGGCCTCGGCCTTGTCACCGTTCTTCAGATTGAAGTTGCCGAGCGCCGCGTACGCCATCGAAAAGTTCGGATTCAGGCGCAACGCCTCGATGTACTGCTGGCCGGCTTCCACTTTCTTCCCGGCGAGTTCGAACGCCCGGCCGAGCATCACCAGCACTTCGGGTCGCATGTGGAAGTTCTGCGCCGTCTGCGACAGCACGTAACGGTGGCCGCCAATCGATTCGGCCACGTTGGAGTCGAAATCGCCGCGCCCTTTCGTTCGAACCGCGCGTTCGTAGAAGCGCAGCCCGTCACAGTAGTGATGCATGTGGTTCCAGCCCGGGTCGCCCGACCGCTTGCGCGCATACACCCGCTTCTGGCACATCGCTTCCTCCTGCGGCGTACGCGCCCAGTCTTCCAGGCCGAACACGGCGCACGATACGCCCACCAACAGACACGCGATCAACGTTTTCACGACTGTCCTCCGAACGTTCGGGGTCATACCCCGTCAAGCGACGCGATCCGCGCGGCGACGATAGGCCACGCGAACTGCTGAACGACCCGCGCGTACCCGGCTTCACCAAGCTGGCGCGCCGCGGCAGGCTCCGCCACCAGGCGGGAGAGCGAATCGACGAGCGCGTCAACGCGCTCACCGTCGATGCGATAACCGGTGACGCCATCGACGACCGCGGATCCAGTCCCGCCCGCAATCCCGGCGATGGCAGGCTTGCCGCACGCCGCCGCCTCGATGAACACCATGCCGAAGCCCTCGGTGTCGCCGTTGATCTCGCGGTTGGGCATCGCGAACACGTCGCACGCGTTGTACCAGCGCGGGAGATCTTCTGGCGCGACATGTCCAAGGAAGTGCACGTGCGTCCCGAGCCCTTGGTCACGCACCAGGGACTCGAGATACGTGCGATCCTCGCCGATGCCGATGAGCGCGTAGTGTACATCGATTCCCGCGGCCCGCAGGGCGGGCAGCGCGGCGATGATGCGATCGAAGCCCTTGCGCCGCGAGAGCCGGCCGACGGACAGCACCAGTGCGCCGTGCGCCGGGATGCCGGCCTGCGCGCGCAGGTCGTCGCACGGCAGGCCCGGTCGAAACCGCTCAGTATCCACGCCGGGGTTGATGATCGTGATCCGTGCGGGAGGCACGCCCATGCGGATGAGTTCATCGCGCGTGAAATCGCTGTTGGCGATCACAGTGTCGGCGTGGCGCAGCGCGAAGCACATTGCGCGGTACTTGGCGCCGCGCCCCCAGCCCGTCAGCTCCTCGCCGTGCGCGTAGATCGCGACCCGGTGTCCGGTCATGCGGGCAACGATCAGCGCCACCAGCCCTTCCGGCAGTGCGCGGCCGGCGTGAACCGCGGTGAACCGCCGGGTCAGCGCGAGCCACAGTGCACAGCCGAAGAACTTGAGGTACATCCCCAGCGATTCCGGCTTCAGCCACGCCACGCGTGCGAGACGCAGGCGATGAACGGTATTCGGATGATCCCGGTCATGGTCGCGGTCCCCTGGCACGGCCGCAGTCACGATGTGGGTAGTCCGGTCGCCGATGCGGCGATAGACCTCGTCGAACCACACGGCGGTCCCGCCCTTGGTGGGCAGGAAGAGTTCCGTCAGGACGAGGTAGCCTGCCATGTCAGCCCTTGAGGATGCTCAGCACGTCGCGCGCGGCCCGCAATGACGGCGCCTCGAACAGCGACGGCAGCACGGCGCGCGTGGCCGCCAGCGGGTGTCCGTGCCGGCGCAGCGCGTAGGCCAGGTTCAGCCGCGCGGCGCGCCGCCGGCGCTGCACGCCGGCGCGCACCTGCGGCGGGAACGTCTCGGCGAGAATCGCGAGATCGTTCAAGGTCCGCACGTTCTCACGCTGCGCCTCCACCGGGTCCCGGCGCGTCGCGCTTCCTTCGTGCACCACGTAGACCCCCAGCGGTTCACAGATCACGCCGATGCGACGGCTCGTGGCGATGAGCCGCGTCAGCAGGTGCACGTCCTCGCAGACCTTGAAGCCCTCCGGGTAACCGCCGACGGCGAGGAACCTGTCGCGCGGCACGGTCAGCGTGTGCGTGTCTCCGAAGTGCTCGGCGACGAACGCCTCGAAGAGATCGGTTTCCATGACGAAGCGACCGGCGCCCGCGGCCCGCCGCAGCACTTCCACCCCCGCCGGGTGTGCGGCCATCGACGTGCCGAGCGGACTGCCGTCGGCGCGCTGGTAATCGTAGTCGCCGGTCAGCAGGTCGAGCGTGGGATCTTCCGCGATCCAGGCCGCATGGTGCAGCAGTCGCATGGGGTAGTAGAAGTCGTCGGCATCGAGGAACGCGAGCCACTTGCCGCGGGCGTTGACCGCGCCATGGTTGCGCGCCACGGCGACACCACGGTTGACCTCGCGGCGCAGGTAGCGCACCCGCTCGCCGTACACGCGCATCACGTCTGGCGTCTCGTCCGTCGAGGCGTCGTCCACGACGACGATCTCGGCCTGCACGCCCTCCTGCGCGAGCACCGAGTCCACCGCGCGGCATATGAACCGGGCGGAATTGTAAGCCGGGATGATCACGGAGATTGTCGGCAGGCCGGCGGGACTCATGCGACGACCCTCTGCGCGAGCATCAGAGGCAGCGCGAGCCCAGTGATCCGTGCGAGCCGCCAGAAGCCGCGGATTTCACGGACGCGTCGCAGCCAGGCGCGGAGCCGGCCGCGACGCGACAGCACGATCCACGCGGGGTCTCGCGCCGCGATGGCCTGTGCGATCCGCGCGCTGGAAGCGAACCGCACGTCCGGGCAGGTGCGCAGAACCCGCGCGAGCGCGTCGCGGAGCAGCGCCAGCCCCTCGGCATGCGCGCGCGGCCCGCAGAAATTGAACCGATGCATCTCCACGAGCGCCGGCCTGCCGAGCGCGGCATGCGCGTGCACCCCGTCCGCGAGGCGGCCGGGGTCGTGACCGAGACTGGGTTCGAAGTAGAGATCCCGGACGAGATAACGGAGGTCGCCCCATCCGCGCTCGCCGTTCAGCATCTGCCGATCCACGGCGGTTGGTTCGCCGCACGGGCCTCGCCCGGTATATCGCCGGCCGGGCGTGATCACGACCCGTACTCCGTGCGTGTCCCACGCACGTTCGACCTGCTCGGTCCAGACGAACGTGGTGGGGACCACGACGGTCGGCGGCGCGCCGAACACCTGCCCCCACAGGGCCTGTTCGCGCGCGCTCACGGACTGGATGTGCGCCGTGGCGAGTGCATGACTTGGCAGGCACGAGGCATCCGTCCACGCGGACTGCAACGGCGACGGCAGGGTCTCGGTCCAGCGCGGTTCCGCCGCCGCCAGCCAGTCCGCCACCGCGGGATCAGCCTGCGCTGCGCGCAGCAACGCGGGTTCGCACGCGTGTACGACGCCATGCAGCTGGGCAGCAAAAACGCCGTCGGCGAGTCCCGCGTGAATGGCCTCGCGTACGGCCGCCTGCGCGTCGTCGGCCAGCGTTTCCACCGCGAGTGTCCCGTCGGGGGCAACACCGACCGGGTGCGCGAGTATCACGCCGAGCGTCATCACCGGATGCTCGCCCGCGGCATTCGTGAACTCCGCGAGCAGCGCGGCCAGCCCGCGCAGCGCCGGCCCCTGCTCGGCGGGCCCCGCGCCCCAGTCGTCGCTTTCGAGCACGAGTACGGGGGCAAGGAACACGGGTTCACGCCAGCGGGCATGCAGCGCGCGACGATACCCCGCGAGCGTGGCCACCCAGGCGCCGACGACGAGCGCGAGGATCCCCATCAGGGGTCACCGTCGTAGCCCAGCGCACGCGCGATGTCGCGCACGTGCGGCAAGGCCCGCTCGACCTGCGCCGCATGGCGGCCTTCGCGCCACTTGTCGGCCTTGATGGTGGAGAATGCGTTGTAGGGAATGTCGAGCACGTGCCCGCAGTGATGCGCAAGCCGCGCATCGAATATCAGCCCGCAATGTTCGAACACCCCGCGGAATGTGCCGACCGGGTCGCGCAGGATGTCCTCGTAGAAAATCTCGGTCCAGCGCGCCGGCGGGATCCTCGCCTTGTCGGCGAGGACGGCCGCATTCAGCGCGCGGTACTGGAACGCACATACTTCTTCGATGGGGCGGGAGAGGTAGTCACGCCAGCCGTCGGCCAGGAAGAAGCACCACTTGCGGTAACGCCCGTCGATGTTCACCGGCTCGGGCAGCGCATCGGACCAGGTGGCGAATTCCTCCGGGCGCCCCCAGCCTTCGATCAGCGAGTTGATGTTGTCGCCCGGACTGCGCTTGATGAAGACGAAGTGCGCATCCGCGAACAGTGCGTCGAGATACCCGACGCACAGTCCGTTCTGATTGTTCTTGTCCACCCACCGGGCATGGCCGGTCTGCGCATAGAAATAGCGGGTGACGTACGCCCGGTCCGCTGCGCTGGCATCCTCGGCGTTCAGCCCATGGGTGTTCCAGTGCTTGTCCGAGAGCGGATGCAGATCCACCCAGAAATCGTGCGTCTCGCGCTGCAGGGTGCCGATCTCGCCCGATTCGGACAGCGTCTTGTACACGAGCGTGGTGCCGGCGCGCGAGCAGCCAATCACGAAAATCGGCCGCTCCGCCCGCGGCCGTGCGACATTCCACCACGCGGCCCGCGCCGACCGCTGCCCCTGCCTCGCGTAATGCCGGAGCGTCTTGGAGACTTTCAGCGCGAAATCCCGCATGGGTACCGCCCGTTCACCGCGCGGCCCGGGCGGCCTTGCCCGTCGGCGCGCCCTGCGCAGTGCCGACCGACGGAGGCCGTCCCAACGGTGTGGGCGCCGGTCGCGCCCGCGCGTCCGCGGCCCGCTGGTCCAGTTCCTGCAGCACCACCTTGTGCAGCACCACGACGAGCGCGATCAGCAGGTAGTAGAAATCGAAATAGCCCAGCCCGAGGAACGCGCCCGAGACCGCGTACCCCGCAAGGCTGGTCTGGATCATCAGCGCGAGATCGCGGGCCCAGGACATCTCCGGGTGCGGCTTCGTGAGCTTCTTGATACTCCCGGCTTTCATCCACGTCATCAGGGAGAGTGTCAGGAACATCGCGAGCCCCGGGAAACCCTGTTCGCACAGGATTTCGAAGTACACGCTGTGCGCGTCCAGGCCGTTGGTCCTGAGCAGAACGTCGTAACCACCGCCGGTCACGCTCTGCTGGGCGATGCGCGTGGCCGCGCGCCACGCGTGGATGCGTCCCTGCGCGGACTGGTCCTCCTCGTAGGTCTTGATCGTGTTCATGCGATCGAACCATTCTTCCGGCGCGATGTACGGCAGCGCCGCGGCGAACACCAGGGCGCCGACGATCGGAAGGAACTTCCGCCGGGACTTCATGATGAACAACGTCCCCATCACCGCGAGGCCCAGCAGCGCCCCGCGCGAGTGCGTACCGACGATCGCGATCGCAGTGCACGCGATGCCGGCATAGAGCCCGTTGCGGATCCAGATGGTCCGGGTGTTCAACGCGAGGTACCAGATCATCGGGATGGTCATCACCAGCGCGAGCCCGAGTTCGTTGTTGCCCCCGATGAACGTACCGTCCGGACCGTACACGCGGTTGGCGCCGCCCGTCAGCACGGTCCAGATTCCGCCCTTGAATCCATAGAAGCCCAGCGACACCGCGATCGTCCACACCAGCAGGTGGATGCGCTCGCGGCTGGTCGTCAGCATCAGGGTCAGCGCGATGCCGAGCTGGATGCGCCATACCTTGTCCCATTGCACCCACGCGAGCGCCGGGTACCACGACAGCCAGGTCGTCAGGAACATCCACAGGATGAAGATGATGAGCAACGCGACCTCGCGGCTCATCGGGAGCTTCTTCGGCTCCCGCGACATCGTGTACGCGAGTACCGTGGTCACGAACACGATCAGCGCGAACGGGAAGTTCAGCGAGAACCCCCACGCGAGCCGATGCGGGTTCATCAGGCCGAGCCACGTCCACATCATCACGCCGAAGAACGGGCGACGCAGAATGAACGGCAGCGAGCCGAAGATGATGATCGTGATGAGGATATCGCGCATGGGCCTGTATTCCGCTACCGAGGCTTCACCGGGTGCGGGTGTATCCGCGGACTGTCCGCCTCCTCGGCGCGATACACGGCCGCGAGCCGGGGCCAGATTTCCCGCCACGTGTAGCCTTCGCTGCGCCGCGCGGCTTCCGCGACCATCGATTCCCGAAGTTCCGGGTCGGCGTACAGGCGCAGGATCGCGTCCGCCATGCGCGCCGGCTCGCCGGGCGGCACGAGCAGGCCCGTGCGCCCGTCATCCACGATGTACGGCACGCCACCCACGTTCGTGCTGACCACGGGTACGCCACTTGCGTAAGCCTCGAGGATCGAGATCGGCATGTTGTCGGCGAGACTCGGATTGACCATGACGTCCGTCGCCGCGAGCACCGCGGGCATCTGCTGGTTGTCGATCTGTCCGAGGAACGTCACGCTTCCGCCGAGTGTCCAGTCGTCCACCAGCCGCTGCAGACGCTCCCGGTCAGGCCCGTCACCGGCGATCGCGAGCGTCGCGCCGGGCACCTGTGCCCGCACCGCGCGAAACGCGCGCAGCGCGGTTTCGATGTCGTACAACGGCTCCAGGTTGCGCGCGACGAGCAGCCGGAACTCACCCTCCCGCGGCGCCAGGCGGGACGTCGCGCGGAAGCGCTGCAGGTCCACGATATTCGGCACCACGACGGTCGCGACCCCGTGGTGCTGGAACACCTGGCGCAGGAACTCGGAAGGCACGACCACGCGGTCCACCAGCTGCAGCGTCGGTCGCACCCACCGGAACGACCGCGCAAAAAATTCCCCGGCTTCGCCACCCCGGTAGTTAAGCACGACGCGCGCGCCGCGCAGCCGCGTGAGCCACACCGCCGGCGCCGCGAACAGGTGCCACGACCAGCCCGAGTTCGCCATTACGTGCACGACGTCCGCACCGGCACCGCCACGCCACAGCTGCAGCAGGTAAGGCAGCAGCCGGAAGAACGCGCGGAGGACCGGCACGCGGCCGACCCACGCGGGCCAATACGGCGGTTGCGTGCGCACGGTCCGCACCTGCACCCCCTCCCCGGCCAGCAGCGTGGCCAGCTGCCGCATCTGGTTGGCCATGCCGCCTGCCGGCGGCGGCAGCGGCCCGACGAGCGTGACCTTGAGCGGGGCGCCCGAAATCACGCGGGTTCGCCCATCGCACGCGCGGCGCGGCGCGCGATCGCGGCGGCGTACACGTCGCGATACCGCGCGACAGAGCGCTGCCACGTGCGCTCCGATTCGACGAACCGCCGCCCGGCTTCGCGCAGCGCCCCCTGCTTCCCGGCATCGTGCAGCAAGTCGAGCGCCGCTTCCGCGAGCGCCGGCGCGCTGCCGGCCTCGAACAGGATGCCGGTGTCGCCGTGCCGGATCAGTTCGCGGTGGCCGCCGATGTCCGAGGCGATGAAATTGCGTCCCTGGGCCATCGCCTCCAGGGGTTTGAGCGGGGTGACGAGTTCGGTGAGTCGCATCGGATGACGGGCGTAGACGAGACAGTCGATGAGACTATAGTAGCGGCCGACTTCGGCATGCGGCACGCGACCGGTGAAGATCACGCAGTCCGCGAGTCCGAGCGCGTCCACCTGCCGCTTCAGGTTCGCCTCCTGCGGGCCGCCGCCGACGAGCAGCAACCGGATGTCCGGATCGCGCGCGCGCAGCGCGGGCAGCGCGGTCAGCAGGAGATCGAGCCCCTCGTAGGCGTAGAACGAGCCGACGAACCCGAGCACGCGACACCCTGTCAGGCCGAGGCGCGCGGCGAGACCGGCATCCGGCGGCACACGGTACTGGAACGTCTCCGGGTCCACCGCGTTCGGGATCACCGTGACCTTTTCCGCCGGGATGCCGCGCGCGACGATGTCCCGCCGCAGGCCTTCGCAGATGCACGTGACCGCGTCCGCGCGGCGAAATGCCGCCGTCTCGAGCGCGTGCGTTGCGCGGTAACGCAGGCTGCCTTCCTGCGTGGTGCCGTGATCGACCGCCGCGTCCTCCCAGAACGCGCGCACCTCGTACACCACCGGGAGGTCATGACGCCGGCCGACGGACAGCGTGGGCCACGCGTTCAGCACCGGCGAATGGGCGTGCAGCACGTCCGGCCTGATCTCACGGACCACCTCGTCCAGTCGACGCCGCAGCAGCGCCATGTCCGCGACCTGCGCGACCACCGGAAGTGACGCGACCTGCGCCGGCACTGCCGGGGATCGCCGGAACACCAGACCGTCCACGGTGTCCTGCGCGGACTCTGTGCGGCCCTGCCGGGGACTCGTCAGGTGATGGGTCTCCCAGCCGAGCGCGCGCTGCTCGCGCAGCAGTGCCGCCGAGCGGAACGTGTAGCCGCTGTGCAGCGGGATCGAGTGATCGAAAACGTGCAGGATCTTCACGGGGTGGACCCGACGGTTCGGCGCAGGAATGACTCGTACATCAGGGTCGCCCACAGCGGCACGCTGAAATCGCGGACGCCCTGGGTATGCTGCGCCAGCATGGTCTGCAGGAACGCGCGGTCGAACACGCCGGCATCGGCCAGCAGCGGGCTCGCGAGCGCCTGTTCCACGCGCTGGCGCAGCGGACCGCGAAACCACTGCGCCAGCGGGATCGAGAACCCCATCTTCGGGCGATAAAGCAGATCGTGCGGCAGTGCTGGTTCGAACGCCTTCTTGAGCACGCGCTTGCCCTCGTTGCCCGACACCTTGATATCGGCGGGCAACGTGGCGGCCCACTCGGTCAGCGGGTGGTCGAGCAGGGGTTCGCGCACCTCGAGGCTGTGCGCCATGCTCGCGCGGTCCACCTTGGTCAGGATGTCGCCCACGAGGTAGGTTTTCAGGTCGAGATACTGCACGCGCGCCAGCGGCGACTCGGAATCGCAGCGCCGCGCGTGCCGGTACAGCACTTCGGCGGCCTGGTAGCCGCCGAGCTCACGCCGGAACGCGGGCGAAAACAGCCGCGAACGCAGCGTGTCGCCGACGATCGACACGCTCTCGAAGTAACCCGCCACGGAATCACGGGCGAGCGCCTGGAACGTGGACTTGGCACGCAGCACCTTGGGCGCCCAGTCGGCCTTGGGGTAGAGCTCGCCCAGCAGACCGAACAACGGCCCGCGCACCGCCTGCGGCAGCAGTCCACGCACCTGCTCCTCGCGCAGGTGCCAGCGATAGCGCCGGTAGCCGGCGAAGTTCTCGTCGCCGCCATCCCCGGACAGCGCCACTGTCACGCGCTGGCGCGCGAGTTCGCAGACGCGGTAAGTCGGGATCGCGGATGAATCGGCATACGGCTCATCGTAGAAGTACGCGAGGCGATCGATCAGATCGAAATCGTTGGCGTCCACGCGCTGGCTGAAGTGGTTCGTGCGGTAGCGCGCGGCAACCGCCTCCGCGTACGCCGATTCGTCGAACGCCGCCTCGGTGAAGCCGATCGAACACGTGTTGACCGGCGACCCGCTCAACCCCGCCATCGTCGCGACCACTGCGCTCGAGTCCACGCCGCCGGACAGGAACGCGCCGAGCGGGACTTCCGACACGAGCCGGATCTCCACCGCCTCGCGAATCCGTCGCACGCACTCTTCGCTGGCTTCCTCGAGCGAGATCGGCGCCTGGCGCGCGAACGACACGTCCCAGTAGCGCCGCGGAGCAGGCAGCGGCTCGCCGGCGCGCACCGTCAGGGTGTGCCCGGGCTCCAGCTTGTGTGCGTGCCGGTAGATGGTGCGCGGTTCCGGCACGTAGCCGTACGCGAAATACTCCTCCACGGCAAACGGATCGATTTCCCGGCGCAGCGCCGGGTGCGCCATCAGCGATTTCAGTTCCGAGCCGAACGCGAACCAGCCGTCGGGCAGCACCGCGTAGTAGAACGGCTTGACGCCCAGGCGATCGCGCGCGACGAACAGCGTGCGCTTCTCCGTGTCCCAGATTGCGAACGCGAACATACCCCGGAAGCGGTCCACGCAGGCCTCGCCCCACGTCTCCCAGGCGTGGACGATGACCTCGGTGTCCGAATGCGTCCGGAACGTGTGCCCGGCGGCCTCCAGCTCGGGGACGAGGGACCGGAAGTTGTAGATCTCGCCGTTGAACACGGTCACGACGGTCCGATCCTCGTTGAACAGCGGCTGCTGTCCGCTCGACAGGTCGATGATCGACAACCGCTTGTGCCCGAGTCCGACGCCGGGCGCGAAGTACGTGCCGGTCTCGTCCGGGCCGCGATGATGCTGGGACTCGTTCATGCGTGCGAGCAGCGCGCGGTCAACCTCGCGTGCGCCCTGCAGATCACACAGGCCGACGATGCCGCACATGCGCTCAGTGCTCCATGCCTGCCGCGCGGGCCAGCGCGGCAGTCACTGGCGGCAGCAAGGCGTCCGCGAACGTCGACAGCGCGGCGCGGGAGGCGTCGAGATCGCCCTCGTCGCGCGGGATGGTGTACACCAGGACCGCTGCGGCGGGATTGCCGTACCCGCGCAGCCGGCTCGCCGTCTCGAGCAGCTTGGTCTCGAGCCTGCCCGTGCTGTAACGGCCGAATGTCCAGTTGGACTGCCAGACGACGATCTGTCTCACCCCGGAACGCTGCTGCAGGAGGGTCTCCGTGACGCCGCCCCAGGGGCCGACGTCTCCGCTGCGGGGTGCCGTGCGCAGCCGGCGCCAGGGTTCGTATTTCTCACGGACGAGCTCGTTGGCGGCGTGCACGAGCTCATCACCCTGGCTCTGGGTGCCGTACCAGGCGATGAACAGCCCCACCGTGCGCCCGTCCCGCTCGAACGCGCGGTGCAGGAGCGCGGGCGTGCCGACGAAATGCGGCCGCCAGTCGGGTACCGGCAGCGCGGCTTCGCGCCAGCTGTCAGGCAAGGTGGTGCCGGTTGGCAGCACGGGCGCGGGGTGTGGCACCGGCGCGCTCGCGATCCGCGCCGCAACCGGCCACACGGCGAGCACCGCGAGGCCCGCGGCCAGCGCGGCCGCATGACGGGCCCCGAACCCCTGGTCACCGCGCCGTACCAAATCCTCCGTGTCATGCGGCGCCTCGGCGGGCGGTTCGCTCCAGAGCATCCCGATGCTCATCAGCAGGAAGATCACGAGACCGAAGAACACCCAGCCGTAGATGTAATGATCGACGCCGAGCGCGAGTTTCATGCCGCTCAGGTGCGCAATCATCACGATCCCGTACGCGCGCAGCCAGTTGGCGACGATCGACACCGCGATGGCGATGCCGACGAATGCGACGCGGCGGCCCAGCGAGCGATAGTTCAGGTAAGCGAACAGCACACCCACGGTGATCGTCGCCATGAGGTAACGCATGCCGCTGCAGCCCGACACCACCGACCAGTTGCCGCTGGGGATCACGAAGAACGTGCCTTCGCGGTACACCGGGATGCCGGTCAGCCGCAATGCGTACACGACGAAGTCCGCGGTCATGTCGATGAGATGAGGCGTCAGGCCGTCCCCGAGCGGCACCGCGAGATACAGGAACCCGAGCGGAAACATCGCCGCCGTGCACCACGCCCGCCCCATCACCAGCAGCGTGAGCCCGAGGGCGAGCGTGACGAACATCAGCTGCTGCACCACCTGGACATCCGCGAGCACGGCGAGCAGCCAGCCGGCGCCGGCAAGCGCCAGCCACGGCAATGCCCACCACGCGGGTTGCGTGTCGATGCGCGTGAGCTGCGCGCGCAGCTGGACCAGCAGGTAGAGCGAGATCGGTGCGATCAGCCAGCCGTGGGCGTACGTGTCCGAGGTGTTCCACACGTGCACCATCGACACCAGGGTCGGCCAGCACGCGATGCCGAGCACCACCAGCGCGATTCCGAGCGCATGCGTCGTCGTTAGGCGCGGGGCGCTCGCCGGAGAGGCCGCGGCCGGAGACGAGGAACCGTTGGTCAGCAGCGTGGCCATGTCATGCTTCCAGCAGGGTGTCGAGCTTGGTCAGGTTGGTGCGCCAGTCGTGCGTGGCTTCCACGTAGCAGCGGACACCATCGATCGCGGCCGGTGGCCCGGGTTGCAGGAAACGTTCGGTCGCCTGCGCGAAACGCGCCGGCTCATCCGTCACGCACAGTGCGGGATGAGTCCCGCAGCGGATCCCCTCGAACGCCGCGGTGGTGCCGACGATCGGCTTGTTCATCGCCATCCCTTCGAGCACCTTGTTCTGGATCCCGCGCGCAATCCGCAGCGGCGCCACCACCACCCTTGCATGCTGCACGTACGGACGCACGTCCGGCACGGTGCCGGTTACGTGGATGCCGGTGCGCTGCGCGAGCGCGCGCACTTCCGGCGCCGGGCGCGACCCGACGATCCAGAATTCGGTGGCCGGGCACGCGGCCCGGATCCGCGGCAATACCTCGTCCGCGAACCACGTGACGGCGTCCACGTTCGCCCAGTAGTCCATGGCACCGGTGAACACGCACACACGTGCATCGGGCGCATAGGGGCTCGGCCGCCCGTCGTCCGGGTGAAAGTACGCGAGGTCCACCCCGTTATCGACGTGCTGCACACTCGGCAGCGGCGGCGCCAGCAGGGAGCCGAACAACTCCGCCTCCGGCGCAGACACGAACACGCTGGCGGCAGCGCGTCGCGCGATCACGGTCTCGTAGTCGCGCAGGCGCAGGCCTTCCCGGCGATACAGCGCGCTGAGCGGCCACGGCTTCGCCGCCGCGTAGGCGAGCCACTTCTCGGAATCCACGTCCACGAAATCCACCACCGTGCGCGTGGTGCGGTAGGTCTCCGCCGGCAGGTACTGCGCCATCGTCGACGAGAACACGAGCGCACGCGTGGGGGTTGCCTCGGCGAGCGTGCGCCGCACCCACGCCGCGAGCGTTCTGTCACGGTAGTACGGCAGGCCGAGCGGCTCGCCGGTCAGCAGGCCGCGGAGGCTGAGCAGCCGGCGCAAGCGCGGGTGGATGCGGACGGCGCACAGGTCTGCACAATAGTCGCGCACCTTGTCGCGCCAGACTTCGTCGTCCGGGTCATCGATGAACGTCCCCAGATACACCCGGAAGCGCGTCGCGAGATGCTGCAGGAAATGGAACGACCGGATCTTGTCCCCCTTGTTGGGCGGATACGGCAGCCGGTGACACAGGAACAGGAGGTTGTCCATGCCTCACGCAAGGAACGGCGAGATCCGGGGGCCCAGGAGATTCGCGAGTGGCAGCGGCAGCTTCTTCCACGCCCGCACCGCAAGCGCGAACTTGGGGTTGTTCGGGTTGCGATCGGGCATCTCTCGCAGGCCGACGAGGTGATACTCGTAATGCAGCGGCGTGGGTTCGAAGCCCCAGTTCTTCTTGAACGAATAGGACCCGGAGTCCACCTTGCTGCGACCATAGTCAAAGCCGGTCAGCCCCGCCTCGCATGCCGTGCGCATGACTTCCCAGTACATGAAGTCATAGGCCTTGAGGTCGCGCGCGGCCGGCAGGCCGCCACCGTAGTACGGCATGACGGTGTCCCGGTAGAGGAAAGACAGCACCGACGATACCGGGGTGTCCCCGTGCGTAATGGTCGTGATCTGGCAGCGTGGTCCGAATGCTTCCACGAGCGCCGCGAAATAACGCCGCGGAAACACCGGCGTACCGAGGTTGCGCACGCTCGTGGCATAAATCGGGAAGAAGCGCTCGATGTCCGCATCCACGTGGCTCACGAGTCCGGCAGCAATCCCTTTACGGACGACCGCGCGCTGCTTGCGCGGGATCGCCTTCATGTTCTCGTCCACCGTGGGGGCGAGTTCGCGCCGGAAGTTCACGTAGGTCGCGTCCTTGCACAGCAGGCCTTCGCCGAGCGCGCGGGCGTGCCGCAGTTCGAGATAGGCCACTCGCGATGTCTCCGCCTGGGCCTTGGCCGCGTCGAGCAGCGCGCGCGCCGCAGGCGAATCCAGCGCGAGAATGCCGCCTTCCACGCAGAACGGCAGCGACACCAGTGCGTTGCCGAACAGCAGGCTGCGCACCTCCATCAGCGGCAGTACCCCGACGACCTGCGCATCGCGGGTCGCGAGCAGGTAGCGGGGTTGAAACCCGATGGTCTCCGCGAGCAGAGCCCGCCACGCGAACACGTGGAAGAACGTGCCGTCGGGATGCGCGTCGACGAAGCGGTCCCACGCGGCCGCATCCTGTGGCGTGGCTGCACGGACGTCGAGACGTCCCTGTCCGATGGCGTTCACGAGCGGGAGCGCGGAAGCGTTCATGCCAGGAATATCCGGTCCATGCGATCCCACGCGAAGTCCTGCAACAGGTTGTCCAGGCGGTCCTTCACGCGATCGAGGTTGAGATAGTGACGGAAGCGGGTCTTCAGACCCACTCGAGTCTGCCGCGGCTGCGCCGGATCGATCTCCCATGGGTGCATGTAGAAGATGCAGGGCTTGCCTTCCCGGGCATTCACACGAGACATGCACCAGCGCGTCACGCGGTAAGGGTACAGCCGGAAGAAGCCTCCGCCGCCGCACGGCAGGTTGGTGCCGCCCACCTTGATCGTGGACAACGGGATCTCGGTGATACCGGTTTCATCGCGATAGGCATGACGTGGCGCGTCCGGGATGCCGTACAGATCGTGCTTGACCGGCGCAATGCTCGAACTGTACCGGTAGCCCGTCTCGCCGAGGATGGGATACACCCAACGGTTCCTGCGCGTGAACGAAAACGTCGGCGCACGGTAGCCGAGGATCTCGACACCCGTCAGGTCCTCCAGCAGGCGCTTGGTCCGCGAGATGTCCTCGCGGAACTGCTCGGGGTTCATCTCCGTGACGCGCGTATGATCGTAGCCGTGGCTGGCGAGTTCATGGCCCCCGTCGACGATGGCGCGCATCAGTCCCGGGTAACGCTCCGCCACCCAGCCGAGCGTGAAGAACGTGCCGTGCACCCGGTGCGTCGCCAGGAGTTCCAGCAGCTGCCGGGTACTCTGCTCCACGCGTTGCGGCTGGTGCTCCCAGGCGCCGCGCGGGATGTGGCGTTCGAACGCCGACACGTGGAAGTAATCCTCGACATCCACGGTGAACGCATTCACCGGCACGTTGCTCCGAGGAGTCGCTGTCATGCTATTCGGATCTTTCGTCGATTGAAGTGCGGGACCTGGCGCGGGGATGCACGGGCGGGACGTTCCGCGTTCTCTCCCCTGGTATCGCGCGATCCGCGCCGCGCGCACATCGCAGGCTATCGGTCCGGTCGCCCCGGTCTTGAGCGGCTCAGGATCGATAGTAGTAGTAATAGGCGAACACACCACCCGCGATGACCGCGGCGAGACCGACCAGCACCCACCACGGGAAACGGCGGCGCGGTGCTTCGCCGGCCGGCGGGCGGCGCTCGCCCGCCGGATCCGTCCCTTGCCTCGCCATGTCGCCGGAGAGGTTATCAAACGCCCGTTGCATTGCCGCGAGCTTGGCCTCGAGTTTGCGGATTTCCACAATCGCGGCCTCGTCGGTGACTTGCGTCGCGCCTGCAGCCATGGTCGCGGATGCACCAGCGCTCCGGGTCGCGCCCGGCGTCGCCGGCGCCCGCATGGGCTCCGGCGCGGCAAGCTTGACCGCCGCGGGCTGGTCTTCGTCCTTGCCGGCATCCTGTTCGGCGGCGATCTCGTGCGTGATCTGGCGCAGGTTCTTGAAGGTGATCGCGTGCGATTCCTCCAGGCTCGCGTTCAGCAGCAGCCGGTCCATCAGGGTGTTGATCCGGCGCGGCACACCGGACGTGAACTGGTAGACACCGCCGAATACGTCCGGCTCGATCTCCGGATCGACCGTCCAACCGACCTTGGCGAGACGGTGCTTGATGTAGGTTTCTGTCTCCGGCAGCGACAGCGGCTTCAGATGGTACGCGGCGAGCACCCGCTGGCGGAGCTGTTCGAGCCCCGGCGAGCGCATCATCGCGCGGAACTCGCGTTGCCCGAGCAGGAAGCTCTGCACTACCGGGACGCCATTGTGGTCGAAATTGGACAGCATCCGGAGTTCCTCGAGCGAGCTGCGCGGCAGGTTCTGCGCTTCGTCGACAACCAGCAGAACCCGCTTGCCCTCCTCCACGCAGCTCTTGAAGAACACCTCGAGCTGCTTCAGCAGGGATGCCTTGGACACGCGTTCGAACGGCAGGTCGAACTCCGAGCACACCAGCCGCAGCAGGTCGCTCTCGTTGATGTTCGTGGACACGATCTTCGCCGCGACGATGTCCTTTGCCTCGATCTCCTTGAAGAGATTGTTGACCAGCATCGTTTTGCCGGTCCCGACGTCGCCGGTGACGATGATGAAGCCCTGCCCCTGCTGGATCCCGTAGCGGAGATACGCCATCGCCCGCTGGTGGCCGGCGCTCTGGAAATAGAACGCCGGATCCGGGTTGAGCTGGAACGGCTTCCCGCTGAAGCGGTAGAAATCTTCGTACACGCGAGTTCCCTTGCTTGCCGGTCAGAACGCGTAAGTGAGTGAACCGACGATCGAATTTTCCTTGAAATCGTTGGTACCGAAATCCGAGGAGTTCTCAGAGTACGAATAGCTCAGGCGACTGCTCAGCTGTTCCCCCAATCGATACGTGATGCCGGGAGTGATGAACATTGCCTGGGTGGATTCGTTGAGACCGCTCGCGCTGCGGTCCTGCCAGTTGAAATTGAAATTGCCGCTCAGGCGGCGCGTAAACGGCCGGTTCCAGGAGAAATTGATGCCAAGCGCTTCCTCCGTATCCTGGGTCCGTGAGGATTCCTGCTCGGCCCGAAACACCGTCAGGTTGAAATCGTTGAGACGGTACCGGTAGCCGATGCTGGAATTGAAATTCCGGGAGATGAAGACGTCGTCCGTCAGCGAGAGATTGTCGGTCGGAAAACGGATGTTCGCGAGATCAAGGGGGTTCAGCAGATCGTTGACCGGATTGCCGAAAACATCCAAGTTCTGGAACAGCGCCTGCTGCTGCCGCTGGAGGCGTTCCGCGGTCGTGGAAAGTTCTTCCGTGTAACTGCCGTTGATCCTCAGCCGTCGCATCCGGTGCGAAAACTGGAAGTTCTTCGTCGATCCGAATGACCGATCACCATATGAGCCGGTGAGCCGGGTGCGCGGCGTCGGGTTGAACTCGGCCCCCGCGAACCACGTCATGCCGTTCTCGATGTTCTGGTTTCCACTGAAGTCATTCGATTCGTCGCCGATATTACCGAATACCCGGAACCGGCGATTGATACGGTAGCCCATGTCCACGCTGGTGGTGCGCAACGTGGATTCCTGTCCGCCGGCATCGGCGTCGAACTGGCGCTCGAGGTAATTGACGCCCCAGTTGAAGCGCTGGAATCTCCGGCCGCTGACAAGTGACGCGCTGTAGCTGTTGGTGCCGCCGCTGCCGGCCAGCCGGTTGCCTGCGCCGAATCCCGCGAAGTTGCCCGTCCCCCCCTGGTTGAACAGGCCCCGTCCGGCAAAGTTGTTCGTCCCGAAGTCCTGCCGGTTGGCCTGGGTATTGCCGAACGTCGTCTGGGCTGTCGCCGTGGCGTAAGAGCCAAACGCGTGCTGCACCCGAGGCGTCACCGTCCAGTTGATGACATCCGCGCGGTTGCCGCCGACATCCAGGAAATTCTGGTTGGTGATCCGCCCGGTGTTGGACACCACGGTTGGTGTCATCGTCGCGTTGGCGTCCACGAAAAAGAAGTTCTCAATGATCTCGGTCCGCGCGTTGCCGCTCAGGAAGTGCGTAAGGTTGTTGATCTCTGAGTTGTTGACCGCGAACGATTGCTGCGCACTGTAGTTCGCGTTGATGCGAACGCGCGCACCGGTCCCAATCAACGACATCCCGGCATTCAGGCTCGTGATGAAATCATCCTGCTCGAGTCCTTCCGGTGCGCCGTTGATATTGTCACTGTAGCGCTCGGTCAGGCCCAAGGTCGGGCGGATGCGCCACTCGCCGGCAAACACCGGATGACTGCCGTACGCCAGCACGATGAGCGTCGTCCAGGCGAGCGCTGGAGAAGTGCGCGAATACCTTGGCATCGTCGGGCGCTCAACCACCCGCAGGACTGTTCCGGTCTCGGGCGCCGTAGCCATACCCATAGCCGTATCCGTAGCCGTAGCCGTAGCCATATCCGTACGAACGACCCACGGCGCGATGCCGGATCTTGTTCAGCACCACGCCGGCAAGCGGCACGTGATCGAGCGCGACGAGTGCGTTACGCACGGTTTCCTGGGTGGTCTTGTACGCTTCCACGACCAGCACGACTTGCCCGATCATCGGTGCGAGCGCGGCCGCGCCTGACGTCGCGAGGACCGGCGGCGCATCGAAGATGATGATGCGGTCCGGGTAACGCACGGCGAGTTCGCGCGTCAGCTCAAACATCGCCTGGCTGGCGAGGCGCTCCGTGATGCCCTCGCGAATCGTGCCAGCAGGGATGAACGAGAGCGACGGCACGTTGGTGCGCATCATGATGTCCGAGACATCCAGTTCCGGATGCGCCAGGTAGTCATACAGCCCGGTCCGGTTATACGCGCCGAACAGTCGGCTGAGATCAGACTTGAGGATATCGATATCCACGGCGAGCACCGTGCGGTCGATCTCCATCGCGAGACTGAGCGCGAGGTTCATCGACGTGTACGTCTTGCCCTCACCAGGCACAGAGCTCGTGACCATCACGAGGTTCGACGGCGCGCGCGAATCGCCCACGCCGGGCACCATGTTGGCGATGAGCTTGCGCTTGATCTCCTGGAATTCCTCGGCGAGTCGCATTGTGGGATTGCCTGGAACAAGGAATCCCAGCCGGCCGAGATGCTCGAAGTCGATGTGCAGTTGGGGCTGCTGCTGCGGAATGCTGTGTTTGGTCGAGCGCCTGGAGGCGAGTGGCGCGGGTGCCGCGGGAACCGGGGCACTGACCGCGGCGGGTTCCTCACGCACGGGCTCGGGAGCCTCCGACACGTCCAGCGCCGGCAGCGCGTCCTCGGTCTCCAGGAGGGGCGATGATTCCGGCGGCGGCTCGGGCTGACCGCTCAGGCGCCGCATTGCTTTCTCAATCGTACTCACGCGATCACTCCCAGGACCGAGGTCAGCTTGGCGTGAAGGTCGAAGCCGAGGATCTCGAGCGCGATCTGCGCGCCGTAGACTGCCACCAGGCCCGCCAGCACCACGAAGAACGCAGCAACCTGGACACGCCGCTGATGCCGATGCAGCGCGTTCGAGGTCATGCTGATGACACCGAGTACCGGCAGTCCCGTAAGGCCTTTCACATCCGGCACGTCGATAATGCGCGGGTTGAGTTGTGACAGCACCACGGACAACCCGGCGCCCGCGCCAAGTGCGGCGAGCAGCACGATGGACGCGAACAGGATGCGATTGGGGCCGGTGGGCTCCAGCGGCACGCGCGTCGGTTCGATGATCTTGACCTTGACCTCGTCTTCAGACTGGTCGGCTTCGCGACCCATGTTCATGAGTTCGCGTCGCTTCAGGAGTTCGTTGTATTGTGCCTTGGTGATGCCGTAGTCGCGGTTCAGGCGGGTAAGTTCCGCTTCGATTTCCGGCACGATGTCCACGCGGCGCGCGAGTTCTTTGACCCGGTCGGAGTATTCCTTCGTGCGGGTTTCGAGCGCCGCCACGGTGGCATCCGCCTGCGCAGCCTGGATCTTGATCTGCTGGCGATAGGGCGATTCGAGCATGGGGCCGTCGTCAAACGCACCGGGGGCCGGCGCGTTGGCGGCAAGCTCCTTCGCGCGCTCGGTCTTGCGCACGCGGTATTCCTCGATCAGCTTGCGCATGCCGATGATGTCCGGATGCTTCTCCGTGTAGTTCAGCAGCAGCTCATCGATCCTGCTTTCCAGTTCCCGGATCTTGTTGTCGAAAACCTGGAGTTCCGGAAACTGCTGTTCGTTCACGACGCCCTCGCCGTCATCGAGCGCCGCGAACAGATCGTCTTCCGGCACGTACTCCGCGCCGCCCGCCGGGTTGATCGTTGCCTGCAGTTCCTTGCGGAGCTGGTCGCGCCGTTGCTTCGCTTCCCGCAATTCGAGCTTGGCCCCTTTGAGCTGCGTCTGGGCCTCTTCGAGGCGGGCGAAGAACCCGCCCTGAGATCCCGGCATCACGCCCACGTTCCGCTGCTTGAACTGCTTCAGTCGATCTTCGGATTCGATCAGCCGCTTCTCGTACGCGGCGATTTGCTGCTCGAGGAAATTCTGGGTCGTGACGGAGTCTCGGCGAGCATCGCCGAGGGACTGCTCCATGAAAATATTGAGCAGTTCGTCCACGACGAGCTTGGCGACCTTGGGCTCCTCCGCTGTGTACTGGATGTCGTAGATGTTGTCGCCTCGTCCGGTCCGAATGGAGATCTTGGATGCGAGCCCATTGATGACCTGATCAAACTCCTCCGGGGTTTTCGCCTTGAGATCGAGATCCGCGCGGCGCGCAACCTCCTCGAGATTTGGCCGCGTGAGGAGGGTGCGGCTCAGTAGAAGCGCGGAGTCCGACATCGCGCCGCTGTTGAACGCGATCCCCTGCAGCAGCGGCCGCAGCATCGATCGGGAGTCCAGGAAGACCTTGGCCCGCACCTCGTAGGTATCCGGCATCGACTGCACGCCAATCCAGCCGGCGACGCACAACAAGACAGCGACGATCATCCCGGCCCAGCGGTACAGCCAGGCCATACGGAGAAACGTTCGAAGCGTCTGGATCTGCTCAAACATGACGGCAGGGCGGACGCAAGGATGCGCGTAAGGTGTTCAGTGGGTGTTCCTTCTCAGAACCACGCCTCGGGAATGATAAGCACGTCCCCGGGCTGCATGTCGACGTTGGCGGTGAAGTCGCCGTCGCGGATGAGATCATCGAGGCGGACCTTATACTCGGTCTCGTCGCCCTCGCTGTACCGAACGAGTACCGTGCGATTGCCAGCGGCATAATCGGTCAGTCCCCCGACCTGAATCATAAGATCCAGGACGGTCATGTTCTTGCGGTACGGGAGTGACGTCGGCCGGGTGGCCTCACCAAGAACACGAACTTGATCTTCATACTCGCCCACGAACCCGGACGGGATGACGGTCACGAGCGGGTCACGCACGTACTCCCCCAATTCCTTCTCGAGTTCGATCGACAATTGCGGGGGGGTCTTGCCGGTGGCAAGGAATTCCTTGATGAGCGGCGTGGAGAACTTGCCGTCCGGCCGTACCGTCACCGTGGTGGACAGCTCCGGGTTGCGCCACACGAAAATGTTCAGCGAATCCCCGGGCCCGACGCGGTACGTCCAGTCCTTCGCAGATTCGCTCGTCGCGGGCGCCGGCTCGCGCGAGGACCACACGAGTTCACGCATCTCGCGAAAACTGCTGGCACAGCCCGAGAGGCCCACGGACAACAAGATTGCCCCCAAGCGGATCGACCACCGGCGAATATCCATCGTGATTTGCCCCCTCATAACCCTTCCTCCCTCGTGCGGCGAACGCGCGCCGGCCGACGCGGCCGCGCCGCCCGCATACCCGTCACGCCGTTAAAGCCCATTTTTCAGCGATTTAAGTTTGAAGTCTAGCGTATTTTCGCAACTCGGAACGTTCACTGGCAGCGCGCGTCCCCCGGCGCTGGCCCCGCCCGCTGAAAGCGGCAGCGGTACCCAATCACTTTAGCCGGGGAAACCTACCCGGGCAGCCCCCGCGGGGCCGCCGACGCCGTGGCGTCCACACAATTGTTTTGAATCCGGGGAACCGGTCCGTGCCGCCGCGCGCCGGCCACTACTTTACGAACGAGATATGGCGCTGGGAGAACACCAGGGTCCCATTGTTTGCGCTGACTTCCAGGAAGCTCGTGGCCGCCTGTTCGTCCACGGCGGCCAGCAACGCGAGTTCTCGCGGCCCCCCCCGGAAAACCAGGTGGTCCGGGTTGCTCCGATCCGGGAGCGACTGCTGCCGGGCAATCTCGAGCGCGAATTCCAGGCGCTGCCCCGCCGGCGCGAACGCGAGCACCATCGCGAGTTCATCCATGGAGCGCATCCGGGCCGAGAAAATCCGGAACAGGCGGCTGCAGCGCTCCGGATTGCGCTGGAGTTGCTTCTGGAACGTGGCGCGATCGAGGCTCATGAGTTCGCTGTCCGTACCCGCGATCGCGGTGGCGGAACGCGGCTGGTCATCGATGAGAGCGAGTTCACCAAACAGATCGCCGCGGCCCAGGTGGGCAAGGGTGAGTTCCTCGCCGCTGTTCCGTCGGCGTGAAATCCGGATTTCGCCGGAATCGACGACATAGGCGTGTTCGCCCACTTCGCCCTCCATGAACACGGTCTCGCCGGCCCGGTAGACCATCCGCTCGAAGCTGTCCTGGAACCCGCTGAGCGCCGTATCCGGCAGATCGGCGAACGCCCAGGCGAGAAACTGCTCGGTGGTGCCGAACAGCGGGATGACGTGGTTGCCGATTTCCTCGTTCCAGATTTTCTCGCTCAGCTGGGTGAACCCGAGCCGGCGATACATGCCGGCCGTCTCGTGATTGACGACGACCAGGATATGAGTGGCCTCGTAGCGATGACAGACGGTGGCGGACATGCGAAACATCGCGCGGATCACGTCCCGTCGGCGCCGCCAGTTGGCGCGGATCGCGAGCATGCCGGCGCTGCCAAACTGGACGGGCAGCGGCTTGCCGTCCTCGCCGATGGTGGGTGGGATGTCCCCCGTCAGTGCCCGCGCCCGGTATTCCGAGAAATCGTAGAGTTCGTCTACCGGCATGCCTGCCTCGCTGTCCTTCAGCAGGCGCATCGTCGCCACCGGCTCGGTACCTTCGTAGGCCACGACGTGGTAGGCGCTGGGGAACGCATCGAACCGATCGACGAGACGATGCCCGTGGATTGGCTTGCCGCCGAACTTGCCGTCCTCGACGATGAACACCTCGTGGCGCAGCCACAGGGCGTCGTCGATCTCCTTGGCGTTTTGAGCTAGTTTGATGCGTATCGGCATGGTGCGACGACCTGCGGGCTCGGCCGTTCCCGAGCGGAGTTGGGTTCCCTGTTCAACCGTCGGTGCGACCGCGAGTTTTTCAGTCTAACAGAGCTTTCGCCGCTAATGGGCGTGAGCCCGCTGTCTCATGCGAAGTTCTGATCCATGGCAAGCCAGTCAACCCCCTCCTCCATGCAGGTCGACCACCCGAACCACGGGACCACGTTTGCAGGGCGGCTGCCGGATACGCCGCTCGCGGAGGTGCTCGCCCATCCTGACTTTCCCTCGGACGGCTGGACCCGAAAGTCGCTCCGTCGAGGCGATGTGCTCCTGCGCGAGGGGGAGGACTCCGGCGCCGTGTACCTGGTGCTGGAAGGCCAGGTGCGGGTGGAAGGCACGGTCCGCATGCAGAGCGGGCGCCAGTTCCAGGCCGGCGTCGCGGTCGTGGGACCAGGGGCGGTCATCGGGGAGCTTGCACTGTTCGATGCGCAACCGCACTCGGCGACCGTGGTCGCGGAGTCGGACGTGGCAGTGGCCGTGCTCGCGCGAACCACGCTGCGGGCGTTCCTGGACGCACATCCGACGCTGGGTTACCAGGTGTTCGGCGAGTTCCTGGCGCAGCTCGCGCTGCGGCTGCGCGCGACGAACGCTCGCGTCTACAAGTTCCTCGCGTGGGGCCTGAAGGCCTACCACCTCGACAAGTAAGCCGGCGTCAGAAACTGTACCGGAGTTCGTAGTACACGCGATCCGTATCGTCGAACTGTCCGAACAGGCGATTGCGCCGTCCTTCGAAGATGTCCGCACCCAGCACCCCGCGCCAGTTCTGCGCGAATTCCCAGGTCACCTTCATCTCGAGCAGCCAATCGTTGCGATCGAGGCTGCGGATCCAGAGGATTTCAGGCTCGATGTCCGGATGGATCGCGCTCGTTGTCAGGTAGACGCTAGCCCCCGTCTCCAGTTCCTTCACGCCCATGTCGTCCCGCTGATCCTGAAACCAGGTCTGGAAGAACTGGACATTCACGTTGTGTCCCTGCTCGCCGGCCCAGTCGATTCCAACGACGTACCGCAGTTCATCCGTTTCCGCCAGGCCGTCCGGATCCGCAATGCTGGTGACACTGAGCCGGCGGTCGAACGTCTGGACGGCTTCGGATTTCAGCACGAATTGCCCGAAATCCTTGGCCAGCGTGCCCCCGAGCTGGTGAATACGCTCGTGTTCGGGTTTGAAGACGACGGTAGGCACGAGTCCGGCGAACGACAGGTCGCGTCGGTATGAGGCAGTCTTGTCTGGGCTCGTGTAGTAAAACGCGGAGAGATCCCAGCCATCATGAAGATAGGACAGACGGGACCCGGCGCCATAGTCTTCCCCCGCGTCATTGAGCATCTCGTCTTGGAGGAACACGCCGTTGACGCCAGCCGGGAGTACGAATGGATTGGGGCGATAATCACCACCGAACTCCCCGACGTTGTCCTTGGTCACCACGGGGAGATAAATGAACTCCGCGTGGAAATCGCCCTTGAAATACTCCGCCCGTGCAGCCCATTGCGGAATCCGGATCAGGTCGAAATCCGGCAGCACGAACTGGCGGAGATCGAGCGCAGAGACTACGTCCGCAAAGAACAGGCCGACCATCTCGCCCCAGATGATGTGCTGGCGCCCGATCCGGAATTCCCAGTCGTCGGCGTCGATGTCCAGAAAGGTTTCATCGATCCAGCCGTCGAGTTTCTGATCGTCTTCCACGCGATCCGGGTAGAAATCGTCCTCGAGCTCGAACACGGGATCGTAGAAAAATGTCCCGCTCGCCTGCCATTTCACCCGGGCGCTCAGGGTGCCGTTCAGGCGCAGGCGCGCGAGTGTGCGGAACTTGGAGAAATGGTCGGGATCCGCGTACGTGTAAGCCAGTTCATTCTGGACGAAGCCGCTGAAGCGCACTGCGGGACGGTCCGCCACCGTGGGTGTTTCCGGGGCAGCATCCGCCGCGATTTCGGGAACATCGGACTGGAACAGCTCGTCAGCGCTCCCGGGGGCGTCGGCAGAATGCTCCTCCATGTCGGGCATACCTGCGGCTTCGACGTCTTCTGCGGGAGACTCCTCCTCGGTGGGGAGGTCCAGGAAGAGATCGTCCGCAGTCTCGGCAAGCAATACGCTGTCGCGCATCGATGCGTCAGGTTCCTCTGCGCCGACCGACGCCGAGCCTGCCCCGTTCGCCACGGCGGCGGCCACCCAACCGATGACCAGCACGACTCGGCTCCGGTCCCGTTTTTTGCGCATGTCCGATCCCGCATCCATTCCGCAGTAACTTATCAGTAAAGCCTACTAAGGGTATGCTAGCACGATGAAATTCGGCTTTGACAGCGGCAGCGCAGTGACTTGCTCCAGGCGCGCGGGTCGTCGATGAGCGTGCGGCGCAAGGTGGTGTTCTTCGCCGAGACCGTGACGCTTGCGCACGTCGCCCGGCCAGTGACCTTGGCGAGTGGGCTGGATCCGTCGAAGTTCGACGTCACGCTGGCCTGGCATCCGCGCTACGAGACGCTGTTTCCAGTGCTCCCGTTCGCGACCCGCAAGATCCGCTCCATCGAGCCCGCCCAGTTCCTCGCCACCTTGGACGCCGGTCGACCCAGTTACGATGTCGAGACACTGGTGCGTTACGTTGAGGAAGACCTTCAGATCCTGGACGAATTGAGGCCGGATGTGGTGGTCGGGGACTTTCGGTTGTCGCTGTCGGTAAGCGCGCGACTGCGGAAGATCCCATACGTCAACATCACCAACGCGTACTGGAGCCCCTACGCGGACGTCGAGATTCCGGTTCCGGATGTCGCGCCGCTCTCGGGCCTCCCAACGTGGATTGCCAAGACGCTGTTTCGAGTCGTACGACCATTCGTCTTTGCGAGAAACGCTGAACCAATGCGAGCTGCGCACCGGTTCTTTGGCGTACCGCCACCGCCTCGCGACGTTCGTGCTGCATACACGCTTGCCGATTTCGTTGCGTACGTGGACCTGCCGGCGCTCGTACCGATGCCACGCATACCTTCGAACCATCATTGCATCGGTCCGTTGCTGTGGTCGCCGTCTGGGAGATACCCGGACTGGTGGGACGATATGCTGGCGATGAGGGCCCCAAAAGTCTATGTGACGCTCGGAAGCTCAGGCGCCCAGTCGATCCTGCCCAAAGTGCTCGCAGCCTTGGCGGACGTTTCCTGTATCGCGTTGGTCGCGACCGCCGGGCGTGACGTCGGCTTGGCGCCATCGGATCGGGTGCTCATCGCGGATTATCTGCCTGGCGCGGAAGCCGCGGCAGCAAGCGATCTCGTTATTTGCAACGGTGGCAGCCCAACGTCCTACCAGGCGCTCAGCATGGAATGTCCCGTGTTCGGGATCTGTACGAACCTTGACCAGCAATTGAACATGCGCGTGCTGGAAGCGTTCGGTGCGGGGATCGGGGAAGTCGCATCACGTGCCAGCGCGGCCAAGATACGGGACGCGTTCAACACGCTTAACACCGGAGAATCCTACCGCGTTCGCGCGCGTGAACTGGCGCGTCTCATACGTGACGCCGAACCACCTCACACGGGATTTGGCCGCCTGCTTGCCAGGATTTGATATCGGAGAAGTCGCGGCGAGCGGAGACAGGAAGGGTAACGCGGCCGTACTTGACTGTGTTCTTGAATCACCTTGACCAGGCCGCTCTCGCGATTTGGTCAGGTTTGAACACGGGCTCGCGTCGTTCTCGCGAAGAATCCTCCGGACCCCGATGGGGTCCGGAGGAACGAACCAAAGTCAGCTATAGGGACAGCCTTTCGGCCTCAGGCCTTCTTCGCGCGGCGACGGCTGACACCGCCCGCGGCGAGGAGGCTCGCGCCGATGAGCGCCAGACTGGTCGGTTCCGGCACGGTGTCCGCCATGTCGATCTGCAGATCAATGTTGCTGATACCGGCCGACAGGAAGATTACCTCGAGCGCTGTGACAGCGCTGAAGTCCACCGGGCTCGAGTCGTCCGCACCGCACTGCACGTTGGCCGCGCCGCAGAAGATCGGGTTCGAGAAGAAGAAGAACGGGATCGTCTCCGTCACCGGCGAACCGGCAAGCACCGGCGCTGCTGTCAGCGCGATCGTGGTGAACACCGTCGGACTGCTATACGCACCCAAGATGAATGTGAACCCGATGTCGGACTCCAGGATCGTGTACCTGAACGCGTTGTCGCCGGACAGGTCGACGCCGCCCACGCCTAGACCATTCACGGCGTTGAGCAACGGACTATCGTCGTCGCCATCCCACTGCACCGACGCGACCGACTGCACACCAGCGTCATTCGACCAAGACAGTGCTCCTCCAGCAACAGCCAGACGCGCCCGGTCGTCATCTTGGAACACACCAATATCTTTCTCTACATACAGATCGCGGTGTCCGCCAAGGATGGACGCGAACGAGCCTACTTCAGAAAAGACTCCAGTACCGTCAAATATGTTCGTGGGGGTCGGAACCATGTTGTCGTGGTTAAAGTCAGAGACGCTCTGTCCACCCGGCGGGTCGTCGAACAAATCAATAATGACCGCGTGGGCGTTGCCGCTCGCCAGAAGCGCCAGCGGGGCCGCGTACTTGATGAAACTCTTCATTGCGTATCTCCCAAAAAATCTATCGCTGCTTTGGTCAATCTGCCATAGGGGCCGAGGTCACTTCCCGTGCTTCGACTTTCCCCGGCCTTTTTGTATGCGACCATCGTGCCAGATCGAGCTTTTCTCTGTATTTCCCATCGCTTACGCGAATGAGCACCGTGAACGATGCGACACAGGAGGGGGAAATGTAAATTCCATTGACACCCTTCGGGGGTCGCGTGGCGCCATTTTCTGGGATTTTTTACACGCGAGCCACAGGGTCTGGTCCGGGCCAAACCCGCCCAGGAGGCGCGTGCAACGGATCTTATTTGTTAACTAGTTTCCTATCCCGCCAGGCCCGCCACCGGAGGAGTGGCTCACTGGTAGAATTTCGAAGCCCGGATAATGGCCGAGACCGGTGACATCCCCAGTACTCCGCGGGACTCGGGAATCTGCCCTCGCGGCCGCTCCAGGAACACATTCCCAATCTTTCGGCACAAGGAACTTGCTCGATGTCTCGCTCGCTCTCGCTGCTGCTCATTTCGCTCATCACGATTCTCGTCGCCTGTACCGGGCAGGAATCCCCGGAAGTGCTGCGCAAACGCGCCGAAGAGGCGTACGCCAAAAAAGAAGTTCGCGCGGCGGTCATCGATCTCAAGTCGCTGCTGGAGATGGCGCCGAAGGACGGCCAGGCACGCTGGCTGCTGGCGCAATGCTATGTCGATCTGGGGCTCGGCGCGGCTGCCGCCAAGGAGTTGCGCGCGGCGGAGGGATTGGGCATCCAGGACGACCGGATGGGCGTAATCCAGACGCGCGTGCTTCTCCTGCAGTCGGAGTACGAGAAGGTGGTGGATCAGGCCATCGGCGATGCGACCGACGAGAACGATCCACTTGCCGCATTGCCGCCCGACATCCGTTCGGAACTGATTGCGCTGCGCGGGCGTGCCCATGCCGCGCTCGGGCAGTATGAACAGGCACATGCCTCGTTTAATGCGGCTCTCCAGATCAACCCGCACGAGCCAGAGGCGAAGATCGGGCTGGCGGAAGATCGCTTCCGGCAGGAGGACCACGAAGGCGCCCGCAAGCTGTTGCGGGAAGTGGTCACCCATGAGCCCAGCCACGCTGCTGCGTGGAGCGCGCTCGGCGGCATGGAGCTTCAACTGCAGAACGTGGAAGCCGCTGAAACGGCGCTCGGCAACGCGATCCAGCACGGGGTGGCGCCAACCCTGGATCTCTACCGGCGTGCCCTCGCGCGCATCGAACTCAAGAAGTACGCGGACGCGCAAGCGGATCTTCAGGCCCTGGGCAAACAGTCCCCGGGGTTCTACGAGCGACACTTCGCACAGGCGCTTCTCGAGGCCCGCCAGGAAAACTTCAAGGCCGCGGTAGAGGCCTTGCAACCCGCGTTCAATGGCAATCCCAAGTACATCTGGCCGCGATACCTCTCGTCTTTTGCGCTGTACAAGATGGGGCAGCGCGAGCGGGCGCTCGAAGACATGAAGATTTTTCTCGGCGAGTACCCCGGGTACGTCCCTGCGCAGAAGCTTTACGCGAAGATGAGCCTCGACGCGGATGACGTGTCGACGGCGAAGTCGGCGCTCGAGATCGCCCTGGCCGCGGACGAGAACGATGTCGAGACGCTCCGTTTACTGGCCATGGTGTATGGGCGCCAGGGGAAGTTCGCCGACCAGACCAGGTTGCTCGATCGCATCGTTGCACTGGCGCCGGAGTCGGAGGCAGCCCGGGCTGAACTCGGGGCGAGCCTGCTTGCCTCGGGTGACGAAACCCGTGGCCTCGCTGAACTTGCCGCGGCGCGCAAGCTCGCACCTGAATCGATACGCTCGGACGCGGCGATGATCGCCTACTACGGTTCAAAAGGCTTGTGGAAGGAAGCCCAGCAAGTGGCCGAGGAACTGGCTCAGCGCAGAAAGGATGACCCCACCCCGAGGAACTTGCTGGGAGGGATCTATCGTGCGCAGAGAGACCCCGCGCGTGCGCGCGCTTACTTCGAGGAAGCGCTGGCGCTCGACAGCGCCAACAAAGTGGCATTGAGCAACCTCGCTTCGATGGCCGTCGCGGACAAGAAGTACTCGGAGGCACGCCAGTACTTCGAAAGAATCATTGCTTCCCATCCCGACGATCTGCCGACCCAGCTTCGCCTCGCCAAGCTCGACGGCGTGGAGGAAAAGCTGCCGGACATGGTGGCCCGACTCAAGAAGCTGATCGACGCGCATCCCCAGGCCACCCAGCCACGCCTGGCGCTTGCGCGTTACCACTTGTTCAGCGGTCAGTTCGACGAGGTGAACTCCGCCTTGGGTCCCTTCGGCAGCAAGGAATCAACCGATCCCTGGGTGCTGGATGTCCTGGGTCGAAGCAGGCTCGCGCTGAACCAGCCGGCGGAAGCCGCACAGCTGTTCGAGAAACTGACACGCATCGAGCCCAAGCTCGCCGAAGCGCAGTACCTGCTGGGGCGTGCACTCGCGCTCACCGGTGACGAAACCAATTCGCGCGCCGCGATCGAGAAAGCAGCCACTTTGAATCCCAGTCACTTCGGTGCGTTGCTGTCGCTCGCGCGACTCGCTATCGCATCGGACAACGCCGGCACGGCGGCGCCGCTCGTCGACAGGCTGGAGAGTATCGCGCCCCGCAACGCTGAAGTTGCGACTGTCGCTGCCGATCTGGCGGCGCTGCGCGGCCAGTCGGACGAGTCTCAGAAGCTTTACGAACGCGCCTTCGAGCTCGATGCAAACCCGCAGACGCTCATCACGCTTGCGTCTGAACGATGGCGAGCGGGCGCGCGCGAGGAAGCCGTCAAGATCCTCGGGACTTGGCTGGAAAGTCACCCGAAGGATATCCAGGCGCGCACCGCACTCGCGAGCTCGTATGCGCAGCTGGACCAGCCGGAACGGGCTGTCGCCGAGTATCAGAAGGTCCTTGAACATGAACCGAAGAACGTGTTGGTGCTGAACAACCTGGCAGCCGCACTCGTCGAGAGCAACCCCAAGCGTGCGGTCGAGTACGCGGAACAGGCCACGTCGATTGCACCAACGTTCGAGGCCGCGCTGGACACTCTCGCACTGGCCCAGATGAAGAGCGGGGACACCGCGCAAGCTCGCCGCACAAGCGATCGACTGTTCAAGAACGCGGATCGGGCAAGCCTTGACGGGGATTACTACTATCACCGTGCGCTGGTGCTGCAGGCCGCAGGAGCCACCTCCGAAGCCGCCTTGGCGCTGCAGGATGGACTGGCGCTTCCCCCCGGCCAGGCGATCACGCGCAGGGCGGAAGCGGAAGCATTGCTCCGGTCGCTGAAGAAGTAGAATCAGTTTCAGGGTCGCGCGGCGCCCTACCCCAGAACCCCCTGGGCCGGGATCCCGGCGCTCGGGCAGCGCCGGGATCACGCGCGGACGGCGAGTTCGCCGCGAGCGTCGCCATGCGGCGCCCGCGCGGCACGCGGGGGATGCCATTGCGGGGATTGCTCGGCGCGGGTTAAATACCCCGGGACTCGTCCGTCCGCGTGATCCGACACTGCATGTATACCCAATGTCCACAGTGCGAAAGCGTCCTCGGCGTCACGATCGAGAACCTCCGCTTTGCCATGGGCATGGTCCGCTGCACCACGTGCAGCAACGTGTTCAATGCGCTCGTGGGACTCCGTTCGGAAGCGGAGGTCGATCGCGCCAAGGTCGTCGAAGTGGGCGCCCAGTTGCCGTTCATGCAGATGGGCGACGCGGCGGTGCTCGATGCGAGCACCGGCAAGGCGCTGTTCCAGCAGCTGCGCGAGGCGACGCTCCCGCGCGCCGTGCCCGCTTCCGTCCTTACAGGGCGCCCACCCGTCTCCACACCCGCCGCGCCGGTCCCGTCCGTTGGCTCGCCGGAGGAGCCCACCTCCGAACCGGACGTTGCCGATGCGCGCAGCAGCACCCTGCTCGGCTGGGTTCCGCCCGATCTCCTGCTCGCCGCACGCAACCTGACCCGGCATCGAAAGCGGACGGGGCTCGCGTTGGGCGCAATCGGTTTCGGTGTCATCGCGCTGCTGCTCGCCGGCGGCTTCATGGAGTGGATCCTGTGGGCGATGCGCGAGACCTCGATCCAGGCGGAATATGGTCATGTACAGGTCACCCGGCCCAACTTCCGGACCGAGGGCGTCTCCGAACCCTTTGCGTTCCTGTTGCCGGGCGAGAGCGAGGCGATGGGGCTGATCACATCAGCCCCGCACGTTACGCGCATGGTGCCCCGCCTGTCGTTCTCCGGGCTGGCAAGCCGCGGCAACATCACCCTGCCCTACCTCGCCGAAGGCGTGGATCCCGCCACCGACGGCGCGCCCAATATGGGCTTCGCGATCACCCGCGGAGAACCGATCGTGCCGGAAGATCCGAACGGTATCGTGGTTGGCATGGGACTGGCGGATATTCTGCAGGTCGAGCCGGGAGACGTTCTCACTCTGCTCGTGAATACCGCGACCGGGGGACTGAACGGCCGTGAGGTACACGTTCGCGGCATCTTCTACACCTCCAACAGCCTCGTGAACGAAACGCTGATGCGGGTTCCCTTGCCGCTCGCGCGAGAACTCCTGCGCGTGGAAGGCGCCCACACGTGGGTTGCATTCCTCGACGAGACGATGACCACCGACGAAGTTGTCGCCACGCTGACCGAGCGGCTGGGCACCACGGGCACGCAGTTCGAGATTACGCCGTGGACGAAACTCGCGGACTTCTACAACAAGACGGTCGGGCTCTTCTCGCGCCAGATGAACGTGGTGCGTCTGATCATCGGTGTCATCATCGTGCTGTCCATCTCCAACGTGCTCGTGATGGGCGTCATGCAGCGAACGGCGGAGATCGGTACGTTGATGGCGCTCGGGCTTCGCCGCGGCAAGATTCTCCGTCTGTTCGTCACCGAGGGCGCCTTGCTTGGCGTGCTCGGCGGTGTTGGTGGAGCGCTCGTCGGCTATGCGCTCGCCGAAATCATTTCCTACTTTGGAATCCCGATGCCTCCCGCGCCGGGCATGGACACTGGTTTCACTGCCGAAATCATCGTGACCTGGCCCTTGTTCGTCACCACCGTGCTGCTGGCGACGCTGACCACGCTCGCGGCGAGTTTCTATCCGGCCTGGAAGGCGTCGCGACTCGAGATCGTGAACGCGCTGCGCCACAGCCGCTGACCAACCCAGGGAGCTCCCGAAGCCGCCATGTGGTCACTCGCCTTCAGAAATCTGTTCCGCAACTACGTTCGGACCTTGCTGACCTTGTCCGGGATCGTGCTTGGAGTGGTAGGGCTCATCCTGAGCGGCGGCTTCATAGAAGACGTTTTCGTGCAACTCCGGGAAGCGACGATCCATTCCCAGCTCGGACACGTGCAGATCTCGATGAAGGACTACGCGAACTATGGGCGACGGGATCCGTACAAGTACCTCGTGGATCCTCCTGAACAGCTGTCAGCGCCGTTGCGCGGGCTGCCACCCGTCAAGCGGACGCTCCTGCGGCTCAATTTCACGGGACTCGCCAACAACGGCCGTGCCGACCTGCCAATCATCGGCGACGGCGTGGAGCCGGACAAGGAAGCTGCACTCGGGAGCTTCCTGATCGTCAAGGAGGGGCGTCAGCTCACCGACGCCGATGTGAGCGGAATCCTGATCGGCAGCGGGGTGGCGCGTTCGCTGAAACTGAAGCCCGGGGACTCTCTCACGGTACTCGCGAACACTCCGGACGGCGCGATGAACAGCCTGGATTTCACGGTGATCGGGGTATTCCAGAGCTTTTCCAAGGAATACGACGACCGCGCCGTGCGAATTCCGCTAGCTTCCGCGCAGGAGCTGCTGGTAACGGGCGGTGTGCATACGCTCGTCATCGAACTGAACGACACCGCACAGACGAACGACTTCACCGCTGCGTTGCGCGCGGCACTTCCCGCGCATCTCGAAGCCAGTACCTGGTACGAACTCGCAGACTTCTACCAGAAGACCGAAGACCTCTACAAACGCCAGTTCGGCATCCTGCAGCTCATCATTCTCATCATGGTGGTGCTGTCTGTTGCGAACAGCGTGAACATGGCGATCCAGGAGCGCATCGGGGAGTTCGGCACCCTCCTCGCGCTCGGCAACCGTCGGCGCAGTGTGTTCCGCCTGGTGCTGATGGAAAACGGCATTCTCGGCTTCAGCGCGAGTGTCATCGGGGTGCTGCTCGGCATCGGACTCGCGTGGGGAATTTCGACCATCGGCATCCCGATGCCGCCGCCGCCAAGCTCGGACGTGGGCTACACAGCGCGGATCATCGTCGTTCCGGCGGTGCTCCTCGCCGCGTTCGTAGTGGGTTGGGGCGCCACGGTGATTGCGTCACTGCTGCCCGCCCGCAAGGCTTCCGGTCTGCCGATCGTGGACGCGCTGCGCGCGAACATCTGATCCGCGCGCATTCCGGCATTCAACGGGTCTTCAGCGCGAGCATCCTGTCCGCGAGGCGCGGGAACCATCGGTTCAGGGCGACTAGAAAACGGGCCTGCCCACCAATCACCAGCTCGCTGCGCCGAGCGTCCATCGCGTCCGCGATATGGCGGGCGCACTCGTCGGCACTCATCTGAGGGCCCGGCTTGCCGGCGATACCTAACCGGTCTTCCAGGAAGTTCTCGTTCGCCGAAGTCGCAGTCGGTCCGGGGCAAACCAGCAGCACGTGGATCCCGAGCGGGGCTAATTCCGCGCGCACCGCCTCGCTCCATCCGCACAGTGCGAACTTGGTCGCGCAGTAGTCGGAATAACCCGGAACGCCGCGTCGCCCGACGACCGACGCGACGTTGACGATCATCGGTGCATTGCCTCGACGGAGATGCGGCAGTGCGATCCGCACGAGCTCGACGGGTGCAATGAGGTTCAGACGCAACAGCGCGTCCAGGTGGTGGGGCCCGTCCGCATCGAAATAACCCGTCGCGCCTACCCCCGCGCAGTTGACGACGACATCGAGTCCCCCGAACTGCCGGACCGCCGTCTCGACCAGCGCCGCGCGAAATGCCGGGTCGAGCAAATCACCCGCGCAGGTCACCACCCCTGGCGCGGAAAGATCCGCTGCCGTTCGGGACAGCCTCTCTTCCGAACGTCCCGTCAGCAGCACCCGGTTTCGATCGGCAAGACGCCGCGCGAGCGCCGCGCCTATTCCGCTTGAAGCACCGGTAATCAGGATACGTGCGTCGTGCATACTCGGGGCTCCCGTGCAGTGATTGTCGGTCGCGTGCGGTTGTCCCGCTACGCGAGATGCGCCGCCACGCGCAGGGAGTTGGCAGCGATGGTGAGTGACGGGTGCGCCGCGGACGACGACGGAAAGAACGACGCATCCACGATGTAGAGATTGTCCAGCCCGTGCGCCCGGTTCCAGCGATCGACCACGCTTGTCCCTGGGTCGTCCCCCATCCGGCACGTGCCGCAGACATGGGCGAGCATGTCATTTGCCTCGGCACGCTTCAGGAGCGCTGGCTTGTATGGCTTGAAGAGATCAAGGAGCACGGTGCGGAACCGGGCAATGCGCGCCCTGTCGTGTGCCTGGATCTCGTAGTTCAGTTCGAGCCGCGCCGGATCGCCAGGCGCCGGCCGCACGTAATTCTCCGGGTACGGCAGGTCTTCCATGATCGAGAACATGAATAGCTTACCCTGAAGGTGGCGACGGATTGCCGGTCGCAACAGCGGTCGCAAGAGGTTGCCGAGCAGCGCTCCTCCGGGGTAACGCGCCATCTGGGTGTGCATCTCAGTGAACACCACGTCCGGGTCGACCGGATTACCCGCCGAGTGCGCGATACCGAGCCGGTCGGAACCCTGGAAGCAGTAGTCGTTGAATGCGATCTCCTTGGGATTGCCATGCCAGTCCGCGGATACCTTGGGTTGCAGCAGGTAGACATCCACGTAATGACGCATCAGGTGTCGTCCCACCAGCCCGGACATGTTGGCCAATCCGCTGGGATACGCCGGGGAGTGAGAATTCAGCAGGATCCGTGGCGATTCCAGTCCCCCCGCCGCGAGCGCGACGAGTGGCGCACGCAGCGTGACTTCGCGTCCATCCTGTCGGGCCACCACTCCGGTGACCCGCTGCCCGGTGGTTTCGAGTCGGAGAACTTCGCAGTCAGCAAGCAGGTTTGCGCCGTACTGCGTCAGCGCCGGCTTCAGACACACGGTTCCGGCATCGCGCTTGCAGCTGCGCGGGCAGAGAAACCCGGTACACCCTGCGCAGTCGCGCGTGGGTTCGCACGCGATCGGCAGACGGTACGGTTTGAGACCGCGCACGCGGAGATACTCGAACACCTCCGCAGCGGAGCGGCTCATCGGCGGCGGTTCCCGGTAATGCGAAAAGTCGGTGTCGGGAAGAAACGGGTCTGCTTCACCCGCGACCTCGTACAGCTTCTCCGCAGCGGCGTAATGCGGTTCCAGATCGTCGTAGTCAATGGGCCAGGCCGCTGGCAGTGCGGCATCGAGCGCGTCCGGAAAATTCCCCCGTGGCCGGAAGTCATCACGGGCAAAACGAGAGAGGCCGGCCCCGTACAATCCGGATGAACCGCCGACACCGGTACCGATGAAGGGAATCATCGTCCGTCCGCCATGGGCGAGATCCGCGATCTCTTCGGTGTAGCGGCCTGCGTTCCGATAGCATGTTGTGCGTTCCGCGGGGGTTGGCGGTACGCGGGGAAGACGATTCTCCGCGAATTCCCCGTCGATGACCGCCGGGTTGGTGAAGCGGTCGTGTCCCTTTTCCAGGAACAGCACGCGACGCCCTTGGCGCGCGAGCGCATGACCGAAGGTGGCGCCCCCCATGCCGGTACCAATCACGATGACGTCGGCGTCACTCATACGATCTCCTTCCGTACCTCGGCTCACCCGGGCAGCCGCAAACCGACAATCAGCGCTCGCCCGGCACGTACCGCCTGGCCGGCACACCCAGCCAGATCTCGCCGCGTCCGATGTGCGTGTTCTTCGCCACGACCGCACCGATGCCGACCTTCGCCTCATCCTCGATCACGCACCCTTGCAGGACCACGGCGTTCACGCCGATGGTCACGTTGTTCCCGATCCGTACCGGTTCGTGTGACAGGTGCAATCCCTCGATCGCGTGCGGCACGATCACGCTGCCCTGGCCGAGGATGGAGTTGTTGCCGATGGTCACAAATACCGGGTCGAAGATGATGCCGGACGTATACGAGTTGATCCCGAAACGCCCGCCCAAGGCCTGGTAGAACAGGCGAAGCAACGGCACGGGAATGATGCCGCTGCGCGTGATGGGGTAGAACAGGATAAGGAAAAACAGCAGGTACACATGGTACGTGGTTTCGGCCGGGCTCCCGACCGGGATGTCGCCAGTCGGCAGTGGACGCAACGCCAGCCATGCGCGATAAGCGACGATTGCCCCGGCATACAGGCCGAGAATGCCGACCGCGAAAACAAGCACCCCTCGCAGCTCGCCTGGCGGCAGAACCCGGCTGGCGCCATATCCGGCACCCGCCGCGCACGCCACCGCGAACGCCATCAGCACATTGAATATCAGGATCTGCAGGCCGGTGATACTCCGCATCGCCGCCTCCTCGCTGCGTCAGTTCTGCAGTTTCTTGAGATAGTCTTTCGTGAAAATCTTGTCCGCCAGTTCCCGTCGCTTCATGCCAACGTAAACCATCTCCGAATGCTCGTCCTTCTTCAGCGCGTCCTTCATGATCAGACGGGTCGGCCGGATCTTGCCGTCCATGGTCTTGAAGTCGG
>JBFWUN010000032.1:0-6552 GCA_050247235.1 Gammaproteobacteria bacterium
GCCGCGCGGCCGGCGGTGGCGCATGACTGCACGCGCCCGCGATAATGCGCGGATGAGCCTTCCCCCCGACAGGTCTATCTCGCCGGAGCTGAATCCGCGGCCCGAACAGGTGGACTACGACCTCGATCGTGCATTGAATGCCGTGGTCACCGTGCGCACGCGAGTACCCGACGACGCGTTCACCGCGGGTGTGCTCGGCACCGAACGCGCCGGTCACGGCGTCGCGATCGGCCGACCGGGACTGGTGCTGACGATCGGGTACCTGGTGGCCGAAGCGGAACAGACCTGGCTGCTCGATCACGCCGGCCGGCCGGTGGCGGGCGATGTGCTCGCCTACGACTATGAAACCGGGTTCGGACTCGTCCAGGCGCTGGGGCGGTTCGCCGCGCCGCCGCTCGAACTGGGGCAGGTGCGCGATCTTGGCGTCGGCAGCACGGTGGTCATGGCAGGTCACGGCGGTCGCCGCCAGGCCCTGCGCGCCGGGGTGTCAGCCGTCAGCGAGTTCGCGGGCTACTGGGAATACGTGATCGACCAGGCGCTGTTCACGACGCCGCCGCACCCGAACTGGGGAGGTGCCGCAGTGTTCGACGCGCAGGGTCGCGTCTGCGCCATTGGCTCCCTCTACCTGGACCAGACCGGACTCGGCGGCACCCGCGACGCCGGCAACATGAGCGTGCCCGTGGACCTGCTCGTGCCAGTCATGGATGAACTGCTCACGTACGGCCGTACGCTGAAGCCCCCGCGGCCGTGGCTCGGGATGTTCGTCACCGAGGTCGACGACGCGCTGGTCGTCGCGGGTGTCTACGATCACGCGCCGGCCGCGCGCGTGCTGCGCACCGGGGACGTGATCCTTGCGCTCGGCGGCACCACGGTGGCGTCCCTGGCGCCGTTCTTTCGCCGGATGTGGGCCTGCGGCGAAGCCGGTGTGGAGATCCCGCTGACCATCGAGCGCGACGGCCGCATGCTGGACGTGCAGGTGCGCTCGATGGACCGGCGGGACTTCTGGAAGCGGCCGGCGCTGCACTGACGTCCGCGCAGGCCACGCGGCCTGCCGGTGCACGCGGCGCGCCGCGCCGTGGCTCAGATCGCTTCCGCGATCGCCTTGCCGAGGTCCCGGGTGCCCGCGCGACCGCCGATGTCCGGCGTCAGCGGGGCATGCGCCGGGCCCGCGGCCAGCACGGACTTGATCGCCGCGAGGATGGCGTCGTGCGCCGCGGGATGGCCGAGAAAATCCAGCATCAGCGCGGCCGACCAGATCTGCCCGATGGGATTCGCGATTCCCTTGCCGGCGATGTCCGGGGCCGAACCGTGCACCGGTTCGAACAGGCTCGGCGCGGTGCGATCCGGGTTGAGGTTCGCGGAAGGTGCGATGCCGATCGTGCCGGTGCAGGCCGGGCCGAGATCCGACAGGATGTCACCGAACAGGTTGCTCGCGACCACCACGTCGAACCAGTCCGGATGCATCACGAAGTTCGCGGTCAGGATATCGATGTGGTACTGGTCCACGCGCACGTCCGGGTAGCGCGCGGCCATCGCGGCGACGCGTTCGTCCCAGAACGGCATGCTGATCGACAGCCCGTTCGACTTGGTCGCGGAGGTCAGGTGTTTCTTCGGGCGCCGCGCCGCCAGCTCGAACGCGAATTTGAGCACGCGATCCACGCCGGTGCGGGTCATCACGGTTTCCTGCACGACCACTTCGCGCTCGGTGCCGGCGAACATGCGCCCGCCCATGTTGCTGTACTCGCCCTCGGTGTTTTCACGCACGACGTAGAAATCGATTTCACCCGGCGCGCGGTTCGCGAGCGGCGAGGCGATACCCGGCATCAGGTGCACCGGGCGGAGGTTGACGTACTGATCGAACTCGCGGCGGAACGTCAGGATGGAGCCCCACACGGAAATGTGATCCGGCACGGTTGCCGGCCAGCCTACCGCGCCGAAGAAAATCGCCTCGTGTCCGGCGATGCGCGACTTCCAGTCCGGTGGCAGCATCGCGCCGTGCTTCACGTAGTAGTCGCACGATCCGAACTCGAAATGATCGAACGCGAGTTCGATGCCGAAGCGACGCGCTGCCGCGTCCAGCACGCGCAGCCCCTCCGGCACCACTTCCAGTCCGATGCCGTCACCGGGAATCACCGCGATGTGATGTGCACTCATGATCTGTGTCACCTTCTGTGTCGGTGGCGCAGGGCGCGCCGAAAAAGTCCGCCGATCGACTTGCGAACCGGTAAGCGTGGTCTAGACTTCAGATCATACCCAGTGCGGTGGGATAACCGCACAAGAGAAGGCCGGAGCCGATGGATGACACGAGCGTACGATCGTGCATCCGGACTGGCAGGAGCCGATGAGCCCTAAGGGCCATCAGCCTGATAATAGGCGCCAGGTGACGAACATCGCCTCCGTGGTTTCCAGCGCACTGACCAAGGGTCAGGATGAACCCCGCACTCGCGGGGTTTATTTTTTAGTGAGCTCCGGCTGCGCCTCGGGCAGCGGCTGCACCAGCCGCGGATCGTCGTTCCGCACATTGCCGACCGCACTTCCCACCGGGTGATAGGCCACCGGGATCGACTCCGGTTGCAGCCATCGTTCTGCGTCCTGCGGTTCGGTCTCGAGCCAGCGGTTCCAGTCTTGGGTGGTCAGCACGCGCGGCTGGCGATCGTGCACCTCGCGCACGATGTCCACTGCTTCCGTCGTGATGATCGTGTAGCTGTACAGCGGCCCGTCTGACGGTGACTCCCAGCGTGACCAGAGTCCCGCGAACATCATCGGGTTGCGCGCGTCTGACGCGTGAAAGTAGTACGCCTGCTTGCGCCTGGGCGCGAGTTCACGCCATTCGTACCAGCCCGTGACCGGCACGAGGCAACGCTGTCCGGCGCGCCATGCCTGCCGGTAGCTCGGCTTCTCCAGCACGCTCTCGGCGCGGGCGTTGATCGTGGAATAACCGATCTTCGGATCCTTCGCCCAGCCGGGGATGAGTCCCCAGCGCATCTGCCTGAAAACCGGGCGGCCCGCTTCGCGCACGACCACCGGCAGCACCTGGCTGGGCGCGATGTTGTAGCGCGCGATCCCCGCGAGCGGGTCCCGGATCCGCTCGACCCAGCCGTCGACCCATTCCGGATCATCGCTGAGGTAGGGACCGTAGAGCGCATAGCGACCGCACATGCGCCGGAAGTTTACACCCGGATTGTCATGGGACGGTCACGCGGCCGTCATAACCGGTTTATCTACTGTGGGCCTCGCCGCACGCGGTCCGCGTGGCGGCGCGCGCGATCTCGCATCAACCACAAGAATCAGCACTCGCCGAGGAGGGCAGTCAGCATGTCACCCCACAATCGTCTCGCCGTGGCGCTCGCCGCGGCTTTCACCGCCGGTCCGGCGCTCGCGGCCGGACCTTTCACGTTCTCGCACCTGTGGACGTTCAACCACACGAGCGCCAACGAGACCACGTCGTTCGGCGCGGAAATCGTCGCGTTCGATGCGCAGAACGAGCGCCTGTGGATCGCCGGCACCGATGCCAACGAGGCGGAACTCGGTTTCGGGGGAGTGGACATCCTCGACCTGAACGGCAATCGGATCGGCGGATTCAGTGCACCCAGCATCAACAGCGTCGCCGTGGCGAACGGGCTCGCCGCGATTGCCGTGACGGCGCCCGTCAAGACCGACCCGGGCGAAGTGCGGTTCTTCGATGCCGGTACGTTCGCATCCATATCGACGGTCACCGTGGGCGCGAACCCGGATTCCGTGACCTACACCCCCGACGGCAACCGCCTGCTCGTCGCCAACGAAGGCGAGCCGAGCAGCTATCTCGTCGGCCCGTCGGGTGACCCGGAAGGATCGATTGGCATCATCGACACCGGCACCTTTGCGTACACCGCGGCAACCTTCACCTCGTTCAATGCACAGGCCGCGGCGCTGAACGCCGCTGGTGTCCGCCTGACCGGACCAGGCGCGACGGTCGCGCAGGATCTCGAACCGGAATACATCGCGGTCAGCAGCGACGGCACCAAGGCGTACGCGACCTTGCAGGAAGCCAACTCGGTCGCCATCGTCGATATCGCCACCGCGACCGTGGAGCCGATCAAACCGCTGGGGCTGAAGGATCACAGCCTGCCCGGCAACGGACTTGACGCCTCCGACCGCGACGGCACGGGCAGCGATCCGCTGAACGGCAACGTCCAGAACTGGAAAATCAAGGGCGCTTACATGCCGGACGGCATCGCGTCCTTCAGCCAGGGTGGTACGCAGTACTACGTGACGGCCAACGAAGGCGACTCGCGCGCCGACTGGCCGGGCGGGAACGACGAAAGCCGCGTCGGTGCGTTGGCGGATGCGCTGATCGATCCGGCACTGAACACGGCATTGACGGATGCACATGGCGCCGATTGGAAAACCAGCAACGACAAGCTGAACCGCCTCACGGTGACCACCACCAGTGATCTCGACGGCGACGGCGATCTCGACTACCTGGAGGCGTTCGGCGGGCGATCGTTCTCGATCCTCGACGCGGCCGGCAACCTCGTGTTCGACTCCGGCGACCAGATCGAACAGATCATCGCGGCTGACTTCCCCGCCCTGTGGGACGACAGCCGCAGCGACAACAAGGGACCCGAGCCGGAGTCCGCGGTGATGGGCCACGTGGCAGGACGGGACCTGCTGTTTCTCGGCCTCGAACGCTCCAACGCGATCATGGTGTGGGACCTGACCGATCTGGCCGCAATCGCATTCCTCGACATGCTGTTCACGCCGGGTGACGTTGGCCCGGAGGGCCTGAGCTTCTTCAGCACCCTGGAGGGCAGCTTCCTCGCGGTGGCCAACGAGGTCAGTGAAACCACGTCGCTCTATCGCATCGCGCCTGTACCGCTGCCGGCCGCCGCGTGGCTGCTCGGCTCGGCGCTGCTCGGCCTGCGCAGGCTCGCGCATCGGCGCGCCTGACGATCGCCATCTCCCGGCCCGCGTGCTCGGCACGCGCGGGCCGGGTCGTCCTGCCCGGCCGCGACACGCGCGTCGGACTCCTCTCAGTTTCCACTTGCGGGCGGAACTGTATACTCCGTGCGCCCGGCGCCCTACCCTGTGGCGACACGCGGCTCCGTCAATTTCCCACATAGAACGAAAGAGTCCATGAACTCGCTATTTTCCCCGCTGACTTTCACGCGCGGGCCCGCGATGAAGAACCGCATCATGCTGGCGCCGCTCACCAATCAACAGAGCCACGAGGACGGCACCTGTTCCGAGGACGAGTACCGCTGGCTGACCAAGCGCGCCGAGGGCGGCTTCGGCCTGACGATGACCTGCGCGGCGCACGTGCAGCCCGAAGGCAAGGGGTTTCCGGGACAGCTTGGTATCTTCTCCGACGAGCACCTGCCCGGACTGACCCGGCTTGCCGAGACCATCAAGGCGAACGACAGCCTCGCCATCGTGCAGCTCTACCACGGCGGCATGCGCTGCCCCAGGGACGTGATCGGGACGCAGCCGCTGAGCGCCTCGGACAACGAGAAATGGGGCGCGCGGGCGATGACGACGGCCGAGGTCGACGCCATGCTCGAAGCCTTCATCCGCGCGGCCGAGCGTGCGCAGAAGGCCGGCTTCGACGGCGTGGAACTGCATGCCGCGCACGGCTACATCCTGGCGCAGTTCCTGTCGCCGGAAATCAACCATCGCTCCGATCGCTACGGCGGATCGCTGGAGAACCGGCAGCGTCTCATCTTCGAGATCATCCAGGGGATCCGGCAACGCTGCCGGCCTGATTTCATGATCGGCGTGCGCCTGTCACCCGAGCGATTCGGCATGAAGCTGCCCGAAGTGGTGCAGGTGGCGGACCGCCTGATGCGGGACGAGCTGATCGAGTTCCTGGACATCTCCATGTGGGACGTCTTCAAGATGCCGGAGGACGGCGGCGAACCGGGCAAGACCCTGCTCGCGTATTTCACGGAGCTCGAGCGCAAGAATGTGCGCCTGGGGGTGGCGGGCAAGCTCAGAACGCCCGCGGAACTCCAGCGCGCGCTGGACCAGGGCGTGGACTGGGTGATGCTGGGCCGAGGTGCAATCCTGCACCACGATTATCCGAACCGGTTGCGCGCCGACGGGAATTTCATGCCGGTGGCATTGCCCGTATCGTCCGAACACCTGCGCGCCGAAGGACTTGGCAAGACCTTCATCGAGTACATGAAGATCTGGAAGGGCTTCGTGCAAGACCACGACGGATTCGTGGACAACGAGCTGATCCTGAACAGCTGAGCAGACGCACGCCGCGGGCCGGTGCGTGGGGTTCTCCTGGCGCCGGCCCCCGCGGCCGGGCCTTCAATCCCCCCCATGCCGGGCGGCGAGCGCGCGGCATGGGGCCCTGACAGATCCGGTCGACACGTCCGCCGGCGGATCTCATTGCGCGGCTGCAGCAGCCAGCGAGGTCGCGCGCTTCGCGTCCTGCAGTTCCACGTCCGCGCGTGCCCACGCCGCGGTGAACCGCTGCTGTACGGCGAGCGCGAGTGCATCCTTGCCCTGTTCACGCAGCGCCTGCGCAAGCGCATGCAGTGCCCAGCCGTTCTCCGGATGCTGCGT
>JBFWUN010000032.1:6652-47330 GCA_050247235.1 Gammaproteobacteria bacterium
CCACGTCCGCGCGTGCCCACGCCGCGGTGAACCGCTGCTGTACGGCGAGCGCGAGTGCATCCTTGCCCTGTTCACGCAGCGCCTGCGCAAGCGCATGCAGTGCCCAGCCGTTCTCCGGATGCTGCGTGAGATCCTGCCACAGTACGGTCTCCGCCTCGGCGGCGCGGCCGGCCTGGAGCAGGACGCGGGCGAGCACGTGTCGCGGGGGATATGCCCATTCGCTCGGCTCGGTGTAGACCAGCGCGTCCTCGCGGCGGACCGCAAGCTCGAGCGCCGCGATGGCGGCGGCGTGGTTGCCCTCGGCCGCCGCGATGAGCCCACCCAAGGTCGGCACCCCCACGTTCAGGAGTGCGCGCGCGGTGTTGGGCGAGAACAGCGGCTGGTCCAGGCTCTCGGCGGCGAGCGTCGCTTCGAGCGCCGCCAGCGCGCGTTTTGCCTCGGGGAGATTGCCGGTCCCGACGAACGCTTCACCGCGTGCGTAGTGCCACGCCCCGGTCAGAAACGCGTTGCTGTCCGGCGGCGCGGGCTCGCGCAGCATGTCCTCCCACTGTCCGAAGCGCACCAGCGTCCAGTACGGGACCACCCGGAAGCCGGCAAGCATCGGCATCTCGGCCAAGGTCGCGTCGTCAATCTTGGACGCGACTTTGCGTGCGGCCGCGAGCGCGCGCGCCTGCTGACCGTCGAACATCGCGGCGAACCACAGGAAGTGGATGTTGTGCGGATAGTAGGCCATCGGGTAGAGGCCCTGTGCGCGGCACTGCGTGATGTAGTCCTCGTCGGCGACAATGGCGAGTTCGTTGCTGCGGATCGCGTCCGCGTAGCGGCCGACGCGCTGGTAGATGTGCGACGGCATGTGCACCATATGGCCGGCGGCGGGCATCAGGGTCAGCAGGGTGTCGGCCGACGCCTCGGCGCGCGCGGCCTGGGTGGTCGGCTCGAGCAGATGGATGTGCAGATGCAGTGCCCCCGGATGCCGGGGATTGCGGGCGAGCACCTGCTCGGTGAGCGCGACGATCTCCGCCGTGCCGGGATGCGGCGTGCCGTCCGGCATCCAGTAACCCCACGGACGCAGGTCCATCATCGATTCCACGTAGAGCACGGCGATGTCGTCGTCCTCCGGGAAGCGCTGCCAGACGTCGTGCATCGCCCGGGCGTAGGCCTCGTCATTGCTCCTGCGCTGGGCGGCGTCGCCCGAGTAGCGCGCGAGCAGGGCATCGATCAGCGCCTTCTCCCGTGGGGTCGCGCCGTCTGCGAGGGACTTCGCCTTGCGCGCGAATTCGTAGGCCTGGGGTTCTTCGTTGGCCTGCATCATCGCGTTGATGTTGGGGCCAAGTACCAGCGCCTGTCCCCAGTAGGCCATCGCGAGCGCGGGATCGAGCCTGGCGGCTTCGCGGAACGCACGCCTGGCCTCGGCGTGGTTGAACGCGTACGCGAGCTTGAGTCCCTGGTCGATGAAGCGCTGCGCGGCCGCATTCCCGGTAGTGACGGCGAAGTGGTGATCGCCGAGGTTCTGCAGGCGCGGCGCCAGTTCGCCGTCCGGGCCCGGCTGGGCGGCGCGCGGTTCATCCGCGTAGTGCTGATGGGAGCCGTGGGACTCGGTATCGGCGGCCTGGGCGCCGGTGGCGCAGAGCAGCGCCAGCGCGAACGCATGGCAGCGTGAACGGATGATTCGTCGCATCGTGAACTCCTGGTCTCGATCTTGCCCGGACGCGGGCGCAAGCATGCCCACGCAGCGAGTGTAGCGCGCGTCGCGCGCCATGCCGTGTGCCCGTTACAGTGTGCAAACAAACGCGCAACCGGCCGCGCGGTCGGCGCGGTCGGCTGGCGCGCGGAGACGGGGAACCCGGCTCAGTGACGATGTCCGCACGCGCCGCTGCCACATCCCCCCATCGAAGGCGCCGGGTTCGCCGCGGCCTTCGCGCTGAGGCCACCGATGCCGGTGGCGGCGAGCTGCTTGGCGACCGGTGCCTCGGCCGGGGTCTGGTCCAGCGGGATGCCAGCCAGCTCGCACAGCTCGCGCCAGGTGCTGATCGTTGCACTCATTGCGTGTTTCACTTCGACGGTGCGGCCATTCGCCGCGCAGTGGTAATCGTAGGTGGGCATGGAGTTCGCTCCGAAGGGGTCGCTGGGTGGAAGTGTACTGAAGCGTGGGAAACCGGCGCGAGCGCCACGCGCTGGTGACCGCCCTCCCCGTGAACCCCGCAGCGGGCGCGGCGGCCCGCCAGCGCCGGTTCGTCCGAAGACCTACGCAATCCTGGCTGCCGTCATGCGAGTTTCGCGCCGGCAGCAGGCGCATCAGCCTGCGCCACGTCCTGCGGACAGTTCCACGTTGCCGCCGGCGGCCGCGGTGTTGACCGTCACCGTGCGCTCGGTGACGAAGCGCAGCAGGTAGTGCGGGCCGCCGGCCTTGGGGCCCGTCCCGGACAACCCTTCGCCGCCGAACGGCTGCACGCCGACCACCGCGCCGATCATGTTGCGGTTGACGTAGAGATTGCCGGCGCGCAGGCGTGCGGCGACCCGCTCGACGCGCGCATCGAGCCGCGTGTGCAACCCGCAGGTCAGGCCGTATCCGGTGGCATTGATCGCCTCCAGCACCGTGTCGAGCCGGCGCTTGTCGAAGCGCACCACGTGCAGGATGGGGCCGAAATGCTCCTGCGTCAGCACGTGGAGCGACGGGATCTCGTAGGCGATCGGCGCAAAGAAGCAACCCTGCGCGGCAAGGCCTGCCGGCAGTTCGCATTCGAGGACGCGCCGCGCGTTTGTGCGCAGCCAGTCGCGGTGGGCGGTGAGGGCCGCGAGCTGTTCGGAATCGATCACGGGACCAATGTCGGTACGCGGGTCGGCGGGGTCGCCGATGCGCAGTTCACGTATGGCGCCCGCGATCATCTCGAGCATCACATCGGCAACCTCCTGTTGCAGGAACAGCACGCGCAGCGCCGAACAGCGCTGGCCGGCCGAGCGGAAAGCGCTGGCGATCACCGCATCGGTCACCTGTTCGGGCAACGCGGTGGAATCGACGATCATCGCGTTCTGTCCGCCGGTCTCGGCGATCAGTACACCAATGGGCGCATCGCGCGCGGCGAGTACCCGGTTGATCCGACGCGCCGTGGCGGTGGATCCGGTGAAGGCGACACCGGCGATGCGCGCGTCGCCCGTCAGCGCGGTGCCGATGGTCTCGCCGCGGCCGGGAATGAACTGCAGTACATCGGCCGGCACGCCAGCTGCATGCAGCAGCTGCACCGCGCGCTGCGCGATCAGCGGCGTCTGCTCGGCCGGCTTGGCGATCACCGAGTTGCCGGTGACGAGCGCGGCCGCCACCTGGCCCGCGAAGATCGCCAGCGGGAAGTTCCACGGACTGATGCAGACGAACACCCCGCGCCCGGTGACGCGGAGGCGATTGGATTCGCCAGTGGGACCGGGCAGGACGGACTCGCGGGCCAGCAGCCGTGCCTGCTGCGCGTAGTAGCGCAGGAAATCGACGGCTTCGCGCACTTCGAGGTGTGCGTCGGGCAGCGTTTTGCCGGCTTCCTGCTGCAACAGCGCGGTCAGCGTGTCGTGCTCGCGCTCCATCGCGTCGGCCGCGGCCTCCAGCATCGCGGCGCGTTCAACCGCCGGTCGTGCCGCCCATGCAGGGTGGGCATCGCGCGCACGGCCGACCGCTGCGCGGGCCTCGTCGGCGGTGATCTCCCGCACGCGGCCGACGACCTCCACATGTCGAGCGGGGTTGCGCACGTCGGTGCCAGCGCCCGTCACGGACGCCGGTGGCGGTCGATCGAGGAACCGCAGCAAGGTCCCCGCGTGCTGGAGATCGATCCCGCGCGAGTTGACGCGATCGTCGAACAGACGGCGGCCAGTGCGCAGCGCGGGCAACGGCTCGGCGGCAGCGAGCGCGCGTTGCGCGCGCGCGAACGGATCCTCGATCAACGTCTCAGGCGCGACCGTTGTGTCCGCAAGCAGGTGGACGAACGACGTGTTGGCGCCGTTCTCGAGCAGTCGCCGCACCAGGTAGGCGAGGAGATCACGGAACTCGCCCACCGGTGCGTACACGCGCACCTGCACCCGTGGTTCCTCTGCCTGCAGGGCGTCGTACAGCGACTCGCCCATGCCGTGCAGGCGCTGGAACTCGTAGTGCCGTCGAGGATGGGCGCGGCCCAGTTCGATCACCGAGCCCACCGTCAGCGCGTTGTGCGTGGCGAACTGCGCATGGATCGGCGCGTCCGCCGCGAGCAGCCGGGTTGCCAGCACTGCGTAGTGCATGTCGGTTGCCCACTTGGCAGTGAAAACCGGGAAGCCCGGCATGCCGAGTTCCTGCGCGCGCTTGATCTCGGCATCCCAGTAGGCGCCCTTGACCAGCCGCACCGCGAGCGGCCGCCGCAGCGACCTCGACCGCGCGATGAGATGGTCGACCGCGGCGAGCGCGCGCGGCTGGTAGGTCTGCAGCGCCACGCCGAGTCCTTCCCAGCCGGCGAGCGACGGCTCCGCCATCAGTCGTTCGACCAGCGTGATCTGCAGCGCGAGCCGGTCGGACTCCTCGGCATCGATCGCGCAGGGGGCGTCGACGGCCGCCGCCGCCTGCGCCAGTTCGAGCAGCGCCGGGTACAGCTCGGCGAGCACGCGGTCGATCTGCAAGGTCTCGAAGCGCGGATGGAGGGCCGACAGTTTGATCGACACGCCGTCCCGCGCGGCACGCGATCCGGCGCGCGGCATCCTGGTGACGGCAGCGATCGCTGCCGCGTAGGCAGCAAGATTGCGCCGCGCGTCGGCGGCGGTGCGCGCACCCTCCCCGAGCATATCGAACGAGTAAACCTCGTGTTCGCGCGGGCGGCGGCCGGCGCGCGCGATGGCCGAGCCGAGATCCGGCGCGAACACGAACTGTTCACCGAACCGGCGGATGCCGTCCATTACCAAGGGACGCAATGCAGTGCGCGACAGCCAGGCGCGCAGCGATCCGGCGTCCGTCCCGGCACTCAGCTCGGCCTCGCTGCCGGCATGGCCGGCGATGCGCAGCGCAGTGGACAGTACGCGCTGCACGAAAGGACCACCGGCCGCCTCTGCCGCACGGAACGCGGCCAGCTTCTCGGCGATCAGCCAGGTCTGCGTATCCGCGTCGGGGGCGCGCAGCAGGGCTTCGGCCAGGCGCAGCAGTGCCACACCTTCGGCGCTCGCCAGCGGAAACGACGCCAGCAGGTTCTGCGCCGACAGCCAGTCCGCCTCGGCACCGCGCGCGGCCGCGATATAGCGTGCCGCGCGCGCGGCACCGGCGGCCCGCACGGCGGCCGGCGGTGCCTGCGCCAGCAGGCGCGCAACCGCGGTCCGTTCGTCCGCGCAGGGATCTCCGAGGTCGATCAGCGCGGCCAGCGCGTGCCGATAGGATTCCAGGCCCGCGCCACGCGGACCCGGTGAGACAGCGTCAACAGCGCCAGGGTCCTGCCTCTTCATCGTGGACTCCGCAACGCGGTGTTGTCCCGAGAATGCCGGGTGGCCCTAATCTAACACCGGCTTCGGCCCGCGCGACCGCCGCGGGCCCGCCTGTCACGCCGCCGGCGGCTTGAAATCCTTCAGCCAGAACTTCACTTGCGGCGCCATCACGCCGAGCTGGATGGCGACGCTGCGGAAATTCCAGAACGTGTACTCGCGCACGACCTTGCGGTCGCGGTACAGGTGGAACGTGATGCCGCGCGTGTGGGTGGTCTTGCCCGTGGCCGGCAGGCCCAGGAAGTCCATGTTGTGCTTCGCCTTCCAGATCCAGTTCATGACTGCCCATTCCTCGTACTCGAGGTCGGCGCCGAGGAAGATGTCGCGCGTGAGTTCCTGCCACAGCTCCGGCGTGTAGTTCTCCGGGATGCCCTCGCGCTTCACGCCGCGCAGGTCGCCGGCGGGACCGCCGTCGTAGCGCACCACGTCGAACTGGTGCACGCCGGCCGGGGAATCCGGGCCTTCGTTGGCGAACGGCAGGAACGCGCGGTAGAGATCCTCCTTGTTGTCGATCGCCTGGAACAGGGTGACGTCCTCGAACACGAAATCGTCCGCGTAGTAGTGGACGATGGCTTCCGCGCCGCCGGTGAAGAAGGTATCGATCCAGTCTTCGCCGCTCGCGAGGTTCATCCGCCCGCTGCCTTTGAAACCCTTGGTCGGCGCGTCCTCCGCGCAGGCAGCGCCGGTCAGCAGCGACGCGCCGAGCCCCTGCAGGAAGCGGCGGCGGGCGGGGCCGAGCGGCGTGTCACGCATGTGTTCGAGATATCCCAGATGCATCGTCGTACTCCTGGTCAGGAAGGGGGGGTGGATTCCGGGCGCTGCGGCACTTCGAGATAACCGTGCACCAGCGAGTGCACGGTGTGGCGGATCTCGTCCCGCGTGCTGCCGGAGAACTTCATCTGCGCGATCATGTGGGCAAGCCCCACGATCACGCGCGCCGCGTGCTCCTCGCGCACGTCCGGGTCGACCGCGCCGGCCGCCTTGCCCTGCGCGAGGAGCGTGCCGATGCGTCCGAGCGCCGCGTGGTAGAAGCCGAGGTAGGAATCCCACAGTCCCGCGCGCAGCGCGACGCTCCATTCGAGCCACACGCGAATGTGATCCGGATGGGTGTCGATCGCCTCGCAGAACGCGAGCAGGATGTGTTCCACCACGCGCGGCGCGGGTTCGGCGCGCGCCTCGTACGGCGCGACGATCTCCTCCAGCAGGAAGCGCGAGACCTCCGCCAGCGTCGCCTGCACGAGCTCGGGCTTGCTCGGAAAATAATGGAAGACGGTCGGGATCGCGACGCCGGCGGCGCGCGCGAGATCGCTGTGCCGCGCCTCGCCGATCCCCTTCTCCGCGAACAGCCGCAGCGCCGCCGCCAGCAGCTGGCCGCGGCGCGCGTCCGGGGCCATGCGCGGCGCGCGCGCACGCAGGGGCGAAACCGCGGTCTGCCCGCGCATGCGAATCAGTCGAACACCACGCGGAGCTGCTTGGGCCCGCGCAGGTAAAACGCATCCAGCCATTCGATCGACGGCGAGGTGATCCGCATCCGCGCGAAGCGATCGAACAGCCCGTTCAGCGCGATGTCGCCTTCGAGGTTGGCGAGCGCGCGGCCGACGCACATGTGAATGCCCCAGCCGAACGCGAGGTGGCGGCGCAGGTCGGGCCGGTGCACGTCCAGGTTGGCGGCATTGGGGAACATGGTCTCGTCGCGGTTGGCGCTCGCGTACATCGGCATCACGATCGTGTCTTTCGGGATCGGCACGCCGGCGATCGTGGTATCCGAGGTTGCACGCCGGAACAGCAGCTGGATCGGCGAGCTGTGCCGCAGGCTCTCGTCGATGAAGTTCGGGATCAGCGCGCGGTTCGCGCGGATCTCGGCTTCCACGGCCGGAAAGTCGCGCAGGCACAGCAGCGCGTTGGCGAGCAGGGTGGTGGTGGTTTCATTGCCCGCGATGAGCAGCAGCACGCACAGTGCGAGCACCTCGTCGGCGGAGAGCTTCTGGCCCTGCTCCTCCGCCGCGACCAGCGCGCCGATCAGGTTGGCCTGCGGCGTGCGCCGGGCCGCGTCGATGCGGGCCAGGAAGTAATCACGGAACTCGTCCGCGTCGGCGCGGATCTCGCGTCGCTGGGCCTCCGTCAGCGCGGCCGCGTTGCCACCGGCGGTCACGCTGTTCGACCAGCGACGGAAATCGGCGTAGCGCGAAGACTCCACGCCGAGCAGATCGCCCACGATGTGTACCGGCAGCGGCGAGGAAAACTGCTCGATGAAATCGAACTCCTCGCCGCGCGGCAGCGCATCGAGCAGGCGATGTACCGTAGCCTCGATCTCACCCCGGATCTCGGTGAGGTAGCGGTTGGACAGCGCCTTGTTCACGAGCGCGCGCAGGCGCGTGTGATCCGGCGGATCGGAGGACAGCAGGTAACGGGCGTCACCGGCCGGGTTGAATTCGCCGAACGCGATCCTGATCAGCGGATCGGACGAGAACTGCGCGTGGTCGGACAGCACGTGCCGGACGTCCTCGTAACGGCTCACCGCCACCGCGTTCAGGCTCGGCACGGGGTAGACCGGGTGGTGCTCGCGCAAGGCTGCGTAGTACGGGTAAGGATCCGCGCGCACGGCGGGGTCGAGCGGATCGTAGGCGAAGGTCGCGGAACTGAACGAAGGCGTGGCGGAGGTCATGGCGATCAATCCTCGGCTGGCTGCAAACGGGTGGCTCGGGGCCAGACTAACTCTTTATTGACTTATCTTTCAATGAAAGATTTTTCAATAACTGTCTGAACCGCACGAACCGGGAGACACGGCTGGCCGAGTCTCCGGAAGGTGAATATATTTGCACCTATGAAATCCCTCACCGCCCGCCAGCAGGCCATCCTCGAGTTCGTGACCGCGCGGATCGCGGCCGACGGCCTGCCCCCGACCTTGGCCGAGATCGCGGCGGCGTTCGGCTTCAGCCAACCCCATGCGGCCCAGAAGCACCTCGCGGCGCTCGCGGCCAAGGGCCACCTGGAACTCCTGCCCGGCAAGGCGCGGGGCATCCGACTGCCGTCGCCCTCCGGCGCCGGCCGGGTGGAAGGCGTCTGGCTCCCCATCTACGGGCGCGTCGCGGCCGGCGTCCCGATTGGCGTGGCGACCGCGGACGAGATCCCGCAGGTGCTGGTGGACCGCGCACTTTTTACTCTGACCCCACACTACCTGCTGAAGGTGCAGGGCGATTCGATGCGCGACGAGGGCATTCTCGACGGCGATCTCATCGCCGTGCAGCGGGCCCCGGACGCCGGGAACGGCCGAATCGTCGTGGCCCGCATCGATGACGAGATCACCGTCAAGCGCCTGCAGCGCGCGGCGGAGCGCATCCTGCTGCTGCCGGGCAACCCGGCCTATGCGCCGATCGAAGTGCCGCCCACGGCCCATTTCGCCATCGAAGGCCTGTTCTGCGGGCTGGTGCGGCGCGCATGACGATGTCCGCGCTCGAGACCTTGCTCGCCAATCCCCGGATCTGGCGCGGTCCCTCGGCGGCTGCCGCCCCCGGGATCCCCCTTCGCTCCACCGGCTGGCAGGCCCTCGACGCCGCCCTGCCGCAGCAGGGCTGGCCCGACGCCGGGCTCGTGGAGGTGCTGAGCGCAGTCGACGGCCTGGGCGAGCTGTCGCTGATCCTGCCCGTGCTTGCCGCCCTCAGCGCCGAGGCGCGCCCCATCCTGGTGGTCGCACCGCCCTACCGCCCGTATGCCCCGACCTGGCGACGCGCCGGCATCCGGCTGACCCAGCTTCACGTGCTCGAGACCGCCGCGCAGGACGCGCCGTGGGCGATGGAGCAGGCCCTGCGCGCCGGCTGCTGCGGTGCCGTCCTCGGCTGGCCGGGGAGCGTGGACGATCGCACGCTGCGTCGGCTGCAGGTGGCCGCCGACGGCGGCCGCACACTCGGCTTCGTGTTCCGGCCGCTCGCAGCGGCCGGCGCACCGTCGCCGGCCCCGCTGCGCCTCTGCGTGGAAGCAACCACCACCGGCACCGCGGTGCGCATCCTGAAATGCCGCGGCAGCCATCCGCCCGCGCACGGCATTCCGTTCGGGCACACGGCGCACTGATGCGGACATCCCCGTCATGCTGTGGGCCGCGATCTTCCTGCCGCAACTGGCGCTCGACGGAGTCCTCCGCCGCCACCCCGCGCCGGAACGCCCGCTCGCGCTGATCGCCGGTCCGCGCCAGCAGCGCACCCTGTGCGCGGTCAACGCCGCCGCCGCGGCGGCGGGCCTGCGCCCGGGACTCGGACTCCCCGCCGCCCACGCGCTGCTGCCGCGGTTCGAATGCCACGCACACGATTCGCGCGAGGAAGTCCGCCTGCAGCAGCTGCTCGCGGCGTGGGCCTATCGTTACAGCTCACTGGTCTGTCTCGAGGCGCGTGACGTGGTGCTGCTGGAAGTGAAGGCGAGCCTCGGACTGTTCGGCCCGTGGCCACGCTTCGAACGCCGGCTGCGCGAAGATCTCGTGGAGCTCGGCTTCCGGCACCAGGTTGCGCTCGCGCCCACGCCGCTCGGCGCGAGCGTGCTCGCGAGTGCCCGCGACGGCGCGCTCGCGCTCGACAGGCCGCAGCTTGAACGCGCGCTCGCGCCGGTGCCGCTCGCCGCTGCCCGCCTGTCCCCTGCCGATGTCCAGGCCCTCGGCCGGATGGGGGTACGCCGGCTGCGCGAACTCTTCGCGCTGCCCCGGGCCGGCCTCGCGCGGCGTTTCGGTCCGGCCCTGCCGCAGCATCTGGAGCGCCTGCTCGGCGAGCGCCTGGAACCGCGCGAGTGCTACCGCCCGCCCGATCGCTTCACCGCCCATCTCGAGTTCAACTACGAGGTCGAGCACCACCCGCCGCTGTGGTTCCCGCTGAAGCGCATGCTGGGCGATCTCGGCACCTATCTCGCGCGGCGCGACGGCGGCGTGCAGCGCTTCACACTCGACCTGCTGCACGCCGGGCGCCCGCCCACGCGGCTGCCCATCGGCCTGCTTGCGCCGAGCCGGGAGGCGGCGCAGCTGTTCGAGCTGTGCCGCCTGCGGCTGGAACAGGTGGTGCTGCCGGCGCCGGTGCGCGGTCTGCGGCTGACCGCCCACGAGCTGCCGGCCTTCGTGCCTGGCACGCGTGACCTGTTCGCGGGCCGCACGCACGAACTGCAGGACTGGAGCACGCTGCGCGAACGGCTGCGCGCACGCCTGGGCGACGCGGCACTCTGCCAGTTGCAGTCCTACCCGGATCCGCGCCCGGAACAGGCGTGCCGCGCGGTGCCGCAACTCATCCGGGAACCCCCTTCCCTCGCACTGCCGCCGCGCCCGGCATGGCTGCTGCCGACCCCGACCCCGTGGCGCGACGAGGCGCGCCAGATCCTCGCCGGCCCGGAGCGTATCGAGTCCGGCTGGTGGGACGGCGAAGACGTGCGCCGCGATTACTACGTGGTGGAGACGCGGCACGGTCAGCGCGCCTGGGTGTTCCGCCCGGCCGGGACCACGGAGGGTCCGTGGATGCTGCACGGCTGGTTCGCGTGACATGACCGCCTACGCTGAACTGCATTGCCTGAGCCATTTCAGCTTCGGGCGCGGCGCATCGAGTGCACGCGAGCTCTTCGCCCGCGCGAAGCAGCAGGGCTACCGCGCGCTCGCCATCACCGACGAATGCACGCTCGCTGGCATCGTGCGGGCACTTGAAGCCTCGCGCGAGACGGGTGTGGCACTGATCGTCGGCACCGAGATCCGCCTGCAGGACGGTCCGAAGCTCGTACTGCTCGCCGAGAACGCCCTCGGCTACTCGAACCTGTGCCGTCTCATCACGCACGGACGGCGGCGCGCCGCCAAGGGGACGTATCACCTGACCCGTGCCGACCTCACGACCTGCCCGCCCGGCGTGCTCGCGTTGTGGCTCCCCCCCTGCACCCCTGACGATGCGCCCGCCGAACATGCCGCGGAAGAGGGGCGCTGGGTGCGGCACGTGTTCGGCGCCCAGGCCTGGCTCGCGATTGAACTGCATCGCGGCGCGCACGACGCGTCCCGGCTCGCGGCGCTGCTTGCGCTGGGCGCCGCGCTCGGGCTGCGCGCCGTCGCGAGCGGCGACGTGCACATGCACGTGCGCGGTCGCCGCGCGCTGCAGGACACCCTGACCGCGATCCGGCATCACACGACGGTCGCCGAGGCCGGCGAATTCCTGTTCCCGAACGGCGAGCGTCACCTGCGCTCGCGCGCCGCGCTGGCGGCCATCCACCCGCCTGCCCTGCTCGACGAGACGCTCGCGATCGCGGCGCGCTGCACCTTCGATCTCGGTGCTCTCGGCTACGAGTATCCGCACGAGCTGGTGCCGGCGGGCCACACGCCGACGAGCTGGCTCCGGCAGCTCGCCGAGGAGGGCGCGTACTGGCGCTGGCCGGCCGGCGTGCCGGATGCGGTGCGCGCCCAGCTCGAACACGAACTCGCGCTGATCGCCGAGCTGCGTTACGAGGCATTCTTCCTGACGGTGCACGACGTGGTCCGTTTCGCGCGCAGTCGCGGCATCCTGTGCCAGGGCCGCGGCTCGGCCGCCAACTCGGCGGTGTGCTTCGCGCTCGGCGTCACGGAAGTGGATCCCGCACGGCACCGCCTGCTGTTCGAACGCTTCATCTCGCGCGAACGCAACGAGCCGCCCGACATCGATGTCGACTTCGAGCATGAACGGCGCGAGGAGGTCATCCAGTACCTGTATCGCAAGTACGGCCGCGAGCGCGCCGCGCTCGCGGCCACCGTGATCTGCTACCGCGCAAAGAGCGCGGTGCGCGATGTTGCCAAGGCGCTCGACCTGCCGGCCGACCAGGTCGACCAGCTCAGCCGCGCACTCGCGTGGTGGGACGGCGCCTCGGATCCCGGTGAACGCCTGCGTGAACGGGGCTTCGATCCGGCGGGCCCGGTGCTCCGGCGCGTGCTCGCGCTGACCCGCGAACTGCTGGATGCGCCGCGGCATCTTTCGCAGCACGTCGGGGGCTTCGTGATCTCGGAACAGCCGCTGCATCACCTGGTGCCGGTGGAGAATGCGAGCATGCCCGAACGCACGATCATCCAGTGGGACAAGGACGACCTGGAGACGCTCGGCCTGCTGAAGGTGGATTGCCTCGCGCTCGGCATGCTGACCTGCGTGAGCAAGTGCCTCGCGCTGCTGCGCGAGGTGCGGGGCCGTGACCTGGCGCCGGCGACGATTCCGCCCGACGATGCGGACACCTACGCGATGATCCAGCGGGCGGACACCGTGGGCGTGTTCCAGATCGAATCGCGCGCGCAGATGGCGATGCTGCCGCGCCTGCAGCCCGCGAACTTCTACGACCTGGTGATCGAAGTCGCCATCGTGCGGCCGGGTCCGATCCAGGGCCGCATGGTGCATCCCTACCTGCGGCGACGGCAGGGACTGGAACCGGTGGATTACCCGTCGGAGGCCCTGCGCGCGGTGTTCGAGCGCACGCTGGGTGTGCCGCTGTTCCAGGAGCAGGTCATGCAGCTCGCGATCGTCGCGGCGGGTTTCACACCGGGAGAAGCCGATCAGCTGCGGCGCTCGATGGCGGCCTGGAAGCGACGGGGGGGACTGGAGTACTTTCGCGACCGCATCCTGGAAGGCATGACCGCGCGCGGCTACGCCCCGGAGTTCGCCGTGCAGGTGTTCGAACAGATCAAGGGCTTCGGCAGCTACGGCTTCCCGGAATCCCACGCCGCGAGCTTCGCGCTCATCACCTACGTGAGCTGCTGGCTGAAGTGTCACGAACCGGCCGCGTTCACCTGCGCGCTGCTGAATTCGCAACCGATGGGGTTCTACTCGCCGAACCAGCTCGTGCAGGACGCGCGCCGCCATGGTGTCGAGATCCGCCCGGTCGACGTGCGCCACAGCCACTGGGACGCGACGCTCGAACCGCGCGCCGATCCGGCCACGCAGCCCGCACTCCGGCTCGGTTTCCGCGAAGTGCGCGGCTTCCCGCGCGAAGCTGCCGAGCGGATCGTCGCAGCGCGTGCGCAGGCGGCATTCCACGACGTGCACGATCTCTGCATGCGCGCCGAACTCGACGGCCGTGCACGTGGCCTGCTGGCCGACGCTGCCGCGCTGCGCGGCCTCGCCGGCCACCGGCATCGTGCCCGCTGGGCGATCCAGGGCGTGGAGCCGGTCCGGCCGCTGCTGCGCGAGCAGGTCTCCGCGGAACCGCCGGTCTCGCTGCCGGTGCCGTCCGTCGGGGAAACCGCGATCGCGGACTACGCGAGCACCGGCCTGACGCTCGGCCCGCATCCGCTGCGGCTGCTGCGACCGCTGTTGCGCGCGCGCCGTTGCCAGGGTTCGCGCGAACTGCGCGCGCTGCCGCACGGCTCGCAGGTGCGCTGCGCCGGGCTCGTCACGTTGCGCCAGCGTCCTTCGACCGCGAGCGGCACCACGTTCGTCACGCTCGAGGACGAAGACGGCATGGTCAACGTGGTGGTATGGCCGGCGCTTGGCGAACGCCAGCGGCGCACCCTGCTGGAGGCCCACCTGCTGCAGGTGGATGGCCGCCTCGAGGCCGCTGACGGCGTGCAGCACCTGATCGCCGCGCGGCTCACCGCGCTCGACGCGCTGCTGGGGCGGCTCGATGTCCGCTCGCGCGATTTCCGCTGAGCGGTTCATCTGCCGCTCAGCGGCGCCGCGTCACGCTGCCGTCCGTATACTGGCACCACCGCCTTGAGGAGAATCCCCGATGCCGCTCCCCGTGTCCCGCCGCGTGCTGCTGTGCCTGGGCCTTGTCATCGCCACCGCGCCCGGTGTCCGCGCCGATGACGTGCTGCATTACGACCAGGTCGATCTCGCCGCCGACGCCGAACAGCAGGTCGACAACGACCTGCTGATCGCAACGCTCTACACCGAGCACGAAGGGCGCCGCCAGGCCGAGATCGCAACGCGCGTCAACGACACCATGAGCTGGGCGCTGGCGCAGGTGAAACAGGTGCGCGACGTGAAGGCGCAGACTGCCCAGTACAGTACCTACCCTGTCTACGCGAACAACGGCACCACGGTGACTGGCTGGCGCGCCCGCCAGGCGGTCCGGCTGGAAGGGCGCGACGCGCAGAAACTGGGAGACCTGGTGGGCACCCTGCAGGAAAAGCTTGCGGTGGAATCGATCGGGTTCGGCGTGTCCCGGGAGCGCCGCGACGCCGCCGAGTCCGCACTGACGGCGGAAGCGCTCGCCAAGTTCCAGGCTCGCGCGCAGCAGGTGGCGGCCGCGCTCGGCCGCACGGGCTACCGCGTGGTGCGGCTGAACATCGGTACGGCGGGACACGGCCCCGCGCCGATCATGCGACACGAAGCGATGATGATGGCAACGAAGGACGCGGCCTCCCCCGCGCAGTTCGAGGCGGGGACCCGCGCGATCGGCGTGACCGTTGCCGGGACCATCCAGCTCGACGCGCGCTGAACGTCCGCCGCGCGCTGCGCCGACCCGGAATCGCCCCGCGGGGTCCGGCGCAATGCCGGGCGGCGTTCGGCAGTTCAGGTGGAAATCGTGCTGCCGCCGTCGATCACGAAGTTCTGACCGGTCGTGAAGCTCCCGGCCCTGGCGGCGAGATAGACCGCGATGCCGGCGATTTCCTCCGGCTCTCCGATCCGGCGCAGCGGATCGTGCGCAGTCCGGCGCTGCAGGATCTCGGGGTTCTCCCACAACGCACGCGCAAAATCCGTGCGCACGAGTCCCGGCGAGATCGCGTTGACACGGACGTTGTCCGGCCCGTTCTCGAACGCGAGGTTGCGCACGAGCTGCAGATCGGCGGCCTTGGAAATGCAGTAGGCGCCGAGCTGTCCGTGTCCCTTGAGGCCGCCCACGGAGGACACGATGATGATCGCGCCGTCCCTGCGCGCCTTCATCTCGGGCAGCACCAGCTGCGCGAGCCAGTGATTGGACAGGATGTTGACGTGCAGGATCTTCTCGAACGCGCCATCCGGGATGCCGCTCATGGGTCCGTAGTGGGGGTTCACCGCTGCGTTGCAGACCAGCACGTCGATGCGCCCGAGCTGGCGCCTGGTCTCCGTGACCAGCCGTTCCAGCTCCGCCTTGCTGCTGATGTTCGCGGGGATCGACACCGCACTGCCGGGTTCGCCGGCGAGCTCCGCGTTGATCGACGCCGCCACGGCGTCGCAGGCGTCGGCCTTGCGGCTGCAGATCACCACCTTGGCCCCGTGGCGCGCCATCGCTTCGGCGATGGCCTTGCCGATCCCTTTGCTGGAACCGGTGATGAGTGCGGTCTTGCCGGTGAGGTCGAACAGGTCGGAAGGCATGACAGGTCCTTATGCGTCACGGGGTGACGCGCATTGTGCCACTGGCAACCGGATGCGCGTGGCGCGTCCCCCGCACGCCCCACCACGCTGGCGCTCCCTAGGGGACTCGAACCCCTGTTTTCGCCGTGAGAGGGCGACGTCCTGGGCCACTAGACGAAGGGAGCAGTCGGGTGGAGTGCTATTATAGGCGTGAGTCGCGCGGGCATGCCATCGCGCGCCCACCGTCGAGACTGAATCAACCCGGGAGCGTCATTGGACCAGCAACCTTCTTCCAGCGCGGAAATCATTCCGCTGCACCCCCGCCCGCGCGTGTACGCGCGCGCCGAGCATCCCATCTCCCGCAAGGCCATCTCCGAGGCCGCGCTGAAAGTGCTCTACCGCCTGAACAAGGCAGGATTTCGCGCCCTGCTCGTCGGAGGCAGCGTGCGCGACCTGTTGCTCGGTCGCCAACCGAAGGACTTCGACGTGGCCACCGATGCACTGCCCGAACAGGTGCGCGAACTGTTCCGCAACTGCCGCCTGATCGGCCGGCGCTTCCGCCTCGCGCACGTGCAGTTCGGTCCCGAGATCATCGAAGTGGCCACCTTCCGTGCCGCCCATGACGGCGACGCCGACGGCGCGGCGATGTCCGATGACGGCCGCATCCTGCGCGACAACGTGTACGGATCCCTGGACGACGACGTGTGGCGCCGCGACTTCACGGTCAACGCGCTGTACTACGACATCGCGGATTTCTCGATCGTGGACTACGTCGGCGGCGTCGAGGATCTCAAGGCACACCGGCTGCGGCTGATCGGCGATCCGGAGCGACGCTTCCGTGAGGATCCGGTCCGCATGCTGCGCGCGGCGCGCTTCGCCGCCAAGCTCGATTTCGACATCGACCCCGCCACGCTCGCGCCGCTCGCGTCCCTTCGTCACCTGCTCGAAGACATCGCACCCGCGCGGCTGTTCGACGAAATTCTGAAACTCTTTCACGGCGGCTTCGGTCGCGCGAGTTTCGAGATGCTCCGCGAACACGGCCTGTTCCACTGCCTGTGCCCGATGACCGATCACGCCCTCGACGGCAGCGAAGGCGATTTCGTCCGCCGGCTGCTGACCGCCGCGCTCGACAACACCGACCAGCGGATCCGGGAAGACAAGCCCGTCACTCCAGCGTTCCTGTTCGCCGCGCTGCTGTGGCAGAACGTCGAGGAAGAAACCGCGATCAATCTCGCCAACGGCCTCGGCAGCATCGAAGCCGTGCAGCTCGCGGCGGATACCGTCATTTCCAGGCAGGTTGCGCGCATCGCGATGCCGCGGCGCTTCACCAACGTCACGCGCGAGATCTGGGCACTGCAGCCGCGGCTCGTGAAGCGGATCGCGAAGCGCGCGCCACGTCTGCTGGAACATCCGCGGTTCCGCGCGGCGTATGATTTCCTGCTGCTGCGCGCGCAGGCTGGAGAACCCGTGCAGGAGGCGGTGGACTGGTGGACGCAGTTCATCGGCGCCGACGAGACGAGCCGGTCACAGCTGGTGGATGCGTCGCACATGGACACTGCCGCGGATCCCGGCCGGCGACGACGCCGGCGCCGCGGCGGCGCGCGTCGTCGCAAGCCCGATGCCTCCGGAGGTACCTGACCCGGCGGCGGTGCGGGTTTTCATCGGGCTGGGCAGCAACCTCGAGGACCCGATCCGGCAGGTGCGCACGGCATTCGATGAACTCGCCGGCCTGCCGCGTACCTGCCTGGTGAGACGCTCGAGTCTCTATGAGACGCCCCCGATGGGTCCTCCGGGACAGCCGCATTACATCAATGCCGTCGCGGAACTCGCGACGTCGCTCGCGCCGCACGCACTGCTCGACGCGCTGCAGGCAGTCGAAACGGCTCATCGACGCGTGCGCGGCACGCGTTGGGGCCCGCGCACGCTCGATCTCGATCTCCTCGTATATGGAGACGCGGTGATCCGCGACGCGCGTCTCGTGGTGCCGCACCCTGGCATCGCCGCGCGTGGCTTCGTGCTGATGCCACTCGCCGAGATCGCGCCGTCGCTCGTGATTCCAGGCCTGCCTTCCCCGGAAACGCTGCTGGCGCGTGTCGACACGCACGGTATTTGCCGTGCCGCCGATCCATGACCTTGCCGCGGTACATTGCGGTCGAGGGGCCCATCGGCGTCGGCAAGACCAGCCTCACCCGCCGGCTCGCCGCGAGCCTCGGCGCGACTGCGCTCTACGAGGGTGCCGACGAGAACCCGTTCCTGCCGCAGTACTATGCGGATCCCGCGCGCTATGCGCTTGCGACGCAGCTGCATTTCCTGTGTCAGCGCACGCGCCAGCTCCAGCCCCATGCGCAGGGCGACTTCTTCCAGCCGCTGCTGGTGGCGGACTTCATGTTCGACAAGGACCGCCTGTTCGCGCGGATCGCGCTCGATGAAGACGAGTACGCGCTCTATGACGAGATTTTCCGGCGCTTCGCGCCGCAGGTGCCGACCCCCGAGCTGGTGATCTACCTCGCGGCGCCGCTGCCGGCGCTGCGTGCGCGCATCGCGCGACGCGCACGGCCCTATGAACAGGCGATCGCGGATGCATACCTGGAGCGGCTGTGCGTGGAATACGACACGTTCTTTCACGCGTATCGTGCCGCGCCCGTACTGCTGGTCGACACGACGCGCGTGAACTTCGTCGATGACGATACGCAGTACGCGCGTCTCGTCGAGGCACTGCGGGTCCGCTTCGAGGGAATGCGGGCGTTTCCGGCCGACCCGGAACGTCGTGCACCGCCGCTGGACGCGACCGCGGGTGCGGCCTGAGCGGCGCTGCACGGACGCGTCCTGGCACGTCCCGCGGCATTTCACTTGTTGCGCCGCGCGCGAGTTGGATTACACTTCGCGGCCCGCGGTCACGCAGCAGCACCACCATGCAAACCGTTTTCTCCCTCGCGGATCTGCGCGCCACCGTCCAGCGCTGGCGCCGTGAAAGTGCGCGCATCGCGCTGGTTCCGACCATGGGCAACCTGCACGCGGGACACATATCGCTGCTGGAACGTGCGCGCGCGCTAGCCGACCGCACCGTCGTCAGCATCTTCGTGAACCCTATCCAGTTCGGAAAAGGCGAAGATTACGCGCGGTATCCCAGCACCCTGGAAGCGGACCAGGAGAAGCTCGCGGCCGCGGGACTCGACCTCCTGTTCGCGCCGAATCTCGACCAGCTCTATCCGGGGGGCATCGAGGAGGACACGCGGGTGACGGTGCCGGGACTGTCCACCATCCTGTGCGGCCAGTATCGACCGGGACACTTCTCGGGTGTGGCCACCGTGGTGACCAAGCTGTTCAACAACGTGCAGCCGGATCTCGCGCTGTTCGGCGAGAAGGACTACCAGCAGCTGCTGGTGATCAAGCGGATGGTCCAGGATCTCCTGATCCCCGTCGAAGTGCTCGGCATGCCGATCGTGCGCGAGTCGGATGGCCTTGCGATGAGTTCGCGCAACGGCTACCTCAACACGGAGGAACGCGGCCGCGCGCCGCGGATCCACGCAACGCTGTGTGCGGCAGCCACCAGGGTGTGCGAGCAACGCCATCCGCTGATCGTGATCGAGACCTCGGCGATGGCGGACCTCGCCGCGGCCGGGTTCCGTCCGGAGTACTTCAGCATCCGCCGGATCGACGATCTCGCCGTCCCGCAAGGAGGTGAGACGGCCGTGCAGATCCTGACCGCCGCGTGGCTCGGCAACGCCCGGTTGATCGACAACGTGCGCGTGGACCTGCCGCAGCCGCTCGCGCTGCTGTAACCGCGATGACGATGCCGCGCAGCGCCGCCGTGCTGGTGATCGGGAACGAGATCCTGTCGGGCCGCACGCGCGACGCGAACCTGCAGACCCTGGCTGGGGCACTCGCGCGTCGTGGAATCAGGCTGCAGGAGGCGCGCGTGGTGGAAGATCGCTTCGAAGCCATCGTGCACGCGCTGAATGCACTGCGGGCGACGCACGATTTCGTGTTCACGACCGGCGGCATCGGCCCCACCCATGACGACATCACCACGGCGTGTGTGGCGGCCGCGTTCGGACGTTCCGTGGTGGAGGATCCGGAGGCGGTGCGGCGTCTCGTCGCGTATTACCCGGCGGGGCAGATGAATGATGCACGCCGGAAAATGGCGCAGGTCGTGACCGGCGCCGAGCTGATCGACAATCCCGTCAGTGCCGCGCCCGGATTCCGGGTGGAGAATGTCTTCGTCCTGCCCGGCGTGCCACGCATCCTGGAGGCCATGCTCCCGGACGTGATGGCGCGACTGCCGGCCGGTGCACCGATCGGGAGCACGGCCGTCACGGCGTGGGTGCGCGAGAGCGAAATCGCGACCGCGCTGGGGGAGGTGCAGGCGGCACACCCGGACGTGGACATCGGCAGCTACCCGTTCGCCCGCGACGGACGGCTGGGAACTTCGCTGGTGGTGCGCGGCACGGAGGCGGCGGCGCGCGACGCCGCGACCCGCGCGATCCGCGCGATGCTGGAATCGGGCGCCGTCGAGCATACGGTCGACGACGCCCCCTGAGGCGCCCCGCGTTCTTTGATTTTTCACCCGGGCGGTGTAGTTTTAGGCGCGCGCCCCCATATAAGCCCTCATGCCCAAACGCGTTTTCATCAAGACCTTCGGCTGCCAGATGAACGAGTACGACTCGCAGAAGATGGCCGAACTGCTGCGCGCAGCGCAGGACATGGAACGGGTGACCCGACCCGAGGACGCGGACCTGCTGCTGATGAATACCTGCTCGATACGCGAGAAGGCCGCGGAGAAGCTGTTCTCGGAGCTTGGTCGCTGGCGGGAACTGAAGGAAGCGCGACGCGACGTGGTGATCGGAGTCGGCGGCTGCGTGGCGAGCCAGGAAGGCGAGGCCATCTTCGAACGCGCCCCGTATGTCGACCTGGTGTTCGGGCCGCAGACCCTGCACCGGTTGCCGGAATTGTTCGCGCGGGCGCGGGCGCGCGACCAGCGTGTCATCGACATCAGCTTCCCCGAGATCGAGAAGTTCGACCGCCTGCCGGAACCGCGCGCCGAGGGCCCCGCCGCGTTCGTGTCCGTCATGGAAGGGTGCAGCAAGTACTGTACGTTCTGTGTCGTGCCGTACACGCGTGGCGAAGAGTTCAGCCGCCCTTTCGATGACGTCATCGCGGAGATACACGCGCTGGCGGAACAGGGTGTACGCGAGGTGACGTTACTCGGACAGAACGTGAACGCCTATCGCGGCCCGATGCACGACGGCCGCATCGCGGACCTCGCTGCGCTGATCCGGTACGTGGCGGCAGTCGATGGTATTGAGCGAATCCGCTTCACGACCTCGCACCCGGTGGAGTTCAGCGAGCGACTGATCGAGGTCTATGCACTGGAACCCAAGCTGGTCAGCCACGTGCACCTGCCGGTGCAGAGCGGCTCGGATCGCATCCTCGCGGCGATGAAGCGTGGTCACACCGCGCTCGAGTACCTGTCCAGGATCCGCAGGCTGCGCAAGGCGCGGCCGAACATCGCGATATCCTCCGATTTCATCGTCGGGTTTCCGGGCGAGACCGAGGCGGACTTCGACGCCACGATGCGGCTGATCGATCAGGTCGATTTCGATCACTCGTTCAGTTTCATCTACAGCCCGCGCCCCGGAACACCCGCTGCCAACCTGCCGGATACCACGACTCCGGAAGAGAAGAGACATCGCCTGGCGATCCTCCAGCGGCGCATCGACGAGCTCGCGCAGCAGAAGAGCCGGCGGATGGTCGGAACGACCCAGCGCGTGCTGGTGGTGCGCCCGTCGCGCAAGGATTCGCACGAACTTGCCGGGCGCACCGAGAACAACCGGGTCGTCAATTTCGCCGGAGATGCACCGCTCATCGGCCGGTACGTCGACGTGCGGATCACGGAAGCACTGCCCAATTCGCTGCGCGGCGAGCTGGACTCTCCCGTACGACAAGCGAGCTGACTTGAACGCCGAGGCCATCACCGAGCTCACGCTCGAGCCACTGGAGAACGAACGACTGGCGAGCCTGTGCGGCCAGTTCGACGACCACCTGCGCCTGATCGAACACCGGCTCGGCGTCGGGATCAGCAGTCGCGGCAACGTATTCGCCATCACCGGCAGCGCGCAGGCGCGCGCGGCCACCGAACGCGTGCTGCAGGACCTGTACTCCGTCACGGCCCAGCGCGCGCTGGCGCCGTCCGACGTCCACCTCTACCTGCAGGAGACCACGGTCGATGACCTGGCGGAGGAAGATCCGGACCGGTTCACCTTGCGCACACGTCGTTCCGTGGTGCGGGCGCGTGGCGCAAACCAGCGCATGTACCTGCACAACATCGAGTCGCACGACATCAGTTTCGGTATCGGCCCGGCCGGCACCGGCAAGACCTACCTCGCGGTGGCCGCGGCGGTCGCCGCGCTCGAGAAGGACCGCGTGCGCCGCCTGTGTCTCGTGCGTCCCGCGGTAGAAGCGGGTGAACGCCTGGGATTCCTGCCCGGCGACATGGCCCAGAAGATCGACCCTTACCTGCGGCCGTTGTACGACGCACTGTACGAGATGCTCGGATTCGAGCGCGTGGCCAAGCTCATCGAGCGCAATGTGATCGAGGTGGCACCGCTCGCCTTCATGCGCGGACGCACGCTGAACGACGCATTCATCATCCTGGACGAGGCGCAGAACACCACGCTCGAACAGATGAAGATGTTCCTGACCCGGATCGGCTTCGGATCGAAGGCAGTCATCACGGGGGACATGACGCAGATCGATCTGCCCCGCGGCCGAGACTCCGGGCTCAAGCATGCCGTCGAGATCGTGCGGAACGTCGCAGGCATCAGCTTTACGTTCTTCAAGACGCACGATGTCGTGCGTCATCCGCTGGTCGGCCGCATCCTGGATGCCTACGAGGCACACGAATCGCAATGAGCGCAATGCCGATCAGCGTATCGATACAGCGCGCGTATCGCGGTGCCGCACCGAGCCGGAACCAGATCCTGCGTTGGACCCGCCGCGCCCTCGCCGGCCGGCGGCGTGACGCGACCTTGACGGTGCGGATCGTCGACGCCGAGGAGAGTGCATCGCTGAACGAGACCTGGCGCCACCGCAAGGGTCCCACCAACGTGCTGTCGTTTCCCGTCGACGGACTCGAGGACGTCGCGCCCACGTTGCTCGGCGACATCGTGGTCTGCGCGCCGATCGTCGAATTGGAGGCCGCCGACCAGGGCAAGAGCGCGGAGGCACACTGGGCGCACATGATCGTCCATGGCACGCTGCACCTGCTGGGATTCGATCACGTCGATCCGGGCGCCGCGCGCGAGATGGAAGCACTCGAGCGCAGCCTGCTCGCGGACCTCGGCTATCCGGATCCCTACGAGGTGGCCTGAGTTCCCATGAGAGACCCCGCCGCCGACAAACCTCCGCCCGGTACCCGCGCACGGTTGTTCGACTGGCTCGCCCAGCGGGCCAATCGCCTGCTGCGGATCCGGCCCCGGGAACGGACCGAACTCGTTGAAGTCCTCCACGACGCCGAAAGCGAACACCTGATCGACCCCGACACGGCGGGGATGATGGAAGGCGCGCTGCTCGTATCCGAGCTCAAGGTACGCGACATCATGATCCCGCGCTCGCGCATGGTGTTCATCGAAATCGACCAGAGTCCCCGCGAATTCCTGCCGGCCGTGATCGAGTCGGCGCATTCGCGCTTTCCGGTCGTCGATGCGCGGCACGAAAAAGTGCTCGGCGTGCTGCTGGCGAAGGACCTGCTGCCGCTCGCCGCCGATCCCAAGTTCGAACTCAATGTCCGCGACGTGCTGCGTCCGGCGGTCTTCGTGCCGGAAAGCAAGCGCCTGAACATCCTGCTGCGGGAGTTCCGGCTGAGCCGCAACCACCTCGCCATCGTGGTGGACGAGTACGGAGAAGTCGCCGGGCTGGTCTCCATCGAAGACGTGATCGAGCAGATCGTCGGGGATATCGACGACGAGTACGACGTCGACGACGAGGAATTCATCCGGCAGCATCGCGCGAACCGCTTCACGCTGAAGGCGAGTACACCGATCGGACACTTCAACGAGTTTTTCGGGACTTCGCTGCCGGACACCCAGTACGACACCATCGGCGGACTGGTGGTCCATCATTTCGGGCGCGTGCCCGCGCGCGGCGAACAAATCGAGTTCGCCGGGTTCAACTTCAAGGTGCTGCGCGCGGATCGCCGCCGCGTGCTGGTGCTGCGCGCCCTGCGCCTGCAGGCGTCACCCGCGGTAGTCCCGGACGACGGCTGAGCGTCATGCCCGAGGCAGACCGAGCGTGCTGAGAGCGCTGTTCGCGCTCGCCGCGGGCGCCGCGTACGCGCTGGCGTTCGCGCCGTATGGCATGCATCCCGTCGCGATTCTCGCGCTCGCCGTGCTGTTCGAACTGTGGCGGGATGCGACGCCGCGCCAGGCCGCCTGGCGCGGATGGTGGTTCGGTCTCGGCATGTTCGGCCACGGCGCATGGTGGGTGCAGGTCAGCATCCACCAGTTCGGGCTGCCGCTTTACACGTTCTCGGTCACGATGACGGTGCTGTTCATACTGTTCATCGCCGCGCTGTTCGTGGCCTCGGTCGGTTATGTCGTCGCGCGGGTGCCCGTGCGCCAACCGCCCGCGCGTGTATTCATCGTGATGCCCGCATTGTGGGTCGTGGGAGAATGGCTGCGCAGTGTGCTGCTGACCGGTTTTCCATGGCTGCTGGCCGGCTACAGTCAGACCGACAGCTGGTTCGCCGGCTACGTGCCGATCGTCGGAGTTCTCGGGACCGGCGGTGTGCTCGCACTCATCGCCGCGAGCCTCGTGATGGGTGCGCGACACCCGGGTCCGGCGGTCGCGCTCACCGTCGCGCTCGCGAGCGGCGGCGTGGCGCTGGGACAGCTGTCATGGACGCTCCCCGAAACCCCGGCGCAGGCGGTCGCGCTCGTGCAGGGCGCGGTTCCGCAGGCGATCAAGTGGCGCGCCGAATTCCGCGCGCGGACGCTCGAGCTGTACGAAGCACTGACCGCGCCGGCGTGGGGCAGCGCGCTCGTCCTGTGGCCGGAGACCGCGGTGCCGGCGTTTCCCGACGAGATCACGGAGGCGCTCGCGAAGCTAGGCGCCAACGCGGAGGCGCACGGCACCGCCCTCCTCGTCGGCATTCCCAGCGGCGAACGGCGAGGCGGCCCGTACTTCAACAGCGTGATGCTGCTCAATGCGCCGGGGCAGCGTTACGACAAGCATCACCTCGTGCCGTTCGGCGAGTACCTGCCGTTCGATACCGTGGTCAGGCCGGTGCTCGATTTCCTGTCGATCCCGATGTCCGATTTCACGCCGGGTGCCGATCGACAGCCGCCACTGCGGCATCGCGCGCTGCGCATCGGGGTCTCGATCTGCTACGAGGACGCCTATGCGAGCGAGGTCATCAAGCCCCTGCCCGAAGCCAACGTACTCGTGAATGTCAGCGACGACTCCTGGTTCGGCGACACTGTCGCGCCACATCAGCACCTGCAGATCTCGCGCGCGCGTGCTCTCGAAGCAGGGCGCTACATGCTGCGCGCCACCAACACCGGCATCTCCGCGATCATCGACCCGCGCGGTCGGGTATTGAGCCAGTCGCCGCAGTTCGAGCCCTACGTGCTGCGCGGCGAAGTCGTACCCCACACGGGGGCGACACCGTTCGTGCGCCTCGGGCACGGTCCGGTGCTCGGGGTGTGCGTGTTCGCGGTGCTTGCCGCGGTGGTCATGGAGCGCCGCCGCCGGGTGCGCTTCGGGGAATTGCCCTGAACGGGTTCGGGGCCTGCTGAGAGAATCAGCGCGTGCTGCTCGCGTGCACGCGGGCGACCATGGCCGCGACGTGCGCGGGGTCGATGTCCGGCGTGATGCCGTGCCCCAGGTTGAACACGTGTCCAGGTCCGTTGCCGAAGCTGCGCAGCACCCTGTCCACTTCCTCCTCGATGACGGGGATCGACGCGCGCAGGATCGCGGGGTCGAGGTTCCCCTGCAGCGCCACCAGGTCGCCGACCCGACGTTGCGCGTCGGCGATGTCAATGGTCCAGTCGAGTCCCAGCGCACTGCAGCCGGTGGCTGCCAGGGACTCCAGCCAGAGACCGCCGCCTTTCGTGAACAGGATGGTTGGCACCTCCGGCGGCAACGCTTGCACGATGCGCCGCATCGGGGCGAGTGAAAACTGGCGGTAGGCTTCCGGAGTCAGCACGCCGCCCCAGGTATCGAAGACCATCACGGCATCGACACCGGCGGCGATCTGCGCGCGGAGGTACTCCACCACCGCATCCGCGAGCAACGTGACGAGTGCGCGCAGCGCCTCCGGGGCATCGTAGACCCAGCGCTTGGCGCGCCGGAACTCGCGGTCGCTGCCCCCTTCGATCATGTACGTCGCGAGCGTCCACGGACTGCCCGCGAACCCGATCAGCGGCACGCGGCCACCCAGTTCGCGGCGGACGAGTCGCACCGCGTCGAGCACGTAACGCAGCTCCGTTTCCGGGTCCGGAACGCCGAGGCGTGCGACCGCCGCGGGATCCGCGAGCGGCTGCCGGAACCGGGGACCCACACCTTCGTCGATGGTAAGCCCAAGCCCCATCGCATCGGGGATCGTCAGGATGTCCGAAAACAGAATCGCGGCATCCAGCGGGAAGCGCGCGAGCGGCTGCAAGGTGACTTCGCAGGCGTAGTCGGGCGTCTTGCACAACCGCATGAAATCGCCCGCCTTCGCGCGGGTCGCACGGTACTCGGGCAGGTACCTGCCCGCCTGGCGCATCAGCCATACGGGGGTTCGGTCCGTCGGTTCGCGACGGAGCGCGCGCAGGAAGCGCGCGTCGCCGGGCACGACCGGGGGCGCCGTCACGGGAGTCCGGCTCCCGTCACGGCAGCGGTGCGGGCAGCTGGCTTTCGCCCATCAGGAAGGTGTCGATACCGTGCGCGGCCGAGCGGCCCTCGGCGATTGCCCACACGATCAGCGACTGCCCGCGTTGCATGTCGCCGGCCGTGAATACTCCCGGCACCGAGGTCATCCAGTTCGGATCGCGCCAGACGTTACCGCGTTCCGTGAGCCTGATCCCGAACTGGTCGAGCACCGGTCGCTCGGGTCCGGTGAAGCCCATTGCGAGCAGCACCAGGTCACATGGGAGTTCGCGCTGCGTGCCCGGGATTTCGTCGATCACGAGACGCCCGTCGCGATGATTCATCTGCACGTCCACGATCTCGATCGCGCGTACACGGCCGGCGGCGTCGCCGAGGAAACGCCTGGTCGAGACGGAATAGAGTCGATCGCCCCCTTCCTCGTGCGCCGAGCCACTGCGGAAGATTCGTGGCCACTCGGGCCACGGGTTGTCGGCCGGTCGTGCCTCCGGGGGACGCGCCATGATCTCGAGCTGCGCGACGTGCTGCGCGCGATGCCGGTGCGCGGTGCCCAGGCAATCGGCGCCGGTATCGCCGCCTCCGATGATCACGACGTTGCGATCCCGGGCGCTGATGAATGCATCGTCGGGAATATGATCGCCCTCGAGCCGGCGATTCTGCAGCGTGAGGTACTCCATCGCAAAATGGATTCCCTGCAGCTCGCGCCCGGGCAGCGCCAGGTCTCGCGGCTGCGTGGCGCCGCCGGCAAGCAGCACCGCGGCATATTCCTGCCGAAGCTTCGCCACCGGAACGTCCACACCGACGTTCGCGTTCACCTGGAACTCGACACCTTCCGCGCGCATCTGTTCGAGCCGCCTGTCGAGCACCCGCTTCTCCATCTTGAACTCGGGGATGCCGTAACGCAGCAGTCCACCGATACGATCGTCGCGCTCGAATACGGTCACCTTGTGACCGACGCGCCTGAGCTGCTGGGCGGCGGCGAGTCCCGCCGGACCGGAACCGACGATCGCCACGCGCTTGCCGGTCTCGCGGCGCGGTCGCGCCGGCACCACCCAACCCTCCTCGAATGCGCGGTCGATGATCGCGAGTTCGACCGCTTTGATGGTGACCGGATTGTCGTTGATCCCGAGCACGCACGAGCCTTCGCATGGCGCCGGGCACAACGTACCGGTGAACTCCGGAAAGTTGTTCGTCGCGTGGAGCCGATCGATCGCTTCCCGCCAGCGCCCGCGGTAGACGAGATCGTTCCAGTCCGGGATGAGGTTGCCGAGCGGACATCCCTGGTGACAGAACGGGACACCGCAATCCATGCAACGCGCGGCCTGCTGGTTGAGCGGCTCGGCCGGCCACGGCGCCATGACCTGGCGCCAGTCATGCAGACGCTCCGCGACGGGCCGATAGGGCTGCTTGCCGCGCGTGAACTCGAGAAACCCGGTGACCTTAGCCATGGACCGCCTCCATGACCGCCTGGTCCTCCGGCATGCCGGCCTGGCGGGCGCGCGCGATCGCCGCGAGTACCGACTTGTAGTCGCGCGGCATGACCTTGACGAATTCCCTGTGGCTGACCGTCCACGTCTCGAGGATGCGAGCCGCAACCGTGCTGCCAGTGTAGCGGGCATGCTGCGTGAGCATCCGCACGACGATCTCTTCGTCCTCGGGCGTGTCTATCCGCTCGAGATCGACCATCTCCGTATTGCACAGACGCGTGAATTCGTTGCGCGGGTCGTAGACGTAAGCAACGCCACCGGACATTCCTGCCGCGAAATTCCGTCCCGTCTTGCCAATCACGACCACGCGCCCTCCGGTCATGTACTCGCAGCCATGATCCCCCACGCCTTCGACGACCGCGTCGGCGCCACTGTTGCGCACACAGAATCGTTCGCCGGCGACCCCGCGGAAATATGCCTCTCCCGACGTGGCGCCGTACAGCGCGACGTTGCCGATCACGATGTTCTCCTCCGGCACGAACGTTGCCGTGCGCGGCGGAAACACCACGATCTTGCCGCCCGAAAGTCCCTTCCCGATGTAGTCGTTGGCATCGCCTTCCAGCGACAATGAGACGCCGCGCGGAATGAACGCGCCGAAACTCTGGCCGGCTGAGCCGGTGAAGTTGATGCGGATGGTGTCCTCCGGCAGTCCGTCCCCGCCGTGGCGCCTGGTCAGCTCGTACCCGAGGATCGTACCTGCCGTGCGGTTCACGTTGCGGATAGGGAGGTCCAGGACCACCGGCGTGCGATGTTCCAGCGCCGGCATGCACGCTGGCACGATCGTGGTGCGATCGAGCGAGCGGTCGAGACCATGATCCTGCGGTCGCACGCAGCGAATCGCGATGTCGGGGCCGACTTCCGGCTGGTACAGAACCTTCGAGAAATCCAGGCCTTTCGCTTTCCAGTGATCCACCGCGCCCGCCACGTCGAGCCGGCTGGCCTGTCCGATCATTTCGTCGAGCGTGCGATAACCGAGTTCTGCCATGTACTCCCGGACTTCCTCCGCGACGAAGCGGAAGAAGTTCTCGACGAACTTCGGATTGCCGTTGAACTTCGCGCGCAGCCGCGGATCCTGCGTCGCTATCCCCACCGGGCACGTATTGAGGTGACAGACGCGCATCATCACGCAGCCCATGACGACCAGCGGAGCGGTCGCGAAGCCGTACTCCTCCGCGCCGAGCAGTGCCGCGATGACGACATCGCGCCCGGTCTTCATCTGACCGTCGACCTGCACGACGATCCGATCGCGCAGCTTGTTCTGCACGAGGACCTGCTGCGTCTCGGCGAGGCCGAGTTCCCAGGGCACGCCCGCGTGCTTCAGCGAGGTAATCGGGGACGCTCCCGTGCCGCCGTCGTACCCCGAGATGAGTACGACATCGGAATAGGCCTTGGCGACTCCCGCGGCCACCGTGCCCACCCCGACTTCCGCGACCAGCTTGACGTGAATGCGCGCCTCGGGGTTCGCGTTCTTCAGGTCGTGAATGAGCTGCGCGAGGTCCTCGATTGAGTAGATGTCGTGGTGGGGCGGCGGCGAAATCAGCCCGACGCCGGGAGTCGAGTACCGCACCTTCGCAATCCACGGGTAGACCTTGTGGCCAGGCAGCTGGCCGCCTTCGCCGGGCTTTGCGCCCTGCGCCATCTTGATCTGCAGGTCGTCGGCGTTCACGAGGTACTCGCTCGTCACGCCGAAACGCCCGGACGCCACCTGCTTGATTGCGGAGCGGCGGAGGTCACCGTTCGCATCCGGCTTGAAGCGCGCGGGGTCCTCGCCGCCTTCGCCGGTATTCGAACGTCCACCGATTCGATTCAACGCGATCGCGAGGGTCTCGTGCGCCTCTGCGCTGATCGAACCGTACGACATCGCGCCCGTGTGAAAACGCTGCATGATCGCGTCCACGGATTCGACTTCGTCCAGCGGCACCGGCGTGCCGGACCTGAAGCGGAACAGGCCGCGCAGGGTGGCGAGATGCTCGCTCTGGCGATCCACCAGCGACGTGTACTCCCGGAATATCTTGTACTGCCCGGAACGCGTGGAGTGCTGCAGCTTGTACACGGTGTCCGGGTTGAACAGGTGGTACTCGCCATCACGCCGCCACTGGTACTCGCCGCCCCATTCCAGTTCCGGTTTGCCGACCGGGCGCGCCGGGAAAGCACGCGCGTGCCGCAGTGAAATCTCGCGCGCGACTTCGGCGAGGCCGACGCCTCCGATGCGGGACGCAGTGTACGTGAAGTACTTGTCGACGAACGCCTTGTCGAGACCGATGGCTTCGAAAATCTGGGCGCCCCGGTAGGACTGCACGGTCGAGATGCCCATCTTGGACATGACCTTCACGAGCCCCTTGTTGACCGCTTTGATGTAGTTGCGCACGGTCGCATCGTGCACCGACTCGTCACCCTTGCGACCCTTGACCGCGGAATCGCGCACGATGCCCTGCTGGATCAGATCGTAGAGGGTCTCGAATGCCAGGTACGGGTTGATCGCGTCCGCGCCGTAGCCGAGCAGCGCGCAGAAATGATGCACCTCGCGAGGTTCGCCTGATTCGATCACGAGCCCGACGCGCATCCGTCGGCCATTACGCACGAGGTGATGGTGGGTGCCGGCGATGGCCAGCAACGACGGAATGGGCGCCAGCTGCGCGTTCATCCCGCGATCCGAGATGATCACGAACGAGTAGCCGGCATCGACGGCCTGATCGACCTCGCTGAACAACTGCGCGAGCGCCGCATCGAGTCCCGCCGCCCCTTTCTCGATCGGATACAACGCGGTGACCGTGGTCGCGCTGAACCCGTGCGTTGTCACATGCCGCAACCGCGCGATGTCTTCGTTGTTCAGCACCGGGGACGCCAGCTTGATGCGGTGACAGCTCTGCGCCGTGGGCGCCAGCAGGTTGCTTTCCGGCCCGATCGGGGTGGAAATCTGCGTGACCAGTTCCTCGCGGATGCCGTCAAGCGGCGGGTTGGTCACCTGCGCGAACAGCTGCTTGAAGTAGTCGAACAGCAACCGGGGTCGCTCCGACAGCACGGCGAGCGCCGCGTCCGTCCCCATCGAGCCGATGGGTTCCTCACCCTTCTCGGCCATGGGTTGCATGATGATTCGCAGGTCCTCGTGCGTATAGCCGTAAGCCTGCTGCCGCTGCAGCACGGTGTCGTGATCGACGCTGTGCACGTGGTGCGGATCCGGCAGCGACGCGAGCGGAACGTGGTGCTCCTCGAGCCACTCCGCGTAAGGATGTTCGCTGATGTAGCGCTCCTTCAACTCCGCGTCGTCGATGATGCGGCCGGCATCGGTGTCGACGAGGAAGATGCGCCCTGGATGCAGGCGCTCCTTGATCTCGATGTTCTCCGGCGGGAATTCGAGCACGCCGACCTCCGACGCCATCACGACCATGCCATCCTTGGTGACGTAGTAGCGGGAGGGGCGCAGGCCGTTGCGGTCAAGCACCGCCCCGATGATCCGGCCGTCGGTGAACGCGATCGACGCGGGGCCATCCCACGGCTCCATCAGGCATCCGTGATACTCGTAGAAAGCCTTGCGCGCGGGCTCCATCAGCTCGTGCGCGCTCCAGGCCTCCGGGATCATCATGAGGATCGCGAGCGGCAGCGGGCGTCCAGCCATGTGCAGGAACTCGAGCACCTGGTCGAAGCTCGCCGAATCCGAGCTGCCCTCGAGCACGATCGGGAAAAGCTTCTCCAGGTCGTCACCGAACAACGGGCTCGCGCACAGCGCCTCGCGCGCGCGCATCCAGTTGATATTTCCGCGCAGCGTGTTGATCTCGCCGTTGTGCGCGATGTAGCGGAACGGATGCGCGAGCGGCCAGGAAGGAAACGTGTTGGTGGAGAACCGCTGGTGCACGAGCGCGAGTCCGCTCTCCACGCGCGGGTCGCGCAGGTCCGGGAACTGCATGCCGACCTGCGCGGCGTTGAGCATGCCCTTGTAGATGAGCACCCGGTGGGACAGGCTCGGGACGTAGAACGTGGCCTTCTCGGTGCGTCCCGAGTTCCAGATCGCGTGTTCGACGCGCTTGCGGATCACGTACAGCTTGCGTTCGAACGCATCCGGGTCCGTCAAACCCGAATTGCACCCGATGAATACCTGTCGAAACGCAGGTTCACACGCCTTCGCGGTCGGTCCGATCGCGCTGTCGTCGCTCGGAACCACGCGCCAGCCCAGCAAGGTCTGGCCTTCTTCCGCGATGATTCGCGCGAACTCGGTGCAGCAGAACTCGGCCGCACCAGCATCGTGCGGCAGGAACACCATCCCGGCTGCATAGCGCCCGGCTGGCGGCAGCTCGATCCCGAGCTTGGCGCACTCCGGTCGCAGGAAACCGTCGGGCATCTGGATCAGGATGCCCGACCCGTCCCCGGTATTGATCTCACAGCCGCACGCGCCGCGATGCTCGAGGTTTTCCAGGATCGTCAGCGCACGTTCCACCGTGGTGTGCGACTTGCGGCCCTTGATGTCGACGACGAATCCCACGCCGCACGCGTCGTGTTCGAAGCTGGGGTCGTAGAGACCCTGCTCGGGCCGTCCCGACTGCGGAAAGCGTGTTTCTGTGGTCGCCATGCTTGCTACCTAGTTCTCGGGGACTCGACCTCAAGGCCTGAGGCAGGGCCCAGTCGCGGTTACACCATATAAATTCCAGGGCGGGCGGGAGAACACCCAGCGTTGTCCACGAGCCGGGACAAAAGGACGGGGATTATAGCGTCGGCCCGCGCGGAGTGTCATCCGGGCGGGCCGAGGGTCAGTGGAGTACGCCGCGCAAGCTTCCGACCGAGCGCGCCCAGGGCTTCGTGTCACGCAGCGACGGGGGCAACTGCTGCATGGCGCGCAGCGCCGCCGCGCGGTTCGGATAGAGACCGTACGTCACCACGTACCACGGCTTGCCGTCGAGCGAGCCAGTCAGTACGACACTCTGGTCAGCGATGCCGCGTGCGCGTCGATAGCGTTCTGCGGCCGCGCGTTCCCGGACTCCGAACAACTGCAGCGTATGCGCGCCGTCCGGCTGCCGGAACAACAGCGGCGCGCTCAGGTTGGGTGCAGCCGCCGTTTGCGCGGGTGGCGCCACAGAAGGCGCAGGCCGCGCGGGGGTCGGGGCCGCGGGACGGGGCGCTGCATCAGGCGTTGGCGCGGGGCCCGCCATCGGCGCGGCTGCGCGGGATGCAGGCGCCGCTGGCGCTGCGGTTGTCGTGGCGTGCGCGGTCACGGGTTCGCGGGCCGCCTCCTCGGGCACGGCCGGCGACTTGGCTTGCGGCGACGAGACGGTCGGCAGGTCGGGGCGCGGTTGGAGCGACTGAATTCCGGATTCGGGCGGCGCCGGGGGGAGCTCGACCGCCGGCGCCGGCACCGTCTCTCCGGCGCCAGACACGCGCGTTGCCGGCGAAGGCGCGATCGCGGCGTCCAAACGACCGTCTCCCGCATCCGGGGCAGGGATTGTCGCGGCGTCTGCCACACTCGGCGTCGGGGCGATCTCGACGGGTGGGGGTGGCGACGGTTCGATGGGAGACGGACTCTCCGCACGCTCGGCCTGCGTCGGGACCGGCGGCGGCGCTTCCCCCTCGACGTTCTCCGGCGCTGCCGGCGGTGTCAGTGCCACCGTCTCGGTCTGTGTACTGGTGTCGAGCGGATTGCGGGACGCCCACCATGCACCGCCGGCGAGCGCGGCCGCCGCGAGTACGCCGAAAGCGAGGTTCACGTGCGCGCGGGTGAGCGGGACCGCGCGCCCCGATGCGCGCCCGGTCGCCCGCTGCCGGCGTGACGGTGTCGCACGTGCCGGCGCGGCGATGCCCGCAACATGTTGGCGCGCCAAGGTCACAACCTTGCCGATCAGTCCATCGGCGCTCGCCGCGATCCGTGCGTAGTCGTCCGCTTTGAAGCAGGCGTCGGCTTCCAGTCCGGCGCTGCGCATACGCTGTTCGAGCAACGCGCGGACCTGCGGATCGGCCAGTTTCGGGATTTCGACGACGTGCACCAGACCGTGCTGGGGATGCACGCGCTGCAGTGCTTCCAGCAGTGCCGACTGGTCGAGATCGGCGGCCAGGAGCACGCGCAGCTCCGCAAACTGGTCATCCGCGTGCGCGAGTTCGACGATCAGCGCGGATACTTCCGGCAGCAGCTGTTCGGCATCGTCGACGAGCAGCACGACCACTTTGCCGGCCCGCTCGAGCGTCGCGATGCGCTGCTGCACGCGTTCACGCAGTCCTTGCTCAGGCGCCGCGGCATCCGCTTCCAGTTCCTGGGCGAGCAAGGTGAGCAGTGCGGTGGTGGTGAGCGCCGGACCCGCGTGCGCGAGCACGCTGTACCAGCTGCTGCGCTGCGCGGTCGCGAAATGATTCAGCAAGGTGGTCTTGCCGCTGTCGACCGGTCCGCTCAGGACGATGATCTGGCGGCCGAACTCGATCAGATGCTCGACCAGGTCGACGCGTTGCTGCAAGGTCGGGCTGAAGTACATGTCCCGACTGTCCACGTCAGTTCCAAACGGACCGGTATCGATCCGGTTGCGATCGCCATCGGCGGCAACGGCCGGTAAATCCTCACTCACGGTCGGTCTCCCAGTTCATCCTCGGCAGATTCCTGCGGCGCCAGTCGCGCGTATTCGGCCATCGCGAAGCGATCCGTCATGCCTGCGATATAGTCCGCGACTGCGCGCGCACGCGTCGCGAGTGCTCGATCGTGCTCCCGGGTCGGCAGCTCTTCGGGTCGATCCATGTAGAGGCGGAACAGCGCACGAACGATACGACCCGAGCGCTGCGCCATCGACTGGACCCGCGGATGCTCGTACAAACGATGGCGCAGCAGCCGCTTGAGATCCAGGTGAATGCGGCCCGTCTCGGGGCCGAAATCAAGCAACGCGCGCGACTGCGCCCGGACCTTGTCGACCGAATCGACGGCAAGCAACTCGAGCCTCGCCACCGTGGCCGCGAGCAGCTCGGAAACGAAGAAGTTGAGCATCTGCCGGATGACGGTATAGCGCAGGCGCTTGGCATCGAGGCCCGGCCAGCGGCGTGACGTCTCCAGCTCGGTATCCCGGTACAGCGGGTACTCGCGAAGCTGCTCGACATCGAGGAGTCCGGCGCGTAGTCCGTCATCGATATCATGGTGGTTGTAGGCAATCTCATCGGCGACATTCGCGATCTGCGCCTCGAGCGACGGTTGCGTGCCGTCCAGGAATCTCCGCCCCAACTCGCCCAATCCCCGCGCGTGAATCACGCTGCAGTGCTTGAGGATCCCTTCGCGCGTTTCGAACAGGAGATTGAGTCCCGGGAATTCCGGATAGCGCTCCTCGAGCGTCTCCACCACGCGCAATGACTGGAGATTGTGCTCGAATCCCCCGAACGCCTGCATGCAGGCGTTCAGTGCCGACTGGCCGGCGTGCCCGAACGGGGTGTGCCCCAGGTCATGCGCCAGTGCGATTGCTTCGGTCAGATCCTCGTTGAGTCCCAGCGCACGCGCGATCGTACGTGCGATCTGGGCGACCTCGAGGGTGTGAGTCAGGCGCGTCCTGAACATGTCGCCTTCGTGGTTCACGAAGACCTGCGTTTTGTATTCGAGACGCCGGAAAGCCGCGCTATGAATGACACGATCGCGATCCCGCTGGAACTCGTCACGCCACCGCGGTGCCGCTTCGGGATGCTGGCGTCCGCGCGAATTGCCGGCTGTCACGGCGTAACGTGCGGGAATGCCTCGTTCCGCGGCGCCACGCCGCCGGGCGCCGGTCATCGCGTCACCCCCGCTCGGACAGCGTGGCGAGCAACGCCGCCTCGGGATAGTCGTCGACGAGCATCGCCCGCCCGATGCCCCGCAGCAGTACGAGCCGGATGCGTCCATCCTTGTTCTTCTTGTCGATGCGCATCGCTGCGAGGAGGTCTTCCGTCCGCAGTGCGGACAACGGAGCGACGGGCAGTCCGGCGCGCGCAACGAGTGCGACGACTCTTGCGCAGTCGTCCTCGCCCAAAAGCCCCGCCCGGACCGACATCCGGGCCGCCATGCACATCCCCGCACCCACTGCTTCTCCGTGCAGCCATTCACCGTAACCCATGGCATGCTCGATGGCATGCCCGAACGTGTGTCCCAGGTTGAGCAGCGCGCGCAGTCCCGACTCACGTTCGTCGAGCCCCACGATGCGGGCCTTGTCACGACACGCGCGTTCGATCGCATGCAGCAGGGCCGACGGGCGCAGCGCGAGCAGGTCATCGAGGTTGTCCTCGAGCCAGGTGAAGAACGGCGGATCGTCGATGAGACCGTACTTGATGATCTCGGCGACGCCGGCACGCAATTCGCGCGCGGGCAGCGTCTTCAGGGTATCGAGATCGGCCAGCACTGCGCGCGGCTGATGGAATGCCCCGATCATGTTCTTGCCAAGCGGATGATTGACCGCCGTCTTGCCGCCGACGGAGGAATCCACCTGTGCGAGGAGCGTGGTCGGCACCTGCACGAAATCCACGCCACGCTGATAGCAGGCGGCGGCGAACCCGGCGAGATCACCCACAACGCCGCCGCCAAGCGCCACGATCGCACAACCGCGTTCGAAGCGGGACTCCAGCAGCGCGCCCATCACCGTCTCGAAGCTGCGCAGCGTCTTGTACGATTCCCCGTCCGGCAGCTCGACGGTAATCACGGTCCGTCCGGACAAGGACTGCCGCAGTGATTCGGCGTAGAGCGGCCCCACGGTTTCGTTGGTGACGATGAGCACCTGGCGCGCGCGCACGTGCCGGGTCACCAGCGTGGGATCGACGAGCAATCCCGTGCCGATCAGGATGGGATAGCTGCGCTCACCGAGTTCGACGACGAGTTCGATCATCAGACGATTGCCTCGCGGATCCTGTTGACGATGTCGCCAATCGAGTGGGCGCTCGTGTCAATCGTCAGCCGCGAGACTTCGCGGTAGAGCGGTTCCCGTTCAGCAACGATGCCTTGCAGGCGCGTCGCGCGATCCTCCGTCTTCAGCAGCGGACGATTCACGTCGTTGCGGGTGCGTGCGAGAAGTTCGTCCAATCCCGCGTGCAGGAACACCGTGAAACCGCGTGTCGACAGCGCCATCCGATTGCCCGGGTCCAGCACGGCGCCGCCGCCCGTAGCGAGCACCACGTCGTCCACTTGCGTGAGCTCGTCGATGAGTCGCTTTTCGCGCTGACGGAATCCCGCTTCACCTTCGATATCGAAAATGAGGGAAATCGTAGCGCCCGTGCGGCGCTCGAGTTCCTGGTCGCAATCGATGAATCGTCGCTTCAGCGACTTGGCGAGCCGCCGCCCGATGGTGGTCTTGCCCGCGCCCATCGGTCCGACGAGGAATATCCTGGTGTGCTGCGACATCCGCCGCGATTCCGTGCCCGCTACGTTGGGACGCGATTGTTGCAGTTAGGCTCGTGTCTTGCAAAAAAGCGCACGGGGCCCGCAGGCCCCGTGCGTCGCCGCGCCTGGCGCCGGCAGTTTAGCGGGCGGAAATGGACAGTGACTCCTTGAGGATCTTCGGCGTCACGAAGATCAGCAGCTCCTGCTTTTCGGAAATCGAACCCGTTCGCTTGAACAGGTTGCCGAGGTAGGGCAGTTCGCCGAAGAACGGCACGCTGTCCTTGTCCGTGCGGTTGTTCGACTCGAAGATGCCGCCAAGCACCACGGTCTCACCGTTGTCGACCAGCACCTGGGTATTCACCTCGTTGGTATCGATGCTCGGCACGCCCGCGAACACCTGCCCGATGGAGTCGCGATTGACAGTCAGGTCCATGATCACGCGGTCATCCGGTGTGATATGCGGCGTGACCTTGAGGCTCAATACGGCTTTCTTGAAGGATACCGCGGTGGCGCCGCTGGAGCTCGCCTCCTGGTAGGGGATCTCGGTACCCGACTCGATGATCGCTTCCTTCTGGTTGGCGGTGATGACCTGCGGGCTGGCGATCACTTCACCGCGGCCTTCGACCTGCAGCGCCGACAGTTCGAGCTGCAGCAGGTAGCTGCCGATCTTGCCGATCGACCAGCGGAACGCGGCGGCGGGTCCCGCAACGGGCAGATCAACGATGTAATTCTCCTGGTCGTCCGTGTTGAACGTCGTGTTGCCCCCGTACTGCACGTCACCCGGCACGCTGCCGCCGATTGCGCTGAAGAGACCGGATTGTCCGGCATTGTCACGCGACGCCAGCTCCTTCGGGTTGTTGATGTGGCTGTAACCGAAGCGCACGCCGATGTCCTTGCTGAAATCCTCGTTCGCCACGACGATCCGGGACTCGATCAGCACCTGCCGCACGGGGATATCGAGCGCCTGCACGACCTTGCGGATATCCGTCAGCGCCTCCGCGGTGTCCTGCACCAGCAGGGTGTTCGTGCGCTCGTCGACGGTCACATTCCCGCGGTCAGTGAGGAGGTTGTTGGACTCCGCCTTGAGGAGATCCGCAAGCGCGCTTGCCTTGGCGTAGTTCACTTGCACGAACTCGGTCCTCAGCGGAGCCAGTTCCTGCAGCTGCTTCTGCGCTTCCAGCTCGAGCTTCTCGCGCGCGGCGATCTCCTCCTGCGGCGCCACCATGATCACGTTGCCGGACTGGCGCATCCCGAGACCCTTCGTCTTCAGGATGAGATCCATCGCCTGGTCCCATGGCACGTTCTTCAGACGCAGCGTGACGTTGCCGGCAACGGTGTCGCTTGTAACGAGGTTGAATCCCGTGAAATCGGCGATGAGCTGCAGAACCGCACGGACTTCGATGTCCTGGAAGTTCAGCGACAGACGCTCACCCGTGAATCCGAATTTCTCCTTCTTGAGCTGTTCCTCCTCCGCCTTGGTGAGGGGACGCAATTCCAAGGTGAACGTGTTCTCCGACTGGTACGCAAGGTGCTCGTACAACCCGGTGGGAGTGACGACCATCCTGGTGCCATTGCCGTGCCGGGTGGTGTCGATTTCCTGCGCCGGGGTTGCGAAATCCATCACATCGAGCTTGCGGTCGAGTTCATCAGGCAGCGCGGTATCGATGAAATCGACGATGAGCTTCTCCCCTTGCTCCTCGATATTGATTCCAACGTTGGGATCCGTGAGATCCACCACGACCTGTGCCTCGCCGCGTGGTCCGCGTCGAAAGTCGATCCCGTTGATACGTGCGTTCGTGGCGGTCCCCGGCATGGTCATTGCCGAGGCCGCCGGCGCCGGGCCGGCAGGCGCGCTGGCGCTCGGGACGGACACCGTGCCGGGCGCACTGGCGATGTCCCCGGGCACGCCCTCCATGGTTACCGTGACGACGTTTCCGGCCGTCTCGATCCGGTAGGGCACCATCTGGACGAGGTTCACGACTACGCGCGTGCGCCCCTCGGCTTCGACCGCCGTGACGCTTTCGACCTTGCCGACGCCAACGGACTGCGTTTTCTGAGTCAACGCGAGTGTCGTCGCCGGGAAATCCAGCGCGATGCGCGCGGGATTGTCGATCGTGAAGTTCAGCGGTTCGGCCGCGAGTGCTTCCGACAGTGTCAGCCTGAGTTGCACCCGATCTCCCGGCAGCGACGTGTAGCGTACGTCGTCCAGTGATCCGGCACTGACTGGCAGCACTGCCCACGAGAGACAGAGTGCAAGGACCGCAGTGGCGCGTCCGCGCAGCCATTGCCGCAGGGCAGACCCGGCGTGCGCGGAATGCACGGACACGGAAACGGGTGTTTTGGCGTTGGAGAATCTCATGCGCGACTACCCCTTCTATGGGTTACCTTCTTCTTGCTCGAGCGCGAGGCTGGCCTGACGCTCTTCCCACCGTCCTTCTGAATCCTTCACCACCTCGCGCAAGTCGATCCGATCTTCCTGGATATTCAGGATTTTCCCGAAGTTGCGACCGAGGTAGTTGCCAATCTGTACTCTGTGCACGGTGCCGCCGGCGTCGCGGACGATGCCCCAGAGTTCGTCGTCGTCCTGCAGCGTGCCGACCATGCGCAGGCTGTCCAGTTCGAAACTCTCGAGTTCCTCCCGATTGTGGGCGGAAATCTCGTCGGCGAAGCGTTGCTGGTTGGCGTCGGTGCCTTCCGTCGCTGCCACCGCTTCCTGCGGCTGCACGTTCATGAAATTCTCGAACGGGTTGCGCAGCTGTGCCTCGCCCGATTGGTACAGGTACCGCTGGTACGGCCGTATCGGCGGCAAGGGCTCGATCTGGCCACCGGGCCGTTTCAGCACGGACGCGACGAACTTCTCGAGATCACTCTTGTCGCGATTGACGCATCCGGCTGCCACCGCGGCCAGCAGGAGCGGCAACGCAATGCGAACAAACCGGGTATGCCTGTCCAGGTTCATCGTTTCTTCGCCCTTCTGCCCTTGCCGGCCTTGGCTGCCGCCGCGGCCGCCTTCTTCTGCTCAGCCAGTTCCTCATCCTCGTCCATGTAACGATAGGTTTTCGCGGTGGTCTCGAGGAAGAGCTTGCCCTGGTCCTTGGGTGCGATCCGGATGTTGTGATTGGTCACGATGCGCGGCAGGTCCGACACGCCGCTGATGAAATTGCCGAACGCGTGATAGTCACCAATCACCCGGATCTGTATGGGCAACTCGACGTAGAAGTCCGCCGGTCGCTCAGCCCCCGGTTTGAACAGTTCGAATTCGAGTCCTGCCGCGAGACCCTGCTGCGATATATCGACGAGCAGTGCCGCCACTTCCGTCTTGTTCG
>JBFWUN010000033.1:0-11251 GCA_050247235.1 Gammaproteobacteria bacterium
CCCGGGATTTCGCGCTGCGCGTATTCTCCTGGCAGGGTCGGCGCGCTTGCTCGATGACGCCGCACATGCCATCCGCCGGCCGCGGCACGGCGCTTCCGAAGCCATCCGGGGCCAGGCGGCGCGGCTTCCCGCGTGTCCGGCACCGGAATACCGAGTTCGCGCAGGGTCGCAGCAAGCGCCACCGGGTCGTGCAGCCGGCGGATCGCCGCGCGCGGAGAACCAAGCAGTTCTCCGGCGCGGGAAAGTTCGTCGAGCAACCCCGGTTGGGCTTCCAGTCCCCCGCCCCACACGATGTACGGCGCGCCGTGTACGCGCCATGTCGCAAGCGTGGAAACGACGAACGCGACAGACAGCGCGCCGTCCGCGTCGACCGGCGCCACGGCGACCTCGGCGGCCACCTGCGCGGTGTCCACGTCGCCGAAGCGGTCGATGACGCGCGGCGACCAGCCGGCCGCGCGTGCCGCCGCCGCGAGCGCGCGGCCCGACTGCGCGACGACGACGAGCGGCGCGACCTTACCCGACGAGCGTCCGGGCGAGTTCAAATGCTTCGTCGTAGGCGAGGTAGATGGGCTCGTGGGACTCGTACATGCGGGTGAGCAACCCGGTGTGCACGCGGTACTTGACGTCGCCGACCGCGAGTGCACCGACCCCGACGCCCTGCCCGTCCGCGGTCTTGAGTGCGACGCCGTTGTCCTTGAGCCTGATGCCTTCGATACCCGCCGGCGGCACCGCGTTCGCGTCGATCGCCACCGCGAGATCACGCGTGTGCGCGAGCTGGTCGGCGGTGACGATACGCGTGCCGGCCTTGGCGGTGTTGAAGATCACATCGGCGCGTGACAGCACCTCGGCGAGTGCCTCCGGGCTGCCGCTGTCCGCGCCGTGCAGGGTACAGCTGAAACGCTTGCCCACACCGTCCGCCGCGTGCTGCGCCGCTGCGGCCCCACGATTGCTGACCAGGGTCACTTCGGCGCCGCAGCGCGCGGCCAGCAGTGCGACGCACGCGCCTACCGGTCCGGTACCGCCCAGAATATAGACCGCCTTGCCCTTGAAGTCGGTCGCTGACCGCACGCGCAGCCAATGCTCGGCGAGCGCGACCATCGCCGCGGCGGTGGTGATTGCGCCGCTCGGATCGGCGAGCACGGACACCGCGAACGGCGGCACCATTGCTTTTCGCGCCGCATCGAGCATGTCGATCGCGAGTTCGAAGTCACGCCCGCCGATGAAGATGCCGGTCCGGCGCACGCCTTCGGGGCTGCGCGAGAACACCGTGTCTTGCGTCAGTGAGTGGATCTCGTCGAGTGCGACGTTGCAATACGGAATCACATCATCGTAATGCGCCTCGTACGCCATGTTGATGTCGAACGGGCTCACGTACTTCGTCGGGCTGAAGATGTGCAGAAGGTAGGGGTTGGTCATACGGATTCCTCCGGGTTCGTCCGGCGCGCCGCGCCGGGCATGGATGCAGAAAGCCTTCGGTGCGCCCTGCAGCATCCGACCGAGTGGCCCGTGCGGTGCCGCGCCTGCTGGCCGTGCACCGCCGTCGACGCAAGGATCGCACGGCGGGTGCTGCCGCGCATCCCCTGCATCAGTCGCTTCGCGCCGGCGGCGCGGACCATCGCGCACCCACGTTCGCAGCCTGCACGATCTCGCACGTCAGGCGCGTGTGCGCGCCGCCGACGTGCGCGATGCGGTCGACGACCGCCGACGCAACCTCGGAACCGGGCGTGAACACGAACCCCGTGGGGCCCCAGGAACTCTGCCCGATGCCGTCGAGCGCGAAAGTTCGACGCACGTCGGCGAGCGCGGCCGCGACCGCCGGACTGGTGAAGGCCGCCCCGCCCTGAAACGGCGCGAAGTAATCTCCGATACGGGCCTGGATGGCATCGACCGCGCGCGTGAACGCCGCGAAATCCTGCTCGGCGACCGCGGGCAGGATCCCGACGAGACACCATCGCGAGAGTTCAGCCGCGAGCGTCGGCGACATCGGCGGCGCAGCATGGAACGCCTGTCGCTCCGCCGCGCCGTGCAGGCCGGCGTGCGCGTCGTCGAACACGAGGACGATCGGCCACGTGAGGGGAAACTCCAGCCGTGCGAGTACCGGCGGTACGCGCGTGACGGCGCCGTGCCCCCCGTCCACGATGAAACCGCCGGCATCGAACGCAGCGATGCCGATGCCGGAGCGCGCCCCACGCCCGACAATCGGCGCGAGTTCCCGCGCGCCCAGGGTCCGGCCATGCGCCATCGCGACGGCGTGGGCGACGGTCAGGGCGAGTTGCGTCCCGGAACCAAGCCCGGCGTGCGTGCGCGCCGCGTGCGCCACCCTTACACGAGTCCCGGCGGTCGGGGCGAGCCATGCGTGCATGCGCTCCGCGGCGGCGCGCGCGCGCGCCGCATGCATCCCCTGCACGTCGAGTTCGCCGGGCGCCCCGCGACATGCTCGGACCACTGCATCCTGCCCAGTGATGGCAAGCCCGAGGCTGCCGAAGCGTCGCCCGAGCCCGCCATGCAGATCGACGAACCCGAGGTGCAGGCGTGCCGGCGCGCGCACCTCGACCCAGTCGCTCACGTCGAGATCTCGGTGTGACAGCGGATGAACGGCATGACCGTGCGCATGTGATGCTCCCGGCTCGATCCCTGACGGAATGTGTGTGACGCTGCGAATTGTAACCGCAGCACGCACACGCGCTTCACGCGCACCTCGCATCGGGTAGTGTGGGACGAGACGTCTGTGTTACCTTACGCGCAGTCGCCACGGACGATGCGAGCGTGGGCGGACCCAGGCTGATTCACACCCACACCAGCTGGACAACCGTGCTCAAAGCGCCTCCCTCAACGCAGGATTCTCCGCCGACGCATCACGACGTCACGTGTCCTTTCTGCGGCCTCCTCTGCGACGACCTCTCGGTGCGCGTCGAAGGTCGTACCATCCAGCCCGTCGCGAATGCGTGCCCCAAGGCGCTCGCGGCGTACGCGGCGGCAACTGTCCCTGGTGAACCCCGTATCGAAGGCAAACCCGTCGCGCTCGAGCGCGCGCTGGCGCACGCGGTCCGACTGCTCCGTCGAAGCCGGCGTCCGCTGATCGCGGGGCTCGGCACCGACGTCGCCGGCCTGCGCGCCGCGCTCGCGCTGGCCGAAGCCTGTCATGCCTGCGTGGATCACATGCACAGCGCGGGGCTGAACCTGAACCTCCGCGTACTGCAGAGTCGCGGCTGGCAGACCACGACGTTGAGCGAGGTACGCAACCGCGCGGATCTCGTCGTGCTGTGCGGCGTCGACCTCACGTCCAGCTTCCGGAATTTCGTGCCCCGGGTGCTCGCGGCGCCGGATGCGCTGCTGCCCTCTCGCCGCGCGTCGCGTCGCGTCGCGTTCGTGGGTCCCGAAGCCCAGGCCCCGACCGACACCGCGGGACTGCCGCTGGACGTGGTGCCAACGGCGGACGCGGATCTCGCGGCCACCTTGCGCGCGCTGCAGGCCCTGCTCGCCGGCCGCCGGATCGACCTGCCCCGTGGCCGGCGCAGGACCGCCCTCGAGGCGCTGGCCGCGCGGATCACGGCGGCGGAGTACGCCGTGTTCGCGTGGGCGCCGGGTCAGCTCGCGGCACAGGATGGCGATCTCGTGATCGCCGCGATCTGCGAGACAGTCGCCGACATCAATCGCGTGCGGCGCGCCGCCGGCCTGGTGCTCGGCGGTGACGATGGCGCGCAGTCCGCACTCGCCGTGTCCAGCTGGCTGACCGGCTTCCCGGTCAACGTGTCGTTCGCGGGCGCGCGGCTTGCCGGTGCCGTCGGCGATGCATCCGCCACCGGACTGCTGGCGCGCGGGGAAGCGGATCTGCTGTTGTACGTGACGTCCTTCAGCCGTCGGGTCCCGCCGCCCGGCGACGTCCCGCAGATCCTGCTGGCCCCGCCCGGCTTCGCCGCGGCCGACGACGCGGAGGTCTACCTGCCGATCGGCGTGCCCGGGATCGATCACCCGGGGCAGCTGCTGCGCACCGACGGCGTGGTCGCGCTCCCGCTGCCGAGCCTGCGCCCGGACGGTCCGCCTGCCGCGGCTGACCTGCTCACGCGCCTGCGCGCGGGTCTGAATTGATGCGGGGAACTTCAACGTGACGACGCCCCACCTGACGGAACTTCGCGGCGGCCGGATTTACGACCCCGCGCACGGGATCGACGGCGACATCCGCTCGATCTTCCTGTCGCGCGACCGTGGCATCGTGCCGGCCCCGGCCGACCCCGGCGAGGTCCGCGAGGTGCTCGATCTCACCGGCTGCATCGTGATGGCCGGCGGCGTGGACATTCACACGCACATCGGCGGCGGCAAGGTGAACATCGCCCGGATGATGCTGCCGGAGGAGCACCGGGCCCAGCGCACGCAGCGCGGCGAACATCCGCGCCTGGGTAGCGGCATCGCGACGGTCTCCACCTTGACCGCGGGATACCGCTACGCGGAAATGGGCTACACCGCGTGCTTCGAGCCGGCGATGCTGCCGGCCAACGCGCGCAATGCGCACATGGAGCTCGCGGACACGCCGATCGTCGACAAGGGCGCGTACGCGCTGCTGGGCAACGACGATTTCCTGCTGCGCCAGCTGGCGGCGGGCGCGGATCCGGCGCTGGTGCGCGATTACATCGCGTGGACCCTGCGCGCCGCGCAGGCGCTCGCCATCAAGGTGGTCAACCCGGGCGGCATCAACGCGTTCAAGTTCAACCAGCGCCGGCTCGATCTCGACGAGCGCAACGCCGCGTACGGCGTCACGCCGCGCCAGATCCTGCGCGCGCTCGCCGAAGGCATCCATTCGCTTGGCCTGCCGCATCCGCTGCACATCCATGGCTGCAACCTCGGCGTGCCCGGCAACCTGGACACGACCCTCGAAACCATCCGCGCGCTCGACGGACTGCCCGCGCACCTGACGCATATCCAGTTCCACAGCTACGGCACCGAGGGCGATCGCAAGTTCTCGTCCGGCGCGCAGCAGGTGGCGGAGGCGGTGAACGCGTCCCCCGCGCTCACCATCGACATCGGCCAGATCATGTTCGGGCAGACCGTGACGGAGTCCGGGGACAGCATGCGACAGTACGCCGGCAGCGCGTTCGCGTCGCCAAAGAAGAGCGTCATCATGGACATCGAGTGCGACGCGGGCTGCGGCGTCGTGCCGTTCCGGTACCGCGACCAGAATTTCGTCAACGCCCTGCAGTGGACGATCGGACTGGAACTGTTCCTGTCGGTGCAGGATCCGTGGCGCATCTTCCTGACCACGGATCACCCGAACGGCGCGCCGTTCACGAGCTATCCCCACCTGATCCGGCTGCTGATGGACCGTTCGTTCCGGCTCGACATGCTGGCGACGATCAATCCGGAGGCGAAGGCGGCCAGCCACCTTGCATCGCTCGACCGCGAGTACACGCTGTACGAGATCGCGATCATCACGCGCGCGGCACCGGCCCGCAGCCTCGGCCTGGCCGCGCTCGGCCACCTGGGGATCGGCGCGCGCGGCGATGTCACCGTCTACGCGGATCACCCGGATCGCGAGCGCATGTTCTCCACGCCCCGGTACGTCTTCAAGGCGGGCGAACTGATCGTGCGCGACGGCCACGTGATCGCAACCCCGACGGGTGCGACGCACGTTGCGCGCGCCGACTACGACCCCGCCATCGAGCGCACCTTGGATGATTACTTCGCGCGCTACATGACTGTCCGCAAGCGCAACCTGATGGTGAGCGACGCGGAGATCGAGGATCTCGGGGGCAGTCCCCTGTCCATCCATCACACGAGCCGCCGCGCGTGAAGATCAACGGCGTCCTGATCGAGAACACCTTTGCGGAAGCCTTCCCGATGAAGGCCACGCGCCTCATCATCACCGCGATCAACCCCACGTGGGCGATGCACTCCGCGCACGCCCTGACGGGCTTCGCGACGTCGGTCATCGCCTGCGGCTGCGAAGCCGGCATCGAGCGGGTGCTGAAGCCGTCCGAGACGCCGGACGGGCGGCCCGGGGTATCGGTGCTGCTGTTCACGATGAGCAACAAGGAACTGACGAAGCAGCTGCAGAACCGGGTCGGACAGTGCGTGCTGACCTCCCCGACGAGTGCGTGCTTCGCGGGACTGCCTGGTGGGGATCCGCTGCCGCTCGGCAAGACGCTGCGCTTCTTCGGTGACGGCTACCAGATCGCCAAGAAGTTCGGCGCCCGGCGCTACTGGCGCGTGCCCGTCATGGACGGGGAATTCGTCTGCGAGGACGTGACGTACGTGACAAAGGCCATCGGGGGCGGCAACTTCCTGATCCTCGCCGAGACCCAGGCGCAGGCGCTCGCGGCCAGCGAGCGAGCGATTGCCGCGATGCGCAAGGTGCCCGAAGTCATCATGCCGTTTCCGGGCGGCATCGTCCGCTCGGGCTCCAAGGTGGGTTCCAAGTACAAGACGCTGCCGGCGTCGACCAATCACCGGTACTGCCCGACGCTCAAGCACGTGGTGGATTCCGCGCTGCCGGATGCAGCCGGCGCGGTGCTGGAAATCGTCATCGACGGCCTCACGACGGCCGCCATCGATACCGCCACACGGGTCGGCGTGCGCGCCGCGTGCACGCTCGGCCGCAAGGGCGGCATCCTCGCGATCAGCGCCGGCAACTACGGCGGCAACCTGGGCCCGTTCCATTTCAAGTTGCACGAGATCCTGAAGCGGCGTGGAGGCGCATCATGATCACGCTGCGGCTCGACACGGTGCTCGAAGGTCCGCTCGATCTCACCGGGGTGACCCCGGATGCCCTCGCGGGGCTCTCGCCCGAGCGTCTCCGCCGGCACAAGGTGCCGTACGGACGGCGCGCGGTCGCGCTGGGCGACCTGTTCAGCCTGCGTGGTTCGGCGATGGAGGGTGCTTTCCGTTTCACCGCGGTGACCCCGCACGTCCACGGGCTCGGCGCTGGCATGCGTGAAGGGACGCTGCATCTCGAAGGCGACTGCGGCAACCTGCTCGGCGCGGGCATGCGCGGCGGCGAGATCCGGCTCGACGGCGACGCCGGCGATCTTGCGGGTGCGAACATGCGCGGTGGCCTCCTCCGCATCGCGGGCAGCGCCGGGGCGTTCCTGGGCGGCGGTCTGCCCGGGAGTACATCGGGCATGCGCGGCGGCACGATCCTCGTCGCGCGGCATGCAGGCGCGCGGACCGCGGACCGTCTGCGCCGCGGCACCATCGTCGTCGGCGGCGACGCGGGCCCGGGCTGTGCGGCGCAGATGATCGCCGGGACCGTCGTCGTGCTCGGCCAGGTGGGTGCGCACTGCGCGCTCGGCATGCGGCGCGGTTCTCTGCTGGTTCGTGCGCCGGGCTTCCGCGTGCCCGGGACGTTCGTCAACACCGGGGAATACGCGCTGTCGTTCGTGACCTTGCTGACGGGCTACGTGGGCGCCCTCGACACCACCCTCGCCCGCCGGCTGCGCGCGTTCCGTGCCGTGCAGCGCTGGGTGGGCGATCGCGGCTGCGACGGTCTCGGCGAAATCCTCGTGGCACGCGCGTGAGGTGCATGTCGTGACAGCATCCACCCGCAAGGGAAAAATGCGCGGCCGGGCGGTCGATCCCGTGGTGCTCGCGGACGTGCAGGCGCTGCTTGGTGACCTGCCCCGGCGCCGCGACCTGCTGATCGAGTGCCTGCATCGCATCCAGGATCACTACGGCCACATCGCAAATCCGCACATGGTGGCGCTCGCCCACGAACTGCGCATGGCGATGGCCGAGGTGTTCGAAGTCGCCACGTTCTACCACCACTTCGACGTCGTGAAAGAATCGGCCGACGCCCCGCCGCGCCTGACGGTGCGCGTCTGCGAATCCGTGACCTGCGCGATGTTTGGCGCGGAGACGCTGGCGGATGACCTCGCCGCGCAACTCGGTGCCGATGTCCGTGTGCAGCGCGTCCCCTGCGTCGGGCGCTGCCAGGCGGCACCCGTCGCGGTGGTCGGGCAACGCCCGGTTGAACACGCGACGGCGGATTCGGTCGCGGACGTGGTGCGCGCCGGGGCCACCGACGCCGAACCACTGCGCCCCACCGGACTCGACGCCTACCGCGCGCAGGGCGGGTACCAGGCACTGCTGGCCTGCGTACGCGGCGAACGCACGCGCGACACCGTGGTCAAAGCGCTGCAGGATTCGAAGCTGCGCGGGCTTGGCGGTGCGGGATTTCCGGCGGGCACCAAGTGGTCGATTCTCCGCCAGCAGCCGGCGCCCCGGCTGCTGGCCGTCAACATCGACGAGGGCGAACCCGGCACGTTCAAGGATCGGCACTACCTGGAACGCGATCCCCACCGTTTTCTCGAAGGTATGCTGATTGCCGCGTGGGCGGTCGAGGTCGACGCGTGCTACCTCTACCTGCGAGATGAATACGCGGCGTGCCGCGCGATGCTCGAACGGGAACTCGCCAGGTTGCGCGCGGATCCGCCGTGCCCGTTGCCGCCGATCGAACTGCGGCGCGGAGCCGGCGCGTACATCTGCGGCGAGGAGTCCGCGATGATCGAATCGATTGAAGGCAAGCGCGGCATGCCGCGCCTGCGGCCACCGTATGTCGCTCAGGTCGGGCTGTTCGGCCGGCCGACGCTCGAACACAACATGGAAACGCTCTACTGGGTCCGCGACATCCTCGAAAAGGGGGCCGCCTGGTTCACGTCGCACGGTCGCCGCGGGCGCACGGGCCTGCGCTCCTTCTCCGTCAGTGGCCGCGTGAACAAGCCGGGCGTGCACCTGGCGCCGGCCGGCATCTCGGTGCGTGAGCTGATCGACGAGTACTGCGGCGGCATGCTGCCGGGACACACGTTCCACGGTTATTTCCCCGGCGGCGCGTCCGGCGGCATCCTGCCGGCGTCGCTCGGCGACCTCCCGCTCGACTTCGACACCCTGCAGCCGCACGGCTGCTTCATCGGGTCCGCGGCCGTGATTGTCCTGTCCCAGCATGATCGGGCCCGCGATGCGGCCACCAACGCGATGCGCTTCTTCGAACACGAATCCTGCGGCCAGTGCACGCCGTGCCGCGTTGGCACCACCAAGGCCGCCGCGCTGATGGCACAACCCACGTGGGACCAGCCGTTGCTCGAGGCGCTCGCACGCACGATGGAAGACGCGTCGATCTGCGGCCTCGGCCAGGCGGCACCGAATCCGATGCGCTGCGCGCTCCGGTATTTCCCCGAGGAGTTCTGAACACGATGAGTGCCGTCTCCGCCGATGCACCCGCCTGCGTGGACTTCACGCTCGACGGTCGGCCGCTCCAGGCCGCGCCGGGAGAGACCATCCTGCAGGCCGCGGACCGCGTCGGCATCGAGATCCCCCGCCTGTGCTACAAGCCCGGCTATCGCCCGGATGGCAACTGCCGCGTGTGTGTCGTGGAAATCAAGGGCGAACGGGTACTCGCGCCGTCATGCTGCCGGCAGCCAACCCCCGGGATGGAAGTGCAGTCGCAGAGCGAGCGTGCACGCCACTCGCAACGCATGGTGCTGGAGCTGCTGAAGTCGGACATGCCCGACGCCGGGCCGTCACCGTACACGCCCCGTTCCGAACTCGATGACTGGGCGGACAAGCTGGACGCCGCCCCACGCCGCTTCGAACCCCGCGCGCAACCGGTACGCGACGTGTCGAACCCCGCCATCGCCGTCAACCTCGACGCGTGCATCCAGTGCAACCGTTGCGTGCGTGCGTGCCGTGAAGAGCAGGTCAACGACGTCATCGGCTACGCGTGGCGCGGTGCGCACTCGGCCATCGTGTTCGACCTGGACGACCCGATGGGCGAGAGCACTTGCGTGAGCTGCGGCGAATGCGTGCAGGCCTGCCCGACGGGGGCGCTGATGCCGGCGCAGACACATGCCGCCGCGGTGCCGGACCGCGCGGTCGAATCCGCGTGCCCGTATTGCGGGGTCGGCTGCCTGCTGTCATTCCAGGTCAAGAACGAACGGATCGTCGCCGTGGAAGGCCGCGACGGCCCGGCGAATCATCAGCGCCTGTGCGTCAAGGGACGTTACGGATTCGATTACATCCATCATCCCAACCGCCTGACCCGGCCGCTGATCCGGCGCGAAGGGGTCGCGAAGACGGCCGCACTGGTGCCGCGCGACGCGCTCCATCACCACTTCCGCGAGGCAAGCTGGGACGAGGCGCTGGACGTCGCGGCGGCGGGCCTGCGCCGGATCCGGGAGACGTCCGGACCCGGCGCGCTTGCGGGATTCGGCTCCGCCAAGGGATCCAACGAAGAGGCATACCTGTTCCAGAAGCTGGTGCGTACTGGATTTCATACCAACAACGTCGATCACTGCACGCGCCTCTGCCACGCCTCCTCGGTGGCGGCGCTGCTCGAGACACTTGGATCCGGCGCGGTGTCCAACCCCGTGGAGGACGTTCGCGACGCGGAAGTGATCGTGATCATCGGTGCACGGCCGACGGTCAACCACCCGGTGGCGGCGACTTTCATGAAGAACGCCGCAAAGGCGGGCAAGACGCTGATCCTGATGGATCCGTACCGTTCGGATCTCGCGCGCCACGCGACCCATTTCCTGCAGTTCCGTCCGGACACCGACGTGCCGATGCTGAACAGCCTCATGCACGTGATTATCGAGGAAGGCCTGCAGAACGACGACTACATCGCCCGCCACACCGAGGGATTCGACGCACTGAAGCGCGCAGTCGCAGACTACAGCCCGGATCGGGTCGCCAGAGTCTGCGGCATCGATGCGGAGACGCTGCGCACCGTGGCGCGCACGTACGCGACGTCCCGAGGCTCGATGATCTTCTGGGGCATGGGCGTATCGCAGCACGTGCACGGCACGGACAACGCACGCTGCCTGATTTCGCTCGCGCTGCTGACCGGCCAGATCGGGCGGCCCGGCACGGGCCTGCACCCGCTGCGCGGGCAGAACAACGTGCAGGGTGCCTCGGACGTGGGCCTGATCCCGATGGTGTTTCCCGATTACCAGCGGGTGGACAACCCGGACGCGCACGCGCGCTTCGAGGCGCTGTGGGGTGTGCCGCTGGATTCCAAGCCGGGGCTGACCGTCGTCGAGATCATGCACGCGATCCACGCCGGACGGATCAAGGGCATGTACATCATGGGCGAGAACCCGGCGATGTCGGACCCCAACCTCAACCACGCGCGCCACGCGCTCGCGGAGCTGGAGCACCTGGTGGTGCAGGACATCTTCTTCACCGAGACGGCGGGATTCGCCGATGTGATCCTGCCCGCTTCCGCGTTCCCGGAGAAAACAGGCACGTTCACCAACACCGACCGGCG
>JBFWUN010000033.1:11351-44030 GCA_050247235.1 Gammaproteobacteria bacterium
CGGATTGCCGCATCGCCGGTCGGAGTCGCGCGGCGGACGTCAGCCGCGCACTGACGCCGTGGTCGTCCCGATGCGTCAGTTCGCGGTACCGGCGCGTGGTGGCGCGTACGGGCGAATCGCCGTCAGCCACAGCGATTCCCGCATGAGTGGCGGTGCCCCCGCCGTCTTGCCCGGCACTTCCGTTTCAATCCGGTAGACATACCCGGGCAGTTCATCTGACACGATTACCGTGTACGTCTTGCCAATGAAGTCCTTGAACTTGTCCGATTTCGGGTCGTCGAGGTAGGGCGCGAACGATATCTTGTGCCCGGCGTAGGGTCGCCCGTCGAACTCGAACGTCACCGGCTCCACTTTCGCGGTGTCGGCCAGTGCGAACTTGATGCGTCGCTGGAAGTATCGCCAGCGTTCGCGCGCCACGCCATCAGGATCCGTCAGGCGGTTCATCTCGTAGACGTCACCCTGGAAGTAGACTTTGAGCACCGGGTTGACGTTGGTCCGCTCTTCCGGCGGCACGGGGAAATTCCGCTCGCCGGTGAAAAACTGCAGCGACGCGGATTTCATGCCATCCGGTTTGAGTTCATGCACGGTGAACACCACGCGATCCGAAAAGCCCGCCTCGTAGGTCCCACTCTTCTCGAACGCGTACTCGAGCACCGAAGGCGCGGTGACCGCCTTCAACTGGTCCCCCAGCCAAAGCCGTGTTTCCGCCTCGGAGAATCCGGTCGCATCGCCTGCTGCGTCGGCCGCTTTCAGCGGTGACATCGCGATGGTGCACAACGCGCACAGCATCAGTGCCCGCGTCGCGCGACGCCATGCATCGCTTCGAAGGTCAATCATCGTCATCCTCGCGTTCGTCGTTCGTCAGTATCAGAGGGAGTCGCGGCACACCGAACTCGTCGAGGATGCGGTCGATCTCAGCCTGGTTGCGTTCGATCAGCGCGTTGACCTGGCGCTTCCAGGCGGTGTCCGGATGACGGACCGCCATGGAAATCTGGTAGTCGAACTTGAGTCCCTGCTCGTTCTCGAGCGGGATGACGACCAGTTCGGGATCCGGGATCCGCTTGGCGAGGAAGCCTGCGATCGGCCCCCACACGAACGTGAGATTGACCTTGTCCTGCACGAGGTCGTTCTCGATCACGTGCCCTGGTCCCTGGCGGGCGTCCCCTGACATGATCGGGTACGGGGTCGCCTGTTCGATCAGTCCCAGGCGGTACACCCACTCGGTAGTCGGTCCCTGGTCCCACACGCCGATGCGCAGCAGCTTCTTCTGCGCGTCCGTCAGCTTGTGCATGTCCGCCTGGGATTGGATGAAATCCAGCCCGCGTCCCTTGGCGTACACCATCGCCCACGTCGAGTGCATGTAGGGTCGCGTGGTCGCGGCGAGTTCGAAATTGTCCACCACACCCATCACGAGGTCGCACTTGTAGCTGCCGTCCTCGGTCTCGTTGTTCTTCAGGGTGGCGCGGATGAATCCCATGCGCTGCGGGAACCAGGTGTACTCGAGCGGCAGCTCGAGCTGGTTGGCGAACAGCTTCGCAATCCGGTTCTCGTAGCCGGATTCGTCCTTGTCGGACATCGGCAGGTTGAACGGCGGTGCGCAGACCTTGAGCGCGGACCGCGACGCTTCTGCGGCCGCGGCATCGATTGCACCTGCGCCCGACAGCCCCGCCAGCAGGGCGCATTGCAGTGATATCTGGGGAAGTCGTTTCATCGTCGAGCTCCTGTCGGGAAGAAGGAACACGGGGGCGGGCGGAACCTGCCTGGCGGGAAACGCCGGCGGCCTCCGGGAGACCGCCGGAACATCGCGGCTTACTTCAGCCGGCCGGTCTTCTTCAGGTCTTCGCGCATCTTCTTGATCGCGCGCGCTACCATGTTCTTGCCGAGTTTCACGTTCGGAAGGGCGGCGTCGAGCGCTGCCAGGTTCTGCGGGGCGCCGTCACCCACCACGACCGCGCCCACCATGCCGGTGGTCATGTGCGGGTTGCACTTGTAGATGTACGCACCTTCCTTGTCCAGCTTCACGCTGAAGCCTTCTTCGCCCATCTTGGATTTCCACTTCGTGGCGCCTTCCGGAAACATGCCGTCGATGGTCTCGGTATCGTGACCTGCCATCTGCTGGAATTTCAGGGTGTCGCCGGGCTTCGCGTAGGTCACGAGCGGTTGCCAGTTGGTGATCACGCCCTTGATCACATGCTCTGCGGCTTGCGCACCGCTGCTCAGAAAGGACGCCGCCAGCGCAGCGATCCAGGTCTTTCGGGAAATCATCGTTCCTCTCTCCACTGTTCGATTCAATTCGTCAACGCCTGACCGTGCCAGGAGGTGGCCGATCATCGTTCGTCGCGCGGCGTTAACCTCGGCTGAATTCCGCATGCCTGTCGGGCCGGCGGGACACTTGAGCAACGGCGCTTTGCGGTCAGACCGTCAATACCTTCTACGAGTTCGGAATCATCGCGGATCGCCGACGCGACCCTTAAAAAAAACCCGGCACCTCGAAAGGTGCCGGGTTCTGATCCGGTCGATGGCCGGCAGGCTTGCCCGCCGACCACGCCGTCACACGCTTACGGCAGGCTGAACACGCTCAGCACGCCGCCGAGGCGGGTGTAGCTGCCAAGGCCCTTGTATGCACCCACGGCACCGAGACCATCGGTGTCGTTGATGAAGCCAGCGGCCATGCCGATGCCCGCCCATCCGCCGACACCGGACAGGATGCCAACATACTGCTTGCCCTTGTGGCCCCAGGTGTTGACGTTGCCGATGATGCCGGACGGGGTCTTGAACTGCCACAGCAGCTTGCCGGAGTTGGCGTCGATGGCCTTCAGGTAACCTTCGAGCGTGCCGTAGAACACGACATCACCCGCGGTTGCCAGCGCACCGCTCCACACCGAGAAGCGCTCCGGGATCGACCACTTGATCTTCCCTTCGCCCGCATCCCAGGCAATGAAGTTGCCCAGGTTGTTGTTTTCGGCGTTGTTGCCGAATTCGGGGCCCGGGGAGACACGGCCGGCCGGGAACATGCTGAGCACCGCATTCACGTACGGCTGACCCGCGACGTATTCACCACCGCTGACCGGCTCGTAGTTCATGCAGACGTGGTTCGTCGGCACGTAGAAGAGGCCAGTCTTCGGGCTGAACGCGGCAGGCTGCTGGTCCTTGGTCCCCAGCGCAGCCGGACAGATGTTGGTGGTGTTGTTGTCTTCACCACCGTGATGCGTGGAGTACTTCGCAACGACCTGCGGACGGCCCGTCTTCATGTCGACGTGCGTTGCCCAGTTGACCGCCGGATCGTACTTCTCCGCCACCAGCACCTGGCCCGTTTCACGGTTCAGGGTGTAGGCAAAGCCGTTGCGATCGAAGTGGACGAGGGCCTTCGTGTCCTGACCCTTGACCTTGATGTCGGCCAGGATCATTTCATTGATGCCGTCATAGTCCCACTCATCGTGCGGCGTCATCTGGTAGACCCACTTGGCCATGCCAGTGTCAACGTCGCGGGCGAAGATGGACATCGACCACTTGTTGTCGCCAGGACGCACCACCGGGTTCCAGGTGGACGGGTTGCCCGTGCCGTAGAACATCAGGTTCTGCGCCTTGTCGTACGGCCACCAGCCCCACGTGGAGCCGCCACCGATCTTCCACTGGTCACCCTTCCAGGTCTTCAGCGAGGAGTCGGCGCCAACCGGCTGCATGGTCGCGCTGTCGATCGTCTTGGCGGGATCCACCAGGATGTCCGCATCCGGCCCCATGCTGTACGCACGCCACACGCGCTTGCCGGTCTTCAGGTCATACGCGTTCATCCAGCAGCGCACGCCGAACTCGGCGCCCGAAATGCCGGTGAACACCTTGTCCTTGATGACATGCGGTGCATTGGTGTTGGTCTGGCCAAGCTTGGGATCGCCATTCTTGATCGACCACACGACCGACCCATCCTTCGCGCTTAGCGCCACCAAGGTGGTGTCCGCCTGCTGCAGGAGGATCTTGCCGTCGCCATAGCCCAGACCACGATTGACGGTGTCACAGCACATGACCGGGACTGTCTCGTCGTAGTTCTGGACGGGCACGTATTCCCAGATCACTTCGAGGGTGTCGAGGTTGATCGCGAACACGTTGTTGGGGAACGCGGCATGGATGAAGAGCGTGTCGCCGGACAGTCCGGTCGCCGACGCCGGCAGCACCAGCGGGCCGCCTTCATGTCCGCGCAGTACACCGGTGGAGAACGTCCACGCGGCCTGGAGCTTGCCGGCATTCGTATTGTTGATCTGGTTCAACTCCGAATAACGCCAGTTCCAGAAATTACCACCTGGGAAAACCCAGTAATTGGGGTCCTGCATCAACTTCTCTAGTTCAGCATTTGCCATGACCGGTCCAGATCCGGTCACTGCTGCCAGAGAGGCCGCTGCCAGAAGCGATCGCGTAAACGATGCTTTTTTCATGACCTCCTCCTTCACACTTTTCGCTGTTAACAGTTTTAATTCGATCTCTCGGGAGTTTTGACTCCCCGGCGCACCCGAGATCAGAGGCGCGTCACGGAGTATATCGGGTTCGTTCGCGCCGACGGCGGGCGCGCGTGAGACTTGCAGGCGGGGCAGCGGACGGAGTTGAAACGAAGTGCGCGTGGTGGACCGCGCGTGCCCGTCCTTGGAGATGAGAAAAACGGTTCCCTTCCGGGTGGTGGTCATTCAATCTTGTTCTCTGATTATTGTGGTCGCGAACCACGGTGAACCGGATTCGCCGGGCCCCCCGTGGCCCCGCTCGGGATTCCTGACCACAGCAACCAAGGAATCGAAGGCGGCGCTCTCGCATCTGCCCGCTGCGTCTGGACGACGCGTCGAATTCTCCCCGCGAGCGCAATCGATTATAGAGAAAAAAACCACCCCGGCAACCACTTTGCAGACCGCGCCGAGCGCCTCTCACTCGCTCTTTTCCGACGCCGGTGCGGGGGCCTTCTGCACGCCTTTCTCGGTGAGCACCTGCGTCTGCCGCTTGGCGCCGACGAAGCAGCGCTTCTGGGCTTCTTTGCGCGCCGCAGCAAGCTTGCCGACGGCGGCTTCGCCATCCTCCGACTCACGGAACAGGCCGCCCTTCTCGCCCGGCATGTTGCGATAGATCTCGTAGGTCCTCGCGGCATTGAACTCATCCATGCTGAGCTGCTGCGCGATGACATCGATCTCGCACGCGCACCGGTACAGGTTGTCGACGTTCTGCCCGCCGTTCTGCTTCATGCACGTGAGCACGTGATCGACGCGGTCCATCGTGGGGTAGTCGTGCGCCACGGCGGGAAGTGACACGGCGCAGAGCGCCGCCATCCACCAGCGAGAGAAGTGCTTCATCGGATCGATCTCCTTGCAGAAACAGGCGCGCCGCGAGGGCGGACCCCGGAGTATAGCGGAACCCGCGCCAGGCCCTGTCCCTGATACGGCGGCACGCGTCCCCCGGATCAGGGCGTCGCGTGTGTCGTTCTGCGACCGGTTCGGCATCCGCGCTGCACCGGACCGTCATCGTGCCGCTATAGAATTCCATCCATCCCCACATCTGCCCGCAGCGCGACGCCGGGTCGCGCGGGGTTCCGCACGAGGTCCGCGAGTCATGTCAAACGTACTGGTCACCGGGGGCGCCGGCTACATCGGCAGCCATGTGGTGAAGCAGCTGGGGCGCGAAGGCCACCGCGTGGTCACGCTCGACAACCTGTCCAAGGGCAACCGGGGTGCCGTGCTCTTCGGCGACCTGGTGGTGGGCGACACCGGCGACGCCGATCTCGTGACCCGGCTGCTGCGGGAACACGCGGTGGACACGGTCATGCATTTCGCGGCGTGGACAATCGTCCCCGAGTCCGTCAGCAATCCGCTCAAGTACTACCGCAACAACACCTGTGCCGCGCGCAATCTCATCGAGTGCTGCGTGGCGGCCGGCGTCCAGCAGTTCATCTTCTCCTCCACCGCCGCGGTCTACGGCATCCCGGCCGACAGCCGCTGCCGCGAGGACACCCCCAAGGCGCCCATCAACCCGTACGGCACGTCCAAGCTGATGGCCGAGCAGATCCTGCGTGATGCCTGCAGCGCGAGCGGCATGCGACACGTGATCCTGCGCTACTTCAACGTGGCCGGGTCCGACCCCGAGGCCGAGATCGGACAGTCCACGCGCGAGGCGACCCTGCTCATCAAGGTCGCCTGCGAAGTGGCCACGGGGCGGCGCGCCGAACTGCAGGTATTCGGGACGGACTACCCCACGCGCGACGGCACTGGCGTCCGCGATTACATCCACGTCTGCGATCTTGCGGACGCGCATCTGCGCGCAATGGAGTACCTGCAGCGAGCCGGGGAGTCGGTGACGCTGAACTGCGGCTACGGTCACGGCTACAGTGTGCGCGAGGTCATCGACGTCCTGGAGAAGCTCACCGGCGTCCCGCTGCCGGTGCGCTACGCGCCGCGTCGCGCGGGCGACCCGCCCGAACTGGTGGCGGACGCGTCGGCGCTGAACGCGCGGTTCGCGTGGCACCCCCGTTACGACGACCTCACGGAGATCGTGCGCAGTTCGCTGGCGTGGGAACGCAAGATCGCCGGCGGACAGGTTGTCGAAGGACGGGCGGTCGGATGAAGCGCCGCGGAATCCTGTGCGCGGTACTCGCGGGTGCGCTGGTCGGCGCACAGGCCCGCGCGCTGGAGCTCCCGGACCTCGTGGCCACCGCGCGCCCTGGGGTGGTGGGAATCGGCAACTACGAGCCGCTGCGCGCACCGAAAGCCCAGCTGACCGGTTCCGGGTTCGTGGTCGGCGACGGGCGCACGATCATCACCAACCATCACGTGGTGGCCGCCGCGGACATCACGGCGAAACCGAGCGCGCTGGTCGTGTTCGTCGGCCGCGGCAAGTCGCCCGACGTGCGCCCGGCCCGGATCGTCGCCGACGACCAGTTCCACGACCTCGCGGTACTGCGAATCGAAGGGGAGCCCGTGCACAGCCTGCCACTCGCGAGCGGCGAACCCGTCCGCGAAGGCGAGTCGATCGCGATCATCGGCTTTCCGATCGGGGCCGTGCTGGGGCTGTACCCGGCGACGAACGCCGGCATCGTGTCCGCGATCAGCCCGATCGCGATTCCCCAGGCCACCGCCCGGACCCTGTCCGCCGAGCAGATCCGGCGCCTGCGCGATCCGTTCGAGGTCTACCAGCTGGACCTGATCGCCTATCCCGGCAACAGCGGCAGCCCCGTGTTCGACGTGCGCAGCGGCCGGGTCATCGGCGTGGTCAACGCGGTGCTGGCACGGCGCTCCAAGGAAGCCGTGCTGAAGGATCCGTCGGCGATCACGTACGCGATCCCGATCCGGCACGTGCACACGCTGCTCGACGGGCTTTGATCCGCCGGTCGAGGGCAGTGCTCCCGCGATGCACGGCGATCCTTGCGATCGTCGTTCACGCCGCCGCTCCCGCCGCGACGCTCCGCGCGGGGCCGGACGATTACCGTGGTCTGCTGCCCAGACTCGCCCCCGGGGATACCCTCGCGCTCGGCCCGGGGGAGTACCACCACGGTCTGCCACTGCACGGGCTGCGCGGCACGGCGGCGGCGCCGATCCGCATCCAGGGACCTCCGCCGCCCGCCGTTGCACGCTTCGTGGCGCGCGACGGCCACAACACCGTGAGCATTCACGATGTGCACCACGTGGAGGTGCATCGGCTGATGCTGGACGGCCGCCACGCGCCTGTCGATGCGGTCAAGTGCGAAGGCAGCGACGTGCCGAGCCATCACGTGACGCTGGAAGGGCTCCACATCGTGCGACACGGCGCCAATCAGCAGACCGTCGGCATCTCTACCAAGTGCCCCGCATGGGACTGGCGGATCGCGGACAACACGATCATCGCCGCGGGAACCGGGATCTACCTCGGCGAGGCCGATGGCAGTCGGCCTTTCTTCGCCGGCGAGATCGTCAACAACATCATCGTGGATGCGATCGGGTACGACCTGCAGATCAAGCATCAGCTCGCGCGTCCCGGCAGCACCGATGCACCCACGGAACGCCGCCAGACGCGGATCGCCGGCAACGTGTTCGCGAAGATCGTCCCGCACCCGGCGTCCGACGGCGCGCGACCCAACGTGCTGCTCGGCCACTGGCCGCTGCGCGGGCCGGGCGCGCGCGACCGCTACGTTGTGGAGGACAATCTTTTCTTCCAGAATCCTGCGGAAGCGCTGCTGCAGGCGGAAGGTCGCCTCGACATCCACGACAACTGGTTCTACAACCCCGCGGGATCAGCGATTCACCTCCAACCCCACCACGATGCGCCGCGCGATGTCCGCTTCGATTGCAATGTCGTCGTGGCGCGGGACACCGGGCTTGCACTGCGCACGGCGCTGTTCGGTCCGCAGCCCCGGCTGCACCTGGGGCCAAACCGGATCCACGCGGGCCGCCCGCTGGTTGGCGTGCCGGAGAGCACGGCCAGCGTGTCCGGTGACTACGCGTCGGCGGCGCGGGCGCTGCGCCGCGTGCCGGCGTCGATCGCTGAAGTCGATCTCGCGCCGCGCGATTCCACCGGCGATAACCCGGTGCGCGCCGCGCAGATGCGGACCGCGTGTGATCCGGCGAGGTCCCCCGCCTCACGCGCCCGCACGCGCCTGGCGGCATTGCTGACCGCCGCGGGAACACCGTGAGCGTGCGCGGCGTACCGGCCCACGTGATGCCGCCCGCCCGCGGACCACTGTCCACCCGCGCGCCGCTGCAGCGCGTAGTCGCCTTGGTACCGCTCATCGCCGCAGTGCATTTCGCGCTGGCGTTCCCGGTGGCGCGCGTCGCCCTCCTGGGGGCGCTCGCGGGCCTCCTCCTCGTGTGCCTGCGCTGGCCGGCGGCGTGGCTCGCACTAATCCCCGCGTTGCTCCCGCTCTGCGATCTCGCGCCCTGGAGCGGGCGGATGTTCCTGCAGGAGATCGATCTCGCGCTGCTGGTGCTCAGCGCAGCGTGCCTGTGGCATGGCCAATATCGACCCTCCCGCAGACGCGGCCTACCGCTTGGCTTCCTGTGCGCATTGGGCCTGTTCACGCTGAGCTATCTGGTCAGCCTCTACCTTGGGCTGACGCCTCTGCCTCCGCCCGGCGTGAACGACTGGTCGAGCTACTACAGCCCATACAATGCGCTGCGCGTCGCGCGCGGATTCCTGTGGGCGCTGGTGTTCCTGCCGCCGCTCCACTGCCTGTTCCGCCGGGCGCCGGACACCGCGCGACGCGCGCTGCTGGCTGGCGTGATCGCGGGCCTGCTGGGCACTGGACTCGCGGTCCTGTGGGAACGCGGCGTGCTGCACGACCTGCTCTACGGCGATTCCGTGTATGCGCGACTGCAGAGCCTGCTCGACTTCACCACGCCGTACCGCATCACCGGGCTGTTCTCGAGCATGCACACCGGCGGCGAATCGATCGACGGCTACCTCGCGCTCGCGTGGCCGTGCGCGCTGTTCGCACTGTTCCTGCGACCACGGAGCACTGGCCTGGCGCTGGCGGGTGCGCTCACGCTGCCACTGGCGCTGTATGCCGTTGTCACGACGTTCTCGCGCGCGAGCTTCCTTGCCCTTGGCGTATCGCTGGCCGCATTCGGCGCGGGTGCGTTCGTCGCGCTCGGCCGCCGGGTCTCGTGGCGGCGTGCGTGGCTGCTTGTCGGCTGCGCTGCCGGTCTGGTGGTCGCCGCTGGTGTCGGTTTCGCGCGCGGCGGCACCCTGGCGCTCGCCGCTGCTGCTGCCGGGTTCGGCGGCAGCGCGGTGCTCGGTTTCTTCGCCGCACGCCTGGCGCGTCCCGTGACCGGTGCCGGTTTCCTGCTGGGCGGGCTCGCGACCCTCGCGCTCATCTGCTACGCGCAGGTCTCCAGCAAGTGGATCAGCGTGGCGCCGGGCACCGCCGCCCTCGTCGCGCTCGGCCTTGCCGTCACCGCGCTCGTCCTCGGGGCGTTCACTGGCTGGCTGGCACGCGGCAGCCTGGACGCGCGCGAGTTCACAGCCGGGGGCCTGCTGGTGCTCGCGGTGACGGGGACATTGCTGCCCGCGCTGCTCGGCTATCGCATGGAAGCGCGCTTCTCGGAAGTCTCACGGGATATCGAGACGCGTCGCTCCCATTGGCGGGACGGGCTTGCGCTGGCGCCCACGCAAGGCATGGAGCGGTTATGGGGGGCCGGTCTCGGCACCTTTCCCCGACGCTACCTGCTGGCGTACCCGGACAAGGTGGACGGACTGTCCGTGCTGGCCGGCAACGCCACCGATCCGCACCTGGAGATCCTGGGTGGCAAGGACGTCAAGGTGACGCAGCGCGTGTGGTTGCCGGCGTATCGCGACTACGTGGTTCGACTGAAATACCGGCTCGATGCGCCCGAGGCCAACATCCGCGTCCGAATCTGCCGTCGTCACCTGATCAACCCCACGGAATACAACGCGGCGTGCGTGGGGACAGAGCGCAACGTCAAGTCGACGGGCGGCGAGTGGGCCAGCCTGGAACATCCCGTGGCGCTGGGCGCACTGGGTGTCCATGCCGGTAACCTGGCACGCGCGCCGCTGCTGCTCGAGCTGACCAACCGCCGCGAGTACCGCCTGATGGAGCAGCCGCCGGCAATAGTGGCATTCGATGACGTGGAGCTGCTGGACGACGCCGGCTTCGACCAGCTGCACAACGGCGATTTCTCCGCCGGCATGGATCGCTGGTTCATTCTCTATGATTTCAACCACCTTCCCTGGCACGCGAAGAACCTCTTCGTCCATCTGCGGGTGGAACAGGGCTGGCTCGGCCTGGGCGCGTTTCTCCTGCTGATGGCGAGCGCTCTCCACCGCGGGCTGCGCGCCGGGTTGGCGGGCGATACGTGCACGTTTGCGCTGACCGTCTCGCTGCTCGGCTTCATGGCCATCGGCCTGGTCGGCACGATGCTCGACGTGCCGCGCATAATGCTGCTGTGCTACCTGCTGATGTTCGCGGTGGTGCTGGGGAGCGACGCGGCCGTTGCCCAGGCCCGCGCGCACCGTCCCCGCGGAGCGCGCTCAAGGCCCCGGTCCTCCACCTGAAAAATGAGACGCCGCGCACGGTTCGTGCCCCGTCTTATCAATCGCTTACAAACCCCCGTTCATCCGGCACACTATGGTCCTTACACTTCTCGCCGATAAGTTTCCCGTCCCCCACCCCGCCGACAATCCAGACACCAATGCTGCCGTGGCTCGCGCGTGAAATCCTCTATCCGCTCCAGGAGCGCGCGCTCGGCCGGCCGACGTTTGCATACCTGCGCGAGCTGGAGGCCAGCCAATGGCTGGATCGGGCGGGAATCGAGGCATTGCAGGCCCGCAAGCTGAATTTCCTGCTCGCGGACGCACTGGTGCATTGTCCGTGGCATGCAGAGCGTCTGCGCGCTGCTGGCCTGGAAGGTGCCGTGCGGAAGGGCGAGGTGACGCTCAAAGATCTGACCCGCATGCCGACAATGACCAAGGCAGACGCGCGCGCTCACGTGGACGCGATTGCATGGCACGCGGTCCCCGGTGGCGCACAACGTTACAACACCGGGGGATCGTCCGGCGAGCCGCTGATTTTCTATTTCGGGCGGGCGCGCCAGGCGTCGGACGCGGCGGGCCGGATGCGGGCACGGCGCTGGTGGGGCGTGGCGCCCGGAGATCGCGAGGCGTACCTGTGGGGGGCGCCTGTCGAGCTCAACAAGACGGATCGCGTCAAGACCTTCCGCGACCGGCTGATCAATCACCTGGTGCTGAACGCGTTCGCGATGGGACCGCGCCAGATGGATGCGTACATCGATGCGCTGAACGCGTGGCAGCCCGTTTGCGTCTATGGCTATGCCTCGAGCATCGCACTGCTCGCAGCGCACGCGGAGCGCAGCGGCCGCGCGCTCAGGCTCGGCAAACTGAAAGTGGTATGCACGACGGGGGAATCGTTGTATCCGGACCAGCGCGAACTGATTGCGAGAGTCTACGGCGCGCCGGTGGCGAACGAGTTCGGCAGCCGTGACATCGGCTTCATGGCGCACGAGGCACCGTCTGGCCAGATGCTGTTCATCAGCGAATCGCACGTGCTCGAAGTGCTGGACGAGTCGAACAACCCCGTGCCCGTCGGGCAGCCGGGGGAAGCCGTGCTGACCGGCCTGACCTCGCAGGCGCAGCCATTCATCCGCTACCGCACCGGGGACGTGGTGCGATTGTCCGAGGCCCCGGACGCGGGCGGGCGCGGCCTGCACGTGATCGCAGAGGTGGTGGGCCGTCACACGGATTTCGTGGTGGCCGCCGATGGCACCATCATGCACGCACTCGCGGTGATCTACGTGCTCCGGGCCACCGAAGGCGTGGCGCAGTTCAAGTGCGTGCAGCATTCGCTGCGTGATTTCGAGGTACAGGTGGTGCCGGACAGCGCGTGGGAGTCCGACGCGGCCGCGCGTATCGCATGCGGCCTCAAGGCACGGCTCGGCGAGGCCGTCCACGTGGACGTACGCTGTGTGGACCATATCCCAGCGGAACCATCCGGCAAGCATCGCTACGTGGTCAGCCACGTGGACCCGCTGAACAGCATGTCCTCGGCGAACGGCAGCGCCGCCGCCTGAGCCACTCCCATGTCCATCGCCAACCTCATCAAGCTCCCGTTCCGCTACAGGCCGTGGGTACCCGCGCACCTGAAACTGGTGGTGGACGACCTGGGCGCGCGCCGCCAGGAAGAAGAAGCCGGCTTCCGCGACCACCTGGATTCGACACTCGCTTGGCTCTGCCACGCACAGGACGTGCGCGCCGGCCACGCAGACGATGGCAGCGTGTCCGCCGGCTGGAGTTTCGAGGATGGCTGGCTGCCGGGGTACCCGGAAACCACCGGCTACATCATCGAGACGTTCTTCGCTGCGGCGCGCGTGACGGGCCGCGACGAATACCGCGCGCGCGCGTTGCGGATGATCGACTGGGAACTCAGCCTGCAGAACGCCGACGGCGCATTCCCGGGGCATTTCGGTGAACCTGGCAGTCACCCGGTGATCTTCAACCAGGGCCAGATCCTGCATGGGCTCATCGCGGGATTCCTGCAGACGGGCCGCGAGGATTGCCTGCACGCCGCCGTGCGCGCCGGCGAATGGCTGGTCCGCCAGCAGGACGCGGACGGCTGCTACCGGAAGTTCGAGCACAACGGCGTGCCGCATGTCTACAACACGCGTGCGATCTGGCCGCTGGCGAGCATCGGCCGCATCGCCGGCAGGCCCGATCTGGCGGACGCCGCACGCCGGAACCTGGACTGGGCGCTCGCGCAGCAGACGGATTCAGGCTGGTATCGTCAGAACGCGTTCGTGCCCGCCCGCGATCCCTTCACGCACACCATCGCGTACGCAATCCGCGGATTCCTGGAATCCGCGCTGGTGCTGGGTGAATCGCCTTACCTGGTATCGGCTGAACGCGCGGCGCGCGGCCTGATGGCCCGCCAGCAGGCGGACGGCTTCATCGCGGGCACTTATGCGGACGGCTGGCAGCCGACGGCGCGTTACGCCTGTATCACCGGCGTGGCGCAGATGGCGCTGTGCTGGCAGCGGCTGTACCACGTGACCGGTGACGCGCAGTATCGCGACGCGGCGCGCCTCGCGGTGGGCTATGTGAAGCGTACGCAACGGCTTTCCCATCCGGCGCCGGAAGTGCGCGGCGGCATCGCGGGATCCTTCCCCATCTGGGGAGACTACTCGCGCTTCGAGTACCCCAACTGGGCGGCGAAGTTCTTCGCCGACGCGCTCATCATGGGCGAGACGGACGAAGTGGTGCCGCCGGTGCCGCCCCAGGCCGTGGGATTACCGAAGCCATGAACCGCCTGCGCATCATGATCCTGTGCGGACGCAGCCCACGGCACCTGTACGTGGCGAACCGGCTGGCCGAGGCGTCGGACGTGTGTGCCATCGTGCACGAATCCACCGGTAACCTGGGTGTGCGGAGTCTCGCGAAAAAACTGAAGCCGCAGTCGCTCGGCCGCAAGGCCTGGCGCTGGCTGCGCGATCGACGCCGCTACACGAACAACCACGAGGCACATTTCTTCTTCCCGCATGGCCGGCCGCACCTGGCCCGGCCGGAGCTGGTGCGGATGACTCCGCACATCAATCACCCGGACGTGGTGACGTGGCTGGATGAACTGCAGCCGGATCTCGTCTGCGTGTTCGGCACGTCACTGATCCGTGGCGACCTGCTGCGCGGCGGCCGACTCGGCATCGTGAACCTGCACGGCGGCCTGTCACCCGAGTACCGCGGCGCCGACTGCACGTTCTGGGCGCTCTACAATGGCGAACCGGACAAGGTGGGCTGTACCTTGCACTACATCAACGCCGGCATCGATACCGGCGAGCTCATTGCCCACGTGTGCCCGGAAGTGAAGCCGGGAGACGACGAATTGACACTCTTCTGGCGCGCGGTGCGCGAGAGCGCTGACGTCTATGCCGAGTTCCTGCAGCGCGTGACGGGCGACGAGCGCTTCGGCGCGACGCAGCCGCACCGCGGCCGGCTCTACCAGGTGAAGGATCGCGGACTGCGGCACGAGCGCGAACTGGCCGCGCGGATGGCTTCCGGATTGCTGAAGAACCTGGCGCTGCCGTCGCGGGTGACATGGTTCACCAAGGCTGCGCAGGAGACCGGGGCATGACCCTGCGCGGCACCTTCTGTGGAGATCTTTCGCAGCGCCCCGAGCGCCTCCGGGACTGGCGGGATGGGCTGGCGCGCGCGTTCGAGCCGATCCCGTGGGCAGGTGAAGGGCGCGAGGGCTCGCCGCTGACTCGTGGGTGGCTGGTCTCCGCCGGGCGCCCGGTACAGGTCTACAACGATGCCCATGCATTCGCGTTCCTGGTAGGCGAACCCTACCGGCTGCCGGGTGCAGACCAGCCCGCGACGCTCGCCGACATCGTGGCGAACGTGACGGAGCAAGGTCCCGCAGCGCTTACGCGCATCGGCGGAGCCTTCGCGCTCGCGGTGGTGTTTCCGGCGCGCGACGAGGCGCTACTCGCGATCGATCGCTTTGCGATCGAAAACCTGTTCTTCGTGCCGACGGACGACGGCGTGGCCTTCGCGACGCGCAGCCAACCCCTGGCTGCGCACCCCACGGTGGCGCATCGCTTCAGCTCGCAGGCGATCTACGACTACCTGTATTTCCACTGCATTCCCGGTCCGGACACGGGGTACCTGGGGATGTCCCGGCTGCTGCCCGGGCAGTACCTGCATCGCACGGGCGGGCGCAATGTGCTTGGCACGTACTGGCAGCCGGAATACCGCGAGGAGACCACCACGCCACGCGCCGCCCTGGCGGCCGAGCTGCCGAGGGTGATCGACGCCGCGGTCCATCGCCGGTTGTCGCCAGGTCCCGTGGCGTGCTTCCTGTCTGGCGGACTGGACAGCTCCACCGTCACCGGGCTCTGCGCAAAACACGCGCCAGGTAACGTGACGGCCTTCACGATCGGTTTCGACGCGCCGGGTTACGACGAGATGGAGTTCGCTAACACGGTGGTGCGGCACTTCGACGTGAAGCACGTGCAATACTACGTGAAACCGCAGGACATCGTGGACTCGCTTCCGACTATCCTCGGCGCGATGGATGGCCCGTTCGGCAACGCGTCCGTGGTGCCCACGTACTTCTGCGCGAAGGTTGCCCGGGAGAACGGCTTTTTATCGATGATGGCAGGCGATGGCGGCGATGAGCTGTTCGGCGGCAACAGCCGTTACGCCACGCAGATTCTCTTCGAGCGCTACGCCCGCGTGCCCGGCGCGCTGCGTCACACAGTAATGGAGCCGATTGCCGCCCACCTGCCCGAATGGGCCCGCCGCGGCGTGATCGGCAAGGCCGCGAGCTACGTGCGGCAGGCGGCCGCGCCGCTGCCGGACCGGCTGATGACGTACAACCTGTTGAACTGGATCCGGCCCGAGACGTTCCTGACTCCTGAGTTCCTGGCCGAGGTGGACACCGCGGCACCGCTCGCGCGACTGCGCGAGATGTACCAGCTGGACACCGAGGCGAGCATGATCAATCGTCTGCTGCATCTCGACTGGCGGCTCACCCTGGCGGACAGCGACCTGCCTAAGGTCTGCCGCGCCACTACGCTTGCCGGTCTGGACGTGCACTACCCCATGCTGGACGAAGCGGTGTTCGATTTCGCAGCGCGCCTTCCCACCGGCACCAAGGTCACCAGCCGCGTACTCCGCCCGCTCTATCGCGAGGCGTTCAAGGGTTTCCTGCCTCAGGCCACGCTCACCAAGAGCAAGCAGGGTTTCGGGCTGCCATTCGGCGTGTGGCTGCGCGAGAACGACGCGCTGAAGGCGTTCGCGTCCGACCAACTGCACCGCCTCGAAGACCGCGGGATCCTGCAGCGCGGATTCCACGCGCGTTTCCTGTCGGCCGAAGTGCAGGCATACCCGGCTTATTTCGGGGTGCTGGTGTGGGTGCTGGTGGCGATGAGCGTGTGGCAGGGGCCGGGCGCCGATCTCCAGCTCACGCGGCGCAGCGCAGCGCGTGCGGCCTGAGCCCGCGCCCCCGCCGCGCCAATGGCCTCCGCCAGGCCGACCACCTCTAGGACTTCCCCGCAATGAACGCCGCACCGGAAACCCTCACGCCCGGGATCGCGGTGCGCCGGACCTCCGTTGCCACGCGTGACCTTGCCCTGCTCGTGCTGCTCGGGCTGGGGATAGCGCTGCGCGTCTTCCAGTACCTTTCCGGCCCGGACCAGTGGCTGGACGAAATCGCGCTCAGCAAGGCCGTCCTCGACCTGGATTTCGCCGCGCTGTGGTTCGGCCCGCTGCCGTACGACCAGGTGGCCCCACCCGGGTTCCTGATGCTGCAGAAGCTCCTAATCGTGATCTTCGGCCCGCAGGATGCCGTGTTCCGGCTGGTGCCCTTCCTCTCCTCCGTCGCGGCGCTGCTGTTGTTCTGCAGCATTGCGCGCCGCTACCTGGACGGGGCTGCGGCCTTCACTGCCGTCCTGCTGCTTGCGACCGCCGGGCCGGTAATCATGTTCGGGGGGCTGCACAAGCAGTTCTCGTCCGAGCTGTTCGCGAGTGTCGCCATGCTGTTCCTCGCACTGCGCAGCCTGGATTCGCGCAGCGACCGGCGGGAGACCATCTTCCAGACGGCCAGCGGCGTCATGCTCCTGTGCTTGTCCCACGCCGCCAGTTTCATGGCGACCGCAATCCTGCCGAGCCTGCTGATGACTTGGCGCGCCGCGCCTCGGGACCGTATGGTGCGATTGCGGTCCCGCATCGCGATCACCGTCACCTGGGGTCTCACCGCGGCAGGCCTGGCTGTCCTCCGGGTTCGACATTCGGACCCGACATCGCGCGGCAAGCTCGATGCCTACTGGGCGGCCGGCTATCCCCCGTCGGACCCATTGCAGTGGCCCCACTGGCTCGTCGACCAACTGCGAATGCTGCTCGGCACGGGGGGCGAACAGGCAAGCCTGGCGTATCCGATTCCGCAGTTGTTCCTGCTGCTCATGCTGCTGGGATTCGTGGCGCTCGCCTGCAGACGTTCCATGGTTGCAGGGGTGCTTGCGTGCCCGATTGTCGCAGTGCTGGTGGCTGCCGGGCTTCGGCTCTATCCCTTCCACGACCGCACGATACTCTTTCTGCTGCCCAGCCTGTTCCTGTGTGCTGGCGTCGCGATCGAGGAGCTGGCGCGCATTGCCCATCGCGTGGGTGGCTGCCGGCGCGTCACCGCGCGGCTCGGTACGGCCGGTGCACTCGGGATCCTGGCAACTCTGCCCATCGTCTGGAATCCGCCGCCGTACCACATGGGACAGGTGGCCAGAGTCCTGGACTACATCGCGGAAAGGCGCCAGCCCGGGGATCGTGTGTACGCCTACTACGGGGCGGGGCCTGCAGTCCTGTTCTATGGTGCGCGGTACGGATTCCGCGACTCGGACATCCTTATCGGGGGCTGTCACCGTGGAAATCTTGCGGCATACGAGGAAGAACTCGGCAGCTTTCGGGGCGCCGCACGAGTGTGGGTGGTGCTGACGCACGCGATTGCGCAGTATGGCTCCAGGGAAGGAATACTCGGATTCCTCGACCGCGCCGGCACGCAGCGCGACCACCATGTCATTCCGTCGACCATGGTCGCGGGCTCGCCGACACCGGCCGAAGTGTTCCTCTACGACCTGGCACGCATGCCGATCGTCGATGCGTCCGTCCAGTCCATCACCGCGGACGCCGCAGCCACGCGCGCATTCAATCGGGATGCGTGTGATTTCGGACCCTTCCGGATGCTGCGGTGAGCGAACACCGACGAAAACCAGGGAACGCAAACCGCCATGACCATGCTGCTGCTGATTACCACCGCGACCTTGGCCTTCCTGGTGCTCTTCGTGTTCCGACTGCGCGCATGGGCGAGCGACACGCGTGAGCGAATCGATGCGATAGGTCGCCGGACCTTGGAGATCCAAGCCGAACAGGCGATGCTGAAACAGACGCTCGGACGTTCCACCTCCGAAATCGTCAACACCGTGTGCCTCTCGGACCTGGGGTTTCGCTACCCCGTATTCCTGGCGGACTGGAGCATCGATGCATTCCTGGCGCGGTACGTTGTGCAGTTCATCCTGGAGAACCGACCGAACGTCATCGTCGAACTGGGTTCCGGAAGTTCCACCTTGCTGATCGCTCGCTGCGTGAGCGCGATCGAGAGTTATGAACCGCGTCATATCGTCATCGACCATGAACTGAAGTATCTCGATCTGACCCGTCAGCTCGCCGCGCTCAACGGGTTCCACGCGGGAATCGAATATCACCACTGCTCCCTGGGTCTGGATGCCCTCACGGGTCTGCAGTGGTATGGCGGGGTACGCGAGAAGCTGGCGGGGGTACGCGCCGAGCTGATCCTCGTGGACGGTCCGACCGGCGTACTTCAGCCGCTCTCGCGGTACCCGGCGCTTCCCAACCTCGTAAATCACATGGCAAACCGCTGCGCCCTCGTGCTCGACGACGCGGCCCGGCCCGACGAACGCGAGATCGCGCGGAAATGGACCGCCGAGTTCCCCGGCTTCGAACTCGAGATGAACCCGGCCGGCCACGGCTACGCGGTACTGACCCGCCGTCTACCTGACATGAAGTAACGGGAATGGCACCATCGGACGGCGAAAACGCCCCTGATCCCCAGGATGATGCCGCGCGGTGCCCGCCTCCGCGGGTGACGGTTTTCATCCCGGTCTACAACGGCGAACCCTTCATCCGCAGCACGATTCACAGCGTGCTCGCACAAACCTATGCGGACTATGAGCTGCTGATCGTCGACGACGGTTCCACGGACGGCACCGCCGACATCCTCCGCAGTGTGGCCGATCCGCGAATCCGCCTCGCGCGCAATGAGGTCAATCGCGGCCGCCCTTACACGCGCAATCGCGGCGTAGGTCTCGCCCGGGGCGAATATATCGCCGTACTGGATGCCGACGACCTCTCCGAGCCGACCCGGCTGCAGCGGCAGGTGGAATTTCTGGACGCGCACCCGGAGATCGCTTGTGTAGGGTCTCATGCGATATACGTCAATCGTGACGAAACGCGCCAGCTTCTCTGTCAGCCCCCCACCCGACCGGACGACATCCGCCGACACATCTACCAGGCGAACTGCTTCGTACATTCCAGCGTCACCTTCAGGCGCGCCGTGCTGCTGAACATCGGCGGTTACTCGGCCGACTATCCCCAGTCCCAGGATTACGAACTCTTTCTCCGGCTGTGCGGAGCCTATCCTCTCGCGAATCTGCCCGAACCCCTGGTGCGGTATCGCGTTCACCCCGGGCAGGTTTCCTTCGCCAGGTTGCGGGCCCAACGGCGACTGGCAGACCAGGCCAGAGTGGCGGCGTATCGCGCAGCCGCCGCGGCTGATCACCTGCTGCCGGGCACACACCCCCCGGAAACATCCACCATCGCCCGCCTGCTCGGCAAGCGAGGCACCTGCGGCCGGGATTATCTGGACTGGAGTTTCACCTATCGCGCGTTGGGCGAACCCGCACTGGCCGATGCGTTGGTGTTCCGATCTCTCCTGTATGCCCCATTGTCACGCGCAGGATGGCGCGAACTGCGGACGGCGCTGCGTCGACTCCTGCGCGTCGACCCCGTCAGGAATCGGCTGCGGTGGTACGGGACCCGAATCGCACGATTCCTGAAAGGCTCCGTGCATGAGAGATAGCACCATCCTTCATGCCTTAGTCACGTCCGGCACACCCCGTTCCGACCCGCACGGCAGGTAGCTCATGCGCGCGCACTCGCCCCGTGTGTCAGTCATCATTCCGTGCTACCGGCAAGCGCACTTTCTTGCCGAAGCAGCGGACAGCGTGCTCGCCCAGCGCGAACCGGACCTCGAATGCGTGATCGTCAACGATGGATCACCCGACGACACGCGGGGTGTGGCGGACACTCTCTTGCGCCGGGACCCAAGGGTCCGCTACATCGAGCAGCCGAATCGTGGACTCTCCGGTGCCCGTAACGCCGGCATGCGCGCGGCGCGCGGCCGCTATTTCCAGTTCCTGGACGCGGACGACCGCCTCGAGCCCGCGAAACTGGCGACGCACGCGGACTATCTGGACGCACATCCCGCGATCGGCATTGTATTTGGCGACGCTCGCTACTTTCAAACGGAGTCCCCCGAGATACTTCGCTTTGGCCCGGACAGCACCCTCCCGGACGAACCCTGGATACCACGCTTCTGGAATGAACCCGGGGACTTTCTTTCACGGCTCCTGCTCAGAAACCACTTCCCGGTGAATTGCCCGCTTGTCCGCATGTCCGTGTTCGAAACCGTCGGCCCGTGGAACGAGTCCTTGCAGGCGCTCGAAGATTGGGAACTGTGGATCCGCTGTGTCGCAGCCGGCGTTCACTGCGAATACCTCGAAGCCGATGCCACCTTCGCCCTGATTCGCCTGCACGATTCGAGCATGACGCGAGACACCGTGCGAATGCAGCGCGCACTAATCGATCTGCGACTCGCAGTCGGTCCTCGCCTGCGGAGCGCCGCGCACCGTGAAAAAAACTTCCTGGAAGGCATCCGACAGATCATGCAGCAGCAGCCGGAGAATCCGCTGTCACTGCTATGGCGCATGGCACATCGCAACATCTGCGCCAGGGTTTGCAGTGATGCGGTGGCGTTGCGCCTCTTTCTGACATTCCGGAAGCTGGCCACCTCACCGGCCTACCAGAATCGCGTACCCTGGCCGGTGCAACGGAAGCTGGGGAATTTCTTCCGGGCATTGGGGGCGCGCCTGCTGGCGCAATGAGGCCCGCGGTCAATCCACGGGCTCCCAGTCAGTCATCTTGCCGGTCATCACAGTCGGCGCGCCTCCCACAAACAAGCCACGATTCGACACGTGCTGACGCAGCCTCTCCGAGGCGGCGCGAGCCGATTTCGTTCAGATGATGCCTGTCGCGATAGATGGGGATCCCCGTATCCCTCAGCGCCTCAGAAAAGAGCGGCAAGTCCGATAGCTGTAGGAACTTCACGGTCGAGTGTTTCGCGACGATTCCTCGGATGGCCTCGTTCGATGCCGCCCACTGCTCGTCTACCTTCAATTCCCGCACGGGAATTCCCACTTGCTTCCAACGGTACCGTCGGATCGCGTCGGAATTCAGCATCGGAACCTGTTCCATCACCAATACCTGCTGCCCACGACTCTCCGCGGCAGCCAAGTAACCATCCAAGGCCCTCAGGAACTGCCCGCTCGACGCGTGATACAGCCACTTTCCCGCAATAATCACTGCCTTCCCAGCTTCTTCAACGTTGCGCAAATGCTCAATCTGCGACGCACAGGCTGCTTGCGCCTGGCTAGAAATCCTCTCAATGTCGAAACCCGGTATCGGCACACAACTGCTCGCCGAGATGACACGCAGCCGCGTGTTCGTCTCCTCTCCTACAACATCCGCAAACGCGTTGAGTTGCGCGGCATGGCTGTCGCCGATCAGAAGAACCTCGGTCACTCCATCCGGCCTGCCTCGAACGCAATCATCCAGGATTTTCCCGTGGCATATCTGTCCCTCATCTGCATAGCGGGTCACCGTGGCGTCCAAAGGCTCCACGGCACCGCGATTTATCGCGGGGGCAATGAACAGAGCCCCCCCAATCACTAGTGCGGCGACCACCCACGGGAGGTAGTTTTCCGACAGCCTTCCTTTTCGAAACGGCAATTCGACATAGCGATACGAGAATACCGAACACACACCCATCATCACGAAGAACACTACCAACCCGCTGGCGTTCAACGTGTAACTCTCCATCAGGTATCGCTGCAAGGAAAGCACGGGCCAGTGCCATAGGTATATCGAGTAGGAGAGTGCACCCACTGCCACGAATGGTCGAGTCGAGAGAACCTTGTTGAGGGTGCTGCCGCGGGACAGGATGAGCAGCGCAGTTCCCAGACAGGGTAGTAGTGCGCTCGCACCTGGGAACGCCACCGCTTCCGACAGCAACAGAAAAGACCCGACGACCATGACCATTCCAACGATACTCAAGGACTCCACGGAGCCGCGAGACGTGAACCGCTCGGTTCCCAGGACTGCGACCAGACCTCCCACCAGAAACTCCGGAATCCGCGCTAACAGGGAGTAGTACTCCGCCTGGCGGTTCCCCTTATGGATCTCCCAGGACGAACCGGCAAGCAACGCCACTACTATCGCCGCGAAGACAAACACTCTCGCCCTCTCCGGCAGGACGGCAATAAGCAACGGCAATCCCAGGTAATACTGCATCTCGATCGCGAGCGACCACGTGTGGAGCAACGGAATCTCGTAAGCGGACGGCGCGAAGTAATCACCCTGGGTGGCAAAGTAGCTATTCGATTCAAAATGGAGTGCCGCATCAACGCTTGCATTGAACATCTCGAAGTCGCCAGGCGTCAGCAAGACGGCCGAGGCCACGGAAACAATGGCAATTAGCGCAAGGTAGGCGGGAACGATGCGCTTTATGCGCGATTCATAGAACGCGAACAGCGCCGCGGGTTCGAACTGCCGATCTCGGAGCAGAATTAATGTGATAAGAAACCCCGAGATCACGAGAAATGCATCTACACCTGCAAAGCCGCCAGGCAACCACTCCTTGTTCAGATGAAATGCCACCACCCCCGAAACCGCAACGGCCCGCAATCCCTGGATATCATCTCGCTGAACCGTTCTGGAGTTCATACCGACGCCCATAGATATTCCGTTCCAGCGGACCCGCAGGGATCAGAAGGGTCTTGATGTACAGAAAGGCGACTACGCCTTCAACAGGCAAACTATCCAGCGCTACGGGTCATAGGCTCACTTATAAGTTCTTGGCATTCGCGTTCGAGAGTTGCTGATAGCGCTGACCTGGAATACTGAGAAATCACGCCCAGATCGGCGGACACCAGCGGCTCTCCCGAGAGCCATCGATCGAAATAAGACTTTAGTGCAATGGCTCCATCCTCCATTGCGCCGGGCGCCACTGCAATGCCAGCTTGCGCTCTACCCAAAAGCTGCGCGACTGCGCCGTCAATGTGGGTGAATGCGAGTATTGGCGGCCCTGTGCGAATCATTTCAAAAATCTTCCCGCTATACACGAATTTCGCGAAGGACCTTGGTTGCGAAAAAATTTGCAGATGAGAGTGACGGCGCAACTCGACCGCGCTTCGATGCGACACATACCCCGAATCTATAATTTCACACGGAAAATTGCCGACACTTGTCAGATAATGCGAGCCGCCCCCTGCGTAGGAAAACTTGACTCGATTCAAATCCTCCGGATGTCGCCTTTTCCAAGCTTCGAGCGCTCCCAAAATGTTGTCAAACGTCTCACGGTCGTAGATAGACCCGACGTAGGAAACTACGAATTTGTCTCTACTTTCCCATTGCATCTCTGGGAAACTGAAATCCTCATCGTCGAAGCCATTGGTGATTACCCTCGTCTTCTCGCGAACCTCGACTGAATCGTCGCCGAGGAAAGATTCGAGGTATTGAGCGTCCACAACGGACACGATTCTGTCAGCCAGTTGCAGAACCATCCTCTCCATCCATCGGTTTGCGCGCACGAGTATCGGGCTGCGAATGACCCACGCGAAGTCTATTCGGCTCCACGGATCCCGAAAATCGACAATATGCGGGAGTCCAGTCTTTCGCGCAGCCAGAGTACCAACGACAAGATTCGTGTACGGTGGCGCGGTAGAAAGCACGAGGGATATCTGCTTCTCTTTGATCAGCCGGACGGCGGTTTCGGCTGCAACACTCTCCCATTGGAAGTAATCATCCGGGACGAACATTCCGCGATTCTTCAAGTCGGAACGGATAGTCGCCTGCGGAAGCCTCACTATCGCTATCGACTCTCTTTCTATCTCCTGATCATCGATAATCTGGTCGGGTTCCGGCGTTGTCGAAAGCACTGTGATATTCCACCCGCGCCTTGAAAGGAACTTGGCAAACTTACTTATACGTTGCGTTCCATAGACGCTCCGATACGGCGGGAAGTAGTAAGAGACAATCAGGATCGAGCGATCGCCGATCTGGCCCTCAGCGGGTTGCGATCGATGTCGACGTGTTCGCCACCAGAAGCGCCCCAAGAAAGCAATTTGCGCAGCGCAGTCCTGCAGTCTCACTGACCAAACGTCCGCAAACCGAGCCAATGACTCGCGGACACGCCAGTAGGCTTGTCGTATCGACATCAAAGAGCTCCGCTCTCGCGATTCATCCCAATCAGCCGAGAGTTCCGTTCGATTGCTTGTAGATATTTGGGCTGGGTATCGTCGCAAGTCACAAGATCGATCTCAAACTTTCAGTTCAACGTCCTTGCTGCCAAGGTGAGCAACGGGCGGATGTATTAGGAACGCTCTCTTCTCCTTTCCGCCCAAAAGGACATCTCGGTCTCATTTCGAGACGTCACCTCCCAACTCGCGCGCTTGAATACAACGCCACGGTCGATCAGCGCCGGGACGTATCGAGCGCCCAAAGCCGAGGGATTCTCGGGAACGGTAATATTCAAGAGATTTGGAAACGTCTGAACTGCGAATAAAGTGCTTTGCGCCTCATCGTAGACATGCAATTCGACATCGAAACAATTCGGCATTAGCGGAAGCGCGCCAATGTCACAACGCATGGTCCCGTTCATTGGCACAAACCCAAATGATACTCCGAGGACGTTTGAGTTACTGGAATAGATTCTGGTTCCTTCGCGACGAAAGACCAAAATCACGGTCGGGTTATGTATAGGAATATCCGACTCGTAGTCGAATTCGAAAATGATGTCCTCTCCGGGAGGGAGATTTGTCACATGCGCGCCACGCTTTGACAGGAAGCGCGGCGATGAGATCCTAAAATTACTTAGTTCTTTCGAAGGCTTATTTCCGTAGGAATCCATGGCCTTTGGATTAGCCAGCCGAATGTACATGTCCGCAACATCGTCGCTATGACCATCACACGCGAGACGTCCTTGCTGAAGCAGAATGGCGCGCTCGCAGACCGCTTGAATTTGTGACATGGAATGTGAAACGAGCACGATCGTCCGACCGTCGTGCTTGAATTCTTCGATTTTCCGGAAGCACTTCTTTTGAAATCCTAGATCACCCACAGCCAGGATCTCATCAATGAGCATCACCTCCGGCTCATTGTGGATGGCAATCGAGAAGCCCAGCCGCACGTACATGCCGGAGGAGTAGTGCTTGACGGGCGTATCGATGAACTGGGCAATCTCGGAGAACTCCACGATCGAGTCGAACTTGGCCTTTATCTCGGCTTTCGACATGCCGAGGATCGAGCCGTTCAGGAAGATGTTCTCGCGCCCGGAGAGCTCGGGGTGGAAGCCTGCCCCCACTTCGATCAATGCGCCGAGCCGGCCGTTGATGCGTGCCACCCCGGTTGTGGGTTGGGTGACGTTCGAGAGGATCTTCAGCGTGGTGCTCTTGCCGGATCCGTTCGGCCCGATGATCCCGACACACTCTCCCGGCCTGATCTCGAAACTGACGTCGTTCAGCGCCCAGAAATCCTCCTCGGTCTTGTCTGCGGTATGAGCGGAGAACGGGTTGAAGCGCGCCAGCCGCGATGTCAGCTGATCCTTCAGCGACTGCTGCTTGAAGTGCGTCAGGCGATACTTCTTGGAAACGTGCTCGAAGATGACGGCTGGTGTAGTCATGGTGGGCGCTGAATATCAGGCGAAGTCGGCGATTTTGAGTTCGATCTTCTTGAACACCAGGTACCCCACGAGCAAGGCCGTCACGGCGACTGCCGCACTGTAGCCTATCTGCGCGGGATCGGGAGCTTCGTGGCGCAGCATCGCGTCCCGGTATGCCTCGACGATTCCAACCATGGGGTTCAGCGCAAACCAGTCACGATACTGCTCCGGGATGAGGGTCGTCGGGTACATGATCGGCGTGAGGTACATCCAGAGCTGCAGCAGGAACGGCATCATCTGGCCGACGTCCCGGTAAAAGGCGTTCATCGGCGCCAGGATGAGCATCAGTCCCAGTGCCAGCATCGTCTGGACGACGAATATCGGGACTGCGTACAACCAGGTCAGCGACGGGTAATGCCCGTAATAGAGAAGCAACGCCACGTAAACGAGCGAGGCGAACAGGAGATCCACGATCGCGGCAATCAGGCTCGCCAGTACGATGCATTCTCTCGGAAAGTAGATCTTGGTGATGAGTCCCCGCTGGTTCAGCAGGCAGCTCACCCCGCGATTCAGGGAGCCGGCAAAATAGAGCCAGGGCAGCAGCCCGCAGAAGAGATACAACGGGTAGGGGAATCCTTCACTTGGCACTCGTGCAAAGTACGAGAAGACCAAGGTCATGGTCAGGAGCTGCGCCAGAGGCTGCAGGACCGCCCAGGCAACCCCGAGCGCTGCCTGCTTGTACTTGCTCAGGATTTCGCGCGCCGCGAAGTTCGCGATCAGCTCGTGGTGGGCGACGAGTTCGTTCAGATTTCGGAGCATATAGCGCGCTGCTGGTCCTTTCGGCTGCCAATCCAGAGGGACGCAACCCGGATGTTCGCTGGTTCGCCAGGGCATTCCTGGTATCGGCCGGTCATTCTAACGCGGCGGCTTCCGCCGGAGACGGCCCGTACCCGGCTGATATCGAGACAGGGTCGTCAGACCGGAACCGGAAGCGTCAACATTCGATAAGAGCGGTTCCGCCGCGCGGAACTTTAGTACCCTCGCGCGCACCTCAAGGCACGTGGTTGGGCCTTCGAATCCGGGGCGCTGGGCCGACCGAGCGTTTCATCAGGTGCGTCATCGCGAGGCGCGGCGCACAGAACGGTGTCCTGCCTGGAATCCATGCCTTGCGCGGCCGCTTTCCGCACACCGAGTCTTGGTATCCTGCGTCTGTGGATCCGCCGCCTGCGGCACCGGTTGTCTGCGAGGGTCGTGGCGCGGCAGTCCTGGTGGTCAGGTCGATGGTCGAGGCCCGCCGTTGCGCGAATGAGGGATGGCTCCCCGGCCGACCGCCCGCGCGCTGCGTTGCCTGGGGACCGGGGGCGGGTCCTGGGTTCAAGGAAATAGCGGATGCGTCGATTCTACAGGGGCCCCGGAGGCCATGGCCTGACATCGCAATGTCCAATCAGGTGGGAGGTCCAGGAATTCATGACCGCGACACCCAGCTGTGCTTGACGGCCACGGCATTCCTGCGCCCATGAGAGTACGTCACGAGAAGTGGTCCTCAGACACTGTCCGCGCCAGGGAGAACGATGCATGAAGCCGCCTCGGATTGCCGTCATTGTTCTCAATTGGAACGGCAAGGCCGACACGCTGGAGTGCCTGGCTTCGATGCGCGCGGTGGACTATCCGGATTTCCAGACCGTGGTGGTCGATAACGGTTCGTCCGATGATTCAGTGGTGGCGATTCAGCGCGACTTCCCGGAGGTGACGGTGCTCGAAACCGGCGCCAACCTGGGTTATGCCGGGGGCAACAACGCGGGGATCCGTTGGGCGCTGTCCCAGGGATTCGACAGCATCCTCGTACTCAACAACGACACCATCGTCGATCGGAACCTGTTGCAGGCGTTCGCGGATGCCCAGCGGAAGTATCCGAACGCCGGGGTGTTTGGAGCCAAGATCTATTACCACGCGCAACCCGACGTGCTGTGGTTCGCGGGCGGCAAGTGGCACCCGGAGAAGCTCGCATTCGAGCATGTCGGCATCGACGTGGTGGACTCACCGGAGTACTCCGCCACCCGGGTATTCGATTACGTCACTGGCTGCGCGTTGTTCGCCTCGGCAGAGGTTTTCGGAAAGGTTGGCCTCCTGGGCGAGGACTTCTTTCTGACCTACGAGGAGACGGACTGGTGTTTCCGCGCCTCTGCTGCGGGATATGCCCCGACATACGTCCCGGAGGCCCGACTATGGCACAAGGTTTCCGCATCCTTCGGCGGAAGTGATTCACCGCTGATGTCGTACTTCACCACGCGGAACAGGTTGCTGTTCGTGCGCAGGCACATGCCGCTCATCGCCCTGGTGCGACTGCTCAGCACGACGCTCGCGGAACTCAGGTCCGAAACATTTCCTAGGTTGCGCGCCCATTTTTCGGGGAAGCTACGGTCTCCCCGTGATTTCTACTGGGCGACAGGCGCCTACTTCCGGGAATTCAGACGCCGATTCATCAACCCGGTCACGCGCGCCAGGTGGAGCGGGCTCAGGGATTTCCTGCTCCGGCGTCTGGGCGACTGCCCGGATTCGGTTCGCTATGCAAGGCGCACTGCCCATTGATTCCCGGCCCGTGCGCACGCTGGCGACTCCCGCGATGAGAATCCGCACCCTGATAGTGGAAGGTGACGCCACCGCCTGGAATATCGCGGTGACCGGTGCGTTTGCCGACGCGGCGGATGCCGTGATCCTGCAGAGCAGGCCGCTCGCGCTGCCCCAGGGTTTGCCGGACGCGCTCGCTGCGTGCCGCGAAGATCGTCAGGATCTCGTCGCCGGGTACCGGGTGGCCGATGCCAAGCACGCCGAGAGATTCCTGCTTCCGGGTCCGCGCTGGTCAGACCGACACTTCGGGTGGCGGTCGGAGTGGTACGTGGAACTCAAGCCGGATCCGGCGGCGCCGCCTTTCGTTGCGTGTCATTGGCTCAACCCCTACGCGCTGTTCATTCCGCGCGCGGCATGGAACATCGTCGGCCCGTTCGATCCGGTACTGCCACCCTCCCTCGCCGTGATCGACTGGTGTCTGCGCGCGCGCAAGGTCGGGATGGAATGCCTGGAGTTTCAGACCCCCATTGCGTTGGAGCTGTCCGCGGAGCCAGCGCGCTCTGCACCCTGGGGAAATTCCCGCATCCAGGATCTGCCGGGAATCCTGCGGCTGGCCCGCAAGCATGGACAGCCGACCGGCCCCCTCCGCCTGGCGCTGCGTTTTCTGGCCAGGTCGATCGTCGAAGACTTCCGGAGCGTGCGCTTCTGGGCAGATTACGGGCACGTCCTGTCATTGTCCAAACGGTCGCTCTGGTATGCATCCAATCTCTGGCGCGTCCTGCAACGCGCAGGACTGTCCAGGGTGGCGTTCCGCGTAATGCGGATCTGCCTGCGGGTGACGACCACGCGGAGCACCGAATGAAGCGCCCTCGCACCTTGTTCGTCGCACCTCGGCTGCCGTTTCCGTTGAATAACGGCACCAAGATCCGCGTCAATCACCTGCTTCGCGCGCTCACGGAAATCTCCGATGTCGATTTCGTGTGCTTCGGACTTCCATGGGAGTATGCGTTCGTCAGCGACAGCCGCAGCGAGTTGCCAGACTGGTGGTATTCCCTCCGCAGCGGGCAGATGCTGCCGTTCCCGGACTGGCAGGTTGACGATGCCCGCCGCTACAGGCGACTGGCCGTCAGGCGATTCTTCGCGCGCACGGATGGCTTCTACGACGGATTCCCCACGGACGTGCTGAAGGAACGCGTTTCCACCCTGATCGGCCAGGCCGACCTGATCTGGGCCGAGCGGCTGTACATCGCACGCGCGTTCCTGGCCTGCGGCAGCGACAAGACCATTGTGGACCTGGATGATCTGGAATCGGCGAAAGTCAGGCGTGATGCCGAAGCCGGTGCGGCCGGCCTGGGCCGCGCGGCGCTGATTCGCGAGGCCGCTCGGCTTGCCTGCACGGAACGTGGTGCGGTTCGACAGTTTGCCGGCCTTGCCGTCTGTTCACCGGAGGATGCAGCCAATTTCGACACCGGCACCGGTCGCGTATGGGTTGTCCCCAACGGAGTGGACGATTCGATGATGTATCGGCCGGCAATCGCGCGATTGCCACATCGTCTCGTATTTGTCGGCACGCTGAATTACTGGCCGAACGAGCAGGCGATGCTGTATTTTCACCGGGAGATCCTGCCGCAGGTCAGAGCCCGGATTCCGGACTTGTCCATGGCAATCGTGGGTCTCAAGCCCCCCGCTTCCATCCGGTCCCTCCATGACGGGCAGTCGATATTCGTGCACGCTGACGTTCCCGACATCACCCCCTACGTACAGCAGGCTGCGGCATCCATCGTGCCGCTGCAGATTGGCGGCGGGACGCGTCTGAAGATCCTGGAGTCCCTCGCGCTGGGAACCCCGGTCGTGAGTACTTCAATCGGAGCGGAGGGGTTGAACCTGGAACATGCGCGACACCTGCTGCTGGCCGACGATCCGGGGGAATTCGCCACGGCGGTGATTCGCGTCCTCGAAGACACTGAATATTCCCGGTTGCTTGCGAGACAAGGACACGCGCGGGTCGAGGAAACCTACCTGTGGTCGTCGATTCGTCGACACGTGCAGGAGAGATGCATGTCCCTGCTGGACGCACGAAGGGCCCGGACTTGAAACCGGCATTGGCAAGCCTCCCTGCACTGATCCTGGCAGTCGCGAACTGACGATGCGCTACCTTTTCATCTCCGACGACTACCCCGAGTTCGACCGCAACTCGGCCGACTTCCGGTTGAGTCAGCTGATGGAAGCCATTCGGGTCCACGGCCCCACGGACTTCTGGGCGATCGGCCCGGAGCGGCAGACCGCCCGCATCGGCGCCGAAGAGACGCAGCGATACCAGGCGCATCTCGCAACCCGCGGACTGGAGGTCGTGCACGGTGGCCTGCGCCGCATCCTGCGCACCCGGGCTTACGACGCCGTGTTCCTGGAGTGGTATTACAGCGCGGCGCCGTTCATCCAGACCATCCGCGCGCTGGCGCCGCAAGCGCGCGTGGTCACGGATAGCGTGGACGTGGTGTTCAACCGTCTGCGGGCGAAGGCGCGGGTCAGCGGCAATCCGCAGGACGCCGCGCACGCGGTGCAGACGCAGCTGGACGAATTGCGGACCTACCGGAATTCGGACCTGGTGCTGACGGTCAGCGATCAGGATGCGGACATCCTCCGTGAGCACGATGCAGGCCTGCGGATGTTCACCGTTCCGAATATCCACCCGCTGCACGACTGCGTCCCCCAGGTGGCGGACGCACCCAAGGTGATGGTGTTCGTCGGCAGCCGCAGCGATGCCAACGACGACGCGATGCGCTATTTCTGCCTGGACGTGCTGCCGCGCATCCTCGCGGAGGAACCGGCTGCCAGGCTGCGGGTGGTCGGGACGGTCACGGTTCCGGCGCTGGAGGCGTCGGTGGCCAGTGCCGTGGAAGTGCTGGGCTTCGTTCCGGACACGCGCCCGCCGCTGGAATCGAGCCTGGTGTCGGTGGCGCCGCTGCGCTTTGGCGGCGGCATGAAGGGCAAGGTGGGGGAAGCGATGTCGCTCGGTCTGGTGGTGGTGGCCTCCACCATCGGTGCCGAGGGGTTCGGACTGACGTCCGGCCGGGAGGCGCTGATCGCCGATGACCCGGCGGAGTTCGCGCGGGCGGTGGTGTCCCTGCTGCGCGACCCGGCGCACCGTGAGCGCGTGCGTCGCGCGGGCTGGCAGTTCATCCGGGACCAGTATTCCACCGTCGCCGTGCAGCGCCGTGTCGCGGCGCTCGTCCAGGTGCTGGAGAGTACCCTCCCGCAGCGGCTGCCGGCGGTGCACCGGCTCGCGCTCGGCGCCCACGGCTGGTGGACAGACCACGTCGCGTGGCGCCTGCGTTGAGGACGCGTCGCATGCAGATCCTCTATGCCAGCGAACGCCCCCCCTTCCCCTTCTTCCTTGGCGGCGCGGCCCGCGCGGCCCACATGCTGCTCGTGCGCATTGCGGCGCAGGCACCGCACACCTGCAGCGCCATCGGGGCGCGCAACTACGCCGTCAGCCCGTGGCGATTTCCAGATCCCGATGAACACGCCGCGCTCGGCGTGTGCGCGCTGGACGAGGCCGCGGGCACCCTCGACTGCGGTTACCCGGTACGCCTGGTGCCAGAGTTCCACGCGCAACTGCGCGGACTGCTGGCGGACGCGCGCCCGGACGTCGTGTGGACCCAGCTCGAAGGTTCGCTCGACATCCTCCGTACGGCGGATGCGCTCGGCATGACTGGCCTATGCTACGTGCACGATGCAGAGTTCGCCCCGGACGAAATGCGCGCCATCGCTGCGCTGAACACGCATCTCATCGCGAGCAGCGGTTTCCTGGCGGACAAGGTGCAGGCCGCCACGGGCCGGCGGCCCGCGGTGATCTATCCACCGGCGGAGCTTTACTTCGATATCACCGGCGATCCCACCGGCGACGTGACGATGGTGAACCCGCACGCGGTCAAGGGCCTGGATACGTTGCTCGCGATCGCCAGCCGCCTGCCCGACGTGCGCTTCCTGCTGCAGGAATCGTGGAAGCTCGACTCTCGCGCGCGTGAGAACCTGGACGAACGACTGGCAGTCCTGCCCAACGTGACGTTCGCGCCCCGCGTGTCGGACAT
>JBFWUN010000034.1:0-43513 GCA_050247235.1 Gammaproteobacteria bacterium
GCGAGGCCGACCCGCCATCCCGTCAGCGCGAGTTCACGGCTCACTTCGCGCGAGAACTCCACCGCGGGCGGACTGCCATACGGGATCCGCAACATCGCGAGAGCCGATCCAAGTCCGAGGAATCCCATGCCGTGTCGGCGCTTGCGCCGAAGCTCTTCCCGTTGCGGGGCGAGCGGCAGCCCGTGGATCTCCACGACGTTGTCCAGCATCCGGGTGAACACGGCCGTCACTTCGCGGAACAGCGTCCAGTCGAATCCGGCCTGGGCAGTGAATGGGTCACGCACGAAAGCCGTCAGGTTGAGACTGCCCAGCAGGCACGCGCCGTACGGCGGCAATCCCTGCTCGCCGCACGGATTGGTCGCGCGGATACTCTCGCAGAACCAGTTGTTGTTCATCTCGTTATAGCGGTCGATCAGGATGAACCCGGGTTCGGCAAAGTCGTACGTGGAGCGCATGATCGTGTCCCACAACTCGCGTGCCGGGAGCGTGCGGTGGATCCGGCAGGCAACCTCACCGCGGGCATTCGTCGCATAGTCGTCCGCCACCGGCCACGGCCGCCACACCACCTGCGCAGGATCTTCCAGGTCGACGTCACCGGCAGCGATCTCGTGCCGCGAGAGCGGGAAGACGAGCTGCCAGGGAGCATCCGCCTTGACCGCTTCCATGAAATCCCGCGTCACGAGCAGCGAAATATTGAACTGCCGCAGGCGGCCCGCCTCGCGCTTGGCCGCGATGACATCGAGCACATCAGGATGCGAGACGTCGAATGTCGCCATCTGCGCCCCGCGGCGGCCGCCCGCCGACGCGATCGTGAAGCACATGCGATCGAAGATGTCCATGAACGACAGCGGCCCCGACGTGTACGCGCCCGCACCAGACACGTAATCACCCTTCGGTCGCAAGGTCGAAAACTCGTAGCCGATGCCCGCACCCGCTTTCAGGGTCATGCCCGCCTCGTGCAGCTTGCCGAGGATGTCGTCCATCGAGTCGCGGACCGTGCCGGACACGGTGCAGTTGATCGTGGACGTTGCCGGCTTGTGCTCACCGGCCCCGGCATTGGCAATAATCCGGCCCGCCGGGATTGCCCCGTGGCGCAACGCCCACAGGAAGCGCTCGGTCCACGTCTCGCGCAGTTCGGCGGTCGCCTCCGTCGCCGCGAGCGCGCGGGCGACACGCACCTGCGTGCCGGCGAGGTCCGGATCGATCGGCGTCCCGTCGCGGGCGCGCAGGCGGTACTTGCGATCCCAGGTGTCGAGCGCTGCCGGCTGCATCGGCACGTCGAGACACGCGCCGGCGGATGAGGGATGTAGGACGCTGCTCACTGACATGGCTCTCGAGAACTGCCTGAGTCCATTTTATGCGTCCGCAGCAAATTATTCCGCGTTCTTCTGCCCGTTCGGCGGCTTGACCGCGGGCGCCGACCGTCGCACGCTCTCCTCCACCACGTCACGAGGTCCGAACAGCATGTCCCAGGCGCTGCTCTCCAGCGACGAGATTGCCCGCTACCAGCGGGACGGTCAGCTCACCCCGCGCTGGCGACTGCCCGCGGACATGGTCACGCAGATGCAGGACTCGTTGAACCGCCTGATCGCGGCGCGCCCGGATCTGAAACCGGACTTCATTCCGCTGCCCCATACCCCGTGGGATGACGGCGCGAGCGTCTCCATCGCGCGCGAGTTCTTCGCCTACGTCACGCACCCGGACCTGCTGTCGCTCGTCTCTCAGCTGATCGGTCCCGACATCATCCTGTGGGCGTCCGCGGTCTTCTGCAAACCCGCGGCAACCGGGCTGGAAGTTCCCTGGCACCAGGATGGCCAGTACTGGCCCATCCGACCGCGCGCAACGGTCACCGTGTGGATTGCGCTCGACGAAGTGAACGCCGACAACGGCTGCATGCGCGTGATTCCCGGTTCGCACCGCATGGGGGACTTCAGTCACGAAGTCAGCGATCGCGAGGATCTCGTGCTGAACAACGTGGTGAACGATCCGCGGCTCGACCTGGATACCGTGATCGATGTCACCCTCGAGCCCGGCCAGTTCTCGGTACACGACGTGAACATCGTGCACGGTTCGGCACCCAATCGTTCGGGCCGGCGGCGCGCCGGCTACGCCATCCGCTACATGCCCTCCACGTCCCACTATGATCGTTCGATCGACATGGGCAAGGTCTCGGAGCTGTCGGCGCTCGATTTCGCCAGACGTCCGATCTGGCTGCTGCGTGGCGTGGACCGCTGCGGCAGGAACGATTTCCAGGTGGGCCACACGGCCTGGTGATGCCGATGGGTGACGTCATCCCATTCCGTCGCAAACCGGCCGCCGACGTCGTCCGCGGCAAGACCCTGTGTCGCGAAGGCTTCCACAAGTGGGAGGTGTGGAAGGACAAGCAGTTCGATGTGAAGGCCGGCAAGCTCGTCACGGTCTACCGCTGCGCACGCTGCGCAGCCACCAAGGTCCAGTCCCACTGAAGCCCGCGCCGCGGGTTTACTCCAGCCCGGGTTGGGTGTCCTTCGTAAACGGGCGGAATGCGACCATCGTGTAGGTGTCCACGATGTGCGGCACCCGGTGCAGTTCCTCGTTGATGAAGTGACCCACGTCGATATCCGACGGCAGGTGATATTTCGCGATGAGATCGTACTTGCCGCTGATCGAGTAGATCTCCGGGATGAATTTCTGGGCTTCGTCGCTCAGCGAGTTCGCGACGTCGTAGGTCTTGCCGAGCGCCGTCTTGATCAGCACGAAGATGGTTCGCATCGATCAGTCCTGCGCACCTGCCGGGTGATCGATCACGTACAACCAGCGCCCATCGGGCTGCCGGCGCAGCACTTCGGCCGTCCGGCCCGTCAGGGTCAGCGGCTTGCCGTGCTCATCCTTGGCCACGAGCGTGTACTCGTTGCTGAGCAGTGCAATGTCACCGTTCTGCACCGCGTGGCGGGTCTTGAACGAGATCTTCCCGCCCACGTCCAGGAACCCCTGCAGCGCGGCGCGGACGCTCGCGCGGTCGCTCACATGATCTCCCGGGCCCCGTACGAACACCGCTCCCGGCTCGTAGAGCGACAGCAGTCCTTCCATGTCACCGGCGTTGAAGTACCTGGCAAACTGCGCGTAGATCGCGTCGGCTTCACTGATATCCATCGGCACGCTCCCGGTTGAGAAGGTCCCCGGCGGACGCCGGGGACCTCGAAGATTACTTCTTCTGGGCCATGAAGGCCGCCATCGCGGCCTGCTGGTCGCCGTCGACCTTCTGCGCGCTCGGCCGCGCGGCCACCGCCTCCAGGGCACCCTTGAGGCCCGGCACCGCGGCGATCATGTCCCACTGGTAGAGCTTCTGCGCAACCGCGTTCGCATACGGAAAGGAATGCGCCGCGTAGACGTCCGCAAACGTCAGCTCCGCGCCGCAGAGATACGGCTTGGCGTGCACCAGCTGGGTCAGTGCCTTGACACCGTTCTCGAGCACCGGCTTCACCTCTTCCAGCGCGACCTGGTTGAGCGGTCCGCCGAAGAACAGGTGGTTGAAATGCCGGCGCGCCGGGAGTTCGATGTAGAGCTCGATGACGCGCATGATCTCGCGCACCTTCGCGCGCTGAAACGGATCAGCCGGGAACATCCGCGGCGACGGCTTCAGCTCCTCCAGGTATTCGACGATCGCGGCCGTTTCTGACAGGAAACCCTGGTCGGTCTCGATACACGGCACCTTGCCCATCGGGCTCTTGGCCTTGTAGTCGTTTTCCTGGCTCGGCATCGCGGCCACTTCCTGGTACGCAATGCCCTTCTCCTCGAGCGTGATCTTCACCATGTTGTAGTAATTGCTGACCGCGAATCCGTATAGCTTGATCATCGGTGACCTCCGTGGGCATCTAGCGTGGCTGGGTCGTGGAGTGTCCCGCCGCGGGACGACGTGCGTCAAGGCCGTGCGACGGGTTCCGGCGCGCGCGAACGTCGGGCAGAATCTCCCGGCCACCGAGTGAGGAGCGTCCGCGATGACCCGGGAAATCCAACTGACCGACATCAGGCTCGAGTACCTGTCCATCGCGGAGGCGCGCGGGCGCCCGGGATTGCGGCTCGTGCTGGGTGCCTACGCCGTCCCCGGCCCCTGGCGGGAAGCGTGCAAGGGGCTGTTCCATGTCAAGAAGATCCCCTACGCGCCGGTTGTGACGGCGAGCGCCGGGCGCTCGGACCTGGAATTCGGCGCGGACGATGCCGATCGCGAGCTGCGCGAATGGACGGGGCAGTCGAGCGCGCCGGTCGCCATCTGGAACGACGAGCGCCCGTGCGCGACCTGGTTCGACCAGGTGCACCTCGCGGAACGCCTGCAATCTGATCCGCCGCTCATCCCGGACGTTGTCGAAGACCGCGCGCGGATGTTCGGGCTGTGCCACGAACTCGCCGGCGAGCAGGGTTTCGCATGGACGAAGCGGCACGCGATCATCCACCGCGCGCTCGCCGCGCTGCCCGCCGACGATCCGGCCCGGGGTTTCTGGCAGCACGTCGCCGCCAAGTACCGTTATACCGAGGCGGGCGGTGCCGCGGCGCCGGCGCGGATGGCCCGCATCGTGCGCGCGCTGGCGCGGCAGATCGAACGTCAGTACGACGCCGGGCACCCCTTCTTCATCGGGCACCGGCTGTCCGCGCTCGACATCTACTGGGCCACCTTCTCGGCGATGCTCGATCCGCTGCCGCCCGAACTCTGCCCGATGGCGACCGCGTTCCGAGCGAGCTACTCGAACCCGGACGAGGAAGTCCGCGACGCGCTGTCGCCGCTGCTGATCCGGCATCGCGATTTCATCTACCGCAGCTTCCTCGAGCTGCCGGTGGTGTTCTGACGATGGCAACCGATTCCGCGCAGGCACTCATCACGCCCGAAATCCGCGCCTGGATCGGCCGTTCCGAACCCATCGGTCCCCTGGAGGTGACGCGCCGGGAGATCGTGAAATACGCGCTCGCCACTGCACAGCGCAACCCCCGTTTCCTCCGTGGTGACGAGGCGCCACCGATGTTCCTGTACGGGCTGATGTTCCCGCTGGTTCCGCTCGATCGCCTCGGCCCGGACGGGCTCGCGCGGCGCAGCCTGCTGCCGGATCTGCCGCTGAAACGGGTGATGGCCGGCGGCACCCGCACGCGCTATCACCGGTCAGTACGACCGGGCGACGTGCTGGTCGGCACCCTGGCCCTTGCGGACCTGTATGCGAAGGACGGCGCGAGCGGTCCGCTGATCTTTGTGGTCTACGACCTGCACATCGAGACCACGGACGGCGCCCCGGTCATCGACGAAACCCAGACGCGCATTGCGAGGTGACCCCCATGCCCACCCTGCACGAACTGACGGTCGGCATGCAGATTCCGTCGCGCGAACATACGCCGACCAATGTCTCGCTGTTCCTCTACAACGCCGCGATCTGGAACCCGCACCGGATCCATTACGACGAGTCTTACAGCACCACCGTTGAAGGCCATCCCGGGATCGTGATCGATGGACCGCTGCAGGGTGACTGGCTGACGCAAGTCGTACTGGACTGGCTGGGAGAAGAGGGTCGTCTCGTCGAGTTCGAGTACTCGAACCGACGCGCGTCCTATCTCGGCCAGACCCTGACGGCAACGGGGCGCGTGGCGGCCGTGGACCCGGCCACCGGGACGGCAACCCTGGATATCGCGATCACCGACGCCGCGGGCCAGGTGCTGACTCCGGGCCGGGCCGTCGTGCAGTTCCACCGCTGACCCGGCTGCTCACCCCTTGAACAGGTACCACAGCACGCAGAACACGAGCGCGGCGGCGGTGAACCACCAGGTGGGGCGAGGTCTTGCCGGTGCCGCGGGGACCGCGGCCGGGATCTCGACCGTCTGATCAAGGTCCCCAAGCGGGGCGGCGACCAGCGACTCGAACTTCTGGAAGAATTCGCCCGCCAGCTTCTGCGCAGTGCGGTCGACGATCGACCCGCCGAGCTGCCCGAGTTTGCCGCCGATGTCCGCCTTCACGCCGTAGGTCAGCACCGTCGCAGGCCCGTCTTCCGCGAGTGACACGTTCGCGCGGACCTTCGCAAAGCCCGCCGGTCCGCCCTTGCCTTCGCCGCTTAACGTGTAGCTCTCCGGCGGCTTGAGGTCGGCGAGCGTCACGGCCCCCTTGAACCGCGCGGCCAGTGGCCCGATCTTCGCCGCCACCGTCGCGGTGAACTCGGTAGGGGATAGCTGCGCGAGTTCTTCGCAGCCCGGGATGGCCTGGCGGAGGATCTCGGGATCATTCAGCGCGGCAAAGACTTTGTCGCGCGGGGCGTTGATGCGGATGTCGTCTTTGAGTTCCATCGGCTACCCGATCGCCCCGGCGGCCTGCAGCTTCTTCCACAACACGTTCGGCCGGATCGGCAGCTCGGTGATCTGGATGTCGAACGGCGCCAGCGCATCGCAGATCGCATTGCACAATGCACCGGACACCGCGCTCGGCCGCCCCTCGCCGATCCCACGCGTGCCCAATGGGGTATGCGGACACGGGGTGGACGCGTAAGTAATCTCGATATCGGGGACGTCGGCTGCGGTCGCGAGCTTGTAATGCTCGAAATCCGCGGTCATCTGCTGGCCCTGCTCGTTGTAGATGAACTCCTCGAAGATCGCGTTGGACAACCCCTGCACGATCGCGCCGTGCATCTGTCCATCCACGATCATCGGGTTGATCACGTTGCCGACGTCTTCGGACGTCAGCCACTTGAGCACCTTGAACTTGCCGGTCGCGAGCTCGACTTCGACAACGCAGACGTCTGCATTGAAACAGATCATCGGCTTGGCGGCCTCGAAGAACGCGGTGGTCTCCAGCCCGCCCACCTCGCCCTCGGGCAGGTTGACCGGGAACATGATGATGCGCTCCACGATCTCGCGGAACGACTTCCGCTTGGAGGGATCGCGTGTGTAGATGACCTCGCCGTCCGTGAACGCGAATTCTTCCATCGTCGCGCGGATCCCGAGATCGTGCGCGAGCACGTGCGTGATTTTCTCGCGCAGTTCGTCGCAGGCCTTGCGCACGGCACTCGCGAAATACGAGCCCATGCGCGCACCGATGGTGCCCGATCCGAACGGCGTGGTGCCGGTATCGCCGGTGGTGATGACCGTGTCTTCCGGGCTGATGCCGAACGTGGCCGCGACAATCTGCGAGATGGTCGTTTCGTGGCCCTGCCCCCCGGGTGCGTCCCCGCCCAGGATGAACACCTTGCCACGCGGATCCAGCCGCACGGTCGCCGCGCCGTAGCCCGGCTGGTTTTCCATCGGCACCATCAGTTCGGATGCCACGCCGGAGAGCTCCACGCCGCAGCCGAAGCCAATCCCGAGGTAGCGTCCGGTGGCCCGGGCCGCGGCCTGTTCGCGCCGGAACGCCGGCAGATCCGCGCGGGCCATCAGGTTGTCCCACACCTTCAGGAAATCGCCGCTGTCGTAGTACTCGCCGGTCACCGACGTGTACGGAAGCTTGGGCACGATGTTCTTGCGCCGCACATCGGCGGGTTCCATGCCGCACTGGCGCGCGACCATGTCGACCGCGCGTTCAATCGCGAAGCGCGTCGGGAAATGGCCGAACGCGCGCGACGGGGTCAGGCACGCCTTGTTCGTGAACACCACCTTGAGGTTCACATCACCGGCCTGCCAGGTGTAGGCATTGGGCATCTCCACCGCGCCGAGGAACGGCATCACGAAGCCCCAGTACACGCCGATCTGCCCGGTGCCGACATCCGCGATGCCGCGGTTGCGCAGCGCGAGCAAGGTGCCATCCTTCTTCGCCGCGACTTCCAGCGAATTCACCTGCCCGCGCTCCTGGCCGATGCTCATCAGGCTCTCGTAGCGCGATTCAATCCAGCGTACCGGCCGCCCGAGCTTGCGCGCCGCGTACGCGACGACGATGGACTCGCGGTAGAACGGCGCCTTCAGTCCGAAGCCGCCGCCCATGTCGCGCGGCGCGATCACGCGCACTTTCTCGGCCGGGATCTCCAGGATGTCGGCGAACGCGAGGCGATCGATGTGCGGCCGTTGCGTGGTGTTGTAGACCGTGAGGCCATCGGACGCGGACCACTCCGCGAGCACACCACGAGTCTCCATCGGCGTGGTGCCGGTCCGGTGTACCCGGAAGTCGCCGCGCACCACAACGTCCGCAGACTGGAAGAGGCGCTCGACCTCGGCCGCGTTCTTCGCCTGTTCGTCCTCGGTGGCACCACCCGTGAACGTCATCTCGAACATCAGGTTGTCGGCTTCTTCGTCATGGACCTTCGGCGAGTCGGCGGCCAGCGCCGCCACCGGGTCCAGCACGAGCGGCAGTTCCTCGTACTCCACGACGACGAGTTCCGCGGCATCGACCGCGACGTACTTGTCGCGCGCGATCACGACGGCGACGGGGTCGCCGTGGAACTTCACCTTGTCGACCGCGAGCCCGTAATACGTGGGGTACTTGGCCGGCAGGTTGGGCAGCAGCACCGGCTGACGCATTGACTTGCACTGCGTCTTCATCTCCTCGCCGGTAATCACTGCCACGACACCCGGCATGGCGCGCGCTTCGCTGACATCGATACCGACGATCTTCGCGTGCGCGTAATCGCTGCGCACGAACACCGCGTGCAGCATCCCCGGCAGCACGATGTCGGCGACGTACCGGCCCTTGCCGGTCACGAGCCGGTGATCTTCCTTGCGCTCGAGGCGCGCCCCGAGCCAGGACTGCGTATCCTTGATGCTGGCAGCCATCCTCAACCTCCCCGCGCGGCCTTGGCCGCGGCCCGCACCGCGTCCACGATGTGCACGTACCCGGTGCAGCGGCACAGGTTGCCGACGAGCCCGTGGCGGATCTCGTCGTCCGTGGGATCCGGGTGCTTCTGCAGGAACTCGGTCATGTTCATCAGGATCCCCGGCGTGCAGAACCCGCACTGCAGCCCGTGATGCGCGCGGAAGGCCTTTTGCAGCGGGGTGAGATCGTCGCCATTCGCGAGTCCCTCGACGGTGGTCACCGCGTGACCATCGGCCTGCACCGCGAGCAGCATGCAGCTCTTCACGGCTTCGCCGTCGAGATGCACGGTGCATGCACCGCACACGCCTTCGTACGTGCAAGCGACGTGCGTACCGGTGAGGCCGCATTTCTCGCGGATGAAGTCCACGAGAAGCATGCGCACCGGCACTGCTTCCGCGAAAGTTTCGCCGTTGATGCTGACGGTAATCGTTTTCATGCTTCCCCCCGGGCCCGCGCGAACGCACGCGCCGCCACGTCCTGGCCGAGCGTGCGGATCAGCTGCTGCCGGTACGCCGTATCCGCCCACTTGTCGCTCTGTGCCTCCACGCTGCCGATGATGGCTTCCAGCGCCTTCGTCAACGCCGCCGCGTCACCTGTCGATCCCACCAGCACGGCTTCGCCGGCGGGCGCGCGCTGGGCCCCCGCGGCGAGCCCCGAGAGCGCGATCCGGGCGGCCGTGCACTTGCCGGCGCCATCGAGCGACACCCTCATGCACACGCCGACCACCGGCAGCGCGTCGGTGACGAGCCCCCATTTCTGGTAGGCGCTGCCCGTCCGCGGCGCATCCGGAAACGTGATCGCGGTCAGGATCTCGTCGTCCGCGCGCGCGGTCTCCAGCGGGCCGAGCAGGAACTCATCGGCGACCACCTCGCGCGTCTGGCCGCGCGCACTCATGAGATGAAAGGTGCCGCCGAGCCCGAGCACGGTGGCCGGCATGCACGAGGCCACGTAATTCCAGCAGCAGCTGCCGCCGATCGTGCCGCGGTTGCGGACCTGGCGATCGCCGACGTGCTGCGCCGCGTCGCGCAACGCGGCGTACGCCGGCGGGAGCTTCGTGCACTCCGCAATCTCCACGTACCGGGTCATCGCACCGATGCGCAGTCCCGCGGCCACGCCGATGCCCTTCAGCTCCGCCACGGCCTGCAGGTCGACCACGCAGCGTGGCCGGATCATGCGCGACTTGATCGCCTGCATCAGGCTCTGGCCGCCCGCGATGCACAGCGCCTCGCCGGGGTCGAAGCGCGCGAGTGCCGCGACCGCCTCGGCGAGCGTGCCGGGCCGGACGTATTCTTCGATAGGTGCGGGATACACGATGAACCTCCCCTCGCGGCTGCCGACGTCCTTGCCCGGGCGGCGTGCAACGCGCGGAGCAGCGTTTTCGTTCTGGATTGCCGGGTCTATGTAACCGGCTCGTCACCGAAAAGCAACCCTGCTCTAATACCCCTCGAATCGCGCATTCGGGCGCCACGGCGCGTGCGGTCGCGATTCCCTCTCGAGCGAACCAGGAACAGACATGCACTACACGATCGAATGCGTCGTCGCGGACGGCAACGAGCTGGGCGAAGGGCCCGTGTGGGACGATCGCCACGGCGTACTTTACTGGGTGGACGGCACGGGCCGGCGGGTGGGCAAGCCGTCGATCTGGTGCCTCGACCCGCGCACCGGCACCACCCGCCACTGGCGGCTCGACCACGACGTGGGTGCGCTGGCGCTGCGCGAGCACGGCGGTGCGGTGCTCGCGCTGGACGACGGCTTCTATTTCTTCGACTTCGACTCGGGGAAGCTGGAATGCATCACGCGCATCGACGCGGACGAACCCCGCTCGCGCCTCAATGACGGCAAGTGCGATCGCCGCGGCCGGTTCTTCGCCGGCGGCATGGACGACCGGGAGGAACTCGGACTGTGCAGCCTGTGGCGGCTCGATCCGGATCTGACGGTGACCCGTGTGGACCAGGGCATCATCTGTTCGAATGGACCATGCTGGAGCCCGGACGATCGTACGTTCTACTTTGCGGACACGTTCCAGCAGCTGATGTGGGCATACGACTACGATGTCGGGTCCGGTACCCTGTCCGGCAAGCGCGAGTTCGCGTCCACCCGCGACGATCCCGGGTTCTTCGACGGCTCGACCGTCGATGCGGAGGGTTGCGTGTGGAATGCGCTGGTCATCGGCGGTGAACTCATCCGCTACACGCCGGACGGCGAAGTCGATCGCCGCATCGGCATGCCCGTCCGCAACATCACGAGCCTCACGTTCGGAGGACCAGACCTCGACGAGATCTACGTGACGTCGATGGCGCGTGTGCGGCACCCGGCCGTGCACGATCATTTCGCCAGGCAGGTGAAACCACAGTTCGGCGCCGGCAGCCTGTTCCGCATTCGCGGGCTCGGGATCCGCGGGGTGCCGGAGCCGCGCTTCGCGGGCTGACGGCCGTGCGGTGCGCTCGCGGCGCGTCGCGGCGGCCTGCTAGAATCCGCCGCCGGGAGGCCGGCGTGGTGCCTCAGGAACATCCACCAACGTTGCGTGTGCCCGGTGCGGGATCACGGCCACTGCCGGGCTTTGAACGGGGTCTCCACTGATGAAATGGTTCGCGCGCCTCGTCACCGGCGCCCCGCTGCGGCTGGTGCTCCTGCTGTGCGCACTGACCGTCTGCGCCCTCCACGGCATCATCGACCTGCGCACCGGCCAGTTCCGGCTGGCGGTCGATCCCGGTCTCGATCGCCTGCTGCCGGAAGGTGACGACGAGCGCCGCTTCTACGAACGCGCCCAGAAGCGCTTCGGCGGCGACGAGTTCATCCTCCTCGTCATCGAGACGGACGATGTCTTCACGCCGGAGGCGCTCGCTCGAATCCAGCAGGCCACCACCGCGCTGGAGGCGGAACGCGACGTCCGCCAGGTCATCTCGCTCGCCAACGCGCTGGACGTGTGGGGCGAGGATGGTGAAATCCTGATCGAGCCGTTCTACGAGGATGTTCCGGAGGACAGCGCCGCGCTGGACGAACTGCGGACCCGGGTGAAGCGGCACCCGCTGTACGGAGACGCGCTGGTCTCCCGGGACGATGGCGCGGCGGCAATCGTCGTGTTCTTCGAACCCATCGCGGACGACGACTTCGTGCGCCGCAACGTCAGCGAGCGGCTCGCGGACGTCGCTCGCAAGGCCACCGGCGGCACGGTGCGGGTGACCGGCGCGCCGCACGTCAAGACCCAGCTGAGCCGCACGATCATCGCGGAACTGAGCGTCATCCTGCCGCTCGTCGCCGGCATCACGGCGCTGCTGTGCTGGCTCGCCTTCCGCTCGGTGCGCGGCGTGCTGCTGCCGCTGACCTCGATTGCAATGTCGCTCACGTGGACGCTCGGTGCGATGGGCTGGACCGGCACACCACTCAACGTGGTGTCCAACATCATTCCACCGCTCCTCATCACGCTCGGCTTCGCGGCCGCGATGCACGTGATGTCCGAGTACTACGAGGCGTTCGCGCACCAGGGTGCACGCGACCGTGCCGCGAACGTGGCGGCAGTCGTCGCCCTGCTGCGTGAGATGGGGCTCGCGATCCTGGCGAACGGGTTCACCACGTTGCTCGGATTCCTGTCGCTGTGCACCAGCACGGTCCCCGCCATCCGCCAGTTCGGCGTGTGGTCGGTGATCGGCGTGCTGGCGGCGACGCTCACGTCGCTGGTGTTCCTGCCCGCGATGCTGACATTGCTCGGCCCGCCGTCCCGGCTGCCGCCGGCGCGGCGCGAAGGACGCATCGAGCGCTGGACCGAGCGCGTGGGACTGTTCGACATCCGGCATCGGCGCGGCATCTTCGTCGCCGCATTCGCGCTGCTCGGCCTGTCGGTGTACGGCATGACACGGATCGAGGTCTCCAGCAGCTTCGTCGGCAGTTTCGTCGAACGCTCACCGATCCGGCAGACCTACCAGGCACTGAACGAGCGGCTGGGCGGACTCAACTCGTTCATGATCATCGTGGAATCGGACGAGAACGACGCCTTCACGCGCCCGGAGAACCTGCGCCAGCTCGCTGGCCTGCAGGCCTGGCTGGAGGAGCAGCCCGAGGTGGGCAGCACGGCGTCGCTCGCCGACGGCGTGAAGCTGCTGAACAAGGCGTTCAACGACAACGCGCCGGGCAGCGACGTGATCCCGCCGCGCACCGGCATGGTGAAAGAGCTGATCCTGATCGGCGGAGACCGCCTGACCGACGGCTTCGTCGATCGCCGCCTGCGCACTGCGAACCTCACCGTGCGCACCACGGTGTCCGAGTCCGCCGACGTCCGCCGGCTGCTCGAGCGCCTGCAGGTCCGGCTGGACGCGCTGCCGCGCCGGCTGTCCGCCCGCCCCACCGGGGACCTGGTGCTGCTCAGCCACAGCATGGACGACATCACGCGCGGCATGCTGAGCAGCAGCTTCACCGCGTTCGCGACGATCTACCTGACGCTCGCGCTGCTGCTGACGTCGTTCCGCGTGGGCCTCTATGCCCTGCTGCCGAACCTGGTGCCGGTGGCGGCCTACTACGGGGCACTCGGTCTGACGGGCGTTCCGCTGAACCTCTCCACCAGCCTCATCGGTGCAATCACGCTCGGCATCGCGGTGGATGACACCGTGCACTACTTTGCGCGTTTCGCGATCGAGGCGCGCAAGCTCGGCAGCGAGGAGCGCGCCACGTTGAGCACGTTGCGCTCCGTGTTCCGGCCGGTGACGTTCACCACGGTGGGTCTGTGTCTCGGCTTCCTCGCGCTGACCGCGTCCGAACTCAGGAACCAGGTGGAGTTCGGCATCCTCTCTGCGTTCACGATGGCGGTTGGCTGGTTGCTGGAGATGACCCTGTCCCCCGCGATCTGCTCCAGTGTCCGGCTGGTGACGTTGTGGGATCTGCTGACCCTGGACCTGGGCCACGAACCCCAGGAATCGATCCCGCTGTTCAAGGGACTGTCCAAGCGGCAGGCGCGGATTTTTGCGCTGATGTCGACCAACGTCACGTTGCCGCGCGGACAGCGACTGTTCGCCGAGGGCGACACAGGCGGCGAGATGTACATCGTGGTGGACGGCGAGCTGGTGGCCGGGCTCGACCGCGACGGCTCGCGCGTGGAGTTCGCGCGGATGCGGCGCGGCGACGTGGTCGGCGAGATTGCGCTGTTCTCCGATACGCGGCGCAGCGCCGACGTGGACGTGGTGGAGGATGCGCGGCTGCTGCGCTTCGGCGAGGCGGAGATCGCGCGGTTGCGCGGGCGCTACCCGTTCATCGCCGCCACGGTCTACGCCAACCTCAACCGGGTGCTCGCCGCGCGCCTGCAGAACACGGTGCGCACCCTGCGGTGATTTTCGGCAACGGGTCGCTCAGCGGCCCGCGCCGAACCGGGACTGGCTGAACATGTTGTCCGCGAGATCCGGATCGATCTCGAGCGCATCCACCGTGAGCTCGGTGCGGCTGCTGCGCTTGTGGTCGTTCAGCACCACCTTGTGCGGCACGAAGCGTTCACCGATCTGCTTGATGTCCGCGCGCGGTACGGCGAGATCCTTCAGCAGCGTGCCGTTTTTTGCGAAGAAGTCGATCTTCGTCAGCATGCACTGCTCGCGATCGATGTAGGACATCACCTTGCTGTACTTGGAGCCGGCCGAACCGGGCAGGATCTCCACCACGTAGTTGCCGCGCCCGTCGATATCCTGGTCCTCGAGCCGGGTGACCTTGCTGTCAGTCGCCATGCCCTGGAAATAGGCGAAATCCTCGTAGCTGAAATCCGTGCCGAACATCGACGCGTCGATCGTGCGTCCGGACACCTTGCGCGCCTTGCGGGTCTCCGGCATGTACACCGCGAGATCCGGATCCTGGCCGCCGCGCTCCACCGCGAGCACCGCGATCCCGGCCCGCTCCGGCGGCGCCGTCATCCGCACGATGACCTTCGATTTGTCGTCCGCGCCGCGCTTCCAGAAGAGCTCGGCCTGCGAGGTGTTCAGGAGTTCCTCGCCTTCGAAGAGCTTCAACGTGACCTGCTGCGTCATCGCCTTCTTCGGCAGGCTGCGGTCCAGGCATTCCTTGAGCACCGGATCGTCCACGGTGAGATCGAGGGCATGCGTGGAGGTCACGAGCGCAAGCCCCGCCAGCAGTGCGCATGCGCGTGCGGGGGGTTTTCTGTTGGAACGAGGTTTCATCGGGTGCTGCCGGGTTGGGATTTGTCGTCGGAGTCGGGGCCGGCCACCGCGGGGAGACGCGGCGGTCGGCCGGGTTTGTGGCGTGCGCGGACTCAGCGTGCGGTCGAACGCGCGCCGCGGGACGCCTTCGCCGCCGGCTTGGCCGCGGCACGGCGACCGCCTGCCCCGCGCGTCGTGGCCTTGGCACTTGCAGCGGGGGCGGACTTCCGGGCGGGCGCCGGCTTCGCCGACGCCGCGGTGGACAGCACGCGCGCCTTGCGCGGGGCTTTCGCGTCGAGCAGCCCGGCCTCTGCCAGCACCGCCATCGCTTCACGGCTGAACTCGGCGGACGGCCCGTTGCCCGCGATCACGAACATCAGGGTGGCGTACCTGTTCTTCGGTCCCTTGGAGACGTTTTCGAAGCGCCGGATACAGCCTGGCGGAAACGAGATCACGTCCAGCGGATCGAGGTCGAAGTGATCCACCTTGCCGTTCGGCTGCTCCCAGCTGGCGCGCCACTTGCCGGTGATGCAGATGAAGGTCTCGTTGGTGTCATGGTTGTGCATCATCGGGCCCTTGCCCGGCAGCGCGCGGCAGAACCCGAGGTTGAAGCCTTCCGAGATCTTGATGGCCGCCATCCGCGCGGCGTTGGCGCCCACTGGCGAACACAGGCCCTCCTCTTCGCTCGGCGGGGGCTGGAAGCCGATCACGTTGTACAGCAGGCGTTCAGCGCTCGGGTGGTGGCTATCCGGCAATCCGCCGTCCGAACCCTTGAGCTTGGAGAATCGCGCGACGCGCTTCGCCATCTCCTTGCGCGAGAAATATTTCCTCGGAATCGTTTCCTGGTACTGCATACCGGCTCTCCCGCTGTTCGGCGCGACGCGCCGCGTTGCACGCTAGTGTCCTCTGCGGGCCAAGGTTCGGCAAGAACCCGGACGTCGGACGATGCGGATTCTCTCGCCCTCCCCGAGCCAGTACCATGGCCCGACAATCGCAGCGGGGAGATCCGGGATGGAGTGGTATCGCAAACGCACGTTGGGTCAGCTCGTGGACGAGGCAGCCGCGCGCTTCGGCGCGCGCGAGGCACTGGTGTTCGAGGATCGCCGCTGGACCTGGACCGAGTTCAAGGCCGAGGTGGATGCCGTGGCGAAGGGCCTCATCGGCATCGGCGTCGTGCCCGGCGAGCGCGTGGCGCTCTGGATGACCAACCGGCCCGAATGGCTGTGGCTGATGTTCGCGCTGGGCAAGATCGGCGCGTGCATCGTGCCGCTCAACACGCGCTACCGCATCGATGACGTGGCCTACACGGTCACCCAGTCGCGCAGCGCGACGATGATCACGTTGGACCGCTCCGGACCCGTGGACTACCAGGGCATGCTGATGGCCTCGATCCCGTCCGTAACCCGCAATGCGGACGGCACGGTGACGGTGGCCAATTACCCGGATCTGAAGCGGCTGGTGGTGCTGGGCGAACGCCGGCTCGACCATGCGCACCCCTGGGATGGATTGCTCGCGGCGGGGCAGCGCGTGACGGACGCGGATCTTGCGGCGCGCGCGGCCGCGGTGGACCCGGACAGCCTGATGATGATCGCCTACACGTCCGGCACCACGGGCCACCCGAAAGGCGTGATGCATTCGCATGCACCCATCCGCAACGCGCACGAGCGCGCGCAGCTGCTCGGCCAGACGATGACCGAAGTGCACATGAACTACCTGCCGCTGTTCCACCTGTACGCGTTCAGCGAGATCGCGATGATCTGCGCGCTGACCGGCTCGAAGCAGGTGCTGATGGACGTGTTCGACGCCGAGAAGGTGCTCGATCTCGCGGAGCGCGAGCAGGCGACTTTCCTGCACGGCTTCGAAGCCCACTGGGCGGACCTGCTCGCCGCGCAGGCACGCAAACCCCGCAAGCTCTGCGTACGCATGGGCACCCTGCCCGCCGGCCAGGCCAGCACGATCCCGATCGCGGAGAAGGCGCAGGACGTGTTCTGCCCGACGATCTCCGGCTTCGGCATGAGCGAGACCTGGGCCTACGTGGCGTGCAACAACCCGTCGCACACGCGCGAGCAGCGCGTATATGCCTCCGGCTACCCGATGAACGACTACGAATTCCGCATCGTGGATCCGGAGACGGGGCAGGAGCAGCCGCTCGGCACGCCGGGCGAGCTGCTGATCCGGGGCTATGGAATCATGAAGGGCTACTGGGACAAGCCGGAGGCCACCGCGGAAACCCTGCGCGACGGCTGGGTGCATTCCGGTGACACCGCGTACCTGCGGCCCGACGGACACCTGGTCTTCATGGGCCGCTCCAAGGACATGCTGAAGGTGGGCGGCGAGAACGTCTCCCCGGCCGAAGTGGAACAGTACCTGCGCAACATGGCCGAGATCCAGGATGCGTCCGTCGTCGCCTATCCGGATCCGCGGCTCACGGAGGTTCCGGTCGCATTCGTGATCCTGAAACCGGGCCAGCAGGTGGCGGGGGAGACGATCATCGAACGCATGAAGGGCCGCATCGCGAGCTTCAAGATCCCGCGCCACGTGATCTTCACGGACGTCTTCCCGATGACCTCCAGCGGCAAGATCCGCAAGGTCGAACTGCGCGCGCAGGCGCGCGCGACCCTGGACAAGGGCGCCTGACGATGGACGCCTACCTGCGCGCGACCGCGATTGTCGACTCGGACCATCCCGCGATCTTCGACTATACCGAGGCCCGGCTCACCGGCGTGCCCGGCGACGATCGCGCGCGCGCGATCGCGCTGTACTACGCGATCCGCGACGGCATCCGCTACGACGGCTACGAGATCCACCTGACCCCCGAGGGCCTGTCCGCCAGCCGCACGTTGGCGACCGGTCGCGGCTGGTGTGTCAGCAAGGCGGTGCTGCTCGCCGCGTGCTGCCGAGCGGCCGGCATCCCCGCGCGGCTCGGCTACGCGGACGTCCGGAATCACCTGTCCACCGCGCGCATGCGCGAACTGATGGGTACAGACGAGTTCTACTGGCACGGCTACACGGATATCCATCTCAATGGGCAATGGTTCAAGGCCACGCCCGCCTTCAACATCGAGCTGTGCCGCAAGTTCCGGCTGAAGCCGCTGGAGTTCGACGGCACCGCGGACTCCATCTACCACCCGTTCGACGAGGACGGCCGTCAGCACATGGAGTACCTGCGCTACCGCGGCGAGTTCGCCGACGTGCCGCTCGCGCAGATCCGCGAGACCTTCGCGCAGCGCTACCCGCAGATGGGCGGACTGCAGCAAGGGGATTTCGATCGCGAGGTGGATCAGGAGACTCGACGCGGATGAATGCGACGGTGGTCGGGAAGAGGCGGCGGTGCACCGGCCTCGCGCAGCTGGATTCCTCTCCGGGATGAGCGATCAGGACCCCACCGCCAGACTGCGACGACACGAGGCGCGCCGGCACTGGCGCGTGGTCTAGCTCGCGCACGAACCGACCATTATCCCGACGAGACAGAGTGCCAAAGATCTCCTGACGGGTGCGCGTATGCGCGTGTAATGCTCACGGCCAACGCGGTGAAGCGCAGATATCGCCTCACCATTCTGCGCGCGCCGATTCCGCGTCCAAGATTCAAAATCCGCAGAAATCCTTAGGGAGTAGGAAATGCGTCGTTCGCAGTAAACTGGAAAGCCGCCCGGCGACGAATGCGTGCCAAAGCCCCCATCCTCCCTGCTGGCATCCGGCTGACGTGTGCGCTACTTCGACACCGGTCTCCGGACCAGGACTAGCCGACGGCAGCGACGGATCAAGTTCGCGACGTTGCGCGCATCAGTCATCACGCAACGCGCCAACCAGTCCGGGAGTTGCCGCCCGGTAACTTGACCAGTGTCGGCCGCTCCGCCATCGCCCCTGCGCCCTTCGTGGCGATGGGCGCAGGGACCGGATTTCAACCGGGCCGCGGAGTCTCCCTCCCGAACTTACCCGGCTTGACAGCCACTCTCAGTACGGCTGCAGAATCGCGCGCCGATCGTTCACCGAGACGACGCAGGGCAGCGCTTCGATCACCCGCCGCGAAGGATCCCGAACCGTCTCGTCCTCCAGGAAACCGGATAGATGGACGACGCCCTTCGTCACGGTCACGTCAGTGAGCCAGCCGCTCGCGCCGCGCAATCCCAGCAACGTCTCGATGACCTTGAAGCGGACGATGTCGTCGTCACACACGAGCGGAATGTGCGCGTTTTCCGGGCGCTCGACCAAGGTTCGAACCAGGTCTGCACGACTGATCATGCCCACCAGTGCTCCCTCGCGCAGGACCGGCACGTGGCGGATATGCTTTTCCTCCATCAGTTCAGCGATCTCCACGAGCATCGCGTCCTCAGCGACGCTGACGACGGGAGCGCTCATCACGTCATGCGCGCTGTGGGCGAGGGCTTTTCCGCAGGCCGGATCAAGCGAATCGGTCGCACAGAAGGTCGGCTCCGTGCCGATCTCCTCCCTGCGGAGCAAGTCGCCGTCGGTGACGATACCCACCACCCTGTGCGCGTCGACGACGGGAACGGCGGCAAACCTGTGCTCGCGCATCAGGCGCGCAATGTCACGGACGCTCGTGTGCGGACCCACACTGATCACGCGACGGCTCATGATGTTCCGGGCGATGATCGTTGCGCGTTCCGGGATACGTGGCACACTCGCCTCGTTGCGGGTGCGGCCAGACTCTACGGAGATCCGGTTGGTCGGGACTGGGGCTTCAGTGTTCATATCAACCTCCCTCTTACGCCGGGCATGGAACCATGCCTCGCCTCGAGCCAGTTGATCGGCGATGTGCCCGCATCAGCGTCCCGCTGATCTGCTTGCCAGGCTCCCGCCCGTCAAGACCGGGCACTCACCGCCTTATTGAAAACATAGCCCATTCTCGGGAGCGTGCGTTGACCGCGATCAAAGCTTCCGCACGTGGCGTTCGAACGCCGTCCTTCCGGCGTTCCTGCCCGGGTATCGCGACGTCCGGACGGCTGGTCGGCACCGGAAACATCAGCGCACCGACGCCGCTGCCGATGCCCGGTGCCCGGCCTGCAACCCACTCACCCCGACTTGCCGGAATACCCCATCGATGGAAACTTCTCCACGCATTCGATGCCGGGCACCACGAAATGAGTGTCGATGATGCGTTCGACGAACAGCCAACCCTCGTCCTTCTGCACCAGTTGGTCGGTGTAGGTTCCGAATGCGAGCCATACCTTGTCGTCTCGCGTGGACACGAAACCAGCCGTGAAGTAGCAGCAGGAGCGTGCGTGCGTGCCTTCGACGTGGATCTCGATGGATGAGATCATGTGTTTCAGATGACGGGTGCCGCCGCGCAGGTGCTCGTTGTAGTACGCGTACCAGCCGGCAATCTCCGTCCGACCGTTGACTGCGTACTCGCCATCGAAGCGCGGCCGCAGCACGGCCTCCGGCGCGAACAGCGCTGCCACCTCCTCCGGTGTGCCGCGATCCACGCGATGACAGTACGTCGCCAGCAGTTGTTTGATGTCGGTCTCGGCCTGGCTCACGGCGTCTTCCTCCGGTGGATAATTGGGGTCAGAGTAACGTTTCCGCGGAAACGTTACTCTGACCCCAATTTTCCCTACTGGGCCGTCAGCCCGCCGTCCATCGTCATCGCGTGCCCGGTGGTAAACGAGGACTGGTCGGAGCACAGCCAGACCACCGCGCGCGCCACTTCCTCCGGGCGGCCCAGGCGGCGCATCGGGTGCTTGGCTTCCAGCTTCTCCTTCGCGCCCGGGGTCTCCTGCATGATGCGGGCGCCCATTGGGGTTTCGATCACGCCCGGGCACACGGCGTTGATGCGGATGCCGTACCGGGAGTTCTCCAGCGCGGCGGAGCGCGTGAGGCCGATAACGGCGTGCTTGCTCGCGGAATACGCCGGCGCGCCGCGCCAGCCCACGAGCCCGGTGATGGAGGCCGTGTTGACGATCGCCCCGGCGCCCTGCTTCACCATCTGGCGAAGCTCCGCGCGCAGGCACAGGAACACACCCAGCACGTTGATCGCGAACACGCGCTGGAACTCGGCCTCGTCATAATCGACGGTCGGCGCGTAGGCGCCTTCGATCCCTGCGTTGTTGAACGCGCAGTCCAACCGGCCGAAGCGCGCCACGACGACTTCCACCATCGCGTCCACGTCTGCGGCCTGGGTGACGTCCGCCCGGCAGAACATCGCCGCGCCGCCCGCGCGTTCGATTTCCGTCACGACCTGCGGGCCTGATGTCGTGTCGCGATCGACGACGGCGACCTGCGCACCCGCTGCCGCCATCTCCAGTGCCGTCGCGCGTCCGATGCCACTTGCGCCGCCTGTGACCAGCGCCACCTTGCCCTGCAATGCGCCGTTCATGTCTCCTGCTCCGTTTCAGTGGCGACGTTCCGGATGATCACACCACCTGACTTCTCGTCATGTTCCAGTTTCAGCAATTTGCGGTTCTCCGCCTCGTCCAGCAGCCGGCTGAACGACTTGAAGCCGTAGTAAGACTCGTTGAATCCCGGCTGGCGGCGCTTCAGCGTCTGCTTGACCATCGAGCCCCAGATCTTTTCTTCCGCGCCGCGCTCGGCGAACAGCGCTTCCACGGTCTCCATCACGATGTCCAGCGCTTCCTGCGCCTTGTCCTGCTCGGTGGGGATAGCGGGCGTCGTGGCGGCAGCCGTGGCGCTTGCCGCCGGGGCTGCCTTGCGGCGCGGTCGGCGCTGCTTCTCCACGCGCACCAGGTCGTCGTAGTAGATGAATTCGTCGCAGTTGGAGATCAGCAGGTCGGACGAAGAGGACTTGATCCCCACGCCGATCACGGTCTTGTTGTTCTCCCGCAGCTTGCTGACCAGCGGAGAGAAATCCGAGTCGCCGGAGATGATGACGAACGTATCCACGTGCGACTTGGTGTAGCAGAGGTCCAGCGCGTCCACGACCATCCGGATGTCGGCCGAGTTCTTGCCGGAGATGCGTACGTGCGGGATCTCGATGAGTTCGAACGCCGCCTCGTGCATCGCGGTCTTGAACTCCTTGTACCGCTCCCAGTCGCAGTAGGCCTTCTTGACGACGATGTTGCCTTTCAGCAGCAGGCGCTCCAGTACCTTGCCGATGTCGAAGCGCGAAAACTTGGCATCGCGGGCGCCCAGCGCGACGTTCTCGAAGTCGCAGAACAGCGCCATGATGCGGGTATCGTTGGGATCTGCCATAGGGTCCTTCTGTAGGAATCTGGGATCCGGCCGGCCCGCGGCGCGGGTGCGCCGACGAACGGACGGTGCAGGCATGATACGCCCAAAGGCACGCCGCCGCGCTCGAAATGCGTGGCCCGGCCCGGCATGATCGGGGCTCACCGCCAGGAGCGTGCGCCATGAAATTCGGGATCTTCTACGAACACCAGCTGCCCCGTCCGTGGACGGCGGACAGCGAGTACCAGCTGTTCCAGGACTCGCTGGACCAGATCGAACTCGCCGATCGGCTCGGCTATCACTACGCGTGGGAGGTCGAGCATCACTTCCTGGAGGAGTACTCGCACTCGGCCGCACCGGAGGTGTTCCTGGGTGCCGCCAGCCAGCGCACGCGGCAGATCCGGCTCGGGCACGGCATCGTCCAGCTGACCACCAATCATCCGGCGCGGGTCGCCGAGCGCGTGGCGACGCTCGACCTGCTGTCCAACGGCCGCGTGGAGCTCGGGCTCGGCGAAGGCGCCTCCGTCACGGAGCTGCATCCGTTCAACCTGCGTTTCCGCGACAAGCGGCTGGTGTGGGAGGACGCAGTGCGCTGCACGTTGCCGATGTTCTGGAACCACGGCTGGGAATACGACGGTCCGTTCTACAGGATGCCGCTGCGCGCCATCGTGCCGAAGCCGCGCCAGCAGCCGCATCCGCCGTTGTGGGTGGCGTGCTCGCAGCTGGATACCATCAGGTACGCGGCGCATCGCGGCATGGGGGCGCTGTGCTTCAAGTTCGTCGATCTCGCGGCGGCCACCGCCTGGGTCAACGCGTACTACGACAGCTTCCTGAACGACCAGGAGACGCTCGCCGACTACCAGGTCAATCCCAACCTCGCGGTGGTCGCGGGCTTCATGTGTTGCGAGACGGACGAGGAGGCCTGGCAGAAGGCGGATGGCTGGACGTTCTTCCAGTTCGCGCTGCAGCTGTACAACAAGGAAGGGCCGTTCAAGCCGGGCGAGGTCAGCCTGTGGGACAAGTACCTCGCGTGGAAGCAGACGCCGGAGGGGCAGGCACGTTCGGGATCCGAGCTGATCGGCTCGCCGGAGACGATCCGCCGGCGGCTGCGCGAGCTCGCGGCCTCGCACGTGGACCAGGTGATCCTGCTGAACCAGGCCGGCAAGAACCGTCACGAGGACATCTGCGCGAGTCTCGAACTGTTCGCGCGCGAGGTCATGCCGGAATTCGTCGCCGAGGAGCCCGCGCACCAGGCGTGGAAGCAGGCGGTGCTCGCGCGGGAGATCGTGCTGGAGAAGATCGATACGAATCCCTACAACACGCGCTCGCGGCTGAAGCCTTCGCAACCACCGTCCGCCGACGTGCGGGACATGGTCTCCGGCGCAGGGGGGCGGCCGGGGGCCAAGAGGATTTCCGGCTGATGTCGCGATCACCGATATCGGGACCCCGGTCGGAGCACCGGACCCTTCGTGGCTTCAGTCACCGCCCTGCGGGGTCCCGATATCGCGGGAATCGCGAGCGCAACCGTTGTCAGGGTGACGAGATCCGCGGTGCTCAACTCCGCAGCGCGCGCTTCCGTTTCTCCATCAGCCGCCACAGCATCGGCGTGAAGATGAGCTGCATCGCGAGATCCATCTTGCCGCCGGGGCATACGATCGTGTTGGCGCGGGACATGAACGAGCCCTGCAGCATCGACAGCAGGTACGGGAAGTCGATGCCGCGCGGATTCGCGAAGCGGATCACCAGGAAGGATTCGTCGGGTGTCGGGATGTGCCGCGCGACGAACGGGTTGGAGGTGTCGACCACCGGCACGCGCTGGAAGTTGATGTGCGTGTGGGAGAACTGCGGCACGATGTAGTGCACGTAGTCGTGCATCCGGCGGAGGATCGTGTCCGTGACCGCCTCGGTGCTGTAACCGCGCAATGACTTGTCCCGGTGCAGCTTCTGGATCCATTCAAGGTTGATGACGGGGGCCACGCCAATCAGCAGGTCCGGATAGCGCGCGACATTGATCTTCCCGTCCACCAGCCCGCCGTGCAGCCCTTCGTAGAACAGCAGGTCACTGTCGGGCGGCAGGTCCTGCCACGGCGTGAACGTTCCGGGTTCCTGCCCGCAGGCGTCCGCTTCCTCCGCGGTGTGGAGGTAGCGGCGGATCCTTCCGCGCCCCGTCTCCGCGTAGGTGCGGAACAGCGTTTCGAGTTCGGCGAACAGGTTGTTCCCGGGGCCGAAATGGCTGAATTGCAGGTTCCCCGCCGCCGCCTCCTCGCGGAGTTTCACCTGCATCTCGGCCCGCGTGTACCGGTGGAAACTGTCCCCTTCCACGTAAGCCGCATGCACGTCCTCGCGCCGGAAAATCTGCTCGAACGTCCGCGTGACGGACGTGGTGCCGGCACCGGACGAGCCGGTGATCGCGACGATGGGGTGGCGGCTCGACATCCCGCCATCCTAAGGGAATCGCTGCGCGGCTTGAACCGGCGCGCAGCGCGGCTCAGTCGCGGAACAGCCCCCGCGCGCCGAACAGCGGTGCCTCGTACTCCACGTCGTTCGCTTCACGATGGTAACGCTCGATCGTCTCCACCTCGTGCCGCGACCCGAACACGAACCCGATGCGCTGGTGCAGATCCGACGGCGTCTCTACCAGTACGGGGTCGTAGCCGGTGCTCGCACGCCCGCCGGCCTGTTCGATCAGCATTCCGATGGGATTGGCCTCGTAGAGCAGCCGCAGACGTCCCGTGCGGGAGGGGTCCTTGTTGTCGCGCGGGTACATGAACACGCCGCCGCGCAGCAGGATGCGGTGCGTCTCGGCCACCAGCGAGGCAATCCAGCGCATGTTGAAATCCTTGCCGCGCGGTCCGCTGCGCCCGGCCAGGCATTCGTCCACGTAACGCTTCACCGCCGGCTCCCAGAAGCGCGCGTTGGACGCGTTGATCGCGAACTCCTGCGTGTCCGGCGCGATCCGCAGATCCGGATGCGTGTGGATGAATTCGCCGATCTCGCGATCCAGGGTGAAGCCGTGCACACCGCGGCCGAGCGTGATCACGAGCATCGTGGACGGCCCGTAGATCGCGTATCCCGCGCAGACCTGCTGCGTGCCGGGCTGCAGGAAATCCGCGACCTGCGGGTCCGTCACGCCTTCCGGCGCGCGCAGCACCGAGAAAATGCTGCCCACCGAGACGTTGACGTCGATGTTCGAGGAACCGTCCAGCGGATCGAACACCAGCAGGTAGCGGCCGCGCGGGTACTCGACGGGGATCGGGTACGGTGCGTCGAGTTCCTCCGACACCATGCCGGCGAGATACCCGCCCCACTCGTTCGTCCGCAGAAAGATCTCGTTTGCGAGCACGTCGAGCTTCATCTGCGCCTCGCCCTGGCCGTTGTCCGTGCCGGCGCGCCCGAGCGCGTTCGCGAGCCGACCCTTGCCGATCAGGTACGAAATCCGCTTGCACGCGAGCCGGATGTCGTTCAGCAGCGCGGTGAAACCGTCGGTGCCGTGCGGAAAGCGGCGCTGCTCGTCGATGATGAATTCGGTCAGGGTCTTGTCGGCGCGCAGCGGCATGGGAACTCGGTCTCGGCAATGGGGGGAACCCGGCATGGTGACAAATCGGCCCGGACCACGCCACCTGCCACCCCGCGTGCCGGCGCCGGAGCGAATGGCTACACTGCCCGCACCCTTCCCGGCAGACGATTCGCCCACGGAGGAAGAATGACAACGCTCGTGCTGGTACCTGGCCTGTTGTGCGACCGGCGGATGTGGTCGCATCAGCTGCAGCATCTCGAAGAGCTCGCGCACTGCGTGGTACCGGACACCACCGGGGCAGACACGATCGAAGGGCTCGCGCAGGCGGTGCTCTCGGCAGTCCCGGGGCGCTTCGCGCTCGCCGGCCTGTCGATGGGCGGCATCATCGCGCACGCGGTGATGGCACTCGCCCCGGCACGCGTGCAGGGGCTGGCGCTGATCGGTACCACGGCGCGCGCCGATATCCCCGAGCAGACGGCCCGTCGACGCCATCTGATCGGACTGACCGAACAGGGCCGCTTCGCGGAGGTGCCCGCGCTGCTGATGCCGGCGCTGCTCCCGCCGGCGCGGCTGGCGGACACCGGGCTCGTGGAGGAAGTCACCGCGATGGCGCACGCGATCGGCCCGGCGGCGTTCCTGCGCCAGGTCACCGCCGTGATGCATCGGCCGGATCGTCGCGCACAACTCGCGGGCTACCGCGTCCCCACGCTGATTGTCTGCGGGCGCGAGGACGCCATCACGCCGCTCGAGATGCATGCCGAGATGGCGGCCGGTATTCCCGGCAGCCGTTACGCGATCATTGAGGACTGCGGGCACCTGTCCACGATGGAACGTCCGCAGGCGGTCACCGCCCTGCTCCGCCTGTGGCTGCAGGAGTTGCCGGCCTGAGACCGGCGCACGATGTCCCTCTCGATCCGACTGAACGGGGAGACGCGCGAGGTCGACGCCGAGCCCGAACTGCCGCTGCTGTGGGTGCTGCGCGATCTGCTCGGCATGACCGGGACCAAGTTCGGTTGCGGGGTCGGCCAGTGCGGCGCGTGTACCGTGCTCGTGGAAGGTGTTCCCGCGCGCTCGTGCGTGCTGCCGGTGGGAGATCTCGGCACACGCGCGGTCACCACCATTGAAGGACTCGGTGGCGATCATCCCGTCCAGCGGGCCTGGCGCACGCTGCAGGTGCCGCAATGCGGGTACTGCCAGTCCGGCATGATCCTGTCGGCGGTCGCGCTGCTGGCGCGTACCGCGGTGCCCACGGAAGCGGAACTCGCCGCGGCGCTCGGTAACCTCTGTCGCTGCGGCACGTATCCGCGGATCCGGCGGGCGATCGCGCTGGCGGCCGGCGCGCCCGCGGCGCCGACGTGATCGCCGCACCCGCGCGCCGCCGCTTCCTCGTCCGTGCCGCGATCGCCGGCGGTGGCCTGCTGCTCGGCTACGCGCTCGGCCGGCCGCGCGACCTGCTGGGCGATCCCGCCACGCTGCCGGTTGCCGGGGGTGAGATCGCGTTGAACGCCTGGGTGAAGATCGGCACCGATGACACGGTGACAATCGCGATCCCGCGCGCCGAGATGGGCCAGGGCGTGCACACGTCGCTCGCGATGATCCTGGCCGATGAACTGGATGCCGACTGGTCGCAGGTGCGCGTGACGCCGGCGCCCGTGGCGGCGGTGTACGGCAACGTGGTCGCCTTTACCGAGATCGTGCCATGGGACGATCGGCGTGCGGGCTACGGCGCGCTGCGCTGGATCTACGCGCGCTTTGGACAGGCACTCGGCATCCAGCTGACCGGCAGCAGCACCAGTGTGCGGGATGCGTGGGAACCGATGCGCACCGCCGGCGCGGCCGCGCGCGACCTGCTGCGCCAGGCGGCCGCCCGGGAATTCGGCGTGCGCGTGCACACCGTCACCGTGCGCGCGGGAGAAGTGCTGCACGCGGAAAGCGGTCGCCGGCGCCGGTTCGGCGCACTGGCCGCAGTGGCGGCCGGCTTCACGCCGCGTCCCCGGATGCGGCTCAAGGCACCGCACGAATTCACGCTGATCGGGTTTCCGCTGCCGCGCCTCGATGTGCCCGTCAAGACAGACGGCAGCGCGCGCTTCGGCATCGATCATGTCGAACCCGGCATGCTGTTCGCCGCGATCCGCGCCGCGCCGGTGTTCGGCGCCAGGCTGGATACCGTGGACGAGGCGCGCCTGCGCGCGGCGCCCGGCGTGCACGGGCTGGTGCGGCTGCCGGACGCGCTCGCGGTCGTCGCGCGCACGGGCTGGCACGCCGAGCGCGCACTCGCGCTGACGCCACCGACGTTCGTGCCCGCCCGCAGCGAGGCCTCGGCGGCCGCGCTCGACGCGCGTTTCGAAGTCGCGTTCGACGCAGGTGACTTCTTCACCTACGAACGCCGGGGCGACGGCGCCGCCGCGCTCGGCACCCCCACCGTGCAGGCGGAATACCGGGTGCCGCTGCTCGCCCATGCGTGCCTGGAACCGCTGAACTGCACCGCCAAGGTGACCCCCGGGCGCGTCGACCTGTGGCTCGGCACGCAGGCCCCGGATCTCGTGCAGCGTCACGCAGCGCGTGCGTTGGGGGTGCCTGAAGTCCAGGTGCACGTGCATCCCCAGTACCTCGGCGGCGGCTTCGGGCGGCGCGCGGAGCCGGACGTGGCGCTGCAGGCGATCGCCGTGGCGCGTGCGTTTCCGGGACGTGCGGTGAAGCTCGTGTGGTCGCGCGCGGAGGATCTGCAGCACGACGTCTACCGGCCGCCCGGTCATGCCCGCATGGCCGCGCGGCTCGACACGGAGGGACGTATCGCCGCCTGGGTTCATCGCGGCGTCTCGCCGGACGTCTCGCCGCGCTTCATCGGCCGGCTCGTGCCTGCGCTGCCCGTGGTGGGCCCGGACCGCACCTCGGTCGACGGCGCGGTGTTCCTGCGCTACACGCTGCCGCACGCCGCGGTATCCCACTGCGCGGTCCCCGTCGATCCGCTGCCGATCGGGATCTGGCGGAGTGTCGGGCACTCGATGAACACGTTCTTCGTCGAGTCGTTCATCGACGAACTCGCCGCGCACGCGCACGCGGATCCGTTCGAGTTCAGGCTGCGCCATCTCGCGGGCGCGCGCGAACGGACGGTGCTGGAACGTCTCAGGCAGCGCTGCGGCTGGGACACCCCTGCGCCGGCAGGGCGCGCGCGCGGCGTCGCGTTCAGTCATGTCTACGAAAGCCTGGTCGCGCAGGTGGCCGAGGTGTCGGCCGGCCCGGATGGGGCTCCCCGGGTGCATCGCGTGTGGTGCGTCGTGGACTGCGGAACGGTGGTGAACCCGGACACCGTGCAGGCGCAGATGGAGGGCGGGATCCTGTTCGGCCTGTCCGCCGCACTGTGGGGGAAGGTGCCCTACGCGGATGGCCGGATCGGGCTGGCGAGCTTTGCCGACTGCCGCCTCGTCACGCTGGCCGACACGCCGGACATCGACGTCGCGATCGTCGGCGGTGACGCGCCACCCGGCGGAATCGGGGAGTCCGGAACACCCGCCATCGCCCCGGCTATCGCGAATGCGTGGGCCGCACTCACCGGCGAACGTCGGCGCGCGCTGCCGCTTGCGCTCGCCGATCCCATGCACTGAACAATCGTCGGGTCGAACCCCGACCCGACGGCAATCCGAGGAGCAACCCCATGGGATCCGCAGGCACTGTGCGCACCCCGTCCGGTATCCAGGTTGGTCTGACGCATCGCGGGCTCGCAATGGTGGGTGCCGCCATCCTGGTGCTCATGGGCCTTGGGGGTGCCTGGCTCATGGCCCATCTGCGGGCGGCCCACACGGTGGTGGACGCGCTGAACGGCGCAGCGGCCAGCCGGCTTGCACTGCAGAACGACGCGGACGCGCCTCCGCGCCCAGCGGACCTCGCCCTGTACCACGCCGGCGACGAACACTTTCTGCGGGAAATCATCGCAACCGTTTTCCCGCACGGCACGGCGGCGTTGAGCGACGAAGCGAAAAGCGTGGCCGTGATGAGGTTTGTCGTGTCTCACATCGCGATCGGCGAGGTGGAACGCTACAAGACGTCGGCCGAGTACATCCGCGACCAGGCGGCGAGCTGCGGCGGATTCGCGATGGCCTTCAGCGATCTCGTCCGACTCCTCGGCGTCCCGGCCCGCTATCTCGGGGCGTTCGGGTTTTCCGATCCGAGCTACGGCGTCGGCAGCCATGCGCTGGTCGAAGTGTTCTACGACGGGAGCTGGCACCTGTTCGATCCCACGTTCGGCGTGTTCTTCTATTCCCGCGCGACGTATGACGGCCAAGGTCGGATCCTGTCCGCACGGGAACTGGTCACGGCGACGACGTGGCCGACCGTCATGCAGGTCGTGGCGCAGCCTTGGCTGAAAAACTACACGGCGGCGAGACACCACCCCGTGGCGCCGGTCGGCGACTCGCCGACCTCGCATGTCTACAGCTACTGGAACAGGAAAAACGTCGGCATGGCATTCCCGGTTGCGTACGGCAACGCGTCCACGGTGTCGTTCCCCGTGCGGGCGGATCTCGTGCAGGCCACGGAATTCGTCGTCGGGCAGGACGACCGGTCGCACCGCGACATTTACCTGGAGAGTGCCGCCCGCGCGGCCGTCGGGTACTTCTATCTCGGCGGACAGACACCCGCCAGCGTGCACACCGTCGAGATCGGCGCACCTGCCCGTGCGCTGGTGGACATCACGTACGTTGCGCAGGACGACGATGCGCCGCCGCTGTCGATCTTTCCACTCGACGGCCTGCACGTGGTGCGCGTGTCGCGCGCGGGGCGGGCCACGACGTTCCGGGTGCTGCTGAACGGGACGCGCGGACTCGGCCTCGTGCACAGCCTGGGCAGGCTGTACTGGGTGGATACGATGTCGATCGCCCGGGTGGACGGGCACGCGAAGCAGTCGACGTCCGACGGCGCTGTCGACGCTGCGCGGTGATCACTGCGCGGCGTAGTCGATCGTGATCCCCTTCGCCGCCAGCTCGGCGAGGATTCCTTCGCGCACCTTCATGATGTTCGCCGGTCGCACCGCGCGGTAGGCCGCGACTTCCGCCACAGTGTACGGTTTGAAGTCCGCCGGCAGGTAGGGCGTGTTGTATTCCTTCAGCATCCAGTTGAGGATTTCCGCGACTTCGGCATCCGGCAGCGGCGAGTACGCGATCCCGGGCACCTGCGCGAGGAATTCACGTCCGCGGGGCACCTTGACGAACTCGCCGGGAATACGGTGCAGGGTGGGCACATCGTTCGGCGCGCTGCCACGCCCGTCCGGCAGGTGACAGCCGGCGCAGTGCAGGAGGTAGTTCTGGTGCCCGAAATCAGTGGCCGCCGCGCGACCGCCCGGCAGCGCCAGGATCAGGCCCGCCATCACGACCGCGTGCAAGGGTGGCATGCGCCGGGTCATGTCCGTACCCACCGGCGCGCCTCAGGCCGGCGGCCGGGCCTCGGCCACGCCCAGCGCCACTGCCACCGTGCAGTGGTACGCGTTCGCCTTGTTGCCCATGCACCAGTTCACATCGTTGTGCACGCCCATCCGGTAGGCCGGGCGCTCACCGATGTTGTAGTTGCACATGCAGCGCCCGCACGCGGTGATGCCGCAGCAGTCGTTGTAGCTGATGAGGTAGGCCTTGTTGTCGTTCGGGTTCTGGCAGGTGCCCACCCACGTGACCTTGGACACTTCCGTGCCCGCCGGGCACTCGGAGATGGAGCCCCCGCAGCAGGTGCACAGGAAGCCGTCGAGCGCGCAGTAGCGCCAGTACTCGCAGGTGGTGTCGTCGTTGACGTCACCCCCGCCCCCCCCGTGCCCGTGTGCCGGTTCGCCGCCATGTCCTCCGGGCGCCGCCTGCGGCTGGCGATCGAATGGCAGCACCGGAAACAGCATGCCGGCGCCGATCAGCGTCCTGCCGAGCCTGAGCAGCGCGCTGCGGCGCGACGTGAGCTGTGCCACTTCACGGGTCTTGCGTTCGAAGAAACTGTCCAGCCATTGCATCGCCATTCTCCTCGGAGCGGTCGGCCGACCGCCCGTCCAGTGTCAGGGAGCCCACGCGCGCGGCCCCCGGATTGTCATCTCAATGCGTCGCGCCGAGGTATTCCTGCACGGTTGCGACTCCGAGTTCCTTCGCGGTGAACAGGCTCTCGATCTGCTCGCGCGAATTGACCAGCCCCTTGGCGCGCACACGCCCGTGCTCGTCCAGCAGCACGGCGTAGGGCAGGCGGCTCACCTTGAACGCGAGTCCCAGCGGCGCCGACAGCACGTACGGGAACATCTCCAGTTTCGCGCTCGCGCGGAACTTCTGCTGGGCCGCTTCGTCCCCATCGCTCGCCAGCACGATGCGCAGCCATGCGTGTTCACTCCTGAGCGTGGACTTCAGGATCGGCAGCAGCTTCTTGCATACCGGGCACGTGGGCGACAGGAAGAACAGCAGCGTGCTCGTCGGCCCCGCGCGGCCGATCGCGAGCGTTTCACCACCGAGCGCCTCCAGGTCCAGCACCGGCGCGGGTTCGCCGACCTTGGGCCCGGCATCCATCGTCAGCGCGCCCACCGGCGCGATGCGTTCGTACAGGATGCCGACCTGGCGGGCGAGCGCGAACACCGCCGCGATGAGTCCGAGGACGAGCACCGACAGCACGATCACCGCCACGCTCAACGCCTGCGTCATCACGCCCCCTCCAGGCGCGCGAGCCGCGGCCGGTTGGCGAGCAGCTGGTTCGCGCCGGCGTACAGACCGAACAGGCTGGCAGTGGTGACGAGCACCATCGCGTAGTCGAGCCAGACGAGTTCACGTGCACCAGGCGTCGCGGCCGCAAGCACCAGCGCGGCCGCGAGCCCCCCGTTGCGTGCCACCAGTCCCCAGGACAATGGCTGATCCCCGCCCGCGCCCCCGCAGCCGCAGTCGAGCTCCGTGTGGCCCCGCAGCAGGTTGATGATCACCGCCCCGGTGACGACCCCGAGCAACGCGAGTCCCGCCCACTGCGCGTGCGGCCACACCGGCGGCATCCATAGTGCAAGACCGACGGCCAATTCGGCCAGCATGACCCCGAACGAGAACACCACGACGAACGGCACCGGCAGCAGTCCGTACGCCTGGACGGCGCCGATGAACACGTGGCGATCGCGCAGCTTGTCGGCCGCGCCGGCGAGGAAGATCGCGCCGAGCGCGTAGCTGACGCCGTGGACGAACACCGGGTCGGGTACGAGCGGCATCGGGATCAGTGCATCTCTATGAGGATTGGCGCTTCGCCGAAACCGTCCATGCGCTGCGCGAACTTGAGCGCGGGCGCCGTGTCGTAGCGCACCAGTCCCGCGCTCAGCGGATCAATCCCGAACAGGCGGGGCGTCGCCTCCTTGCTGACCGCGAGCGCTACCGTGTTGTTGCCCTCCACGCGTGCCAGGCGCGCGTGGGTCGTCGCATCGAACGCCCAGATCTCGGCGGCCGGGTTCTTGTGGCTGCCTTCCTTGCCGTCGGGGTGCATCGCGACGTAGATCCGCTGCGTGCCGGGGTGGTAGGCGAACGGCTGGTAGCCGCCCGGCCGCCAGTTCTCCTTGCGCGCGGCGTCATCCAGCAGTGACCACGCAGGCCCGATCTGCGCCTTGGCCCCGCCGAGATTCGCGCTCAGGACATCGCCGTGGAAGCTCAGGAAGAGGTAGTTGTCGCCATCGTTCTCGGTCTGCGTGTAGACGGGGTTCTTGTCCGGATCGAACAGTCGCTCGCTGCGCTGCTGGTCGCCCGGCGTGCCATCGGGGCCGAGCGTCACGGTCAGCAGGGTGCCGTCCCCGCACACCGTCGTGAAGCGGTTCGACACGCTCTGCGCGACCAGGATGCCCCAGCACCCGGGGGTGGGGACCTCGGTGACGAACTTGCCGGCCTGGCGATCCACCACCGAGATCGAACTCGCCGGGGTTGCGTTCTGCACGAAGATGAAGCGGCCGTCCGGGGTCACCGCGATGACCCCCTTGTACGGCAGCGCCTGGGCGTGCTTCGGCGGGATGCCGATCTCCTGCTTCACGAGCAGGGTCTGGCTGTCGTAGACGTCGACCTGGTCCGTGCGTTCGCCGCGATTGAGCCGCGACAGGTAGGTGGTGGCGACGTAGATTTCCTTGCGATCCGGCGACAGGGTGGCGAGGCCCACGAAGCCGGTGCCGACCACCCCCTCGTACTTGAGCGTCTCACCGTCGACGATGTGCATGCGCCCGTCGATCATGTGCGAGATGGCGACATCGGAGACGTACATCCGCGCCGGGTTGGGCGCGGGCATCTTCCGCACCGTGACCTGTTCGGCGACGAACTCGGCGGCCGTGGCCACGCCTGGTCCCGCCATTCCCGCCCCCGCAACCAGCAGACCCGCGAGGAGTGCCCGCATGCCGCCGCGCGTCCGCCCGAACCGTGATGTACGCATCGTCTCCTCCCGTGTGGCTGCCGGGTCCGGCCCACGTGCGCATGGCTCGCGGGAGGCCGGTCGTCCGCTAGTGTAATGACAACTTCCGGGCCCCACTATCATAATTCGGCAAATTTCCACGGGGTTTCCGGCCATGCCTCCAGGGCCCGCGCAGCCTTCCATCCTGCGGCGATCCGTGTCCCGCGATGTGGGCGCGCACGCCGCGAGCCTCACGCACTGGGACCAGACCTATGACCAGCTGCACCGTGGCCGCTTCGAAGGTTGCCTGGACGAGATCTGGCTCGGCGACCTGCAGCTTTTCCGTGAGCGCACCAGCGTCAGCATCCTGGAGTCCGGCTCCGCCTGGCCCAACTCGCGGACGTTCGGGGTGCCGCTTGCGATGGACGGACCGGGTCTGTTCGCCGGATGCGCGCTCGACATCGATTCGATGCTCACGCTCGGACCGCGCGACACGCTCGATTTCAGAACGCCCCCGGGGCTGGACATCGTGGGCATCGCGCTCGATGCCGCGGCCTTCGGCGCCCACACGCGGACACTCGAAGCGCCGGACTGGGAGGCGACGCTGGCGGGCCGCCGCGTGATCGCCGCGCCGGCGAGCGCGCTGGCGCCGCTGCGGTCGCTGCTGCGCGAGGTATTCACCACCGCCGAGCGCGCGCCGGCACGGCTCGCGCGTACCACCGTGCGCGTCGGGTTGCGGGACCAGATCCTCGAACGGCTCGTCGGCGTGCTGGCCGCGTCGCTGCCCGACCCGGGCGCCTCGTTCACCGCGCGCGTGCGGCGTGACATCGTGGCCCGCGCGCGCGCGTTCGCCGCCGCGCACCCCGACCAGCCGCTGACCGTCTCGGAGCTGTGCGAGGCGCTGCGTGTCAGCCGGCGCACCTTGCAGAACTGTTTCCAGGAAGTGCTCGCGATCAGTCCCCACCAGTACCTGCAGGCGCTGCGGCTGAACGGGCTGCGGCGGGCGCTGCGCGATCCCGCGGGGCCGGGCTCGGTGCAGGAAGCGGCGACGCGCTGGGGCTTCTGGCATCTGTCCGCGTGCGCGGCGGAGTACAAGCGCATGTTCGGGGAGCTGCCGTCGGCGACCTTGCGCGCCCGCGGCCGGGCCGCGTGCGGCGCATGAGCGCCCCAGACTCCGATGTGCCGTTCGACCTCGCCGCGGCGCGCTATGTGAGCCTGGTGACACACCGGCGCGACGGCCGCGAGGTCGCGACACCCGTGTGGATTGCGCCGGCAGACGGCGCGCATTACGTGTTCTCCGAAGCGCGCGCCGGCAAGGTCCGGCGGATCCGCGCCAATCCCGCGGTGCGCCTCGCCCGCTGTGACATGCGCGGCCGCGTGCTCTCGGCGGCCTGCGACGCCACTGCGCGGGTGGTGACTGACGCGGCGACGATTGATCGCGCGTATGCCGCGCTGCGCCGCAAGTACGGCTGGCAGATGCGGCTCATCGATCTCATGAGCCGGCTCGCGGGCCGGTACGACCAGCGCGCGATCCTGGAGATCCGCCGCTGAGTGCACCGCGTGGTGCCGCGCGGGGCGGCACCCGCCGCCACCACCCCGCGCGGGGACGCCCGTCGCCCGGCTGAAGGGCGCGCCGCGCAACGCATCCAGGTTCTACAATGGCCGCCCACCCCTCCGCGAGATCGCCCATGCATCGCCTGGAATTCTTCTTCGATTGTTCCAGCCCGTGGACCTACCTTGCGTTCGAACACGCGCTGACCCTGTTCGACCACCTGCCCGTCGAGATCGAATGGAAGCCCATTCTCGTCGGCGGCGTGTTCAACACCGTCAATCCCAGCGTGTACGAAACGCGCGCGCACCCCGTACCCGCGAAGGCGGAGTACGCGCGCAAGGACCTGCAGGACTGGGCGCGCTACATCGGGATCCGCATCGGCTGGCCGCCGGTGTTCCCGGTGAACAGTGTCAAGGCCATGCGCGGGGCGTTCTACGCGATCGAACAGGGCTGCCTGGTGCCGTACGCGCGCGCGGTGTTCGCGACCTACTGGGGAGATCTGCAGGACATCTCGCAGGACGACGTGCTGCGCGGCATCGCGGACTCGGTCGGGCTGGCTGCGGACGAATACTTCGCGCGGATCGCGAGTGAGCCGTACAAGCACAGGCTCCGTGCGACCACGGACGAACTCATTGCGCGCGGGGGGTTCGGTTCGCCGACGCTCTTCCTCGACGGCACTGACATGTATTTCGGCAACGACCGCCTGGTCCTGATCAGGCACCGGCTCGGCGGCTGAGCGATCCCGCGCGCCCTGCCCCTCAACGAGGAGATCCAACATGACCGATCGACTGCGCGGCCGCACCGCGCTCATCACCGGCGCGAGCCGCGGCATCGGCCTCGCGGTCGCAGAGGCTTTTGCCGCCGAGGGCGCCGGCCTGCTGCTGAACGCGCGCAACGCTGCGCCGCTGGAGCGCGCCGCCGGGGAACTGCGTGCGCGCTTCGGCGTGGCGGTGGACACCTTCGCGTGCGACGTCACCGACCGCGAGGCCGTGGCGCGCATGATCGCCGCCGCCGAGGCACGCGGCGGCATCGACGTGCTCGTCAACAATGCCGGCATCCATCGCGCCGCGAAGTTCCTGGATTACGACGCGCAGGACTTCCGTGACCTGTTCGAGATCAACTTCATCGGCGTCCTGCATCCCACCCAGCTCGCGCTGCCCGGCATGATCGCGCGCAGGCGCGGCAGCATCGTCAACCTGGCGTCCACGGCCGGCAAGTGGGGCACGCCCAACCAGTCCGCGTACAACGTCTCCAAGCACGCGGTGATCGGGCTGACCCGGTGCCTCGCGCTCGAACTCGCGCCGCACCAGGTCCGCGTGAACGCGATCTGTCCGTGGGTGGTCGACACCGACATGGCCACCAGCTTCATCGCCGAACACGCCAAGGTGGCCGGCCTGACCCTCGAACAGACCACGAACAACTTCCTGAACTCCGTTCCGCTGCGCCGCTTCATCCAGCCCGAGGAGGTGGCGACGCTCGCGGTATTCCTCGCATCCGACGAAGCGAGCTACGTCAACGGGCAGTCGTGGGCGATCGACGGCGGGCGGACGATGATCTGAGCCACGCGGCCGCGCGCGCCCGGCCGGTGCGCGCAGGGCGTTGGCTCGTCGTGCCATGGATCGCTTCGACCGCATCTACGCATTGCACAAGGAGCTCACCGGCGCCCGCCGGGGACGCTCCGTGCAGCAGCTCGCCGCCGCGCTGGAATGCGATGCTTCCACCGCCAAGCGCATCATTCGCGCGATGCGGGACTACCTGGGCGCACCGATCGTGTATGACCGCGACCTGCGCGCGTATCGCTACGACGCGGCGGCCGACGGGGGTCGCTATGAACTGCCGGGGCTGTGGTTCAGCGGCGAAGAGCTGCTCGCGCTCGTGACCAGTCACCAGCTGCTCGGCCGGATCCAGCCGGGATTGCTCGACCGCGAGATCGAACCGCTGCGCGCACGGCTCGAGCAGCTGCTCGATCACGGGCGGCTCGCGCGCGGCAAGCTGTCCGCCCGGGTCCGCATCCTGCCGACGCAGGCACGGCCGGTCGCGCCCGCGGTGTTCCGCGGAGTCGGCGCCGCGCTCGCGGCGCGCACCCGCCTCGCCTTCGACTACCACGCGCGAGGCACCGACCTGCAGGCGCGGCGGGAGGTTTCGCCGCAACGGCTCGTCCATTACCGCGACAACTGGTACCTGGATGCCTGGGATCACGCGCGCGACGCGTTGCGCACGTTCGCGCTCGACCGCATGTCCGCGCTGGTGCGCACGGACGCGCGGGCTCACGAACTGGAGGATGCGGAACTCGACGCCCACCTGGCGACGAGCTTCGGGATCTTCTCGGGCGCGCCGGTCGCCCGCGCCGTGCTGTGGTTCTCCGCGCACCGCGCCCGCTGGGTGGCCGACGAGACGTGGCATCCCGAGCAGGCAGTCCGCTGGCTGCCCGATGGCCGCTTCGAACTGGTCGTGCCGTACCGTGAATCTCCCGAACTGCTGATGGAGATCCTGAAGCACGGCAGTGACGTGGAAGTGCGTGCGCCCGCGGCCCTGCGCACGGCCGTGGCGGACACGCTCAGGACGGCCTTGCGGCATTACGCCGGGGACTGACGCGGCGCGTTGCCGGATTGCCGCCTCGCTGGCCGGGGTCGGCCGGCCCGGGGGCACCCTCCCGTGGGCACAGGGGCGTCGTTTGCACCACCGCCCCTCGTACAGTCCCTCTCCGAGTGACCCCCGGAGATTCCCCATGCGTAGCCCGACCGCCCCGGCCAACCCGTTCTTCGACACCCAGCTCGCGCAGCTCGAAACCCTTCGATACCGCGTGTATGCACACACCACACTCACCGACGAAGCACTGGCGCTCGCGGTCACGGTCACGCTCCTGGTGCCGGACCACCTGGAGGACGATGCCATCTGCGCACGGGCGCGGACGGCGTTGGGTCACTTCATCGCCACGGAATGGGCGATGACCGCGCCCGACCGGGTCCCGGAGGCGCCCGGTTACGCACAGGCCAGCCTGCGTGCGACCGCGCGCCTCCCCCCGGGCGGGCACCCCGACATGGCCGCGCGTCTGCGCGATGCGTGCCGTGACGGGGTGCACCTGTCCGACCCGGACCTCACGGTCCACGTCCCGGATGCGCGTCTGCGTGCGCTGGTCGGCCGCCTGCGGGCGGAAACCCTGGACGAGATCCATCGACATGTCGCGGGGGTCACCCACCTGTCCGGACGCCCCTGGCGCATCGGCGATCTCCACTTCGGCGCGGAAACCACGGTGTCCCGTCCGGCGGGGGAAGAGTCGCGGAAAGACCCCGCCGACACGGGCGGAGAACGGGTGGTGCTCGTGACGGAAGTGGTCCTCCGCGCGGAATCCGCGACGGTGCATTGACGGAACCGGTTCACGGGGACGGATTGCCACGCTCCGCCGGACGCCCCTGCCCCCCAAGCCGGCAGCGGGTGATCCGTCCCCGGCTTTTTACCCGAGGTGCCCGCCCCGAGGTGCCCGCCCCGAGATGACGCCCCCACGGGGGCGCACAACCGCTTTTCGCCGCGCCGGCGCACGGCTTGCGGTCCGTGTGCGCTGACGCACAGGCAGCCGACATTCGCGGTCACGCGGCATTCCGTGACCCACCTGGCGACCGCTCCGGCCAACGCGCCGCGCGCGCCGCGCACACCTATAATCGGGTCGGACTTCCCCGGGAACGACCTGATGACCGACTTGCCTGTCCACGCATGGGGTCGCCGCCTGTCCGAGCGACTGCTCACGGCGCTCGCGGACGGCGATCTCGCGACCGCGCAGCGGCTCGTCGACCACGGCGACGGCATGGCCCGCAATCTCGCCAAGGAATTCACGTTGATGGTCCGCGGACTCGGCATCACGATCCGCGTGATGATGCGTCTCCTGCCCCCGCTCGCGCAGCGATTCGATCGCGATGCGGGGTTCCCCGCCCATGTCGATGATTTCTGTCGGACGCTGCCGGCAACCTGCGGCGTGGCGCCGGACGGTGCGCCGGCCGCCCCTGCGAGCGCCTCCCTCGCCGATGCGATGGTCGCGGCCGAAGCGACGCTCGCCACGGTCGAAGCCGCGTTCGAGCGCACGCACGCGGACAATGCGCAGGCTGTGCGCGCGGCGCTCGCCGCGGGTGATGCCGCGACAGCCAGCGCGTGCGTACAGGCGAAGATCACGACGCTCTACCTGCCGCTGCACGACCGGCTGGTCCGGTTCATGGCGGACACGATGGCGCTCGTCTATCGCGCCGGCGGCGCCGACACGCTCGAGCAGTTCCACCGCGACACCGCGCTCGGTCAGAAGGGCGGTTTCGATCGCTGGGAGACGATGACGGCACGCGAGTTCGCGCAGGCATCGGCGTTCCTGCTGAAGCAGCACATGGGCGAGTGCGAGGTGCGCGAGGATTCGGTGCGCTACACGCTCGAGCAGTCGCTCTGCGGCAGCGGCGGGCGCCTGCGCCGGATGGGCGCCTACGCGGGCGAACACGCGCTGCCGTACGTGCACGAACCCGGCCCCCAGACCTTGGGCCTGCCCGCGATGCCGGTGTACTGCACGCATTGCCCGATCTGGAACGCGGCCGCGCCGCTCGACTGGTACGGTCATCCGCACTACGTGTTCGAAGCGCCGGCACGCGCGGACGGCAGCTGCACCGCGCATATCTACAAGCGAACGCAAGACGTGCCCGCCGCGGCGCTCGTGCCGCTCCGGCGCTGACGCGCGCCGCCCCTTCAAGGAGAACCCATGTACCAGGAAATCCTGCTCGACACCGCGGCGACGACCGCCGTCATCACGCTCAATCGCCCGGCACGCCTGAACGCGCTGACCCGCCGGATGCTTGCCGAACTCCGGCATGCGGTGGCCCGTGCGGAACACGATCCACACATCGTGGGCATCATGCTGACCGGGGCGGGGCGCGGGTTCTCCGCCGGGATGGACACGGAGGCACTTGCCGCCGGAGTCGCCGGCGGTGCCGGTGGTCTGGACACACCCGACCTGCCGGCACTCGACGCCACCCCGGGAGATCCGGCGATGGGCCCGGAGTTTCGCGTCACGTTCGCGTACCTGCTGTCCGTCCGCAAGCCGCTGATCGCGGCGATCAACGGTCCCTGCGCGGGGCTCGCGTTCGTGCTGGCGGCGCTGTGCGACCTCCGCTTCGCGGCGGACTCCGCGGTGTTCCGGACCGCGTTCGCCCAGCGCGGGCTCGTGGCCGAGCACGGGGTATCGTGGATCCTGCCGCGACTCCTCGGTCCGTCGCGCGCGCTGGACCTGCTGTGGCACCCGCGCAAGGTGACCGCCACGGAGGCCTTGGCGCTCGGGCTCGTCAACCGCGTGGTGCCCGGCGACGGGCTGCTCGCCGCCGCGCGTGAGTACGTGGACGAACTGGCGGCAGCCTCGTCACCGGCATCGATCATGGCGATCAAGCAGCAGGTCTATCGCGGGCTGATGCAGCCGCTCGACGTGGCGATGCACGAAGCGGAGCGGCGCATGCAGGCGAGCTTCCACCGGCCCGACTTCGCGGAAGGCGTGCACAGCTTCCTGGAACAGCGGCCGCCACGGTTTCCGCGTATCGGCGAAGGCTGACCGCCTGCAGGCGCCCCTGCCCCGGGCGCGCCCGCGTGCGATCGATCATGATTCCAGTCGCGCGCACCCTCGCATGCGCAGGACTGGAAGCCACTGCGGACTGCCGTGTGCGCCCTTCTCCATACGGTACGGTATGGTGTACGATGCGCGCGCGCCCGACGCCCGTACTCATCAACCCAACCGGTCTGACATCCCCATGAATGAACGCGCCAGCCGTCCCGGCTCCGAAGAACACGACCTCTCGCTCGGTATCGCCGGTTTCACGTACCGGGATCTCTACGTGCCAGCCCGCCTGCAGGACCTGGCGGGTGAATTCGACCGCGCGTTCGAGCGGACTGATCCCGCCGCATTCGCCCGCTTCGCCGCGTACCGCGCGTGCGGCGGCGACGGCATGACCCCGGAAGCGGTCTCGGACGTCCTGGTGGAAGCCGCCGAGGAAGTCGGACGATTCCTCGCCCGCCTGTTCGCGGTGGATGACCTCCATGCCGTGCAGGGACACCACATCCGCAGCGAATTCGACACCATTTTCCGCCTGAAGCACGACCTGCTCGAAGGACTCGCCAAGCGCTTCAAGGGAGCCAATCCGGCCGAATGGCCGCGCGAGGCGCTCGCGGCACAGATGACAGCGCTGCGCGCACTGGCGCGCGCAGCGTCGGATGTCTGCACCGACGATGAATACCTGACCGCGAAGGCCGGCACCCGGCTGCTCGATCTCGCGACGCGGCTGGCCGCGGGCGACGCGGCGGCCGCGGAGGATGCCGCGGCCCTGCGCGCGGCGCTGCAGGCCACCTCCGGCGCCCTCTTCGGTGCGCCGCTCGCGGAGGCGGACGCAGCGGCGTTCGTCGCCGCGCTGACCGAGGTCGTCGCGCGCTGGTGCCACCTCGCCAAGGGCGACCCGGCGTTCGCCCCGGAGACCGCGGGGTGGGCGCTGTTCCGCGAGCCCGAGAAGACCGACTGGAACGCGCTCGTCGAATTCGCACCGACATCGCGGGGCGCCTACCAGGCGCTGATGGGGCCGACGGACCATCGCCGGCAACGGGATGGCTTCTCGCTGACCGACAAGCGCTTCGACACGCGCCGCGTGCACCACGAGATCGATCACTGCATCTACTGTCACGATCGCGATGCCGACTCCTGTTCCAAGGGCATGCGCCAGAAGAAGGAAGCCGGCTTCAAGACCAACGCGCTCGGCGTGGTGGCGACCGGCTGCCCGCTCGGCGAGAAGATCTCGGAGATGCATCTCGTGCGCCGGCGCGGCGACAACCTCGGCGCGCTCGCGCTCGTGATGATCGACAACCCGATGTGTCCGGGTACCGGCCACCGCATCTGCAACGACTGCATGAAGGGCTGCATCTACCAGAAGACCGAGCCCGTCAACATTCCGCAGATCGAGACGCGCGTGCTGACCGATGTGCTGTTCATGCCGTGGGGCTTCGAGATCTACAGCTTCCTGACGCGCTGGAACCCGCTGAACGTCAAGCGTCCGACCGCATTGCCATACAACGGCCACAACATCCTGGTCGCCGGCATGGGACCTGCCGGCTACACGCTCGCGCATTACCTGCTGAACGAAGGGTTCGGGGTCGCCGGGATCGACGCCCTGAAAATCGAACCGCTGCCGGCTGCGCTGGTCGGCGGCAACGGCACGCCGCCCAAGCCCATCCGCGACTTCGCCGCGCTGTACGACGATCTCGACACGCGCAGCAACCTCGGCTTCGGCGGCGTCGCCGAGTACGGCATCACCGTGCGCTGGGACAAGAATTTCCTGAAGGTCATCTACCTCACCCTGCTGCGGCGGGACACGTTCCGCGTGTACGGCGGCGTGCGTTTCGGCGGCACGTTGACGATCGAGGACGCGTGGGCGCTTGGCTTCGACCACATCGCGCTCGCCACGGGTGCGGGACAGCCATCGGTGATCGGGCTCAAGAACAACCTGATCCGCGGGATCCGCAAGGCGTCGGATTTCCTGATGGGGCTGCAGCTCACCGGGGCGGCGAAGGACGCTTCGCTCGCGAACCTGCAGGTCCGCCTTCCGGCCGGCGTGATCGGCGGCGGACTGACCGCGATCGATACCGCGACGGAGGTGCTGGCGTACTACCCCAAGCAGGTCGCGAAGATCCTGGCCCGCTACGAAGCGCTCGTCCGCGTGCACGGCGAGGACCCGCTGCGCGCGCGGTTCGATGCCGAGGAACTCGGGATCCTGGACGAGTTCCTCGTGCACGGCCGCGCGATCCGCGCCGAGCGGCAACGCGCATCACAGGCTGGCGAAGCCCCGGACTTCGCCCGGTTGTGCAATGAATGGGGCGGCGTGACGCTCTTCTACCGCAAGGACATCAGCGACTCTCCGGCCTACCGGCAGAATCACGAGGAGATCAAGGAAGCCCTCGCGGAATCGATCGCGCTGGCGCCGAACATGAATCCGCGCGAGGCGGTCCCGGATGCGCACGGGGCGCTGCAGGCGGTGCGTTTCGAATGCACGCAGGACGGCGAGAAGCGTGAGATCGAGGTA
>JBFWUN010000035.1:0-4610 GCA_050247235.1 Gammaproteobacteria bacterium
GCGGATCGCGCGGTTCGAATCGACCGACAGCCGGCTCACGACAGTCCGGTACAGCAGCGCTTCCACGTGCGTGTATTGTCCCGGCGGCAATGTCGCGCCCACCGCGACGGCGCTGTCGACCAGCGCATCGACGGCGATTCCCGCCGCCTGCGCGATGCCGAGCAGCAGGCTGAGCTGCGCGCGCTGGTACGCGCCGGGCACGATGAACAGCGCGCGATCCGGTCGGCCCGCGCGCTCGCGCAGGTGTTCGAGATGCAGGTACGCGAGATCGCCCGCATGGCGCACCCGCTTGCCCATGGTCGTCAGCGGCGCGGTGTCGAGCGCCTGCCAGAAGCGATGGCTGGATGCGCGCGGATGCAGCCACGCGAGCGCGAAACCGGCGTCACCCACCTCGACCTTCTGGCCCGTGTACGTTGCGTAGCCCGGGCTGCGCAGGAGTTCATCGGCACCACGCGCGATGCGCAGTTCGACGTCGTTGAGATCGATGAGCGTGGGTCGCATGGAACTTCCTGGCTTCGGCGCGGGCGATCGACGGGTTCAGATGTCAGCCGGAAACGGCACGGCAAAGTCTTCCGACACCTGTTCGCTCGGTTTGAAGGTGTCGGTCGGCAGCGCGCGGGCCCGGTACTCCGGTCGTTCCGGGTCTTCCGCGGGAGCGGGTGCGGGCGAGGGCGCGGCCGGCGGTTCCGCGCGCGTGGCCAGTGCGAGTGCGCACAGGGCCACCGCCGCGAGTCCGCGGCGCACCGGGCGCAGGCGGCGTGCGTCACTGCGCATAGCGTGCCAGCCGGAAGCCGAGATCGGGCCGCGGACCGCCGCCGGACGATCGGTACGCGAGCGCGAGCTCTGCCGGCGCCGCGTGACGCCAGCTCGAGCCGCGGACGACGTGTGCGCTTCCGCTCGATGCCCCGAGCGGATCGCTGCCGCCCGACATCACGTCCGCGTGGACGTCGTGGATCCACTCGCTGACATTGCCTCCCAGGTCATGGAACCCGCGCAGGTTGGGCGGGAAGCTCCCGACCGGCGCGGATGCGGCGAAGCCGTCCTCGTAACCCGCGATCACGCGTGCGACGAGTTCGCGCGCCGCCTGGTCGGCGAAGTTGCCGACTCTCCCGCGCGGCGGAAACCGGCCGCTCCACGGGAACTCGAGCGCGGTGTCGTCCGGCGCGATGCGCGCAGCGAAATCCCATTCCGCTTCGGTCGGCAACCGGTATCCCGCGGCATCGGGGTTCACGCCGAGCACCCGGCCGTAGCGGATCTGGTAGAACGGCGGCAGCGACTCGCGGCGCGAGAGCCAGTTGCAGTAGGCCGCCGCGGCCTCCCATGGCAGGTTGGCGACGGGCAGGTGGTCGGCGTTCAGATCATGGCCGGCGGCGCCCTGCGTGACGTGGCTGCCGATGAAGCGGCGGTACTCCGCGTTGGAGACCTCGCGCAGGCCCAGGTAGTACGGGCGCTGCAACCGGATCGTGACGTTGCCGACACTGCGGAACGCGCCGCCGCGCACGAGCCGGAGTTCCTGCCCGAGCGACGATCGCACGAGGCCTTCACCGGCGAAGGCCGGCGGCGGCGCCACTGCCGTGACGGGCGCGGTGCCCGGGCCGGCAAGTTCGGGCGGCAGGAACGGCGCCACCATGGTTTCCGCCACGCGCTGCGCTTCGGCGTTGCCGGCCGCAGTGGCGGGATCCGGCCAGCCTGGCGCCGCGGGTGTCGCGCCTGTCGCAGCAGCTGCCGCGGGCGCCGCTGCGGCAGGCGCGCGGGTGGCCTCCAGCGCGGCCATCTCCGCGGCGGTCTTCAGGCGGATCTCCAGCCGTTTCACCACGCCTTTGCGCGGGGTCACGCGGGTGCGGTACGTCGCGAATCCCGGCTTGCGCACGATGATCTCGTGCTCGTGGGTGGGCAGTTCGAGACGCTGGGTCGCGCTGCCGCGAGGCTGCCCGTCGAGCAGCAGCTCGGCGTCAGCCGGCGTGGTGGCGAGTTCGATCACCGCGAGTTCCGGCGTGAGCGTCAGCGCCACGTCGCGAACGGCGCCGGATTCGGCCGCGACCCGTTCGCGCGCCGGCACGTAGCCGCTCTTCATCACGACCAGCGCATGGTCCACGTCCGGGCTGACCGCGAAGCGCACGGGGGTTTCGCCCTTGAAGCGGCCGTCCACGGTGACCGCGGCCCCGGGCGGAATGCTGGTGACGCTGAAGTGCCCGTCGTCCTTCTGCAGCCGCACATCGAGGATCGACACCGGCTGGCCAGCCACCACCTCGATGCGCCGCTCCCACGGCTTGTAGCCCGGTCTGATCACCCGCAGACGCCGCGGACCGTGCAGCAGCTCGGCCTTCAGCGGCGTGACGCCAAGCACGTCGTCGTCGCTCAGCACCTGCGCGCCGTCCGGTTTCGACGCCACTTCGAGCTCGGCCCACGCAGGCGCGAGCGTCACCGCGAGCGGCTGTGCCTGGTCCTTGCCGATGACGTCCAGCGTGGTCGCGAACTCGAGGTAGCGCGGCGCCTGCACGCGGATCTCACGCGCGCCAGCCGCCACGCCGGAGATGCGGCCGGGCGCGGTGCCGGCGGGGAGTTCGTCGACGAACACCCGCGCCTGCACCGCCGGTTCGAGCGTGATGTCGAGGTGTCCGGGCAGCGGTGTCATCGTCAGCGCCAGCACCTGGTGCGGCGCGCGACCAATCTTCACGTGCGTGCGCAACGGCCGGTATCCCGGCGCCTCCGCCGCGACCCGGCGATTGCCCGGCAGCAGCATGTAGCGCGCGCCGAAATGCGGCGCGAGGCCGCCGCCGACGGACAGCCGCGCATGCGACGGCGCCACGTCGAACTCCACCGAGCGTGCCGCGAAGATGAACGCGACCGCCGCAGTCGTGCACGCGAGCGTCGCGATCACGAGCAGCCGGCGCCACGGCAACGACGGCCACGCCAGTCGCGCCAGCGCGCCGGGCGGACGGAAAGCGGTGGGTTCTATCGTCTCGAAGCGTTTCGGGCCGAAGGTATCGTCGCCGCGTGCCACGCGCGTTCATCTCCCGAAGGGCAGGGCTTCCTGGCATTGAATCGTGATGTCGACCACCGCGCCGGCGGTCACCGTGAACTCGAGCCGGGTGTCGCGGTAGCCGTTGCGGGTGCCGACCGCAGTATACCGTCCCGGGGTCAGCGTGAGGTTGCGCGCCGCGAACGCCCCCAGGCGGCCGACCTTGAGAAGCGTGACGTCGGTGACGCCGTCCGAGCGCAGGGTGACGCCCACCGGGGTACGTGCCGCGGTGAGCGCTGCGTCCAGCGCGGTGATGTCGCGGGCGAGCCGCGGCCCCGGCGCTGGGACCGCCCGTGCCTCCGCGAGCAACGCCTCCACCGCGCGGGCAGCGGCCGCGTCGGCCAGCCGCGCCGGCGCTGCGAGTGCGTCCCGCAGGCGCACCGCCAGGCGCGCCCGCGCGGTTGCGCGCGTGCCGCCGTCGCGCGCCGCGGCGAGCGCCTCGTCCAGCGCGAGCGCGGCCGCGTACTGCGCGCGCGCCTCCGGCCAGTTCTCCGCGCGCTCGGCGGCGGCCGCAGCGGCCAAAGCGCGTTCGATGCGCGCGGCGGTCGCGCGTTCACGCGCCTGTGCCAGCGCATGCGCAGCTTCCTGCGACTGCGGGCGCATCTTCACTGCCGACGCGAACGCCTGTTCCGCCGCTGCGTAGTCGTTTTTCTCCAGCGCGGTGAAGCCGCGGGACAGGGCCGCCGTGAATGCTGCGTCGGCGCGGGCGCGTTCGATACGCTGCAGGCCCTGCCGGGCATCGCCGGCCGCAGGGTCGAGCCGCAACGCCTCGCGGTAGGCCTCGGCGGCGCGCGCCGGGTCCTGCATGCGTTCGTATCCCTTGGCTTCGTTCAGCAGCGCCACCACGCGGTCATACGTCTCGGCGCGCGCGAGCCCGGCCGCCGCCGCCGCATCGTCCGGGGCAAGTGCCAGTGCCAGTGCGAAGGCCCGCGCCGCGGCGTGCGGATCGTGGCTCAGCAGCGCGCGTTCGCCGTCGTCCACGCGGTCGCGGACGACCTCCGGGATCCGCGCCTGCGCAGTCTCCACGCGTGCCGCGGCGGCCATGTAGGCTGCCCGCGCAGCGGTGAAGCGCCGTTCCCGGTACGCCCGTTCCCCGGTCGCGATGTCATGCTCGATCGCCGCCAGCGCGTCCGGATCCCAGGTGGCGATGCGGCGTTCGCGCAGCGCGCCGACGGCGGGCAGCAGCTCAGCCAGCGCGTCCTGCGCGGCTGGCCGCGCGTCCGGGGGTTCGGGCAGCAGGAGATCCGTGTCGTCGGCCGGCGCCGCGGCGGGCACGGCGGCGGTCGCCGTCGGCGCGTCGTCGCGCGCCGGCGCGGCGCGTTCCACCCACGACGGCAGCCACGCGAACACGCCGACCACGCCGATCGCCGCGGCGCCGAGCAGCATCAGCGCGGTGGCAGGGGACGCGTGGGTGCGGCCCGTGCGCGCCGGCGCTGCGGCGGGCAGCTCCACCGGGCGCGGTGCACGATAGTCTTCGCGGGACAGCGGCTCGTGCATGGGCAGGGCGGGCCGGACGTCCCGGGTGCGCGGTGCCGGTCCGCTCAGCGGGCCGGCGTGTCGGTGGTGATCACCGGCAGTCCGCTCGTGG